>NZ_PQIA01000031.1 GCF_003385235.1 Amycolatopsis circi | reverse complement strand
GCTACACACGCCACCGCCACCACCCCCACCCACGCACCCAACGATCGAGGCACCCAGCCCCTGCCCTGCACCCCGATACGAAGCCTCCCTGCCGACTCGCGCTGCCTGCAAACGCATCATCCCCGCCTTGACAAGCACCCCCAGACCGTCAGCACAATGAGCTTCGGGGTGCAGGGCCGCCCCCAATCCGTGAGGGGAACCCTCACGGACCTTGGACCGCGACCCCGATCACATTCAAATGTCTGACATCCGGTGTTAGGGTCACCTTATGAACGATCTCCGCGCCCCCAATCGGGTCGCCAGCCTCGCCGCACAGCTTGTGGACACCCTCCGGGAGCAGATCGCCTCCGGAGAATGGCCGGTCGGAATGCGGATTCCAGCCGAAAATGACCTGGTCAAGCAGCTCGGCGTCGGGCGGACAACCGTGCGGGAAGCGCTCGGCGCACTGGTGCACCTCGGGCTGCTGGAAGCACGGCGAGGCGATGGAACCTATGTCCGGGCGTCGAGCGAGATGCAATCCGTCTTGATGCGGCGGGCCAACTCCTCACGGCGGAGCGACGTGCTGGAACTGCGGGCCGTGCTGGAGGAGTATGCCTCCGGCCTGGCTGCGGTGCGCCGCACCGACGACGATCTGGTCAGCCTGCAGCGGCTGCTCGACGAGTCCGAGGTGCGGGACGACACCGACACAGCCGTCGAAGCGGACGTTCGCTTCCACCAGGCCGTCGTGAATGCGGGACGGAATTCCCTGCTCACCGAGGTATACGACGTCCTCAGCGCCTCCGTCGCCGAGCAAATCGGTGACACGTTGTGGCCCGAAGCGACTGCTCAAGAGCACACCCGGCTTCATCGCCAGCTGGTCGAGGCGATCGCTGCTCAGGACGAGGTCGGGGCGCGCTACTGCGCTGCCGAAATCGTGAAGCTCACCGGGACCGGAACGGAGCGGGAGAAGTGACCGCCGAGGTCGAAGTTCCCACAGTCGCGAAAAGATCGGTCACCAAACCTGAGTGGTCAGCGGGGCTGTTGCTCGCGATCCTCTTGGTGGCGGCCAATCTGCGCGCCACCCTGACCGGCGTCGGGACACTCCTGCCCGCCATCGAGCACGACACCGGACTGCCTGCGTCAGCGGGCGGTGTGCTGAATACCTTGCCTCTGCTCATGTTCGCGGTGACTTCGCCGCTCGTCGGCCGTGTCTCGCATCGGATCGGTTCCACGCGGCTGCTCGTGCTCTCGCTGGCGGTGCTGGCGGCGGGCACAGTGGTCCGGTCACTGCCGTCGATTGCCTGTCTCTTCGCGGGGACGGTGCTGCTGTCCGCCGCGATCGCCGTCGGAAATGTCTTGCTGCCCACGGTGATTCGCACCCACGTTCCGGCCTCGCGGGTGCACACCGTCAGCGCGCTTTACGTCACGGTCATGGGTGTGGTCGCCGCGGTGTCGTCCGGGATTTCCGTTCCGCTGGCGGGGGTTTTGCCGGGCAGCTGGCACTCCGCCCTCGCCTGGGCAGTGGTCGTCGCGGTGGCCGCACTGGCCGGATGGCTGCCTCGGCTGCGCGGCTCGCGGCCGGACACCGGGTCGCAGACCCGCAGGACGCATGCGCCGACCCCGTGGCGGTCCTGGCTGGCGTGGCAGGTTTCCCTCTTCATGGGCCTGCAGTCGCTCGCCTTCTACACCGCCGTCGCGTGGTTGCCCAGCATCCTCAGCGGCCAGGGCATGAGCACCGCGGCGGCCGGCTGGATGCTGTTCTACTACCAGCTCGTCGCGCTGGCCACCGGCATGGTGCTGCCGCTGCTCACCCGGGGCCGGGCCGACCAGCGTTTCCCCGCGGCCGCGGCGTCGGCGGTCACCGCCGCCGGGTTCGCGATCCTCCTTCTGGCGCCCGGAATCGCGATCGTCGGGTGCACGCTGCTCGGGCTGGGCAGCGGGGTCTGCCTCGTGCTGGCGCTCAGCTTCCAGAGCCAGCGCGCCACCGGCCCGAGCGAGACCACCGCGCTGGCCGGGATGGCGCAGTCCATCGGTTATCTGGTCGCCGCGGCCGGACCGCTGCTGCTCGGCATCCTCCACGACGCCACCGGAAGCTGGTCCGGCGCGCTCGTCGCGCTCACCGCGTTGAGCGCGGTGATGGCCTTCACCGGGTACGGGGCCGGGCGCGACCGTCACGTTCGCGCCGGCCGCTGAGCCGATGGCGGACGTCGACCTCGCCGACCAGCTTCTCGCGCTCGCGCGCCTGGTCAAGCGCGCGGAAGCGGCGCCGGCCGAGCCGAACTGCCTGCCGCTGCTGGCCATGCTCGCCGAAGAGGGCCCGTTCCGGGCCGGGGAAATCGCCGCGGTGCTGGGCGTGAACCCGTCGACGGTCAGCCGCCAGGTCGCCGGGCTGGTCCGGTCCGGGCTGGTCGAGCGCCGCGCCGATCCCGAGGACGGCCGGGCCAGCCCCCTCTTCGTGACTGCCGCGGGCCGCCGGATCCTGGAAGTCGAACGACAGCGCCGGGCCGCCCAGTTCGGCGACGCTCTCTCCGGGTGGTCGCCGGAGGAACGTGCGCGGTTCGCGGACCTGCTCGGCTGTTTCGTCCGCGATCTCCGGCGGAGCGGCGCGCTCCCCGGCAAGTGAGCACTGCCTCTTCCGCTCGATGTTATTGGTCGATAACATTCATGCGTAAGCAAGTCCAGCTCACTGGCTGATTGTAGTTATCATCCAGTCACTTCGAGCGGCTTCATGACCCGGGAGGTTCGACATGCTCGTCACCGAGGACAGTGTGCGCGCGGCGGTGTCCGCGCTCGAGGAAGGCCGGATGATCGTGGTCGTCGACGATCACGACCGGGAGAACGAGGGCGACCTCGTGCTCGCGGCCGAAAGTGTCACTGCCGGCCAGATGGCGTTCCTCGTCGCGCACACCACCGGAATCGTCTGCGCACCGATGACGGCGGAACGCGCCGACGCGCTCGCGCTTCCGCCCATGGTCGCGGACAACAAAGACGCGCACGGCACCGCGTTCACCGTGTCCGTCGATCACGCAGATGCGGGGACCGGAGTGTCCGCAACGGCCCGCACGCGCACCTGCCGGGCGCTCGCCGACCCGGCCACGACACCTGAACGTCTTCGCCGTCCGGGTCACATCTTTCCGTTGCGCGCGCGAGACGGCGGTGTACTCGTCCGCGCCGGGCACACCGAAGCGGCCGTCGATCTGTTGCAGCTGGCCGGTCGCGAGCCGGTCGGCGTCATCAGCGAACTGATCGGCCCGGACGGCGAAATGCTGCGCGAGGCGGGGGTGCGCGAGTTCGCCGCCGAACACGGCCTGCCCGTCGTCGCGATCGCCGACCTGGTCCGTTATCGCCGCACCACCGAACGGCTGGTCGAACCGGTCGCGACCGCCGCGATGCCGACCGCTTTCGGCGACTTCCGCGCGGTCGCGTACCGGTCGCGATTGGACGGTGCCGAACACCTCGCCCTCGTCATGGGCGACGTCGCCGCCGCCGGTCGATCCGAGCGGGGCGCGTTGGTGCGGGTGCACAGCGAATGCCTGACCGGCGACATCCTCGGCTCGTTGCGCTGCGACTGCGGCACCCAGCTCGAACAAGCGATGCGCGCGGTGGCCGACGAGGGCTGCGGGGCCATTGTCTACCTGCGCGGCCACGAGGGCCGCGGCATCGGCCTGGCCGCCAAGATCGAGGCTTACGCGTTGCAGGAATCCGGTCTCGACACCGTCGACGCCAATCTTGCGCAGGGTCTTCCCGTGGACTCGCGCTCCTATGCTTCCGGCGCGCAGATCCTCGAACACCTCGGCGTCCGGCGGGTGCGGCTCATCACCAACAACCCGGAGAAATACCGCGGACTCGGCGAATACGGACTCGAAGTCGTGGAGCAGGTCACACCGCGTCCGGTCGAAACTCCGCAGAACTTGCGTTACCTCCGGACTAAACGCGACCGGATGGGACACGCCTTCGAAGCGCTGGCCGATCCCGTGCCGGAGCGGAAAACCTCCTGATCTTCGTTCCCCCTGGCCCGGCCAATTCGCGGCCGCGCGACCCCGCGGAATTATCGCCGCCGACCAGCCACAGTGGACTCCTGTTATGGTCTGCGGTGACCGCGTCCCGTTTCCAGGAGGAGTCACCGCGATGGCACAGAAAGTCCTCGTCGAGATGATCGACGACCTCGACGGGTCCGAAGCCGGGCAGACCGTCCCCTTCGGACTCGACGGCGTCCAGTACGAAATCGACCTGTCCGACGCGAACGCCGCCACCCTGCGCGAGGAACTGGCGACGTTCATCGCGGCCGCCCGCCGGACCGGCGGACGCAAGACGACCGTGCGGGCCACGGCCGCGCCGACCGCCGAGGAACGCGAACGCTCCAAGGCGATCCGCACGTGGGCCCTCGACAACAACTGGGCGATCGCCGAACGCGGCCGCATCCCGCGCGAGGTGATCGCCGCCTACGAGGAAAGCCAGAAGCCGGAGGCGAAACCCCGCAAGCGCACCGCGAAAAAGCGCGCGGGCAAATAAGCGCCCGGGCCCGACGGTTCCGCGCGGATCATTTCGGGAAACGCCGGACGAGGCGTCCGCTCCCCCGCCGGAGTTTCGCCCGCCGCCGCCCGGCGGATTTCCGCGCGGCAGCCGCCGGGCAATCAGGACCGCGGGAGTTCAGCCTCTCCGCCAGCGACGGAAACCCGCCCGGCCGCAGGCGCCCGCCTCCGGCCGGGCCGGTGTTTTCCCGTCGGCCAGGAACGGCTCAGGACCTTGCGCTTCGGCCCAGGTCCCGATACCCGCTTAGAACCCCGTCGAGACCAGTGCTCGCGTCGAAGACCTTGCCGGGTTCGATGGAGCCGCCGAGAATCGCGGGCAGCAGCTCGTCGAGTCGTGCGCCCCGGTGTCGTGCTCAGCCAGGTCGCCATGCTGCAGTACGAGGAGGCTCCGATCGGGATGGGCAGCCTGTTCCGGCACCGACATCCGGCGCGCCGGTGCGAACCCCTCCGAGGTCTGCGGGCGGACACGGCAGAACTCGCAGACGAGCCGACGCCCTCGACGGCCCCCATCAGCTCGTGTCCCTTCCCGGCAGGCCCGGCGTCGGCGGCTGCGCGACCCCGCGGGATCCAGCCGCCCGCAGGAACCACGCCTCGGAAACCGCCACAGTCGCCCGGAACTCCCGCCAGGAAGTCGCCCGCCCAGGCGCGCGGTACCCAAGTCCACCGGCCAGCCCGCCTCCGAGGTATCGCGCCAGCAACCTCGCCGCCAGGGCAGCCGTCGAAACCCCCGCATGATCGAGTCACAAAGCACCGGAAACCCGCTACAGTTGCCCGAAAACTTCCACCAGGGGGCAGCGATGGAGTTTCAGGAAGTCGTGCGGCGCAGGCGCATGGTGCGCAAGTTCACCGACGAACCGGTGCCCGAGGACAGTCTTCGCCGGATCATGCGCAACGCGCTGCGCGGGCCGTCCGCCGGATTCTCGCAGGGGCAGGCGTTCCTGGTGCTGCAGGGCGACGACGTGCGGCGATTCGCCGACACCCTCTCCTCCTGGACGCTGGACGACAGCACCAAGGCCGCCCCGGTGATCGTGATCCCGTTTTCGGTGAAAGACGTTTACCTCGACCGCTACGCCCAGCCGGACAAGGGCTGGACCGACCGCAGCGAGGACCACTGGCCGGTGCCCTTCTGGTACATCGACACCGGCATGGCCGTTCTGCTGATCCTGCAGACCGTGGTGGACGAAGGGCTCGGCGCGGTGTATTTCGGCATCGGCGCGGACGATTACGCCAAGGTGCGCACCGAATTCGGCGTTCCGGACAGCCATGAGCCGATCGGCGCGATCGCCATCGGCTACGACGCCGATGCCAAGATCTCCTCGGGCGCTTCCCCGGCTACTCGCAAGCGGAAGCCGGAAAGCGAGACTGTCCACTTCGGACAGTGGTAGCCCGGCGCGCGGCCGTCTCCGGTTCGTCGAGCCAGCCGCGGTCGCCGGTCGGATAGGCCCGCTGGGGCACGCCGTCGGTCTCGAGTTCCGGAAACGCTTCCGCGGTGCGGTCAGGCGCGTGGAGGCAGCCGCGGGCCAGGCCGTCGCCGGTGAGCGCGAGTTCCCCGCGTTCACCGGCTGGTGCCGCCTCGGCACCGTCCCATGCGACGACGCCGGTGCCTGCTATCGCGCGACCCTGCGGGATGCCGCCGTCCGCGTCGAGGTCGGTCTGGGTGACCCAACGGTAAGGACTCGCAGGCCCGACAAGCAAGACGCATCGTCCGCGATGGCGGCGAACTGGCCGAGTCCAGGAAGAGATGGGTCACCCCGCGCCGGACGCAGCCGTGGATGTCCGCAGGCGAGAGTTGATCTTTCCGGCACGGGAGGACGGTTCCGCCGGAGAGCAGGGTCGCCCGCAGTTCGAGGCTGAAGTTCGTCCCCGACGTCTCGGCGGCGCAGACGGCGACCGCGGCCGGACCCAACGGAACGCAGCCGCCCGCCGCGACCAGTGCGCCGGGCGGCCACTACGACGATTTCGCCGGAAGAAGCGCCTGACCCAGCCGGATTGTGCGCGACGCGGCGGGCTTCGGCGACGAGTCGCGCGCAGGTCACGACGTCCAGCCGGTCGCGGATCGCCACTGCGGCCGGCCGGTTCGCCGCCTGCCGGAGCAGCATCGCGGCAATCGTTGTCGCAAGCGGTACCGGAAATTGCCGTGTCACTCGCATCTCAGGGCGGACCGGACAGTCCAACTCCACCTTCATGTTTTCTCCCCCTGCGGCGATCCCGGAAATCCGGACAACACGAAAATGTTTCAATACTGCCGGAAAACCACGAGAAGCGACATAATTCCAGCGACCGGACCGACGCCTGGGCTCCGCCCGCCCGCCGGACGCAGAAATACCGCAATCGGCGTTTCCTCCTCGGAAGCTCTCCGCGCGACCTTCCGGCGAAAACCGGCCCGGTCGGCGTACCTGCGGCGAAACCACACCAGAGCAGTCCAGCCTCGCCCGAACGGCCCAATGGCGTCATCCGTCTGCCGCGCGATTCACCTCGATGGCACAAACCCGCGACCCGAGACGACAATTCCCTCGAAAGTGCCATCAATCCCGCAAAGCAGCACTTGCATATTCCGGTCCGGCGCACAATGTCACCGAATTCGAGGACCAACGAAACTTGACGGGCGCCCTGAGCGAGCACGGCGGATCCGGGCCGCGGTCCGAGGCCCCCTCCGCACAGCGACTTCGCGCCACTCGTTGTGCCACGGATTTCACCCCAGCGGAGCAGTTCCGCGTCCGCCAACCGGGGAATCCGACCCCCGAAAGCGGGGAAATCCTGCTACCATCGCCCGTGCGGTGGATTGGTTTGCGGTAAATGCACGACGACGATCAGACTTCACCGGAAGCCTTCTCCGGGACTTCCCGGATTCGTCGACGGCTGCCACCGGCAGTGGAAAAACAAAGGGTATTCACGGTATTGGTCCCCTTTGCCAGGTTAATGGCTCTTTACGTGGTCTAGACCTCAATCCGAGGGCGTGCCGCATTTGTCAACCGCAATTCGCATCGAACAGGTCACGAAATTGTCAACACCGACGTCCGTAGGTTACGTCGGCGTTACATCCACCGATCATTAGGCATATGGATCTCACCGAGTACCCGACCGCCCGCCCCGGTCCGGCACCCGACACCGAAGAAGCATTCGCTCAGGTGATGGCCGACGTCACCGGGCAGGAAAACGTGTCGGTCGACAGCAACTTCTTCGCCGATCTCGGGGCCAACTCGCTCGTGATGGCACAGTTCTGCGCACGAGTGCGCAAGCGTGCCGATCTTCCCGCCGTCTCCATCAAGGACATTTACCGGAATCCGACCATCGCCAGTCTCGTCTCCGCTTTGGCCGAGACCGAGGAGGTCCCCGCCGAGGAACCGGCCCCCGCGGCGGCGCCGAAGCGGGCGAGCCGGCTCGAATACTTCGGCTGCGGGATACTGCAGGTCGCGGTCTTCCTGGGCTATTCGTATCTCGTGGCCCAGGTGCTCGGCGTGGGAACCGACTGGATTCTGGCCGGTGCCAGCCTGCTCGACTACTACCTGCGCGCGGTGGTCTTCGGAGCCATGGTGCTGGCGGTGATGTGCACCCTGCCGATCGCGCTCAAGTGGATCCTCGTCGGGCGGTGGAAGCCGGGGGAGGTCCGTCTGTGGAGCCTCGGCTACGTCCGGTTCTGGGTGGTCAAGACGCTCGTCCAGCGGAACCCGCTGGTCCCGTTGTTCGTCGGCTCCCCGCTGTACTCGCTGTACCTGCGCGCGCTGGGCGCGAAGATCGGCAAGGGCGTCACGATCTTCTCGCGGTTCGTCCCGGTGTGCACCGATCTGCTGACCGTCGGGGAAGGCGCGGTGATCTGCAAGGACACCTACTTCACCACCTATCGCGCGCAGAACGGCGTGCTCCGGACCGGCCCGGTCTCGATCGGCGCGCACTCCTACGTCGGCGAGATGTCCGTCATCGACGTCGAAACCCGGCTCGGCGCCAACGCCCAGCTCGGGCACGCCTCGTCCCTGCACGCCGGGCAAGCGGTTCCGGAGGGGCAGAGCTGGCACGGCGTCCCCGCCGTTCCCGCCGACGTGCACTACCGGCGCGTCGAGCCGCGGTCCTGCGGCAGCGTCCGGCGGGCGTTGTTCGCCGTGCGCCAGACCCTGACCGCGGTCTTCCTGCTGGCCCCGGTGGTGCTCGGCCTGCTCGGCGGAGCGCTGAACGTGCTGCCGAACCTCAGCCCGGCGATGGGACTCGGCACGGCCGTCCTGGACTTCAGCAACCCGAAGTTCTACTGGAAGGCCCTCGCCGTCTCCTTCATCCTGTACTTCGGCCTGCGGCTGACCGGTTTCCTGATCGTCTCGTTCGTTCCGCGGCTGCTGAACCTGGCGCTCAAACCGGGCGAGGTCTACCGCCTCTACACCTTCCGCTACACCGCGCACCGCGCCATCCGCGTGCTCACCAACCTGCGGTTCTTCAAGACGCTGTTCGGCGACAGCTCGGCCATCGTGCACTACCTGCGCGCCCTGGGCTGCCAGGTGTCCAAGAAAGAACAGACCGGGTCCAACTTCGGGCTCGACGAGAAATACGAGAATCCGTACCTGTTCGAATCCGGTGCGGGCACGATGGTCGCCGACGGTCTGTCGGTCGTCAACGCCGAGTACACCAGCACCTCGTTCCGGCTTTCCCGGGTGCGCGTCGGGGCGCAGAACTTCCTCGGCAACCACGTCGTCTACCCCGCCGGGGCCAAGACCGGCGACAACTGCCTGCTGGCCACCAAGGTCCTGGTGCCGCTCGACGGCCCGGTGCGCGAGGGCGTCGGCCTGCTCGGCTCCCCCAGCTTCGAGATCCCGCGTTCGGTGGAGCGCGACAGCCAGTTCGACCATCCGAAGACGCCGGAGGAATTCCGGCGCAGGCTGGCCGCCAAGACGCGGCACAACCTGGGGGCCATGCTCCTGTACGCCGTGTCCCATTGGCTGTTCTTCTACGGCCTGCTCCTGCTCACCTGGGCCTCGGACGTCTACTACGACCTGATCGGCGCCCCGCTGTTCGCGATCGACACGGCCGCGATGCTCCTCTACGGCATGCTCTATTTCATCGCCCTGGAACGGATCACCGTGTTCGTCCGGCCGCAGCGCCCGGTGTCGTGCTCGATCTACGACCGGCGGTTCTGGCGGCAGGAACGGTTCTGGAAGGCGGCCGCGGCGGGCGCGATCTTCCGCTCGCTGGACGGGACCCCGTTCAAGGGCGCGGTGTGGCGGCTGCTGGGCGTCAAGGTCGGCAAGCGGCTGTTCGACGACGGCTCGCTCATCATCGAAAAGACGTTGGTGCGCCTGGGAGACCACGTCACCCTCAACATCGGGTCCGTCGTCCAATGCCATTCGCAGGAGGACGGCGGTTTCAAGATGGACCGCATCTCGATCGGCAGCGACTGCACGGTCGGCACCGGCGCTCTGGTGCATTACGGCGTGACGATGGGCGACGGCTCGTCGCTCGCCCCCCATTCCTTCCTCATGAAGGGCACTGAGGTCCCGGACCGCGCGCACTGGGGCGGGAACCCCGCGCACGAGATCCGGGCCCTCCGCCGTCAGCTGGCGGGGAAATCGTGACGGAGCAACGACAACCACGGGAAGGACGACCCATGAGAACCGGACTGGGAGCGGGCCGCGAGCACTGGCGCGAAGTACTCGCCGCCGGCGGCCGCACCAGCATCCCGCGATGGACGCTCGACCCGGGCTCTGCGATCGGCGACCACGAAACGCCGATTCCTTCGGGGATCGCGGCCGCACTTCGGTTGCTGGCCGAGCAGCTGCGCGTGCCGCTGAATTCGGTGCTGCTCGCCGCGCACGCCAAGGTGCTCGCCGCACTGTCGGGCGAGACAGAGGTGTGCACCGGCTACGTCGCCGGGCCCGGCGGAGCGCCGCTGCCCTGCCGGCTGAGCACCGAATCCGGCACCTGGCGCGAGCTGATCGAGCACACCGCGGAGATCGACGCGCAGACCCTCGCCTTCCGGGACTTCCCGGTGGACGAACTGCGCGCCGAACTCGGCATCGTCGCGCCGCCGTTCGAAACGGTCTTCGACCCGACCGGCACCGCCGGGGACCTCGCCGGGGACACGGTGCTGCGGCTGGACGTGTCGCCGAACCTGACGACGCTCCGGCTGCGCTTCCGCACCGAAGTGCTGGATTCCGAAAGCGCCGAACGCATCCTCGGCTACCACCTGAGCGCGCTCACGCTGATCCGCACCGACGTCACCGCGCCGCACCGCGAAACGACGCTGCTGTCGTCCGCGGAACTCAAGCTGCAGCTGGAAGGGCTCGCCGGGCCGCACGTCGAAGTGCCGGACCTGCGCTGCCACGAGCTATTCCAGCGCAGTGTCGCGCGGAATCCGGACGCGGTCGCCGCGGTGCACGGCGACCGGGAGTGGACGTACCGGGAGCTCAACCAGCGCGCCAACCGCCTGGCGCGGGCGCTGGTGGCGCGCGGGCTGCGCCGCGAGGGCGTCGTCGCGGTGGTGACCGAACGCAATCTGGACTGGATGGCCGCCGTGCTCGCCGTGTTCAAGGCAGGCGGCGTCTACCTGCCCATCGAGCCGCATTTCCCGACCGACCGCATCGCGACCACGCTGCGCCGGGCCGACTGCGAACTGGTGCTGACCGAACCGGGCAGCACGACCACGCTGCGCAAGGCCGTCGAATCGCTGCCCGGCGTGCGCACGGTGTTCGTGGACGCCGCGTACGAGGAGGACCACTCCGACGAGGATCTCGGCATCGCCGTCGACTCCGGTCAGCTCGCCTACATCTACTTCACCTCGGGCTCCACCGGCGAGCCCAAGGGCGCGATGTGCGAGCACGCCGGGATGGTCAACCACCTCTACGCCAAGATCAACGACCTCGGCATCACCGAAGAATCCGTGGTGGCGCAGGTCGCGCCGCAGTGCTTCGACATCTCGCTGTGGCAGCTGGTCTCCGCGCTGCTGGTCGGCGGGCGGACGCTGCTGATCGAACAGGACGTGATCCTGGACGCCGACCGGTTCGTGGACCGGCTGGGCAGCGGCGGGGTTTCGGTGCTGCAGGTCGTGCCCTCCTACCTCGAGGTCGTCCTGTCCGCAGTGGACAAGAACCCGGTCGCGCTGCCGGACCTGCGCTGCGTTTCGGTGACCGGCGAGGCGCTCAAGACCGAACTGGCGCAGCGCTGGTTCGCCGCGATGCCGGACATCAAGCTGGTCAACGCCTACGGCCTCACCGAAACCTCGGACGACACCAACCACGAGGTGATGGACCGCGCGCCGACGCGCGAGCGGGTGCCGCTCGGGCCGCCGGTGCAGAACGTGCGCGTGTACGTCGTCGACGAGAAACTGGACCCGGTCCCGCTCGGCGCGCCCGGCGAGATCGTGTTCTCCGGGGTGTGCGTGGGCCGCGGCTACGTCAACGACCCGGAGCGCACCGCCCGGGCGTTCACGACCGACCCGCACCGCCCGGACGCCCGGCTCTACCGCAGCGGCGACCACGGCCGCTGGCTGCCCGAGGGCAAGCTGGAATTCCTCGGCCGGCGCGATTCGCAGGTCAAGATCCGCGGTTTCCGCATCGAAATCGGCGAAATCGAGAACACGCTGCTGCGGGTGCCCGGCGTGCGCGACGGCGCGGTGGTCGTGGCCGAACGCGGACAGAGCAAGCGGCTGGTCGCGTTCTACTCCAGCCGCGAGCAGCTCGGCCTCGAACTGCTGCGGGAACAGCTCGGCGCGGCGCTGCCCGAGTACATGCTGCCCGCGGCGTTCCACTGGCGGGAGCAATTGCCGTTGACCGCCAACGGAAAGATCGACAAGAAGAACCTCGCCGCGCTGGCCGCCGAACTCGACACCGCGGAAGAGGACTACGACGAGCCGGTCACGGACACCGAACGGCGGCTCGCCGGGGCCTGGGCGCAGGTGCTCGGCATCCGGTCCGGCCAGGTCGGCCGCCAGGACCACTTCTTCGGCCGGGGCGGCACGTCGCTGTCCGCGGTGAAACTGGCGATCGCGCTCGACCGCGCGGTCTCGATCAAGGACGTCGCCAAGCACCCGGTGCTCGCCGACCTGGCCGCGCTGATCGACAGCCGGTCCGCCTCGTCCTCCTGAACCCCGCACCTCGTGAACCGCGGAAATCGAAGGGATTCCACGATGTCGTTGTCCAAGTTCCTGCCCAAGACTTCCCCGCCCGAGCCGGATTTCTGTCCCGGGCTGCCCGCGGTGCTGCGGGCCGAGGCAGGCGGCGACCCGGCCGGCTGGGCGAGCACGCACCGGGAGACGGTGCGAAGACTCGTCGCCGAATACGGCGCGGTGCTCGTCCGCGGTCTCGGGCTCGCCGAACAGACCGCGGTCGCGGCCGTGTTCGGGAGACTGACCGACCTGCTGACGACCGAGCGGGAGGCCTTCGCGCCGCGCGCGGCCTACCCCGGCGGGGTGTACTCCTCGACGGAATGGCCGCCGAACCAGCCGATGTGCATGCACCACGAACTGAGCTACACGCTGGAATTCCCCGGGCTGATGCTGTTCGCCTGCGTCAGCCCGCCGTCGTCGGGCGGGGTCACCGGCGTCAGCGACTCCACCGCCGTGCTGGCCTCGCTTCCCGCCGACCTGCGTGCGCGGTTCGAACGCGACGGCTGGCTGCTCACCCGCAGCTTCAACGACGAGATCGGGGCCTCGGTCGCCGAAGCGTTCGGCACCGAGGACCGCTCCGCGATCGAGAACTACTGCCGCGCCAACCGGATCGAGTTCGACTGGCAGCCCGACGGCGGCCTGCGCACCCGGCAGCGCCGCGACGCGATCGTCGGGCATCCGGTCACCGGCCAGCGCTGCTGGTTCAACCAGATCGCCTTCCTCAACGAGTGGACGATGGCCCCCGAGGTGCACGAGTACCTGGTCGACGTCTACGGGGCGGACGGGCTGCCGTTCAACACCCGTTTCGGGAACGGGGACCCGATCGGCGAGGACATCGTGCAGCTGCTCAACGAGGTGTACGAGGAACACACCGTCCGCGAACCGTGGCAGGCGGGCGACCTGCTGCTGGTCGACAACGTCCGCACCGCGCACAGCCGGGACGCGTACGAGGGCCCGCGCGAGGTGCTCGTCGGGCTCGCCGACCCGGTCCGCCTTTCCGACTGCACGCTCGCTTCCGAGGGGAAAACCCAGTGACCACGCAATCCTTCACCGCCGAATCCGCGTCCGCGGGGCCGGTCGCCGTGCCGCCGTTCGCGGTGATCTCCGGCGCCCAGGTCCAGCAGGCGCTGGCCGGGCGCGAACGGGAGGTCCTCGACCTCGTCGAGGCCGCCTACCGGGTGCACGGCTCCGGCGATTCGGTCAACCCGCCCTCCTATTTCCTGCGCTTCCCCGACCGCCCGGCCGACCGGATCATCGCTCTTCCCGCCTCGCTCGGCGGGGAGACGAACGTCGCGGGCCTGAAGTGGATTTCCAGCTTCCCGGGCAACGTCGCAGCCGGGATCCCGAGGGCGTCGGCGGTGCTCATCCTGAACGACCTCGCGACCGGCTATCCGTTCGCCTGCTTGGAAAGCTCCATCATCAGCGCGACCAGGACGGCCGCCTCCGCCGCGCTGGCCGCGGACCGGCTCAGCCGGACCCGGCAGCGTCCCCGGCGCGTCGGGTTCTTCGGGGTCGGCCTGATCGCCCGCTACATCCACACCTTCCTCGCCGGGACCGGCTGGGAGTTCGACGAGATCAACGTGCACGACCTGCACCCCGACAGCGCCGCCGGGTTCCGCGGCTACCTGGAGCAGTCCGGGTTCGCCGGCGACATCAGCGTGCACGAGACCGCCGAAGGGCTGATCCGCGACAGCGATCTGGTCGTCTTCGCGACCATCGCGGGCGAACCGCACGTGCACGATCCGTCGTGGTTCTCGCACAACCCCTTGGTACTGCACGTTTCCTTGCGCGATCTCGCCCCGGAGGTCCTGCTGGCGTCGGCGAACATCGTCGACGACGTCGACCACTGCCTCAAGGCGAACACCTCGCCGCATCTGGTCGAACAGCGCACCGGCAGCCGGGATTTCCTGCTCGGCACCCTGGACGACGTGCTGTCCGGCCGGGTCAGCCCGCCCGCCGACCAGCCGCTGATCTTCTCCCCGTTCGGGCTCGGCGTCCTCGACCTCGCGGTCGGGGCCTTCGTCCACGAGAGAGTGTCCGACGCCGGCGGACTGCACGTCATCGAGGACTTCTTCCACGAACTGCGCCGGTATGGCTGAGCACCGTCCGCCACTGAGCTTTGCCTGACGAGGAGAAAACTGTGCGAGTCATCACCGTTCCCGAATCCTTCAACGAGGAGTCGCTGTACGTCGACCTCCGCTGGAGTTTCGGCTATTCGCTCTACCTCAAATGCGAGGGCTTCAACTTCGCCGGCTCCATCAAGCTGAAGGCCGCGACCGAGATGGTCGACGCGGCCGAACGCGACGGCCTGCTGCGGCCGGGCTCGATCATCGTCGAGTCGTCCTCCGGCAACCTGGGCGTCGCGCTGAGCATGATCGCGGCCAGCCGGGGGTACAAATTCCTGTGCGTCACCGATTCGCGTTGCAACCTCGCGACGCGCCGCGCCATCGAGGCGCTGGGCAACGAGGTGCACATCATCACCGAGCCCGCCCCCGACGGCGGTTTCCTGGGGGCGCGCATCGACCACGTGCGCATGCTGGTCGCGTCCGACGAGCGCTACGTGTGGCTCAACCAGTACACCAACCCGGACAACTGGGGAGCGCACTTCCACCGGACCGGCCCGGAGATCGCCGCCGCGTTCCCGAATCTCGACGTGCTGTTCGTCGGCGCGGGCACCACGGGCACGCTGATGGGCTGCGCGCGGTTCTTCCGGCAGTGGCACCGGCCGGTGCGGATCGTCGCGATCGACAGCGTCGGCTCGGTGACCTTCGGCGGCCCGGCGGGCAGGCGGATGCTGCCGGGACTGGGCACCAGCGTGCGCCCGGCGATCCTCGACGAGTCCTATGTGGACGACGTGGTCCTGGTCGAGGAGCCGGATTCGGTCCGGGCTTGCCACCGGCTGGCGCGCAACGGATTCCTGTTCGGCGGCTCGACCGGAACGGTGGTCAGCGGGGCCACCGGCTGGCTGTCCGAGCACGACGCGCACCACCTGACCGCGGTGGCCGTCGCCCCGGACCTCGGCGAGCGCTACCTCGACACGATCTACCAGACCAACTGGCTGCAGGGCATCTACGGAGAGGACGTGCTTTCGCCTTCGCCGCAGCCCCGCCAGTCCGTCTGATCCGCGGGAGCCGGGTCGCCGTCCGTGAGGGGAACCTTCACAGACGCTGATTCCCGCGGGGTTCCCCTCACGGACCTGAGGCGGCGCATCGGCATCCCCCGATGCGCCGCTTTCCCGCCGGGATCAGACCTTCTTCTGCCATTCCTCCCAGCTGAACCGCCAGTCGGTCCAGCCGTCGCCGGGTTTGAGGTCGGCTCCGGTGTCGGACACCGTCACGACGTCCCCGCGATGGGAGTTCTCGTAGAACCACTTCGCGTTCTCGACGCTGACGTTGAGGCAGCCGTGCGAGGTGTTGGAGCGGCCTTGCTGCCGGACCGACCACGGCGCGGAGTGCAGGAACTGACCGGAGTTGGTGAGCCGCAACGCGTACTTGACCGTGGTGCGGTAGCCGCCCGGCGCGTCGGTGGGCACGCCGTACGTACTGGAGTCCATTGTGTACGGAGACTGCACGGTCATGATCAGCATCGTGCCCGAGACGCTGCGCGCCGACGGCTTGCCGAGACTGACCGGAGAGGTCAGGACGAGCTGGCCGTCCTTGTACGTCCGCATCTGCTTTTCGTTGTCCGACACCTTCGAGATGATCGACGGGCCGGTCTTGAAGGAGATCTTGCGGTCGGCCTTGCCGAACACCCCGTTGCCGAGCGCGCGGCCGGCGATCTTGATGTCGAGGGTGATCGTGGAGTACGCGGGCCAGTATTCCTTGGTGCGGTAGTGCACCTCGTCGTCGCCGAACCAGCGCCACGCTCCGGTGGCGGGCTTGTCGGAGGTGACGGTGAGCATCTTTTCCGCGGCGGCCTTGTCCGCGACCGGCGCGGAGAACTTGATCGTGATCGGCATGCCGACGCCGGTGGTCTCGCCGTCGAGCGGGATCACCGACGGGTACGCCTGCGCCTTGGCGGTCGCGGTGGTGAAGGTGCTGGTGCGGGTCACCGGATTGCCGTCCGCGCCGACGGAACGCGCGGTCAGCGTGTACTTCGTGCCGTATTCGAGGGGCTTGCTGGTGTTCCAGCGCTGCTTCGCCTGGTCCAGCTCGCCGGAAATCGCGGTCCCATCCGCGGCCGCGAGGGTGACCTCGCTGAGCGTAGAACCTCCGGCTGCCACGGTGACGGGTTCACCGGGCGCGACGTCGTTCGAGCCGTCCTTGGGCCCGAGGTCAAGGGTCGCGGGCACCGGCGCGGCGCTGCTCTTCTTGTCGCCGCCGGCGGCGGGACCGGGATCCGGTGCGGCCGTGCACCCCGCCGCCAGCACCAGCCCGGCGAGGATACCCGCGATGATCTGCGTTTTTCGGCCCAGCACCTGATCCGCCCCCGTTCACGATTACTAACGGACATAGTAGTCATAGCGGTCAGGCGTGGAGCAGGGCGGGAGTCGCCGTCCAAGCTCCGGCGACGATCAGGGTCGCGGCCATGCTCACCGGGAGTAACGCTGCCGTTGCGAGGGCGAGAATGCCGGTCATCGCGTTGCCGTGACTGCGGGCGAGGTGTTCCAGCCTCAGCGCGGTCGCCGCCGAACGCACCGGATGCATCCGATCCAACGCCGCGCTGACGATCGCCGGTCCATGCCGACGCCCAGCCGCGGCGTCCGCACTCAACTCCACCGCCGCAGCAACGAATTCCGGCGACTGCCGGGCTAGCGGAACGAACGGCAGTGCTGCCGAGACCGCATGCGCGAGCCCGACGAGCCGATGGTGCCGTCCGCGCAGATGGGACCGTTCGTGGTCGACCACCGCGGCGAGTTCCGGCTCGGAGAGATCCTTCGCGAGCCCTTCGGAAAGCACGACCAGGTCAGGCTTTCCGGCGATGCTGTAGGCGAGTTTCTCTTCCAACGGCAGCCACCAGACGCCCGCCCTTGCCCGGCACACCATCGACAGTTCCGCGAAATGCCGGTCGTGCAAGCGAAGCTGGTGCCGGTGCAGGCGGATTGATGCCAGCGCGAACGCTCCTGCCGCTGTGACCGCGAGCAGCGCGCCGGATACGCCGACCACCTCGTCCAGGTGCAGCACTTCGTGGTGTCGCAAGGTGTCGAGACGCAGCC
The DNA here is from genome assembly GCF_003385235.1 of Amycolatopsis circi. Classification (GTDB taxonomy): domain Bacteria; phylum Actinomycetota; class Actinomycetes; order Mycobacteriales; family Pseudonocardiaceae; genus Amycolatopsis; species Amycolatopsis circi. The sequence continues at coordinate 58,959 of NZ_PQIA01000031.1, read as the reverse complement.
ACGCAACCAACCGCCGCGCCACCTCGTGGCCCGGCCCAAACGCGGCCGCCACCGCACCCGATCCGGCGACGATCATGCTTCCCAGCAATAGGATCCACGCGACAAACCGCAGCGGCGCGGGCATCCTGGCTCGCAACACCCGGCGCAGCAGTGCCGGTCCGCAGACACCCACCACCGCCGCAGTCACGACGAGCGCCGCGGAGACGATCACGAGCGCTTCCGCAGCCCGCGCCGCAACGCCTCCCGCTCCCCCTCGGACGCCGACCGCGCGAAATGCAGCAGCACCCCTTCGGGATCGCCGACGTCGGCGAGCAGATTCCGCATCGCGCGTGCCGCGGCCTCCTCGCGTGAGAGGGTCGGCGTGTAGCAGTAGGCACGGCTGCGCTTTTCGCGTTCGACCCAGCCCTTGCTGTGCAAGTGATCGAGCACGGTGAGGACCGTTGTGTAGGCCAGCTCCCGGTTCAGCTCCTCCAGCACTTCGCGGACCGTGCGCGCTTCGCCCGCGCGCCACAAGACGTCCATCGCCGCCGATTCCAGCTCGCCGAGTCCCTGCACGCCACGCATCCTAGGGCTCGCCTATCCGGCTTCGTCGGCGGTTGTTTCGCCGCTCTCCGCCTCGGTCTCCGGCGGCGGACGACGACGGGCCGGGTCGCGGGCCTGCGCGATGCCGATCGCGGTCAGCAGGATCGCGAGCACCACGAGAATGGCCAGGAGCGTCCAGCCACCTGCGGCCGAAGCGGCGGCCAAGTCGGATCGCATGCAGTCCCTTTCTTTCCGCGGGTTCAGCGCTCGCAGTGCTCATCCGGCGCTCGTCGGCGTGTTCGGCCTGCAGCGCCACTCCACACCGGATCGCATGCGGTCCTTCCCTTCGCGCAGTCAACTCCGCCCGGCGAAGCGGCAGATCGGCCCCTGCGGACGCCGCAGGTTTCGGCCCGGCCCCCTCGGCGCGACCCCAACCAAGCCGGATCGCCTCCACCTCCGCCCCTTCGCGCAGTCAACCGGCAAATCGGCCCCTGCGGACACCGCAGCCTTCGGCCCAGCCCCCTCGGCATGACCCCAGCCAAGCCGGATCACATCCAGCTCCGCCCCTTCGCGCAGTCAACTCCGCCCAGTGAACCGGTAAGTCGGCCCGTGCGACCGTTCGCAATGCTCGATCCGGTCCTCGTCGACGTGGTCCACCTGCAGCGTCGTGTGATCGAGCCGGTGCCGGGACCGCATGATCTCCTCGATCCCCGCGCGCACCGCGTGGCAATCCGCCGCGGGCCGCACGAGCACGTGCGCAGACAGCGCAGGCTCGCCCGAGGTGATCTGCCAGATGTGCAGGTCGTGCACCTGCACCACGTCCGGCACCGACGCCACCTGCTCGCCCACCGCCTCCGGATCGATTCCCGCAGGCGCCGCCTCCAGGAAGATCCGGCCGGACTCGCGGACCAGCCCCCAGCCCGCCTTCGCCATCAACGCGGCGGCGGCCAGCGCGGCGATCGCGTCGGCGCGGGCGAAGCCGGTCCACCACACGATCGCGCCGGCCACCGCGGTCGCGATGAACGCGTAGAGGTCGTTGAGGATGTGCTGGAACGCGCCCTCGACGTTCAGGCTCGACCGGTTCGCCCGGCTGATGCACCAGCTCGCCGCGACGTTCACGACGATCCCCACCAGCGCCGTCACCAGCACGAGCGCGCCCTGCACCTGCGGCGGATCGATCAGCCGGGTCACCGCCTCGTAGAGGAACCACGCGGTCAGCAGCAGCAAGGTGATCCCGTTGGCCTGCGCGGACAGGATCTCCGCGCGTTTGAGCCCGTAGGTGAACCCACCCTTCGCCGGACGCGCGGCCAGCCGGATCGCGACGAGCGCGAGCACGATCGACGCGGCGTCGGTCAGCATGTGGCCCGCGTCGGTGATCAGCGCGAGCGACCCGGCGATCAGGCCGACGACCAGCTCGACGGCCATGAACCCGACGATCAGCACCAGCGCCCGCACCAGCCACTTGCGGTCCGCGCCCGCCGACACCCCGTGTCCGTGGCCGTGCCCCGTGTTGTGCTCGCTCACCCCGCACCGTCCCTGACATATAGTGAAACGTGCATACATTGTCGCGCACGCTCCGGCGGACGTCCACCGAGGGTCACCCGCCCGGCTCGATCCGCACGCCGAGCCCCCGCAGCCAGCGCAGCGGATCGGTCTTGCGCTCCCCCTCCGTCCACACTTCGAAGTGCAGATGCGGCCCGGTCGACCGCCCCCGGTTGGCCCACCTCGGCGATCACCTGCCCGGCCACCACCCGCTGCCCGGCGGTGACCGAGTAGCGATTGAGATGGCCGTACACCGTGACGGTCCCGTCCTCGTGCCGGACGCGCACCCACAACCCGAAGCCGCTCGCCGGACCGGCCTCGATGACCGTCCCGGCGAGCGGCGTCCGGACCGGAGTGCCGATGGCGTTCGCGACGTCCAGGCCGTAGTGGGTCGTTCCCCACCGCGAGCCGTAGTTCGAGGTGATCGTACCGGTCACCGGCGCGTAGGCACGGGGTTTTTCGGCTTCCTGACGGGCTTTCTCTCGCGCTTGTTCGTCACGCTCAAGCCGGTCGTCGCGGACTTTGACCGCGGACTTCAGCACCGCGAGTTCCCTCTCCGGCGGACGCGCGACCGTCGGCAGCACCTCATGCCCGGTACCCGTCGGAGGCTCGTTCGCCCGCTCCGCCGGAGCAGCCCGCGCCGCGGCCGCGAACGCCGCCCCGCCCGCGAACCCGGCCAGGACGAGCCCCGCGCCCAACCCGCCGCGAGCACCAGCGGAAACCCGGCTCGAACGCCGCCTGCGGGCACCCGCCATGGTGTTCCTCTCGCCGAACCTCGGGACCAAGTACTACGCCGTATAGTAGATGAGGCCGGTGTCAGTACGCGGTGAGCCCGCCGTCCACGACCAGTTCGGTGCCGGTGACGAATGAGGATTCGTCGCTGGCCAGGAAAAGCATCGCGTGCGCGATCTCGGCGGGGCTGCCCGCGCGGCGCATCGGCGTGCGGACGATGTCGGGCTGCTGGTCGCCCTGGTCGTCGAGCAGGTCCTGAATCATCGGCGTGGCGATGACGCCCGGATGCACCGAATTGACCCGGACCCCGCGAGTCGCGTACTCGACGGCGGCCGTCTTGGTCAGCAACCGCACCGCGCCTTTGGACGCCTGGTACGCGGCAGCCGCACCGCTGCCCACCAGGCCCAGCACCGAGGAAGTGTTCACGACCGATCCGTTGCCGGAGGCGCGCAGCAGCGGCATCGCGGTCTTCATCCCGAGCCAGGTTCCGGTCTGGTTGACCGCGATCACCCGATCCCAGCTCTCCGGCGCGGTGTCCTCGATGCCCGGCCAGTCCACGATCCCCGCGATGTTGACCAGGACATCAAGACGGCCGAAGCGCTGCCGGGTCCGTTCGACGGTTTCGCGCCAGTTTTCCGGCGAGGAGACGTCCAGCCGGTCGGCCAGCACGTCGGTCTCCAGTCGCGCCGCGAGCTTCTCCACGGCCTCCCGGTCGACGTCGGTGACGACCAGGCTGGCTCCCTCGCGGGCGAACAATTCCGCCGTGGCCTGTCCGATTCCGCCGGTCGCTCCGGTGAGCAACGCGACCTTGCCGCTGAGTCGCATGGGATATTCCTTTCTGCGTAAAGAAATCAGGCCGCGGTGTAGCCGCCGTCGGCGGCGACGACCGCACCGGTGACGAACGCGGACCGCGGAGAAGCCAGAAAGCCGATCACCTCAGCGATCTCTTCGGGCTGCGCGACCCGGCCGAGCGGATGGGCGTCGCCGAAGGACCGCAGGTAGGCCCGGCTGTCGGCGCGGAAAGTGTCGAGCAGATCGGTCTCGATCACGCCCGGAGCGACGACATTCGCGCGAATTCCGTGCGGACCGCCTTCCAGCGCGAGCACCTTCGTCAATTGCGCCAGCGCTCCTTTGGACGCGCTGTACGCCGCCGCTTCGACCAGCCCGACCGTGCTGGCGAACGAGCCGACCGTGACGATCGCTCCCCCGCCGTTGTCGCGCATCACCCGAAACGCCTCTCGCGCGTGCAAAAACGCACCGCGAGCGTTGACGGACATCACCTCGTCCCAGTCCGCCGCGGTCGTCTCGGTGACCGGCTTGTTCACCGAACGACCGGCGTTGGCGACCAGGATGTCGAGCCCGCCGAACCGCTCGAGCGCCGCAGCCGCCGACCGCACCGCGACGTCCTCTTCGGACACGTCGCCGACCAGCGCGGCCACGCCGTTCTCGTCGGCCAACTGCTCCACCTCGGACCGGATGTCCGTGGCCAGCACTCGTGCCCCGCGGGCGTGCAGCCAGGCGACCGTCGCCGCACCGACCCCGCGCGCGGCACCCGTGACCAGCGCGACCTTTCCTGCCAGTTCTTTCGTCATGCCGACCAGTCTCAGCGGCTGCGGGTCTCGTTGACAGGACGTGCCACACCCACCCAGCCGCCGCCTACCCTGATCCGCATGGGCAGTACGGAACTGGGCGACTTCCTGCGGGCACGCCGCGCACAACGCTCCCCGGAGGACGCCGACGTGCGCTACTCCGGCCGGCGGAAGGTCAAAGGACTGCGCCGCGAGGAAGTCGCCGTGCTCGCCGGAGTGAACGTCGACTATTACGCACGCTTGGAACAGGGCCGCGAAACCCGCCCGTCCTCGCAGATGCTCGACGCCCTCAGCCGCGCACTGGACCTGGACCCCGACGCCCGCGAACACCTGTACCGCCTCGCCGGCGCCGCCCCGCCCGACGTGATGTCCCCCACGCCCCAGACCGTGAGCCCCGAACTGCGGCAGCTCATGGACAGCCACCCGCACGCGCCCGCGTTCGTGCTCAACCGCGTCCTGGACATCCTGGCCGCCAACACCCTCGCCGACGCACTGTTCTCCCCGTTCAGCACCGCCGACAACCTGGCTCGAATGACCTTCCTAGACCCGGCGGGGCGGCAGTTCTACGCTCGCTGGGACTGGACTGCCCAGGCCACTGTGGCGAATCTGCGCGCAGCCGCCGCCTCGTCCGAACCCGGCCTGCCGCAACTGGTAGCGGAACTCAGCGAGGGCAGCGAGCAGTTCCGGGCGCTGTGGGAAACCCATCAGGTCCGCGGGAAAACCCGAGAGCCCAAACATCTCGTGCATCCGGCAGTCGGGCCGCTGACGCTGACCTATCAGGCGTTCGACGTGCGCAGCGCGCCTGGGCAGCAGCTGATCGTCTATCAGGCCGAGCCGGGGAGTGCCAGTGCTGACGCGCTGTCGTTGTTGCGGAGTGTTCCGTTGCGGGTGCGCCGATAGCCGGACATCATCACCGGGAAAGCCGCGCGACGAGCACGTCCAGGTGCGGCCGGAAAGCCGAGAACCAGATCTGGTAGCCGAGCGAGTTCACGTGCGTGAAGTCGGCGGCGAACACGTCGAACCGGCGGGCGGTGCGGAACGCGCGGGCGAAATCCGCGTGCGCGACCTTCGCCCCGTCCGCGACCTCGGCGAGCGCTTGTTGATACGGCTTGCTTCCCCGCTGCAATGGCACGTCGGACAGAATCGTCCGGTCCGCCGGAACGCGCTCGACGAGTTCGCGCACGTTCGCCCGGAATTGGCCGAGCGGCACGCGGGCGATGGCATCCGCGGAACCCGCCACGACGATCACCGCGTCGGCATTGGCCAGATCGGCCCGATGCAACTGTTCCAGGACGGTGGCGACCCGGCCGCCGCCGGTCGAGAAGTTCGTCAGGTGCACCGGCCGTCCGGTGCGCTCGGCGAGGTATTCCCCGATCCGGGCGACCAGGCATTCCGCCGGCCGTCGCGCACCGATGCCCATGGCTGCCGAATCGCCGAACGCGACCACTCGCAACGCGTTGGGTGCCAATGGCTCTGCGGCGCGGGCGGCCCAGTATCGCGGATACGTTCCGGTCTGCCGCCACAGCGCCAGCAACCTGACGATCTCGGCGAAGACCAGCGCACCGACGGCTGCTCCAGCGAGCCTACGGCGACGGCGACTCGCCTGATTACCTTCAGGTGAGGTCGGCTTCATCACTGCGCAATTCCCGCGAACGCGCCGCGCTGCCGCGGGATTTCTTCGCGGTATTCCATCGAACCGCCCCCATTCGCACGCGGCCGAGCACAACGACGGCGGCGAACAGACTTCGCCGCGTCACCGTCGGTTCCCAGCGCGTTTTCGACTCTACTCGCGAAACGCACCGGCTAGACAGCCAGCGAACTTGCGCTCGAATCTCCGCCTGCTCGCTATGGGTAGCCCGCGTGCAGGGCTAGCGTTCTCGGTCCTCAAGGCTAGCGGGCGGCACGGACTTGCCTGCACTTCCGCGAAACAGTCCGCGTCAGCGCTCTCGCCCTCATGGCAAAGCGCGCGGCACAAACCTGTCTCACTCACGCGAAACAGTCTGCCTCCGCGTCCTCCGCCCTCGCAGGAGGCGCGCGGCTCAACCCTGCCCGCGCTCCCGCGAAACAGTGATCCACCCTCACGGCAAAGGTGCGCAGCGCAAACCTGCCGCACTCGCGCGAAGCGGTCTGCGTCATTGCTCTCGTCCGCACGGCAAGACGTGCGGCGCAAACGAGCCCGCACCCGTGCGAAACACTCCGCCTCAGCGGTCTTCGGCGCGCGGCGCAAACGGGCTCGCACTCAGGCGAAACACTCCGCGCCAATGCTCTCGCCCTCGCGGCAAGGCGTGCGGCGCAAACGGGCCCGTGTTCCCACAAAGCAGGCCCGTCCGCTCCGCACGCCGGCCGCCGGGGCGCGCGTGCGGTGCCCGAGCGCACTTTCGCGCGCGCGTGCACCGGCGGCCGCCGGCAGGGGCGCGTCGCCCGGGGGAAAGCGACGCGGCCCCGGCCGGGGCCTCAGCGAGGGTTACTTCGTGACGATCTTCTGGCCGACCAGGATCAGGTTAGCGTCCGGGATGAACTTCTGGTTCAGCTGCTGCAGGTGCTGCCAGCCGCCGTCCACGTTGAGGTTCTTCGCGATGCCGGACAGGGTGTCGCCGGCGGCGACGGTGTAGCTGCCGTCCGGGTTCGAGGTCGGCGCGGCGTGCTTCGGCGCGGACTTGACCTTCGTCTCGGCCTTGACCTCGACCTTCGGCTTCGCAGCCGCCGCCTCGACCTCGGCGGAGCCGCCGGAGGTGTCGCCGCCGAAGTCCGCGTAGCTGCCCGGGCCGGAGCCGCCGCGGCACTGCCACGGGGCCGAGCCCTGCTTCGCGTAGATCCGGTCCGCGACGGTCTGCTGCTGCGCGGGGGTGGCCTTGTCGGCCGTCGGGGCGAACTGGCCGCCGCCGTTCGCGAGCCAGGTCTTCGTGACGATCTGGAACAGGCCGGCGGGGCGGCCCGCGCGCTGGCCGGCCGCGGTGTTGTTGACCGCGGTCGGGTTGCCGCTGCTCTCGCACTTGACGATGCCGGCCTGCCCCGGGAAGGCGTTGGCCGTGCCCGCCCCGGCGAGGCCGATGCCGCCGAGGGTGGCGCCCGCGAGAGCCGCGGTCGCGCCGGTGCGCTGGAGGACTGTCTTCGTCTTGCTGGGTTTGCTGTGCCGTCCCACGGGGGGTCCTTCGCTGTCTCACCGCGCAGCCGTCCTCGTGCCTTGACCAGGCAGCGAGCAGCGACGGTTCGCGGCGGCTTCGGGTCGCTGATCCTCGGGGTAGATCGCAGGTCACCGCAAAAGCTCGAGAAGATTACGAAACGGAAACAGCAGGTGTACAGAGGCAGTGGGATCGGCCACAGATCGCCTCGGGGCGTAGCAGTCAGGCGACGGTGCGTCATGTCCACCGCACACTACCTAGTTAATCAATCACCGCTCAACGGCAACATTCTTGCCGCTACACCACCACATAAATCCCTCGAATCAGCCTCGTTGGCAAATTTCGAACCATCAGACCAGTTAGACTCTTAACTACTATCCCGGCGTTACGTTCAGGATGAACGCCGCTTTGCCGACCGCGTTCACTCCGCGCTACGACACCCGGCCGGGCGGCGCGCGCCCCGCCGGACCAGGCCCGCCTCCCCCGGACGCGCACTCGACTGCCCTCCGCCATGGTCTAAACCAGTCGAACGGCGGTCTGGACCACTGGCCTGGTCTGCACCACCTCACCGGCAGTCCCACCCGCACCACCGCCGAAACCGCAGTCCGACACCCGTCCTCCGCGGAAAACAGCACCCGCAACCGGACGCGGATGGTTAAACCGCCGAAACAACCCGGCGACCTCGACAATTCTCCCAGCCGACATATCCCCGAACGCCTTCGGCAACCCTCCCGAAAACATCCCGCCATGCGGTCCGCCTCCCCCGATTCACACGCCGGAAACGGAGCGTGAATATTCACGTTTCGTTTCACGGGTCCGCGAACACCGTTGCCGTTTCAGTCGTTCAGCCCAGTACAGCGAACTCCGCGAAATCGCCGCCTTCACTCGCCTGGCGCATTGCCTTGCCTAATCTTGGCCGATTCTTTTCTTTCCGGAGCCGGACGCGGCGCGCCCGCCGCCGACGCGCCGGTGCGGCACAACCGGCTGCGCTACGCTGTGCCCCGCGGTATTCCAGTGAGGTCAACCGAGGGAGGGCTGCGCCCGGCGCGGCCCTCCCTCGGTCTGCCCGCGAAAAACCGTTTCCTTCCTCGCCGGCCGTTTTTCGGCGGCCCGCGAATCCCTGCGAAAAGGAGGAGGAGTGCATGACGGACGCGCCGCGCGACGTCGACAGCTCACATCCGAGGGCCGGACCCGAGTCGATCCGTCCCGGGGAAGGCAGCACAATACCGCGGCGCCCGAGAGAACGGCTGCTCCGTTTATTCGCGGAGAAGCTCCCCCGGCACTTCTCCGCGAACACCGGGCAAGAACAGGCCGCCCCGAACACATTTGCCCATTGCGGACCCAGAAATAACGGACCGAACGCTGCGCGCCGGAGCGGTCATCCCGCGGCCAGGCTGGGCCGTGCCACCACCACTGTCAGGGGAGAACAGGCAAGATGACCATCCTCGAGCACCCCTCGCCGCTCACCGGACCCGCCGTCTACTGCGATCTGCCCGGTCCGCGCTCGGCCGAGTACCTCGCCCGGCAGGACCGCCGCGAGCCGGTCCCCCGCGGCGGCCCGCGGCGGCTGCCGATCGCGATCACCGAGGGTTCGGGCAGCTTCGTGCGCGACGCCGACGGCAACGTCTTCATCGACTTCCTCGCCGGCGCGGGCGTGCTCTCCCTCGGGCACAACCATCCCGAACTGGTCGCGGCCATGACCGCGCAGCTGAGCAAGCTGACCCACGCGCTCGACTTCGCGAGCCCGGTCAAGGACGAGTTCTCCGAGGCCCAGCTCGCGATGCTGCCCGAGGCCCTGCGCTCGCGGATGAAACTGCACTTCTGCGGGCCGGCCGGGACCAACGCGGTCGAAGCCGCGCTGAAGCTGTGCAAGACCGCGACCGGACGCGGCGGCGTCGTGTCGTTCCAGGGCCGGTTCCACGGCAGCGCGCACGCCGCGCTGGGCCTGACCGGGCTGGCCGGCCAGCGGCGGTCGGTCGCGAATCCGCTGCCCGGCGCGCAGTACCTCCCGTACTCCTCGTGCCCGGCCGGGCACGAGCCGGCCGCCTGCGCCGCGGACTGCCCGGACCAGCTCGAACACTCCCTGCACGATGCCGACGGCGGACTCCCGCTGCCCGCGGCGGTGGTGCTCGAACTGGTGCAGGGCGAGGGCGGCGTGGTCCCCGCGCGGGCGGACTTCGTGCACCGGGTGCGCGAGCTGACCCGCGAACTGGGCATCCCGCTGATCGTCGACGAACTGCAGACCGGCTGCGGACGGACCGGCACCTGGTTCGCCTTCGAGCGCTACGGGATCGAACCCGACGTGATCGTCGCGTCGAAAGCGCTCAGCGGAATCGGCTCGCCGGTCTCGCTGATCATCTACGACGAGCGCCTCGACAACTGGGCTCCCCGCACGCACACCGGCGCGTACCGCGGCAATCAGCTCGCGTTCGCCGCGGGCGCGCGGGCGATCGAGGTCGTCAACCGCGACAGCGTGCTGGACAACGTCGTCGAGCGGGGAGACCAATTCGAAGAACTGCTCTCCCCGCTGGCCAGCCATCCGTGGGTGACGGACGTGCGCGGCGCCGGGCTGATGTGGGGCATCGAACTCGCCGACCCGCGCACCGGAGCGCCGGCCTCGGAACTCGCGCTCGCCGTGCAGAATCACGCGTTGCGCCGCGGGCTCATCGTCGAACTGGGCGGACGCGGCGACAGCGTGGTGCGGTTGCTGCCGGCGCTCAACGTCACCGCGGAAGTCGTGCGCACGGCCGCCGGGATCCTGCTGGCCGCGCTCGACACCGCGACCCGGGAGGCTCGCTGACCGCCGAATGACCGTGCCTGCGCCACCGCCTCGGTTCTGGCAGTGGCGCAGGCGCGGTCAGCTCTACTGTCAGTACGGATTTCGGGCGGACGGCGGCCAAAGTCGTGTTCTGAGTAGGTTTTCGATCACCGAACCGATTGGTCCGGCCGCAATTCCGCTTCCCCCGCGCTCTCCCATTCTACTGACCGTAGGCTGAGAATTCGCACTGCGCGGGAATGGAAAACGCCGCGGTGTCCCCGAGTGCACAGAGTGACCTCCCCCAGCAAGGGGAGCCGTGGATCTTGCTCCGCCCGCTCCCGGGATTGCGGCGTCTACCTGCGCACCGCTCCCCGGCTCAACGACCAAGATCACCGTCTGTCACTCACTCGAACGGGGAGTAGGGAAATCATGATCTAGTGCTCGTTGTCACTATTTGCCAGACTGGGAACAACGCACCGTTTCGCCGGTGATTAATCGCTGATCGCGAACGTACGCACCGTTTCCGGGAGGCCTCGTCATGAGGTGTGGCAGCACGGCCGAAATGCAGGCGAGCCAAGCGGCTTGCTGGGCCGTGCGCGCCCTGTTCACGGTGGGCGCGGTCGCGGGCGGACTGCTTCTGAGCTGGCTGATTTCGACCTCTTCCGCGGCGGCGGAGCCGATGCCGCCGACTCCGGACATTCCTTCCCTGCTCGCGGACACCGGCGTTCAGCCCATTGTGGACAGTGTGCCACGACCCGACGTGACCGCGGTCGGCAAGGAAATCGTTGGCACAGTGGAGAAAACCGTCTCCCGACTGACGCGACCGGTGACACCGACACCAACACCAGTCATTGCTCAACCTCACCAACCCGTCACCCAGCCGAAGAGACCAGCGACCGCCGGACAACCGGCAAAGTCGACAGCGCGCACAGCGGAAACAGCCAAAGCATCGTCGATCTCCGTCAAGCGACCGACACACGTATCGAGTGCTCCTGCACCGCAAGCCGCCACTCCGGTCAAATCGACAGCTCGGCACCCGATCCACCGGGCCTCCGCGCCCGAACACCGCAACCTCGCGCCGAAAACCAAGCGCGCACCCGCCCCGACGATTCCGACGTCGCCCGGCGTATTCCTCTGGCAGAACGGTTCGGCGCAGGGCGGATTGCAGTCGCCAGCACGGTTGACCGAGCCGACACCGGTCGCGATTCCGGCTCGGCCTGGCGACACGTCCTGCCCGGCAAGCACGAACGCCCGCCCCGGATACGACCCGGACTAGCGCGCCCCGTTCTCCCCAGTCTCACGACAGCAAACCCGTTTCTTCGCGGGCTGCTGCAGTCATGCCCGAAATATCCGTACGTCATTGCGAACAAGGGAATTTGTCATGCACATCTGGGTCAAACGCGGTATGCAGACGGCATTGATCTCGGGCGGCTTGTTCGTCCTGGGCACCGGGATCGCCTCGGCCGCCGACAACACCAGTCCGGACAAGCCGGCGAATCCGATCGACGCCGGGGTCACCGTGCCGATCGACATCGGCGACAACGTCCTCGGCACCCCGCTCGGGCAAACGAAACTGCCCGGGTACCAGGGCGAAGTGTCCACGAAAACGCTCACCAATCCGCTCCAGCAGGCCGTGAAGCCGAAGACCGGCAGTGCGTCGAAGCCAGCCGCCGCGAAACCGACGCAAACCGCAGCGGCCAAGGCCGCGCCGAGCAAAGCCGCCCACACCCAGGCCGCGCCGCCGAGCGATCCCCTGCGCGGCAACCGGGCGAACGCCGACCTGGCGGTACCGGTCCAGATCGCCGGCAACGCGTTCGCGGCGGGCGGTCCCGCCGAGGTCGACGGATCGAACCACCACCAGACCTACCAGGACAACCACGACATCACCACGAGCGGTGCCGGCACCCCGCTGGGCGGAAACGTGGTCGACGCGCGCTGGGCGGTGCCGGTGCAGTTCGCGAACAACGCGATCTCCTGGGCCGGTGCCGCGCGCACGAAGGGCGGCCGCGCCGAGCAGACCACCTCGACGACCGGGAGCGACACCACCGACGGCCGCGGCGGCGCCGGTTCCGGCAACGTTCTGGCCGGGCAGTGGGCGACACCGCTGCAGGTCACCGGCAACGCGGCGTCCTGGGGAGGTTCGGCCCAGACGACCGACTCGCAAGCGCGCAACACCACCTCCTCCGGCGGCCCGATTTCGAGCGCCGGAAAGGACGGCACGCTCGCGGGCAACGTCGGCGCGGCGCCGCTGGCGCTTCCCCTCGAATTCAACGGAAACGCGCCCACCTGGGGCGGAGTGTCCACAGTAGACTCCTCGAACACCACCGACACGGTGACCGCAGGCGGCACCAAGGAAGGGATCAACCACATCCCGTCCTACGTGCAGACCAACGGCGACCGCGGGACCGGATCCGGCAACATCGTGCAGCCGCAAGGCGCGGGCATCGCGAACGTGGCGAGCGTCGCGGCCGCGTGGGCGGGCAAGTCGAGCACCGGCGGCGTGCACGGCAGCCCGCTGGCGGACCCGCTTCCGCTGCCCGGCTACCCGTTCCCGACCGGCAACCCGCTGACCGGCGGGATCGACCCGTCCGCGCCGGCCCCGACCGGTCAGCCGACCCGTCCGGACGGTTCGCCGCTCTGGCCGGTCCCGATCCCGAGCCCGCAGCCGGTGTCCCCGGCGCACGCGCCGAAGTCGGCGTCCAGCTCGAAATCGACCGTCACGTCCGGCGGCTTCTCCTCGACGTCCGCGCAGGACGGCACCGGCTCGGGCAACATCGCCGACGCACCGCTGGCAGTACCGGCCGAGGTGTTCGGCGTCGCCGGGAACTGGGGCTTGGAGTCGTATGCCGGGCACGACAACACGTCCGACGTGAAGGCGGGCAGCGGCACCTACTCGAACGGCAACGGCGGGAAGCTGTCCGGCAACCTCGCGTCCGCGCCGGTCGCGGCCAGCCCGGACGTCTTCGGCTCCGGCTCCTCGTGGATCGGCAACAGCTACGGCCAGGCCACCAACGCCAAGAACGTGCAGGCCGGCGGCTACGACGGCACGCAGGGCAACAATTCGGAGGCGTCCGGCAACATCGTCACCGCACCGGCCGCACTGCCCGCCGAGGTGTTCGGCGTCGGCGGTTCCTGGATCGGCCAGGGCGTCGGGGTCGCCGACGAGCACAAGAAGGTCACCGCGGGCGGTGACGGAAACACCAACGACGACAACGGAAAGCTGTCCTCGAATGTCGTCGCGGCCCCGCTTTCCGCGCCGACGCAGGTCTTCGGCGTCGGGGCCGCGTGGATCGGCCGGGGCATCGGAGAAGCGAGCAACCACACCGATTCGAAGGCAGGCGGCAACTACCACGGCACCGGCGCGCTCGGCACCGTGGCCGGAAACATCGCGCAGGCCCCGATTTCGCAAGTCACCCAGGTCGACGGAACCGGCGCCGCGTGGGGCGGATACGGACAGGGCGTGTCCGACAACACCACCAATTCCCGTGCAGGAGGCAAGAACCTCGCCGACGGTACCGGCGGCACCCTCGCGGGCAACGTGGTCAACGCGCCGTCCGCCGGCACCGCGGGCGTGTTCGGATTGGCCCCGGCGTGGATCGGCCGAGTGACCGGCGACGCGACGAACAACGTCACCTCCACCGCGGGCGGCGACACCCGCACCGCAGGCGACCGCGGCCAGCTGGCCGGCGACGTCGTCTCGGCCGAGGCACTGCCGATCGCCCAGGTCTTCGGCGATTCGGCGGCCTGGATCGGAATGGTCGACGGCAGCGCGGTGAACCACACCAGTAACACCGCGGGCGGCGACATCACCAGCTCCGGCACCGGCACGTCCGGGGTCGTGCAGGATGTGCCGATCTCGGAGGTCGCGCAGGTCTTCGGCGACTCGGCGGTGTGGGGCGGCGTCGCGAACGCGTACGGCGACAACGTCACGCGCGGCAATTCCGGTGGCACCGTCACCACGACCGGCCAGCACAACCAGACGCCGGTCGGCGCGGTCGGGCAGGTGTACGGGCTGAGCCCGGCGCTGCTCGGGCAGGCGACGTCCATCGTGCCGGAGAACGTGACGCAGGTCGTGGACGGCGACACTCCGGCGCAGCTGGATCTACCGCTCAGCCCGTCGGCGTTGCCTGCCAACGGAATTCCGACTCTGCCGGGACTGCCCGGCTGAGCCTCGCGGGGTGCCCGGGAGCGCCACCCGGGCACCCCGCCTACCCGGTCAGAAGCTGAACCACTGCGAACTCGCCAGCACCAGCCCCAGCGAACACACCGCGACCACCACCAATCCCAGCGCCGCCACCACCAGCGGCCGCAGCCCGCTGCGCGCCATCTGCCGGAGGTCGAAGTTCAGCCCCACCCCGGCGAAGCACAGCAGAAAGGCCCATTTCGACAGATTCCCGAGGTTCGTGACCTCAGCCTTGGTGAACACATGCGCAGTCGCCAACGCGGAAACCGCAATGAACCCCAGCACGAACTTCGGGAAGGTGCGCCACACAAACCCAGCACGCCCTGCCAACCCGCCAGCGACGGCCTTGCCGCCGCGAGTCGACCAGTACGCCGCATACCCGAGCACGACGAGACCGATCAGCGCGTTCCGCGTGCTCTTCACCGCCACCGCAACGTCCTGCGCGTGCGGCGAGTACGCCGCGCCAGTCGCAGTGGTCTCCGCAGTGTTGTCCACCGCGAGCCCCGCCCATAGACCGAATTCGGTGTCGGTCAGGTTCAGCGCATGCCCAATAGCTGGGAACGTGAACAGCGCGACCGCACCCAACGCGAGGATCGCAGCGATGGCGTAGCCGGAATCCTCGTCGTCAGCGTCGATCGCGCCGCGGCCAGCGATGATCGCCGACACACCACAGATCGACGTGCCGATCGCCAGCAGTGACGACAGCTTCCCGCCGAGGCCGAAAGCCTTGCCCACCAACAGGATCACCGTCGTCGCGACAGCCATGTCGACCAGGATGAGCCCCAGGCTGAACCCGCCGAGCTTGGCCAGGTCGCCCAGCACGAACCGGGCGCCGAGCAGGACGATGCCGGTCTTCAGCCAGAACTCGTAGGTCCCGACGCCGGGCCGGAACAGCGCGGGGATGCCGATCGTGTTGCGGATGACCAGTCCGAGGACGATCGCCCACAACACGTACTCGATGTCCGGCAGCGCGGTCCCGGTCGCGTGGCCGAGGCCGCGCACCCCGTTCTGCGCCAGCGTTCCCGCAATTCCGACCGCTGCGAGCAACAGAAGGCCCGGCAGATATCTCACGACCGCGGGCACGGCGCGGCGGCCTTCCAGCGCGGCGGTCATTTGACGAGGAACGGAATCGTCGGCAGCACGCCGAACGCGGCCAGCACCACCAGAACGGCCGCGACCAGCACCGCGGCCCAGTCGGCGCTGATCCGCGCAGCGCCTCGCGGCTTCGAATCGGAACTCATGACCGCAGGACTGTAGGCGGACCGGCCGCGCCAGTCCCCAGCGTCCACCAGCTGAGAAACCTCCTTTGTGGACACCGGTGGAACAACACCGTCCGGCCGCCCACATCCTGAGCACCAGCGCGGCCCGCCCCGGATTCCGGCTACCTCTGGCACAACCGAATTGAGGGGGCAGCGCCCGCATGAGTTCGTTGAAAACCTTGCACCTCGCGGTCGAACTCGACAGCGAGGGAGCGCCGCCGACGCGGTGGTCGAGGCGGGCACCGCCGGGTTCCATCTGGCCAGCCAGTCGCAGGACGCGCTGGAGGAGTACCGGCCGATCTTCGAGTCCCGGCTGGCGTTGCAGCGCAAGCTCGGTCAGGAGACGGTTTTCCCGACGCTGGAGGATTTCGCCGAGCGCAGCTCCGCGTTGATCGGCAGCCCTGCTCAGGTCACCGAGAAGGTGTTGAGATACCACGAACAGTGCGGCCACGGCGTAACGCATCTGTCCGCCGACCGCGACGGCCGGACGCCATCGGAACGCCGTGCGGCGCTGGAGCTGTTCCAGGCTGAGGTGGCGCCAGCGCTGCGGCGTGCGATACCTGGACCGCCCTGGCCGTCGAACAGCCGAGCAGACTGATATCTCTGTCTCCCAGTACCTCAGCCCGTTAACATCTCTGGCCCGCTCCGGCCGGACTCGCGCAGCGGCGGCTCGGATATTCGCTGGACAGGGCTCGTGGCGGCGCGCAAGATCAAGAGACGTGACCGACTTCGCCGCTTTGCCCCTCGCCGACGCCCAGCTGTCCGAAGCCCAAGCCTCCGACGCCGCCGAACTCCTCGTGCTGCAACGGTGCTGCTGGGTCCCGCAGGCGATCGTCAACGACACCTTCGACGTGCCCGCCCTGCACGAGGACTTGGACACCGTCCGCGGCTGGATCGAAGCCACCCGCGTGTGGACGGTCCGGATCGGCGGACGGCTCGTCGCCGCCGTACGCGCCCACCTCGAAGAGGACCGCTGGGAGATCGGCCGCTTGATGGTGGCACCCGATCTTGCCGGTCAGGGCGTCGGCCGGTGGTTGCTCAGCTATGCCGAGCGGCAGGCGCCGCCGCGGGCGACGAGTCTGGTGCTCTACACCGGGTCGGGCAGCGAGCGGAACCTGACGATGTACCGGCGCGCCGGGTACCAGGTCGCCGAGCCGCCCGCGAACACGCTCGGGAAGCACATCCGCGGAGCGGTCTACCTGACGAAGAGCATCTAACGCTTTCCCTTACGCAGCAACGCAAACGCACCAACACAGATCAGCGCGACCGCGTCCACTCCGATCGCGGTCCGGATGGCGTCCAGCTCACCGGTCGTGACCGTCGTGAAGACCGCGCTCAGCAACGGAATCCCGATCGCCATGCCGATCTGCTGGCTCTGCGTGGCCATCCCGGTCGCGAGGCCCTGGGTGTCCGCGTCCGCCGCCGAAGTGGCGAGCACCAGGAACGACAGCATCGCCAGCATCGAGAAGACCGCGTTCACGAACTCGGCCGCGACCAGGACCGCCAGCCAGCCGTTCGTCGCGGCCAGCCACAGGCCGGGCAGCATGAACGCGCCCTGGCCGACCAGCGCCGCGCCGAGCATCGTGCGCGGCGGGACCTTCGCGAGAAGCCTCGGCCCGATGCTGCCCCCGAGGATCTGGCCGACCCCGATTCCCACCAGCACGAACCCGGCGACCAGCGACGAATGGCCTAGGACGTTCTGGACGTATAGGCCGGTGAAGAAGATCAGCGCAGTCTCGCCGCCGAAGAGGAACAAGGCGGCCAGGTTCCCGTAGGCGACGTCCGGGTGCCGGAGCATCGCGACAGGCACGAGCGGGTCGGCGGTCCGGCTCTCCACAAGCACGAACGCGATCAGCAGGACAACCGCCAGTGCCAGCGAAAAGAGCGCCGTGGAGTCCACACCGGACTCGGCGGTGCGGCTAATCCCATAAATCCCGGCGAACAACCCGGTGGTGATGAGCACCGCACCAGGCACGTCAAGCTTGCGGTGGGTTTCCGCGCGGCTTTCCGGGACCACAAGCGGCACGACCACGAGCGCGGCGAGCGCGACCGGCAGGTTGAGGAAGAACGCCCAACGCCAGGACAGCAGGTCGGTGAGCAGTCCGCCGAGGATCGAGCCGACGGTGAAACCGGAACTCATCATCACCCCGTTGAGTCCCAATGCCTTGGTGCGCAAGGAAGGTTCGGGAAACGCGACGGTGAGCATCGCGAGCGCGGCCGGGGTGACCGCGGCGGTGGCCAGGCCCTGCAACGTCCGGGCGACGAGCAGCACCGCGGGCGAACCAGCGAGGCCGCCGACCGCCGACGCGACCGCGAGCACAGCCATCCCGACAACGAAAATCCGGCGGCGCCCCAGATAGTCGCCGACGCGGCCGAACACCAGGGTGCAGCCCGCCGCGCACAGCGCGAACATAGTGGTGATCCATTGCAGATCGCCGGAGAGAAAGCCGAGGTCGGCCCCGACCCGCGGGAGCGCGACGTTCAGCACGGAGAAATCCGCCGCCAGCATGAACTGCGCGGCCAGCAGGACCACGAGCACCACCACGCGGCGGCCGGTCAGGCGGACGTGAGCCGTATCGGTCGTCATGCGGCCAACATTCGGGCCCGCAGCGGGAAACAGCCAGATCCCTGCTGTGACTAGCACTGCCAGTGGCAGGTTGTGCTTCAGCTCAGGCGACGAGTTCGGTTCCGTGTCAGGCCTGCGGCGGGATAGCCAGCCCCCTGCCGTGGCTAGCCATTGCCACGGCAGGCTGTAGCCAGCTCAGACGACGAGTCCGGTTCCGCGCGGCAGGCCCGCGGCGGGAAACAGCCAAACCACTGCCGTGACTAGCCATCGCCAGTGGCAGCCTGCGATCGGCCCAGCTCGGCGGCGAGAAGCTTCACCGCCGCCTCGCGCTCGGTTCCACGTGACCGGTAGGCAGCCGAGCCCTGCCGTGGCTAGCTCTGCCATCGCCACGCAGCGGTCAACTCAGATCTGTGGCAAGAAGACTCGCCCCCGCAGGCTGTGCTCAGCTCAAATCAGTGGCGAGGAGCTTCACCGCCGCCTCGTGCGGAGAACCCGGCTCCGCGTGATATATCTTCAAGATCGTCCCGTCGCCCAACTCGGCGGATTGATACATCAGGTCGAACTGCCCGACCATCGGATGCCGGAACGTCTTCGTCCCGGCCGTGCAATTCCCGACCGTCTGGCCGACCCACAGATTCGCGAATTCCTCGCTGCCCATGGACAACTCGCCGATCAGCTCGGCCAGCCGCGGGTCGTGCCGGTGGTCTCCGGCGATGTACCGCAGGTAGGAGACGTTCTGCTGCGCCTCCGACGGCCAGTCCGCATACAGCGCGCGCACGTTGTCGTCGAGGAAGTTCAACTTGATCACATTCGGCCGGTTCCCGTCCGGTGCGGCGAAATCGAGGTGTGCGGCGAACAGTTTGTGGAACAGCGAATTCCACGCCAGAATGTCGCAGCGGAAATTCAGCACCGCGACCACCGCGTCGCCGAGGGTGTTGACCAGCATCCGGGTCTGCGGGGTCAGTTCGTCGGTCGTGGCCGGCCGCACCGGCCGGGCGGGTGCGGTGGTGCCGATCTTGAGCAGATGCGCTTCTTCGGCCACGCTCAGGTCCAGCGCGCGGGCGATCGCGGACAGCACCTCCGGCGACGCGTGCGCGGTCTGCGCCTGCTCAAGCCGAGTGTAGTAGGTCGAGCTGACCCCGGCGAGCGCGGCGACCTCCTCTCGCCGGAGACCGGGCACCCGCCGGGAACCGCGGGTAGCCAGGCCGATTTCGGCGGGCTGGAGTCGCTCGCGCATTCGTCGCAGGTAGCTTCCGAGGTCGGTGTTCACAGGCTCTGGCACGGGTTCCATCCAAGATCGCCAGGGCGGCACCGTCAAGCGGCAGGGAAGCCGCGTCGACGCGCAAGCAGGACGACCGCCAGCACCGGTGCCATCAAGACCAGCACGGTCCACGGGAAGGAACCGCTGCCTGCCACGTCGAGCAGTACGCCGCCGACGACACCGCCGGCCGCCATCGCGGCGTTCCACAGCGTCACGAGCATCGCTTGGACCGTGTCCGCGGACTCGCCGCCCGCGTCCCCGGCCGCGGTCTGCAGCAAGGTCGGCACCCCGCCCCAGCCGAGCCCCCACAGCGCGGCGGCCAGGTAAACGAGCGCGGGTTCGGTCGCGAGCAGCGCCGCGGCGACCGCGACCAGCAGCGCGCTGACGATCATCAGCAACCGCAGCCGCCGGTGGATCTGCGCGCCGACGATCCAGATGCTCGCGATCGAGGCCAGGCCGAAGGTCAGCAGGACCAGGTCGGTGTCGCCGCCCATGCCGAGGCCGGTGAGGAAGGTGGCGAGGTAGGCGTACAGCACGGTGTGCGCCAGCACGAACACCAGCGTGACGAACAGGACCGCCGCAACTCCCGGGATGCGCAGCGCAGGCAGCATCTTCGGACGCGCTCCCCCAGCCTGACCGGGGAAATCGGGCACCGCCGCGCCGATCCACGCCAGCAGCACCAGGGTGAGCACGGTCATGGCGAGGAACGCAGTACGCCAGCCGGTGAGCTGGCCGACGAAGGTTCCGGCAGGGACGCCCAGGCACAGCGCGACTGGGATACCAGCCATGGCAATTGCCATGGCACGACCCTGCTGTGCAGGAGCGACCAGGCGTCGGGCATAACCGGCCAGCAGTGCCCACGCGAGACCAGCCGCGACGCCTGCGATGAAGCGCGCGACCATCGTCAGGCTGTACTCCGACGACACGGCGGTGACGGTGTTGGCCACGGCGAATCCGGCCATCGCGGCCAGGAGCAACCGTTTGCGTCGCCAGCCAGCGGTGATGGTGGACAGCGGGATCGCGGTCAGAACGGTGCCCAGCGCGTAGACCGTGACGGTCTGGCCGGTCGCGGATTCGCTGACGCCGAGCGAGCCGCTCATCGCGGGCAGCAACCCGGCGGGCAGCGTCTCCGTGAGGCTGGTGATGAACACTGCGGTGGCGAGGGACAACAGCGCGAAAAGCGGAAGCCGCTGGGTGGGAGCGACGGCGACTGAGGTGGGGCTCATGCGCCCACTGTGCGGACCTGGCCTTCGGGAATGCTTACGATCACCTGACGGTGACCTGACGGTGCGACGGGAGCAAGGCGATGCGGTTCGGGATGCTCGGCCCGCTCGCGGCGTGGGACGAGACAAGCGCGCTGCTCCGTGTAATGGCCCTGGTGGCGACCTGATGGCACAACCGGAACCACGCCTGCAGTTCGGGACACTCGGCCCGCTCGCGATGTGGGACGGGACACTCGTCCTGCTCCGCGTAAAGACCCTGGCGGTACCCAGATGACGCAGCAGGAGCCACGCCTGCGGTTCGGGATGCTCGGACCGCTCGCAGCATGGGACGGGACCCTCGTCCTGCTCCAGGTAAAGACCCTGGCGGTAACCAGATGACCCAGCAGGAGCCACGCCTGCGGTTCGGGATACTCGGCCCGCTCGCAGTGTGGGACGAGACCGGCGCGCCGGTCACCGTGCCCGAGGCGAAGGTGCGGGCGCTGCTCGCGACGCTGCTGGCGCACGACGGCGGACCAGTCACCGCGGACCGGCTCATCCAGGATCTCTGGGGCGACCACCCGCCAGGCAAACCGGCCGGTGCGCTGCAGGCCAAGGTCTCGCAACTGCGCCGGATCGTCGGCCGAGACGGCGTCGAGCGGCAACCGGCGGGCTACCGGCTGCGGATCGAGCACTCCGACGCCGCGCAGTTCCGCGATCTCGTCATCCAGGCTCGCGCGACGGCGGATCCCCGAGCCCGAGCGACGCGCTTCGCCGAAGCCTTGCACCTGTGGCGCGGCGAGGCGTTCGCCGACTTCGCTGACGAAGAGTTCGCGCGATCGGCCGCACATCGGCTGTCCGAGTTACGGCTGGCCGCAGTGGAAGAACAAGCCAAAGCCCAGGTCGAAGCGGGCGACTACTCCGCCGCGGACGATTTGGCGGACGTCATCGCGCGGCATCCGCTCCGAGAAGGCTTGCGGGCAGCACAGATGCGCGCGCTGTATTCGCGCGGGCGGCAGAGCGAAGCCGTTGCCTCCTATACAGATCTCCGCACCCGGCTCGCCGAGGAACTGGGCGTCGACCCGAGCCCGGACCTGCGCGCGCTGTACGAATCGCTGCTCCGGCAGGACTCCGGACTGGCTGCTGAGCCGCGCGGCAACTTCCCCCGCCCGCTGACGCCGTTGATCGGCCGGGAGGAGGCGCTCGCGCAGCTTGCCGGGCTATCAAGCAGGCTGGTGACGCTGACCGGGCCTGGCGGGGTCGGCAAGTCACGGCTGGCGGTGGAACTCGTGAGTGCCTATCCCGGTTCTAACCGGGATAAACACTCACGAGACGAGTTTCGAGACGGCTGCTGGCTGGTCGAACTCGCGGGCGTCCGCGGCACCGCCGCCGACCTCGCCGAAACAGTCGCCGCCGTACTCGGGATCCGCGACTCGATCGACACCGCCTCCCCTGCCCAGCGACTCGCCACCGCCCTGCGCGACCGGCGGATGCTGCTCGTCCTGGACAACTGCGAACACGTCGTCGAAGCCGTCGCCGAACTCGTCGAATCGCTCCTCCGCAACACCCGTGACCTGCGCATCCTCACCACCAGCCAGGAACCGCTCGGACTGCCGGGCGAAACCGTGTTCGCAGTGGAACCCCTGCCACCCGCGGACGCCGTGCGGTTGTTCACCGAACGCGCCATCGCGTCCGCCCCGGATTTCGCGGGCGATCTCGACACGATCACCGAGATCTGCCGCCGTCTGGACGGTCTCCCTCTCGCGCTGGAACTCGCGGCCACCCGCGTGCGCGGTTTGGGCGTGCGGGAACTGGCGGCCCGGCTCAACGACCGGTTCGCCGTCCTGACCCGAGGCTCGCGCGGCGCTCCCGCGCGGCAGCAAACATTGCGCGCCGTACTTGACTGGAGCTGGGAACTGCTCAGCGAACCGGAACGGACTGTCCTAAGCAGACTGGCCGTCCACCGTGACAGTTTCGATCTCGCCGCCGCCGAAGCCGTGTGCGCGGGAGACGGCGACGTACTCGATCTGGTGCTCCGACTAGTCGACCGGTCGCTGGTGGCCGTCACGAACGGACCGGCCGGGATCCGGTACCGGCTGCTGGAATCCGTCGCCGCCTATGCCGTCGAACGGCTGGCGGATCCGGCCGCCACGCGCGCACGGCACCTGCGCCATTACCTGGAAATCGCCGAGAGCGCCCAATTGCACGGTACCGAGCAGCGGGCTTGGCTCACTCGGCTGGACGTCGAAGCGGGCAATCTGCGCGCAGCCCTGGACGAGGCGATCTGCCGAGCACCGAGCGAGGCGGTGCGCCTAGCGACAGCATTGTCCTGGTGGTGGCTGCTGCGCGGCAGACTCACCGAAGGCCGCCGGATGCTGTCGGCAGTTTTGCTTGTCGCCGCACCGGATCCGGACCTCACTGTCCTCAATGGATCGTTCGCCCTCCTGACCGGCGAACAAGCCCCACCCGATTCCCCGGACAGCGCCCGTGCATTGTGGCTGCGCGCCTACAGCCTGTTCAGCGTCGGCGACCTCGCCGCCAGTCACGAGGTGAACGCGCGCGCCCTCGCGACCGCCGGAGACGACGAATGGGGCGTCGCCGCCGCGCTGGGCCTGCGGGCCATGCTCAGCCTGGTCCGCGGAGATCTCGCCGGCCTCGGCCGGGACGGTCTGCGCAGCGCCGAACTCTTCCGCCGCCTCGGTGACCGGTGGGGTGAAATGCAAACCATCCCGCCGCTGGCCGCGCTCGCCGAAATCAAGGGCGACTACGCCGAAGCCGCGCGCCGCCAGCACGAAGGACTCGCCATCGCGCGCGAACTGGACTTGCAAGCGGAAGTCTCGGCGAGGTTGTCCGGCCTGGGCCGTCTGGCCTTGCTCGAACGCGACTGGCCACGAGCCCGCGACCTACACGAACAAGCCCTCCGAATCGCAGCCGACCACGGCTACACGTACGGCCGGATCCACGCCGAAATGGGCCTGGCGCTGGGTGCCCGCCGCTCCGGCGACCTCGACGCCGCCGAACACCACCTGACCCACATCCGCGACGAGTACCGCGGCCTGTCCTCGACCGCAGGCGACCACCTGCTGTACGCGGAACTCGGTTTCGTCGCCGAACTCCGGGGCGATGCGGTCCAGGCGAAGACTTATCACCTGCAGGGCTTGGAGTACGCGCGGATGCTCGATGAGCCGCGGGCTTTCGCGCTGTCATTGGAAGGTCTGGCGGGCGCGGCAGCTCCGCAATCCGCCGCACTGCTGCTCGGTGCCGCCGACGCCGCGCGGCGCAGTGTCAATGCCCCGCTCCCTGCCGCCGAGCGAGGCGACGTGGACCGGATTACCGAAGCGGCCCAAGGAGTTCTCGGCTCCGGCTTCGCCCGCGTGTTCGAGCAAGGTGCCCGGTTGTCCGTTGAGGATGCGGTAAGAGTGGCCTGCGGGGACTCGCATCATCGCCGACCAGACCACCGACCGGCTCCTCGGCACCATGGAGCTGCAGCGCCGCCCGGCTGAGGAACTTCCCGATCAGCCGGTGCTCGTGGCGACGCAGACAGCCAACAAATGCTCGCTGAAGCTCGCCGCCCGGCTGGATTTCGAGCCGGTCAGCACCTTCCGTCAATACGACGCTGACCACCCCCTCGCCGCCGTCAGCCTGCACAAATGCCTACAGAGGATCCCGTAGACAGGCGACGCCGTCACCAGCACCACCACCGCCTAGCTCCCCGGCCCCGGCCGGCCGCACCCTGGCAGCAGAGCCGCACCCCCGCGGCCGGACTGGAGCAACCCTCGTGAAAGCACTGCACATCACCGCCTTCGGCACCGAAGCCATTCTCACCGACTTCCCCGCGCCAACCCCCGCACCGGGGCAAGTCGTGGTCGACGTCGCGGCCGCATCGATCAACCCGCTCGACCTCAAGATCGCCTCCGGCGCCATGCACGACTTCTTCCCCGTCACCCTCCCCTATGTCCTGGGCACCGACTTCTCCGGCAGAATCGCCACGCCGGGCCCCGGCTGGCACATCGGCGACCCGGTCATCGGCCGCCTCGACCCCGGCACCGGCGGGGCCTTCTCCGAGCAGCTCGTGGTCGACGCGGCACAACTGGCTCCCGCACCGTCCCGCCTCGGCCTGGAAGCTGCGGCGGGAATCCCCACCGCAGCCGCAACCGCCTGGCAGGCGCTGGTCGAAGTCGCTAATGTCCAAAGTGGGCAGACAGTTCTCGTGCACGCCGCAGGCGGGGGCGTCGGCAGCTTCGCGGTCCAGATCGCTCGACGGCTCGGCGCCCGGGTCATCGCGACCGCGTCCGGTTCAGGCGTGGCCATCGCGGAGAAGCTCGGTGCCGATCAGGTCCTCGACTACCGGCAGGTCGCCTTCGAGAGCCGGCTCCAGGGAATCGACGTCGTGCTCGACACAGTCGGCGGCGAGGTCGGGACCCGGTCGCGGCAGGTGCTCACCCCCGGCGGGCGGCTCGTGACCACTCCCGGCCCGGCCGAGGGGGCCGAGTTCGTGTTCCACACCTCGGACGCGGCCCGGCGGGCGAAGGTGGCGGAGCTGGACCTCGAAGTGCTCGTCGACCGCACCTACCCGCTGACGGACGGCGCGGAAGCACTCGGCTTCCTCGCCGAAGGCCACGCCCGGGGCAAAGTCCTGCTCAGCGTCGCCTGAGTGGTGCTGACGACGCCTGGCTGCGGCCGGTCCCGCCGAGGCATAGTGGCGGCATGGACCTGCGCGAACTAGGCGGCTACCTCAAATCGCGGCGCGACCGGATAAGCCCGGCGGACGTCGGCCTCTCCGCCGGGCCGCGCCGCCGGGTGGCCGGGTTGCGCCGCGACGAGGTGGCCGCCCTGGCGCGCGCCTCGGTGGACTACTACGGGCAACTGGAGCAGGGCCGCGGCGCCCAGCCGTCCGAGCAGATGCTCGCCGCGCTGGCCCGCGCGCTGCGGCTGACCAGCGACGAACGCGACCACCTCTACCACCTGGCGGGCCGTCCGCTGCCGCCCGCGTCGAGCGGCAACGCGCACGTCCAGCCCGCCCTGCTCAACCTCCTCGAACAGCTGTCCGCGACACCGGCGCAGGTGATGACCGACCTCAGCGTCCCGCTCGTGCAGAACCGGCTCGCCGAGGCGCTGCTGGGCGCCCCGGCACCCGGCGACGGCGTCCAGGCCAGTTTCGTCTACCAGTGGTTCACCGACCCCGTCGCGCGCGAGCGGTACCACCCCGACGAACACCAGCACCAGTCACGCGTCTTCGTCGCCGACCTGCGCGCCGCGATCGCCCAACGCGGCCGCGACGCCCTGGGCGACGACCTGCTCACCACGCTCCTCGCCAGCAGCGAGGAATTCGCGCAGCTCTGGGAACAGCGCGAGGTCGCCGTCCGCCGCACCGGCCGCAAACGGCTCGTGCACCCGACGCTCGGCGTCCTCGAACTCGACTGCATGAACCTGCTCAGCGAGGACGGCAGGCAGCGCCTCCTCTGGTTCACCGCACCGCCCGGCAGCGATCACCTGGAACTGCTGGCCGCCATCGGAATCCAGGACCTGGCGCCGCGTTAGTCCATTATGGACATACCGGCAGCGTGAAGACAACATCCTGAGTCCACTATGGACGAACAGTCAGAATGAGCTTCCCCATCGCCTTCCGGTTCTCGATGACCTCCAACGCCTCCCGCACCTCCGCCAGCGGGTAGCTCCCGCCCAGCGGCGGCACGATCGCCCCGGCCGCGAGCTTCGGCAGCAACTCCGCCCACTGCCCCTGCAGGTACCCCGGCCGCGGCAGCGCATACGCGCCCCACCCGACGCCCACGACGTCCAAATTGTTGAGCAGCAACCGGTTCACCTTCACCTCCGGGATCGACCCGCCGGTGAACCCGATGACCAGCATCCGCCCGTCCGCGGCCAAGCAGCGCAGCGAATCGGTGAACCGGTCGCCGCCCACGACGTCCGCGATCACATCGACGCCCCGGCCGCCGGTCGACGCTTTCACCGCGTCCTTGAAACCGTCCGCCAGCACATACTCGTCCGCCCCGGCCGCGACCGCAGCCTCGCCCTTCTCCGGCGTCGACACCACCCCGAGCACCTTGCCCGCGCCGAACGCCTTCGCCACCTGGATGACCGCCGTCCCGACCCCGCCGGCCGCGCCGTGCACCAGCACGGTCTCCCCGGCCGCCATCCGACCGCGCCGGCACAGCGCGAAATGCGCGGTCAGATAGTTGAACGGAATCGCCGCCGCCTGCTCAAAACCCAGTCCGTCCGGAATCGGGAACACCGCATCCACCGCGCACGCGACCTGCCCCGCGAACCCGCCCAAGAACGGCAGCGCCGCGACCCGGTCCCCGGCCTTGACCGCCGCGCCTTCCGGAGCTTCCGCCACGACCCCGGCGACCTCGGCGCCCGGAATGAACGGCAACTCCGGCTTCACCTGGTACAACCCGCGCGTCTGCAACAGGTCCGGGAACGACACCCCGGCCGCGTGCACGTCGATCAGCACCTGGTCGCCACCGCGCGAAGGAGCATCGGCCTCGACCACGGAGACGGTCGACGGGCCTTCGAGATTCCTGATATGTACGGCTTTCATGCGTTTCTCCTGGTTCACAGCGCGGAGAGGATGTCGTTGACGCGGTCTTTGGCGTCGCCGAAGAGCATCGCGGAGTTGTCGCGGAAGAACAGCGGGTTCTGCACGCCCGCGTACCCGGAGGCCATGGAGCGTTTGAACACGATGACGTTCTCGGCTTCCCACACGGTCAGTACCGGCATGCCCGCGATCGGGCTGCCCGGGTCCTCGGCCGCGGCCGGGTTCACCGTGTCGTTCGCGCCGATCACCAAAACGACGTCGGTGTCGGCGAAGTCGTCGTTGATCTCGTCCAGTTCCAGCACGATGTCATAGGGGACCTTGGCTTCGGCGAGGAGGACGTTCATGTGCCCGGGCAGGCGTCCGGCGACGGGGTGGATGCCGAAGCGGACCTCGATGCCCTTGTCCCGCAGTTTCCGGGTCAGCTCCGCGACCCCGTACTGGGCTTGCGCGACCGCCATCCCGTAGCCCGGGGTGATGATCACCCGGGATGCTCCGGTGAGCAGTTCCGCCGCGCCTTCCGCGGTGATTTCCCGGTGCTCGCCGTAATCCTTGTCCCCGCTCGGCCCCGCCTCGATCCCGAAACCGCCCGCGATGACGGAGATGAACGACCGGTTCATCGCCTTGCACATGATGTAAGACAGATACGCACCCGAGGAGCCCACCAAAGCGCCGGTGATGATCAAAAGGTCGTTCTCCAGCAGGAACCCCGAGGCCGCCGCGGCCCACCCGCTGTAGCTGTTCAGCATGGACACGACCACCGGCATGTCCCCGCCGCCGATCGACGCCACGAGATGCCAGCCGAGCGCGAGGGCGAGGACGGTGACGACGATCAGCAGCCACAGGTGCGGACTCGCCACGAACCAGGCGGTGAACGCCACGAACAGCACCAGCGCACCCAAGTTCAGGAAGTTCTTGCCGGGCAGCATCAACGGCGCGGACTTCATCCGCGCCGAGAGTTTCAGGTTCGCCACGATCGACCCGGTGAACGTCACCGCCCCGATGAACACGCCGATGAACACCTCGGCGTGGTGGATCCCCAACGTGCCCAACGTTTCGAGGTGGCGGGATTCGGGCCCGGCGGGGTCGCATTCGACCTGGAGGTAGCCGTTCCAGCCCACCAACACGGCGGCGAGACCGACGAACGAATGCAGCAGGGCGATCAGCTCGGGCATCCCGGTCATCTCGACCACCGCCGCCCGCCGCAACCCGATCCCCGCGCCGACGGCCATCGCGACGATCATCAACGCGATCGACGTCCCGGTGATCTCCCCGGTCACCGCTTGGGCGATCGTCGCGATCAACGCGACGACCATCCCGGCCATCCCGAAATAGTTCCCGACCCGCGCCGTTTCGTGCCGGGACAGCCCGGCGAGGGCGAGAATGAACAACAGCCCGGCCACGATGTAGGCGGCCTGGCTCGCAGTGTGCACAGTCATCAGAACAAGAGGCCTTCCGGGTCAGCTGCGGGAGAACATGGCGAGCATCCGGCGCGTCACCGCGAACCCGCCGAAAATGTTGATCGTCGCCAGCAAGGTCGCCACCCCAGCCAGCACCACGACCACCGTGTTCCCGCTGACCAGATTCAGCAGGGCGCCCACGACGATGATCCCGGAAATCGCGTTCGTCACCGACATCAACGGCGTGTGCAACGCGTGATGCACGTGCCCGATCACGTAATAGCCGATCACGATCGCCAGCGCGAACACCGTCAGATGCGGCAACAACGCCGCCGGAGCCAACGCCGCCAGCACCAGCACCACCGCCGCGATCCCCAACACCACTCCCAGCCGACGCCCCGAGGACATCGGCTGCTTCTCCGGCTCCTTCACCGGCGCTGCCGCGGGTTTCTGCGGCGCGGCGGAGACCTGAACCGGCGGGGGCGGCCACGTCAGTTCGCCGTTTTTCACGACCGTGATCGACCGGACCACCACATCGTCGAAATCGACCACCAACCGGCCGTCTTTCTCCGGCGTCATCAGCTTCATCAAGTTGACCAGGTTGGTGCCGTAGAGCTGCGATGCCTGTGCCGGGAGACGGCCCGCGAGGTCGGTGTAGCCGAGAATCGTGACGCCGTTGTCGGTGACGATCTTCTCGCCCGCGACCGAGCCCTCGACGTTGCCGCCGTTCGCCGCGGCCATGTCCACGATCACCGAACCGGCCTTCATCGACGCCACCATCTCGCCGGTGATGATCCGCGGCGCCGGACGGCCCGGGATCAACGCCGTCGTCACGATGATGTCCACCTCGCGACACTGCGACGCGTACAGCTCCCGCTCGCGCGCCTTGTAGTCCTCGCCCATCTCCTTGGCATAACCCGTCGCCGACACCTCGGCGCTCGGGTCCTCGATGGACAAATACTCACCGCCGAGACTCTTCACCTGATCCGCGACTTCCGGCCGCGGGTCCGTCGCCCGCACGATCGCACCGAGGCTCCCGGCCGCGCCGATCGCCGCCAGCCCCGCGACACCCGCGCCGACCACGAGCACCTTGGCCGGGTTGACCTTGCCCGCCGCGGTCACCTGACCGGTGAAGAACCGCCCGAACGCATGCGCGGCCTCCACCACCGCCCGGTACCCGGCGATGTTCGCCATCGACGACAGCACGTCCAGCGACTGCGCCCGCGAGATCCGCGGCACCGCGTCCATCGCCAACGCCGTGATCGGCCGCTTCGCCAAATCCTCCACCAGCTCCGGCTTCAACGCCGGAGCCAGCAAGCTCACCACTGTCGCGCCCGACTTCACCGCGTCCAACTGCCCGGACGAGGGCGCGTTCACCCCGAACACGACGTCCGCCTCGGCAACCGGCCCGGACGTCGCTCCCGCGTCCGCGTACGCCTGGTCAAAGAACCCCGACGCCAAACCAGCGCCCGGCTCCACCGCCACGTCATAACCCAGCCCGCGCAGCTTGCCCACCGTTTCCGGAGTCGCCGCGACGCGCGTCTCCCCCGGTTGTGCCTCCTTGAGCACCCCGATCAGCATGCTGTCTCCTTCCCGCTCGTTCGCGGAAGATCCGCCGGCCGGGCCTGACGGCGTTTTGGGTCGCCACCTGGTCCGACTTCGCCCGCTTCAGGTACAGATGCGCTGGATACTCCCATGCCGCCGGGCCCGCGGCAGCCAACCGGAGGCCCTTTTTCGGCGGCAACCGCGACGAGATCACGGTCATAGCCCCGGGCTGTCTCAACGGCCGGGAAGAGCCGAGCCCCCGCACCGCGGCGACTCCCGGGTGCGGCCGAGCCGGGAAACCGCCGACTACCCGCCTGAACCGCTCCCGCCGGTTTCCTCCTCCGCCGTCCGCCGCTCCGCCTCGGCCGTGCTCGCGGAATCGATCGCCTGATCGATCACGACGCCCGCAGTGATGTCCGCCACTTGACAACCGACGTCCCGGTGTCCGCCGACTCAACGGCGCAACCCGCTGCTCCGCTCGGAGCCAGCCGTCGCGTACCGGGTCAGCAGGGTCACCAGCTCGTCCTCGAACGCGGGCAGATCGAGCGGCTCCGGCCCGGCGATCAGCTTGTGCACGAGCAGTTCCACGGCATTCACCACGATCCGTGCCGCCATGTCCACATTGGACACACTGGTTTCCGGATACCGCTCGAGCAGACCGCGCACCTCGGCGATCCGCTCCTCCTCGTACCGGGCGACCTGCTCCAGCAGTTCGGGGGCGCGCGGGGCCTGCTCGGCCATCACGCGCAGCAACTGCGGATCGTCGAGATGGTTCTGGATCGCCACGTGCACGAGTTCGCGGAGCGCACCGTCCAGCGTCTCCGGCGGCCCAGCGGTTTCCCGGTGGCGGCGCGGGCTTTCCGCGCGGGTATCGAGATGCCGAGCTGCCAGCGCGACGAGGATGGCATCTTTGTTCGGGTAGTACTGATACAGCGACCCGATCGACACCCGAGCCCGCTCCGCGATGCGGTTCGTAGTGCCCGCGGCATAACCCATCTCAGCGAACACCCGCGCGGCGGCCGTGAGGATCCGCTGGCGGGTCAACTCGCCGCGCACCTGCTGGGGTTCCTTGCGCGGCTGCAGGCGCTTTCCGGGCATTGCTGACCTCCTCCGCCGGGGTGAGCTTTTGCTCATAATAGGCCAGTGAGCAGGGTTGACTCGGTTCCCGCTGGACGGGACGGCGGGCGAGTTGCGGGCTTCCTGCGCCGACGAGGACCGGTTCCGTCGCGAGGGCTGTCCCGTCCGCGCGGCCCGCTGATCCCGTGAATCTCCTGCTGCGCACGGGCGAATTCCGCCAAACTCTGCCGCGCCAGCCCCAGCGCCGACTTGGCCCGGCACTTGGCGGAATCCCCGGCCCAACGCCGTCGCGACGCGCTCCGGGCGAACTGCTCCTTGAAGCGGCCCGGCCTTCGAGCAGAACCAGCCGCCTGACTGATCCCCGCTCCGCTCAGCACCTATCTGGCCAAACTCGGGCCTGTGGCGGAATCCGGCACTCGCCTACCGTCTCTGCCCAACGCCGCCGCGACCGGTGAGCAGTTCCTCCCACCAGCCAGACCTTCCAGCAGAACCAGCCGCCTAACCGGTCTCACCGAGCGCCTGCTCCCCAGGCCCAGCACCGAACTAGCCGAGCTTCGGAATCCAACGCCCCCAATAGCCCCCGCCGAACGCCATCGCTCCCCCAACTGGCCAGACTTTCCGGCGCATCCCCCTCACCCGAAGCCGACCTCGGCCCGGTCCTCGCAAAGAACCGGGCCGAGGTTGCGGTCAGTCGCGGCCGAGGCCGGGCAGCGGAGCCGTCCCCTCTTCCCGCACCGCCTCCAGCGCACGCGGATCCAGGTTCAGCAGCCGGAGGATCGTCGGCGCGATCTGTGTCGTCTCGACCGTCGCCGGGATCCGCACCCCGCGTCCGCCGCTGACCACCAGCGGAACCGCGCGGTCGTCTGAAGCCGCGCCGCCGTGTTCGGCGATTTTCGAGTGCCCGCCGGTGTACACGACGCCATGCTGGGCAACGCCGATCAGGTCCGGCACCCGCGGGTCGCCGGGGCGCACATGGAAGTAGCGGGCAGCGTCCGCTCCGGCGTAGGCCGCCGTCAAGCCTGCGTGCGTAAACGGTTTCGGCGCACCGGTGCTGCCGTTTCCGGTACCGGACTGGGCCAGCAAGTACTGCCGGGCGAACGCGGCGGCCGACGGCGAGTGGTCGGTGAACCACAGCAGCATCGCGTCGTCGTCGGTGGACTGAGCGACCAGGTCGGGCGCGCCGGGGTGCGCGGCCCGCCAAGCGGTGTTCAGGCCGGTGAGCAGCGGGGCGTCGTCGATGCGGGTCAGCGCGGACGGGTCGATCGGCGACTGGCCGTGTTTCGCGGAGAGGACCACGGCGGTCGAGCGGTCGAGGTGTTGTTTCCGCAGTTCGGCGGTGAACGCGCCTACCTGCCGGTCCACGAAGTCCAAAGCGGACTGCAGCACCGGACCGGGCGTGCCGTCGGCGCGGTAGCCGCCGGGCTGGCCGCCGGAGAGCGGGAGCTTTTGCGCGGTCGAGACGGACTGGAAGTTCATGCCGAACACCCCGGGCGTACCCGCGCGGGTCTGTCCACTGTGGTCGAAGCCGTCGATCTCGTTCAGGACGGCTTTGGCCTTGTAGCCGTCATAACGCTGGGTCGCGGCGTTGTCCTTCGTCCAGTCGCCGGAACTGGGGGCCTTGCTGTTGATCTCCGGCGTGAAGAGGTCTTCGATGCCAGTACCGGACGGCCCGCTGAGCATTTCGTACGCTGGGTGCTTGTCCGACCACGCGGTGCGCAATCCAGCCTGCCGGGCGACCTCGAACACGGTGTTCACCCGCAGATACTGGTGCGGATAAACAGGTTTGCACGTCTTCGGGTCGACGGGCAGCGCGGCCGGGTTGATCAGCGAGCCCGGGTTTCCGGTCATGGAGAGGACGCCGTCGGGCAAGTTCGGCAGGCCCTGTCCGGCGTCGATGGCGTCCTTGTTCCGGTCGAGATCCTCGGTGTAGTCCACTGTGGATCCGGGCTTCGCGCCAGCGCAGGACGTCGTGCCCGCCGGGAGCAAAGCCCGGTTGTAGGTGGCGTCGTAGTAGATCCCGGTGGTCGCCGGGTTGCCGCCGGTCACCTGGGCGACCATGCCGGGGAACGAATCCGACGGAACCGGCGTGTTCGCGTGCGTGTATTCGGTGCCGTGCGCCGTGAGCGCGGCCAGCGCGGACCCCGGATGGGTGCGCGTGTACCACTCCAGGTCCGATTGGTGGAGACCGTCGACCGAAAGCAGCAGCACGTGTTCGGTGCGCACCGGCGCGGCCAGCGCGGGCACTGCCGCCGCGACGGCACCGGCCGCCGCCATCGCCATGGCGGCACGCCAACGAATTCTCGACACGGGTGTCCTCCTCGTCTCTGCCGCCGACACGGCGACCGGCGTATTCCAGGCCGCGCACAAAGACGTGGGAAAACCGCCGGAGAAACACAAGATGAACGCTCTCGCCGGACCACGGCGCAGATTTCCGTACGGGGAAGGAAACCGTTCTTTGGCGCAGCGGGAGCAATTCGCCTGATTCGTTCATCGGAGTGGATATCCGGCGTCCGCCCGCTGCCGGGCACCCCGAGTGCTTGCATCTTGCCAGCACTTGTGGTCTCCTGAAAGTGCTTGCAAATCAAAATCACTACGGGAGGACCAGCCATGATCAGCCGAGTGCTCGCCCAGTGCACCGTCTCCGACCTCGCGCGGGCCGAGGACTGGTACACCGCCCTGTTAGACCGCGGTCCGGACGCCCGCCCGATGCCCGGCCTGCTCGAGTGGCATCTCGGCGACACCTTCGGGCTGCAGGTGTGGTCCGAACCCGACCGGGCCGGGCGGTCGACGGTCGTCCTCGAGGAGACGGATCTCGACGCGGCCGCGGCCCACGCGACGAAAGCCGGGGCCGCCCACGACGGGCCGCAGCCCGGGGGCGGCGCACGCATCCTGCCGCTCACCGATCCGGACGGAAACCGCGTGGTCTTCATCGGGAAGTGATCCCTGCCGGGTTCGGCGCGCATTCGTCTCGACGAGCCGTCGGGTTGACCGGCGGCCCCGGACCGGCCTAGTCTCGCGATTAGAGCGATCACTCTAGTCGCGAGACTCGAGGGAGGTCCGATGCCGCGCGTGGAGCTGTCCGCCGGGCCGATCGAGTACACCGACACCGGCGGCCCCGGTCCGGCACTGGTGTTCGGGCACGGGTTTCCGATGTCCGGCACGCAATGGCGCAAGGTCGTCCCGCTGTTGAGCGGTTACCGCTGCGTCCTGCCCACGTTGCCGCTCGGCGCCCACCAGGTCCCGATGCGGCCCGACGCGGACCTGACTCAGTTCGGCGTCGCCCGGCTGCTCGGCGAATTCCTCGCCGCACTCGACCTCCACGACGCGACCATCGTGCTCAACGACTGGGGCGGCGGCCAATTCCTCGTCGCCGACGGGATGGCGCCGGCCGAACACGTCGCCCGGGTGGGACGGCTCGCGCTGGTCGCCTGTGAGGCGTTCGACAACTTCCCGCCCAAGCCCGCGCGCCCGGCCGTCAAGCTGCTCCGGCTCCCCGGCGGGCCGTGGCTGCAAGCCCAAGCCACGCGGACGTCGTTCTACCGGCACGCCAAAGCGGCGTACGGAGGAATGTGCGAAAGCCGCATTCCGGACGATATTCTCGACGGCTGGTTCTCACCGGCGTTGCGAGACAAGGCAATCCGCCGGGACATGGTCAAATTCACCACCGGAACCCCGCCGCGGCGCGAACTGCTCGAATGGACGCAGCGGCTGCGGACGTTCGACCGGCCGGTCCTCGTCGTATGGGCGGGCAAGGACCGGATGATGCCCGCCGGCCACGGGCGGCGGCTCGCCGAGCTTTTCCCGGACGGCCGGTTGGTCGAGATCTCCGACAGCGGCACGCTGATTCCGGAGGATCAGCCGGAACTGCTGGCCAAGGAACTGACCGCGTTCCTGACCGAAACCGGAGCCGCGGCAGCGGACACCGGCGCACTGCCGAAATAGAACTCACGCCGAAACAGTCAACGGAAAACGCACCCCGGTCAGCTCCTCGGAGACCGTCCACAAGCGACGAGCAACCTCCTCGTCCCACGCTTTCGCTGACCGGCCAACGAGTTTCGGCGCACCCCGATTCTGCAGGAAGCCGCGCGGGCCCGCGTAGCTGTTGCCGGGAAGGTCCGCCAGCGCGGCATAAAGCGTCGGCCGCGCGCCCTCCTCCGAGGTTTGCGCCACCAGGCGAGTACCGGCTTTCGCCAGCGACGACAGCACCGGCGTCTCGACCTTCAGCAGGTTCGTCGCCGCAGTCCCGGGGTGCGCCGCAGTCGCCAGCACCGGAGAACCGACCTCAGTCAGCCGCCGCTGGAGTTCCGCGGTGAACAGCAGGTTCGCGAGTTTCGACTGCCCGTAAGCCGCCGCCGCCCGGTACCGCTTGCGTTCCCAGTTCAGGTCGGCGAAATCGATCGAACCGACCCGGTGCCCGTTCGACGAAACCGTCACCACCCGGCCCCGGATCCGCGGCAAAAGCAGGTTCGTGAGCGCGAAATGGCCGAGATGATTGGTCCCGAACTGCGATTCGAAGCCGTCCTTCGTGCGCGACAGCGGCGGGATCATGATGCCCGCGTTGTTGATCAGCAGGTCGATCGGCTCGGTGAACTCCGCGGCGAACGCGCGGACCGACTCCAGGTCGGCGAGGTCGAGCTGCCGGACTTCGACGTCGCCGGACAGTTCGGCCGCGGCCTCGCGACCGCTGCGCAGGTTCCGCACCGCGAGCACCACCCGCGCGCCCTTGGCTGCCAGCGCCGCGGCTGTCGCGCGGCCTAATCCGCTGTTGGCACCGGTGATCACGGCGGTGCGGCCGGTCTGGTTTTCCGGGAGAAGGTCCATGTCCCCAAAGTAGGCACCGGCAACAATGTTGTCAACGGAAACATGCTGCTAGACTGACCGGGTGCCCGACCAGTCCGACGACCGCCCCTACCACCACGGCAGCCTCCGCACCGCCTTGCTCGACGCGGCCGAACGCGGGTTGCGCGCGCACGGGGCCGATCAGCTGTCGCTGCGCGACCTCGCCCGGGAGATCGGCGTCAGCCACGCCGCGCCGCGCCGGCATTTCCCGGATCGACAGGCGTTGCTCGACGCTCTCGCCGAAGCCGGATTCGCCCGCCTGGACAGCGCGTTGCGCACGGCGTTGAAGACCGCGGACGACTTTCCGGGTCGCGTGCACGCGGCGGCGACGGCGTACACCCGCTTCGCCACCGAGAATTCGGCGCTGCTGGAACTGATGTACACCAGCAAGCACCGCCCCGGCGCGTCCCGGATCGTGCAAGCCGCCGAAGCGCCGTTCCGCCTGATGAACGACCTCATCGTCGAGGGCCAGGAGCAGGGCGCGCTGCAGGACGGCCCGCCGCAGCGGATCGGAGTCGTGCTGTTCGCGACGCTGCAAGGAATCGCGACCATCGGCAACGGCAACCTCGTTCCGCCGGAATTGCTCGACGGGCTCGTGGACACCGCCGTCGAACAGTTCCTGCGCGGCGCTCGTCCATAACAAAACCGGTCGGCCCGGCGAATGCGGCGCCCGATTGGATACCGTGGTCGGCATGGCTGACCAACGACCGCTCGGCTTGCGAGAACGCAAGAAGCTCGACACGCGCAAAGCGCTGAGCGACGCCGCCGTGGCGCTCATGTACGAGAGAGGTCCAGACAACGTTGTCCGCGAGGACATCGCGGAGCGCGCCGGGGTGTCGCTGCGGACGTTCAGCAACTACTTCGCCACGAAATACGACGCGGTCGCCTACCGGCAGGAGCACCGGATCCGGCTCAGCGCCGAGCTGCTGCGGGCGCGTCCGGCGGACGAGCCGCTGTGGACCGCGCTCGCCGAAGCGCTCATCGAACCGTTGCGCGCCGACGGAGTGCCTTATGGGCAGCCAGCATCCGACCAGCTCAGCGCGGTGCAGGCGTGGAGCGCGACGCCGGAGATGCGGACCGCGCTGGCAAAAGTGCAGACCGGCGAGCTGGTCAAGGCGATCGCCGCGCGCACCGGCACGCGGGTCGGCGAGCTGTATCCGCAATTGGTGTCCGACGTCGCGATCGCGGCGATGACGACTGTGCTGAACCGGTTCCTGGACGACAGCCTCGAGAAGACGGTGCCGGCGACGCTGCGCGAGGTGTTCGCCGCCGTGTCCCGGGGCCTGCCGCCTCAGTAGTCAGCGCCGGGACGCCGCGGGAAGCGAGTTTTCCCGGCCGTGTGCGACGAATTCCGCTCGCAGCTTGTGCCGGTCCTCCGGAGTGAGCAGCCGGTACGGGCTGGTCCGGCGCGGCGCGTACCAGACTCGGTCGTCCTCCCAGCCCTGCGCGCGCAACGGCGCTTTGTCGACCTTGCCGCTGCCGGTGACCGGAGCCTCGTCGAGGATCCGGACGAACGTCGGTCGCCATTTCGTACCAAGATCTGGTTGTGCAGCAAGGAATTCGTCGAAGTCGACTGGATCGAACGCGGCATCCTCGGCGAGGATGACGGACGCCATCAGCAGGTCTCCGGTCTTCGGATCGGGCACGCCGTAGCAGTGCGCCACTGCGAACGCCGGGTAGCGGCCCAGAATCCGCTCGACCGGGGCGGTGCCGAAGTTCTCGCCGTCCACGCGAAGCCAGTCCGCGGCCCGGCCGGCGAAGTACAGGTAGCCGTCGCGGTCGCGGTAGCCGAGGTCGCCGGTCCAGAAGTCCTCGCCGCCGAATTTGAGCCGTTCGGCCATCGCGGCGGGGTTGTCGTAGTAGCCCTCGAATGTTTTCCCGCGCCCCACCGCGACGATCTCGCCGGTCGCCTCCTCTGCGTTCAGCAGCAGGCCGTTCTCGTCGAATTCCGCGAGCGGGCATTCCCGGTTGTCCTGATCGCGGATTTCCGCGCGCATTCCGGGCGCGGGGCGGCCCAGTGCGTTCGGCGGCGCGTCCGGTTCCGGCACGATGCGGAGTCCGCCCTCGCTGGAACCGTAGCCTTCCCGCACTTCGCAGCCGAATCGACGGCGGAATTCGGCGGATTCGCCCGGTGCGGCTTCCGAACCGAAGGCGACTTCCAGCCGGTTGTCGGCGTCGGTCGGCTGCTCCGGCTGCGCGACGACGTAGCTGAGCACCCGGCCGACGTAGTTGAAGTAGGTCACGCCGTGCGCGCGGAGGTCCGGGATGAACTGCGACGCGGAGAACTTCCGCACCAGCACGATCGTCGCGCCGACCTTCGCCGCGGCGGCGAGGTTCATCATGATCGCGTGGCCGTGGAACATCGGCAGGCACAGGTAGGTGACCGAATCGCGGTGCAGCGAGACGCGTTCGGCCAGCGCGTCGGTCAACCGGCCGAGGCGGCCGTTGCTGCAGATCACCGCCTTGGGCGTGCCGGTCGAGCCGGAACTGAACAGCAGCAGGAAGATCGCCGCCGGGTCCGGGAGGTGCGGAGGCAGGTCCGCGCCCGCGTGCGCGGCGAGAAGGTCCTGGTACTCCGCCGATTCCACGTCGAGGACACGGCGGACGGTCGGCAGCTCAAGGCTCGCGATCTCTTCGGCGTACAACGGTTCGGTGAGCAGGAGGTCGACGTGCGTGTGGCTGATGTCCGCCGCCAGCTCCGCGCCGCGCCGGGTGGAGTTGATGCCGACCAGGACGTCGCCGGTCACCGCGGCGGCGAGGATCCAGAACACGAAATCCGGCAGGTTCTGCAGCAGCACCCCGACGTGCCGCTGCGTCCGGCCGGGTCCCGGCTCGAAGGTGCGCAGCAGGGACGCCCGCACCGCGGCCTCGTGGACGATTCCGTCCCACGTCCAGCTTCGGCCCTCGAACCGCAGCCCCTCGTGCGCGTCCCCGCGCCGGGACCGGACGACTTCCGCGAAGGTCTCCATCAGCGGTCCGCCGCGAGCACGAGCGCGGAATGCGGTACCGGAGACCCGCCGGTGACAAGCACGTGCTCCAGCGCTTTCGCGGGCTGGTTCACCGAGCTGCCGCGAATCAGCCGGACGCCCTCGGCGATCCCGTTGACCCCGTGGATGTAGCCCTCCCCCAGCTGACCGCCGTGGGTGTTGACCGGCAGCCGTCCGTCGAGTTCGAGCGCACCGCTGGCGATGAAGTCCTTCGCTTCGCCACGGCCGCAGAATCCGTATTCTTCCAGCTGCAGCAACACCATCGGCGTGAAAGCATCGTACAGAATCGCGGCGTCGATGCCTTCCGGACCCACGCCCGCTTGCGCCCACAACTGTTCGGCGACCAGCTGCACCTCGGGCATTTCGTCGATGTCTTCCCGGTAGTAGCTGCTCATCGAAATCTGTTGCGGCCCAACGCCTTGCGCTGCTCCGGCAATCACCGCGGGCGGATGCGGCAGGTCGCGCGCCCGCTCCGCGCTCACGATGACCAACGCTTGGCCGCCGTCGCTTTCCTGGCAACAGTCGAGCAGCCGCAACGGATCGGCGATCATCTTCGACGACTGGTGGTCTTCGAGAGTGATCGGACGTCCGTGAAACCAGGCTCGCGGGTTCACCGCCGCGTGTTTGCGCGAGAGCACCGAAACGCGGCCGAAGTCTTCGCTCGTCGCCCCGTATTTGTGCATGTATCGCCGTGCCAGAAAGGCTTCCTGCTGCGCGGGAGTGAGCAGGCCGTACGGGTTGATCCAGTTCCGGTATTCCTGATCGGTATTCGCGGTGTAGGCGAACGGCGGCGGTCCGGCTCCGAAGCGGTGGCCGGAACGCTCGTTGAATGCCCGGTACACCACGACGACGTCCGCCACGCCGGAGCTGACCGCGAGCGCCGCCTGCTGCACCGGCGCGCACGCCCCGCCGCCGCCGTGCGGGATGCGGCTGAAGAACTTCAACTGCGGAATCCCCAATGCCCGGGCGACCGCGATCTCCGGGTTGGTTTCCATGGTGAACAACGCGAATCCGTCGACTTCCTCGACGGGGATCTGCGCGTCGGCGAGGGCGGCGAGGACGCATTCACAGGCGAGTTGCCATTCGCTGCGGCCGGAATTCTTGCTGAACTCGGTCGCGCCGATCCCGGCGATCGCGGCCTGCCGCGCGAACCCGCTCATGCCGCCACCTCCGCAACGAGTTGCACGCCGGTCAATCGGGAGGTATCGGCATGAACCGCAACGATTCGCTCGCAAGCCGCACTCATGCCGACACCGTCACTCGAGCCGTCACGTGCACACCACGGTCATGACTTCCGGTGACCTTGATCGTCACCGCGTCCTCGGTCACTTCGATGACTTCGCTCGCGAATGTCAGCGTGTCACCGGGAAACAGCGGTAATCCGAGCCGCAGCGAGACTTTGCGGATCCGGGTCCCCGGGCCGCAGACGTCGGTGACGTAGCGGTCGATGAACCCGTTGGTGGCGTTGATGCTGATGAAGATGTCCGGCATTCCGCGGTCCCGCGCCTTGCCCGGGTCGTGGTGTACGTCCTCGAAATCCTGCGACGCGATCGCGGTCGCGACGATCGTGGTGCGGTCGAACGGGATCGCCAGCTCCGGCAGACGGTCTCCGAGAGCCAGGGTCATCGGGTGTGCTCCTTCGGGTCTCGCGGCCGCAGCTGCGGGAGGATTTCGCCGTGCGCGTGCTCGCTGAAGCCGACCTGCAAAGGCAAACCGACTTCGAGCCGGTCGTGGTCCACCCCCGCAAGGTCCGCGACCAGCCGGATGCCCTCTTCCAGATCGGCGAGGCCGACGGCGAGCGGGTAGTCGAACGCGGGATCCTTCGGGTGATACAGCACTGTCCAGCTGTGCAATATCGCGCGCCCGCTGGCGACGACCGTGTCCCACGCGAAGCTCCGGCACACCGGACACGCTGGTCCCGGCGGGTGCCGGAGAGCGCCGCAATCGGTGCAGCGCTGGATCTCGAGCCGTCCTTCGCGGGCGGCGTCGAAGAAGAACTGGTTGTCCTGGGTGATCGTGAGCCGCGGGACCGCGGTGTGCTCTCCCATCACGCGCTCCGTTCGGCCGGGCGGAACCGGAGGATGCGGAAACGTTCGTCGACCAGCAGTTCGCCCGCTTCGTCGACGTAGTGCTTGCGCAGCGTGACGAAATGGCCGTAACCGAGCGCGGTGCGTTTTCCCTCCGAGACGGCTTCGATGGTGAAGTGGCAGGTCACGTGCGTGCCCGGGGTGATCTCGCGGACGTACTCCTGCTCGACGTCGGTCGCCACCACCGAGGTGTAGCCAGCCGCGTCGAGGACGCTCATCAGCCGGGAGTACGCGAAGTCCTCCACCGTGCCCTCGCGGCGCAGCTCCTGGATCTCGCGGTAGCGCCGGTACCCGGCCATGATCCAGGTCGAGCACATCGCGGGCGGCGCGATGACGCCGGGGCGGCCGGTCGCCTTCGCCGCGGCCTCGTCGACGTACACCGGATTGCGGTCGTCGACCGCCTCGACCCAGTTGCGGATCATCGCCTCGTTCACCGCATACCGGGCCACCCTCGGCGGCTCGGCCTGCTGGCCGGTGAACTCGGCGAAGTCCGTCCGGAGACCGGTCATCACCCCTCCTTGAGCAAGCGTTTGGTGCGACGGTAGGAGCGCGGGGAAGGCCGGGCAACCGAGAGTCCCGGTGGGCGGACGGCCTCGTGAGCGGCAAACCCGGTTCTAACCGGCATAAACACTCACGAGGCCCTTACTCCCACCGCACCAGCCGCCGGACCACCTTCCCCGTCGCGTTGCGCGGCAGCGGATCCCGGGTCAGGAACCAGGCCGTCGGAACCTTGTACCGGGCAAGCCGGTCAGCGAGATAACCACGAAGGCCCTCAGCGTCCACTTCGGACTCAACACGAAGCACGACCTTCGCGGCGACAATCTGGCCGTAGTCCGAATCCGGCAGCCCAGCGA
The DNA here is from genome assembly GCF_003385235.1 of Amycolatopsis circi. Lineage (GTDB taxonomy): Bacteria > Actinomycetota > Actinomycetes > Mycobacteriales > Pseudonocardiaceae > Amycolatopsis > Amycolatopsis circi. Next base: position 16,881 of record NZ_PQIA01000031.1, on the reverse strand, counting down.
CGATGCACTCGGCGACGCCGGGGTGTCCGGCGAGCTGTTCCTCCACCTCGGCCGGGTAGATGTTCTCCGCCCCGCGCAGGATCAGGTCGCTGCGCCGGCTCAGCACGGTCAGCGCACCGTCGCGCAACTGGCCGAGATCACCGGTCCGGAACCAGCCGTCCTCGGTGAACGCGGCTGCCGTCGCTGCCGGATCGTTGAAATAGCCGAGCATGACCTGCGGGCCGCGGAGGTGGATCTCGCCGTCGGTGCCATCCGGGACCGGACGGCCTTCGGTGTCGCGGATCTGCACTTCCATGTTCGGCACGGGACGGCCCGCGGTGTCCGGGTCGGCGAGAAGCTCAGCCGGGGTCGCGAGGGTAGCCGCGGTGGACGACTCGGTCAGGCCGTAGTTCGTGCTCAGCGAGGCGGCCGCGCCTGGCAACGCGCCCCGCAGCTGGTCTTTCAGCTCGGCGGTCGACGGCGCGCTGCTGACCGAGACCGTCTTGAGCGTGCTCAGGTCGTAGCTGGACAGGTCGGCTTCCACCAGGCGAGACAGCATCGTCGGGACCGCGCCCCAGTTGGTGACCCGCTCGGCCTGCACGAGATCCAGCACCCGGTGGATGTCGAATTTCCCTTGGTGCAACACGGCAGTGTCGCCCACGGCGAGCCGCACGATCGCGAGGTTGTGCAAGGCGGCGATGTGGAACAACGGCGTGGCCAGCAGAAACCGGCGATCCCGTGCCGGACGGCCGAATTCCGCGGCGAGCGCGTCGTTGAACAGGTGGAACCAGACCGCGGCGAGCACGTTGCGGTGCGAGTGCGTCGCGCCCTTCGGATGACCGGAAGTGCCGCTCGTGAAGAGGATGACGGCCGGGTCGTCCTCGTCGACCGGCTCCGGCTTCAGCGGAGCGCCTTGGTGGCGGTCGAGGAGTTCCCGATACTCGCGGCTGCCGAACTCCAGCACCGGATACCGGCCCGCGACCAGCGGTTTTCGCGCCGAGTCGGTCAGCACGGCCTTCGGCGTGGTCAGGTCGAGGCCGTGCGCGACCTCCGGCGCGGCCCACATCGAGTTCATCCCGACCGCGACCGCGCCGAGCGACACCGCGGCCCAGAAGCCGACAATCCACTCTGGACAGTTCGCCGCGCACAACGCGACCCGGTCCCCGCGTCCGACGCCGTACTCCGTCCGCAGCACCGCGGCCAGCGCGGCAACTTGTTCGTAGTGCTGGGAAAACGTGAGCCGACTGTCCACAGTGACCAGATACTCCCGGTCGCCGAACTCGCGCGAGGCCTCCAGCAATTCGGTCAGGCACCGATGCCGCCGCGCGAACACCTTCGCCGGGCGGCCCGCGACCGGTTCCGGCCGGATCTCGAACTCCGCGCCCGGCGCGGTCAGCCGCGCGATGATGTCGTCCCGATCGGTCATCGGTCGCCTCCCGTAATGCTCATCGGATTGTCAGCTGCCCGCCGTCGACGTTCCAGCACTGCCCGGTGACCCAGCCCGCCTCGGCGCTGGCCAGGAACACCGCGGCCGCCGCGATGTCTGCGGGCTCGCCGACCCGCCGCAACGGCACCTGCGCGCGAACGTACTCGGCCCACGATGCCGGGTCCACGTCGTCCAACCGGCTCGTGCCGACGACGCCGGGGCACAGCGCGTTCACCCGGATCCCGTGCCCGCCCAGCTCTTTGGCCGTCGAAGAGGTCAGCGACTGCAGCGCGGCTTTCGACGCGGAGTAGGCGGCCGATCCGGCGCCGGACAGCTTCCCGCCGATCGAGGAGATGTTCACGAACACCCCGCCGTCGCCCTGCTCGACCAGCCGCCTGCCGAACGCGCGGGTCATCAGGAACGGCCCGCGCAGGTTCACCGCGAGGACCCGGTCCCAGGTCTCGACGTCGAGGTCCAGCACCGGCAGGCGATCGGGTCCGCGCGCGGCCGCGGCGTTGTTGACGACGATGTCCACGCGGCCGAAAGTGTCGAGGACGGTCGCCAGCAGCTGGTCGACCTGCGCCGGGTCGGCGACGTCGCTCACCGCCGGCAGGGCCTCGCCGCCGGACTGGCGGATCTCGTCGGCCACGGACTGGATGTCCCGCCAGCCCGCCGCCTGTTCTTCCGGCGGGAACTTCTCGCGCGGACGGCCGCTGCCGGTCACCGCGACCGCGCACCCGGCCTTCGCCAGTTCGACCGCGATCGCCCGGCCGATCGACCGCATCCGGCCCGCGCCGGTCACCACCGCGACCTTGCCGTCGAAACCGCTCAGCGGATACATCTCAGAGCCGCTCCACGATCGCCGCCGTCGCCTGCGCCCCGCCGGCGCAGATCGCCACCAGGCCGAGCGTCCGGTCGCGGCGCTCCAACTCGTCGACGATCTCCGCGAGCAGCCGGATCCCGGTCGCCCCGACCGGATGGCCGATCGCGATGGCGCCACCGTTGACGTTCAGCCGGTCCTCGTCGACGCCGAGCGTGCGGGCGAACGACAGCGGGACCGCCGCGAACGCCTCGTTGACCTCGAACAAATCGATGTCCGCGACGGTCATCCCGGCCCTGCCGAGGACGCGTTCGGCAGCGCGGATCGGGCCGTCCAGCAGGTACTTCGGCTCGGCGCCGACGATGGTCTGCGCGACCAGCCTGGCGCGCGGACGCAGCCCGAAGGTCTGGTCGGCGTCGACCAGGAGCGCGGCCGACGCGCCGTCTGAGATCTGTGACGCGGTGCCTGCGGTGTGCAGGCCGGTGGCCTCGATCGGGGCGAGTCCGGCGAGGGCTTCGGTGCTGGTGTCGCGCAGGCCTTGGTCGCGGTCGAACTGGCCGTCCTCGACCGGGACCGGCAGGATCGAACGGCCGAATCGGCCCTCGTCCCAGGCGCGGCGGGCGCGTTGCTGCGAGCGGAGGCCGAACGCGTCCAGGTCCGCGCGGGTGAGTCCGCGACGTGCGGCGATCCGGTCGGCAGCTTCGTACTGGGCGGGAAGGTCGACCTTCCAGGACTCCGGACGCGGACGGCCCGCGTCGCCGAGGTTGCTCAGCAGCGGCACCCGGCTCATCGACTCGACGCCGCACGCCATGCCGACGTCCACCAGCCCGGCCGCGATCTGCGCGGCGATCAGGTGCACGGCCTGTTGCGCGGAGCCGCATTGCGCGTCGATCGTGGTGGTCGCGGTCTCCTCGGGGAGCCCGGCGTGCAGCCAGGCGAACCGGCCGACGTTGTTCGACTGCTCCCCCGCCTGCGTGACGCATCCGGCTACGACATCCGTGACCAGCGCGGGATCGATGCCGGTGCGCTCGAGGATTCCGCGCTGCACGTGGCCGAGGAGTTCGACCGCGTGGATGCCGGACAGCGCGCCGCGTCGCTTGCCGAACGGGGTCCGGATCGCGTCCACAATGACCGGATTACCCATCATGCACCTCCTGAAGTCGTGCGGGCCCAGGCATCGGTGAGGACCGCCGCGTTGTCGCGTTCGGGGCAGGTCACGCTTAGGGAGAAGCCGTTTTCCTGCTGCCACAACGCGATTCGCAGAGTCTCGCCGGGGATTACCGGGCCTGCGAACCGTGCGCCCAGTTCGCGGAGCCGTGCGGGACGGCCGTCGAGGAAGTGATCCACGATTGCCTTGGCGACCAGGCCGTAGGACGCGAGACCGTGCAGGATCGGCGCGCCGAAGCCTGCTGCGGCGGCGAACTCGGGGTCTGCGTGGAGCGGGTTGAGGTCGCCGTTCAACCGGTAAAGCAGGGCCTGGTCGGGCGTGGTGGCGACGTCGAGCACATGCGTCGGGTCGCCTTCCGGCTTGCGTGGTCCGGCTGTTGTGCCCGGATCTCCTCCGAAGCCGCCCTCGCCGCGTGCCCAGATGGACATCTTCGAGGTCCACAGTGGACCGTCCGCGTCCGCGACCTCGTGGGCCAGCACGATGACCGCGGCCTTGCCCTTGTCCTGGACTTCCGCGATCCGGGTGGTTCGTTCCGCCGAGCCGGACGTCGGCAGCCGGTCGCGGTGGAGCGTGACAACCTGTCCGGCGTGCAGCAGCCTCGCCAGATCGACGTCGACGCCGGGCAGCGTCAAGCCTTCCGCGGGGCGGTCTCCGGTGGAAATGCCTTGTCCGGCAACGAGAGCGAAGGTCGGGAGGACTTCCAGGTCCCCTTCGTAGCTGTACCGGAGTTCGGTGCCGGAGCCGAGGGAAAGGTGGTACAGCAGCACGTCCCGGGTGGTCCAGGCGAGCTGTTGCGTGCGCGGCGGGGCGTTGAGCGCTTTGTCGACGTCGATGGGCACGGGAGCCTCCTAGGCCGGGGCACCGATCGGGGGCGCGGACGGCAACCGGTCCCCGAGTTCGGCGGCGAGTGCGTCGGCGGTGCCGAGGGTGAATGCGACCTGACGGCCCCAGAGGAAGTAGCGGTGGATCGGGTAGTCGACGTCCGCGCCGATGCCGCCGTGCAGGTGCTGCGTCGCGTGCACGACTCGCAGTCCACCGCGCGACGCCCACCATTTTGCTACTAGGGCGGCGATTTCTGCTTCGTCCTCACGGCCCTCGTCCAGCAGCCAAGCGGCGCGTTGCGTACAGACTCGGATTGCCTCGGTGTCGAGGTAGGCGTCCGCGGCCCGCACAGCGACAGCTTGATTTGTCGACAGTGGACGTCCGAATTGGACTCGTTCGGAGGTGTATTTCGCGGTGGTCGCCAATGCCTCGGCACACACGCCGACGCTGACCGCTGCCAGGGCGACCCGGAGTCGGCGGAGTGTCCACTGCAGAGCGTTGTCCCCGGAGGCCAGAATGTCCTGCGGGGTGACCACTGCTCCGTCGAAGGCGATTGACGCGTGGCTTTCGCAGCTGGTGACTTCGACGGGGGTCACGCTGAGGTTGACCGCCGGCACGAGTACTAAGTGGACCTGATCATCTTCGTTGACCGGCACTAGGACCAGGTCGGCCTGGGCGCCAGCGGGAACCGAAACGACTTCGCCGGTGAGTTCGAGGTCGTCGCCGCACCGGGTCGCGGTCACCGATACCGTGTCGTCGAACGCGCCGACCAGCAGCGTCGAACCGTCCAGCACTCGCGGCAGGATCCGGTTCCGCTGGTCCTCGGAGCCGAATTGCGCGACCGGCAGCAATCCGCCCGCGAGAACATTCCACAAAGGAATCGGAGCGACGCGGCGGCCGACTTCTTCGAGCAGTACTGCCAATCCGGACATCCCTAGGCCTGCTCCACCGTCCCTTTCGGACAGACAGATGCCCAGGAGGTCCGCTTCGGCGAGCACTCGCCAGAGGTCGGCGTCGAAGCCGCCTTGCTTCTCGACGGCCGCTACCCGCTCGACGGTCGCGCGGTCGGCGAAGATCTTGGCGGCCAGCTCGCGGACCGCGCCCAAGTCGTCGTTGAGGTCGAAATCCATGTCAGCTCCTGGCCTTTTCCGGACGACGGCGCGCGGACAGCGTCATGCCGAGGGTTTTCGCGGCGACGATCTCGCGCAGCACCTCGTTGGTGCCGCCGCCGAAGGTGTTGTTCTGCGCTCGCCGGGCGAGCGTCTCGACGCGTCCGTTCACCGCCGCGCCGGGCGAATCGGGCCGCAGCAGGCCGCGAGCGCCGAGCACTTCCTGGAGCCTGCTGTACGCGGTCACCACCGCTTCGGTGCCGAATACCTTGGCCGCAGCGGAATCCCCGCCGCCGAGGGTGCCGGCCGCGACGTCCGCGACCAGGCGCAGGTTGATCAGGTCGGTGGCACTGAGCAGCGCGTACACCTCGGCCAGCGTGTGCCGGACCCACGGCAGGTCGTACACCGTTCCCGGCCCGAACGGCTCTTCCTGTGCCCACTTGAGGACCGCGTCGTACATCTGGTTCGCGATGCCGCCGCGCGCGGCGAGTGCGACGCGTTCGTGGTTGAGCTGGCTGGTGATGAGCCGCCAGCCATTGTTCAGTTCGCCGACCACATTGGACAGTGGAATTCTGACGTCCGCATAGTATGTCGCCGACGTGCTGATCCCGCCCACCGTATGGATTTCGGTGGCGGAGAAACCCGGGGTGTCGGTCGGCACGAGCACGACGGAGATGCCTCGGTGCGGGGGCGCGTCCGGATCGGTCCGCACCGCCAGCCAGATCCAGTCGGCGAAGATGCCGGCGCTGGTGAAGATCTTGTTGCCGTTGACGACGAGCGAGTCGCCGTCGATCTTCGCCCGCGTCTGCAGCGACGCCAGGTCAGTGCCCGCGCCGGGTTCGGTGTAGCCGATGGCGAACATCAGCTCGCCGCGCAGGATCGGCGGCAGGAAGAACTTCTTCTGTTCCTCGGTGCCGTGATGCATCAACGCCGGCGCGACGGTGTTCAGCGTGACCAGCGACAGCGGCGCACCGGCGCGCAATACCTCGTCGTAGAACACGAAAAGCGCTTCCGGATCCTCGCCGCGGCCGCCGTACTCCTCCGGCCAGCCGAGGCCGAGCCAGCCGTCCGCGCCCATCCGGCGCAGGATCCGGTCGAACACCGGCCCGCCCTCGGTCTGCTCGACCAGCGCGCGGCGGTCGTCCTCGTCGATGATGCGGGCGAAGTACTCGCGCAGCTCGGCGCGGAGCCTTCGCGAGCGCTCCGACAGCTCCGGATGCATGCGTTTTCTCCTCAGATCGGGGTCAGCGGGGCAGGCCGAGGACACGTTGAGCGATAGCAGTGTTTTCTCCGCCCCGGTCAGGGCCAGCACGGCCGCGGGTCACCGGGGCAGTCCCAAGACGCGTTGAGCGATGACAGTGAGCTGGATTTCGATCGTCCCGCCGCCGAAGAGCACGGCGGGCAGGCCGAGATGGTCGACGACGTGCCCGTCCTCCGCGCTCGCGGAATCGGGGCCGAGCAGAGCGATCACCTCGCGCGACCCCTCCTGCTGGGCCAGCGCGCTGAACACCTTCCGCACGCTGACCTCAGCTCCCAGGTCCAGTCCGGCGAGCCGGGCCAGCACGCCGCGAAGGCCGAGCGTCGCAAGCGTGAGTTCCCGCGACACGCACCGGCCGAGCGCGGACAATGCTTCGGGATCGTCCGGATTCTCGCGGAGCAACTGGCGGATCCGGTCCGACGAACCGTGCGCGAGCGTCGCGCCCATGTTGTGCCGCTCGTTGGCCAGAGTGGTCGTCGCGAGCCGCCAGCCGCTGTTCGGCTCGCCGACCAGGTCGCGGTCCGGGACGAAGACGTCGTCCAGGAAGACCTCGTTGAACTCCGAGCGTCCGGTGGCCTGCTTGATCGGCCGGACGGTGACGCCTTCCGCGGCCAGGTCGACGAGGAAGTACGAAATTCCCCGATGGCGCGGCGCGTCCGGATCGGTCCGGGCGAGGCAGACGCCCCAGTGCGCTTCGTGGGCCAGCGACGTCCAGACCTTCTGTCCGTTGATCCGCCAGCCACCGTCCACTTTGGTCGCTCGAGTGGTGAGCGAGGCGAGGTCGGAACCCGCTCCTGGTTCGCTGAACAGCTGACACCAGCGGACGTCTCCGCGCAGCGTTGGCATGACGAATCGCTCGCGCTGTTCCGGGGAGCCGTGCACGAGCAGGGTCGGCAGGACCCATTCGCCGATTACCGTAGTGGGCTGGGGAATTCCGCGTCGCTCGAACTCCTCGGCGATGACGGCTTGTTCGAGCGGTCCGGCGTCCAGGCCGTACGGCTTCGGGTAATGCGGGGCGGCTAGACCGGCGTCGGCGAGCACGCGGACGGACGGTTCGGTGGCCATCCGGTCGAGGACGGGCGCGATCTGGCTTCGCAGTTCCGGACAGTCGTCGGGCCTCGCGAGGGTCAGGTCGCGGGTGATGGTCCGGGCGCGTTCGCCGAGGTTTCGGGCGGCTGGTCGGCCGAGGGATCCGGACAGCGCGACGGCGCGTCGCCAGTAGAGATGCGCGTCGTGTTCCCAGGTGAAGCCGATCGCGCCGAGGAGCCGAACACAGGCCACCGATGCGTCCACCGCGGCGGGGAGCGCGGCGTGCCGGGCCTGGGCGGCGGCAAGTGCCTGCTGCGCAAGGGAATGCTGCTCGGCGCGGGCTGCGTCCCAGGCTGCCGCCGTGGCGATCTCCCGGTACAGGAGGATTCCCGCAGCTTGGTGCTGGACGGCTTGGAAGGAACCGATCGGACGGCCGAACTGGACGCGGGTGCGAGCGTGGTCGACGGCGCAGTCCAGTGCCCAGCTACACAGTCCAGCCGCTTCCGCCGCCGCTGGGACTGCAAGGGCCAGCTCCGCGCGCTCTGGACTGATCTCAATGAGGTTGTGCTGAGATACCAGGAAGTTCTCCAGTTTAAGGCGCGCCGCGGATCTGGTCAGATCAACGGCTTCGACTGGGATCAGCTGGCTTGGCTCTGGCCGTAGCACGAACCAGATCTGGTGAGCGCGGACGACCACGATCTCCGCGTCTGCGAGCCCGAGTGCCGGACAGCTGGTGCCGTTGATATACCAACCTTCGGCGGTGTTGGTCGCACGGAGGCCGTCAAGTACGACAGCTCCGGTCGCTCCGGCGGCGAACGCGGCCAACGCTTCCGCCGGTCCGGTCGATTCGGTCGGTTCGGACGGTTCGGACGGTTCGGACGGTTCGGCTGCGGCGAGGACGGCGCTGGCGGTGACAGTCGGCAGGAACGGACCGGGCACCAGATGACGACCGAACTGCTCGGTTACCACGGCGAGTTCGAGCAGCCCAGCGCCTTGGCCCCCGACGGACTCCGGCAGGTGCAGGGAGTGCCAGCCTTGTTCGGTGAGGGCCTTCCAGAAGTCCGACCGCCCAGGTTCGGCGCGAGTCTCGACGGCCGACCCGTGCCGGACCGCAGACTCGGCCGAGTCGCGGCGTTCCTCAGCCGGGGCTGGGCCAAAGCCCGGCTGATCGCCTGGCTCGACAATCGGCGCATGTCGGACCGCAGACTCGGCCAGATCGCCGTGCTCGTCGGACAGGACCTTCCCAGAACCCGGCTGGCTGTCTAGCCCGGCACGGGTCTCGGCGATCGGCGCACGCCAGGCAGCGGAAGCGGCCAAGTCGCGGCGCTCCTCGGAAGAGACCGTCCCAGGCTCGTCACCGAGTCCAGCACGAGTCCCCGCGACCGGTGCACTCCGGGCGGCGGAAGCGGCCAGGTCGCCACGCTCCTCGGACAGGACCTTCCCAGAACCCGGCTGGCCGCCTAGTCCAGCACGGGTCTCCGCGACCGGTGCATGCCGGGCAGCCCACCCGGCGGCAGAAGCGGCCAAGTCGCGGTGTTCCTCGGACAGGGCGATGGGCATGGGTCAGATCCGTTCGACGAGCACGCAGCTGGTGGCGGCCGCGGCGCAGATCGCGATCAGCGCGAGGCTGGCGTCGCGGCGTTCGAGTTCCTCGACGGCCGTCGCGAGGAGGCGGATTCCGGTCGCGCCCGCCGGGTGGCCGAGCGCGATCGCGCCGCCGAGGACGTTGAGTTTGTCCTCCGGGAGGTCGTGCACCTGCGCGAAGGACAGCGGGACCGCAGCGAACGCTTCGTTGACCTCGAAAAGGTCGATGTCACCGATCGTCAGGCCGGTGCGGTCGAGGAGTTTCCGGGCCGCGGCGACCGGTCCGTCTAGGAGGTATTCCAGGTCGCCGCCGATGACGCACTGCGCGAGGAGCCGTGCTCTCGGCCGGAGTCCCAGTTCCTCGGCGCGGTGCCGGGCCAGGAACAGCGCGGCGCTCGCTCCGTCGGAAACCTGGGACGAGGTGCCTGCGGTGTGCAGGCCGTCGGGGACAGTGGTGCGGAGACCGGCGAGTGCTTCCGTCGAGGTTTCGCGGAGGCCTTGGTCGCGGGTGATCGTTTGGCCGTCCGGCAGCGCCAGCGATAGGACTTGCCGGTCGAAAAGTCCGGCGTCCCAAGCCTTTCGCGCGTTGTGCTGGGAGCGGAGGCCGAACGCGTCGAGGTCCGCCCGGGTCAGTCCGCGCTTCCGGGCGATGCGGTCCGCCGCGGTGTACTGGTCGGGGGTGTTGAGATACCAATCGGCTGGTCTCGGCGTACCAGCGCCGGTCCCCTGCTTCGGAGTGAGCGGCACACGGGACATCAGCTCGACTCCGCACGCGACACCTGCGTCAACCGTTCCGTTCGCGATCTGTCCGGTGAGCAGGAAGGACGCTTGCATGGACGTGCTGCACTGGGCGTCGATGGTGGTGGCACCGGTCGCGGGCGGGAGGCCGCCGTAGAGCCAGGCGGTGCGGACGACGTGGCCGTACTGCTCGCCCAGCGGCGTGACGCAACCGCCGATCACCTGGTCGACCGCGTCCGGGTCGAGGCCGGTGCGATCGAGGACGCCGTGCTGGACGCGGCTGAGCAACTGGACGGCGTGCAGGGCGGAAACCCAGCCGTCGCGCTTGCCGAACGGCGTGCGGACCGCGTCGACGAGGACTGGCGTGGTGTCTTTCAAGCCCGGATCTCCTTCGCGAGGGGAAGGTCGGACCGGCCCCCCGGTAATCGAGCAAGCGTTTGGTTGGAGGTTAGCTTCGGCCCGGTGGGCGGGACAAGCGCGCGTACTGGTGAGCGGGAGTGGCCTGGTGGGCACGACCGGTTGTTCCGGGTGCGTGCCGCTGGCTGAACCGCTACGACCGGGCCACTCCGCGCGAGCTGAGCGGCCAGCGCTTACCTCGTGCGCGGAGTGGCCGGGCCGCCCAGTTCGTGTGTGTCATCAACTCCGCGCATGAGGTAGCCCCGTCGCCCAGCGCGCGTGCACCACGGCGAAGAACCGCCCAGCCAGCCTGCGGCACGCCTCCTCCACCGCGAGCCGCCGATGCCACTCACCGGGAGCAGCCGCACGTCTCAGGCCCGGGCATCGACACCATGGCGACATCTCGTCCCGGCATTGGAGGCCCCGTGTCCCACCCCAGCACCGCCCTGTCCGGCTGCACCGCCATCGTCACCGGGGCCGGCGCCGGGCTCGGCCGGGCCGAAGCGCTCGCGCTCGCCGCGGAGGGGGCGAATGTCGTGGTCAACGATGTGAGCGACGCCGGGGACAAGGTGGTCGCCGAGATCGAAGCGCGCGGTGGCCGGGCGCTGGCGGTGCCGGGCGACATCGGCGACTGGCAGTACGCCGAAGACCTCGTCACCGCGGCGACCGAGCACTTCGGGTCGCTCGACATCGTCGTCAACAACGCCGGCATCACCCGCGACGCGATGCTCTTCAACCTCGACGAGAAGGACTGGGACGACGTCATCCGCGTCCACCTCAAGGGCCACGCGGCGCTGTCCCGCGCGGCGGCGCGACACTGGCGGCAGGTCAGCAAAAACACCGGCGAACCCACCTACGGACGCCTGATCAACACGTCCTCGGAAGCGTTCCTCCTCGGCGGTGCCGGGCAGCCGAACTACGCGGCGGCGAAGGCCGGGATTGCGGCGCTGACGTTGTCCTGCGCGCGAGGGTTGAGCCGCTACGGCGTCCGCGCGAACGCGATCTGCCCGCGCGCCCGGACAGCGATGACCGACGGGATCTTCGCCGCCGGACGCAGAGCGGGCGGCTTGGACATCCTCGCGCCGGAGCGGGTCGCGGCGTTCGTCGCATACCTCGGCTCCCCGGCGGCGGAGGCGGTGAACGGGCAGGTATTCGTCGTGTACGGAGACATGGTGGCGCTGCTCGCCCCGCCGACCGTCGAGCATCGCTTCGTGTCTCGGCAGGGCGCGTTTGATCCGGATGAGCTGGAGCGGACGATCACGCCGTACTTCGCTGGTCGGGACCCGAGGAAAACGTTTGCGGCCAGCGACATCGTGGGGCTGGACGACACGGAGACCTCGTGAGTGGCGATCCCGGTTAGAACCGGGATCGCCACTCACGACTCACCGCATCGCCGCGGCCATCTCCTCCAGCATCGGCCGCACGTCCCGGCGGCGGTAGCCGAGCAGCTCGGTCTCGCGAGCGTCCGGTTCGTACGAGATCGTCGCGCCGCGACCGGGGACCAGTACCCGGTCGGGCAGGAACGGGTGTTCCTCGTCGCGTTCCTCCAGCGTCCGGCCGGAGCCGGAGACGTCGAAGACCAGCTGGAAGTAGTCCCGGAAGCTGAGGTTTTCGTCGCCGACCAGGTACGCCGCGCCGGATTCCCCGCGCAGCAACGCGCCTTCGACAGCCTCGGCCAGGCTCCGCACGGACAGGTAGTTCGTGCCGCCGACCGGCGCGAAATCCGGTACCTTGCCGACCAGTTCCCCGTCAGCCCAGGCCAGCATCTTCGCGAACTGCCGCGTCGACCGGCCGGGAGCCATTCCGACGATCGACGGCGGGTTCAGCGTGCACACCGTGAACCCGTCGTCGGCCAGGGCGCGCGCTCCTTCGTCGGCCAGGCGGCGGGCGTCCACATACGGGTTCGTCTCGGCGAGATCCGGCCGAACCTGGTGGTAATAGCTGCCGATCTGAACGAAACGCCCGACGCCCGCCCGTTTCGCCCGGGCCGCGATCGCCGTCACGCCGTCGATTTGGTACGTCCGCCAGAATTCCTCGTCGCCCCAGCCCGAGACGTGCCGGATGTCCTGTCCGGCGGCGAAAACCACGGCCTCGAATGGGGCGAGCGCGGCCTCGTCGAAACCGTCGTGGGCGTAGTCGCCGAGCAGCACCGGAAAGCCCGCGACCAGTGAATCGGCGTCGGGTTCGTGCCGTCCGGCGACCGTCACAGCGTGGCCCGAGGCGCTCAAGTGCGCGGCGGTGTTCGAGCCGATCATGCCGGTGCCGCCGATGACCAAGACCTTCATGCGCATTCCTCTATCCGAAGTGGACACATCCGCCGTCGACCACCGGACCGCGTTCCGACGTGATCCGAAGCCCGCCGTCGGACCAGCCTTCGACCTGCAGTTGCTCGCCCGGGAAGACCGGCGCGGCGAAGCGGCCTTCCAGCGATGTCAGGTCCGCCGGGTGCGCGCCGACCTGTCGGGCCGCAACCAGCGCGCCTGCGCCGAGGGTCGCCAAGCCGTGCAGGATCGGGCGTGGCTGGCCGATTCCGGCTGCTGCCGCAGGGTCGACGTGGATGTGGTGACGGTCCCCTAGCAGCCGGTAGAGCAGGGCTTGATTGTCCGCAGTGGACAGTGGGGCAGTCCAGTTTGGACTGTCCAATGCGGGCGGACGACCGGGGCCGCGGTCGCCACCGAAACCACCGATGCCGGGACAGAACAACGACCAGGTCGCAACAAAGTAGTCCGATTCGACGGCCACCTCGTACACTGCCGCGCTGCCTTTGTCCCACACCTCGGGCACCCGCGCCTGCATGGAAATCTCGCCCGCAGGCGGCAGCGGCTTCAAGACTTGCAGTCGTTGCGAACCGTGCACCGCGTTGCCGACCTCGAACGCCCCGGCCGAGCCCAGGACGTCCGGAGCCCATTGGGCGAGCGTCAGCGCGAACGGCGGCAGCACCCGCAGTCGGTCCTCGAAGACCAAGTCGAGTTCGTCCGGCCGGGCGCCGAGGGCGAGCGCGTAGAGGATCGGGTCGCGGTCGGTGTAGGCGACGGTGCGCTCGCCGAGGACCCGGCCTTTCCAGTCCGCGGGGCTGTTCACTGCGCTCCGTAAACCGGTTCGGGCGCGGGTGCTTCCTTCAGGAGTTCGCGCACGGCCGGACCCGCTTCGGCCGCCGTCCAGCGCCGGTCCAGTTCGCGGGACGGGCCGTGGCTCCAGCCGTTCTCGACGCAGATCCGGCCGCCCTCGACCTCGATCACGCGGCCGGTGACGTCCGCGGCGTCCTCGCTGGCGAGCCACGCGACGATCGGCGACACGTTGCCCGGGTGCATCGCGTCGAACCCCTCGTCCGGCGCGGCCATCTGGGCCGCGAACGGACCCTCGGTCATCCGGGTGCGCGCGGCCGGGGCCAGCGCGTTCACCGTGATGCCGTACCGGGCGAGTTCCGCGGCCCCGACCAGCGTCAACGCGGCGATTCCGGCCTTGGCGGCGCTGTAGCTGCCCTGTCCGATGCTGCCCTGCAGACCCGCGCCGGAGGTGGTGTTGATGATCCGCGCCGACCGCGTGCGCCCGGCCTTCGCCTCCGCGCGCCAGTAACCCGCGGCGTGGTGCATCAGCGCGAAATGCCCCTTGAGGTGCACCGCGACGACTGCGTCCCACTCCTGTTCGCTGGTGGTCACGATCATCCGGTCGCGCACGAAGCCGGCGTTGTTCACGACGATGTCGAGCCCGCCGAACTCGTCGACTGCCTGCCGTACCAACGCTTCCGTCGCCGCGAAGTCCGCGACGTCGGCACCGTTGGCCACCGCTTCGCCGCCCAGCGCGCGGATCGCGTCGACCACCTCGCCGGCCGGACCGCCGGACGCTCCTTCGCCCGCGCCCGACGTGCCGAGGTCGTTCACCACCACGCGCGCGCCCTGGCGGGCGAGTTCCAGCGCGTGCTCGCGGCCGAGTCCGCGGCCGGCCCCGGTCACGATCGCGACCCGGCCCTCCAAGATCCCGCTCACATCTCCTCCGTTCGTCAACCGGCCCGGCGAGGCGGTTCCCCGCAAACCAAGCAAGTGTTAGGCTACCAAGCAATCGCTAGGTTAGGAACGCACGTGACGATTTCCACGCAGCTCCACGACAACGGCACCTTCGTGGTCACCATGGACTACCCGCCGGTGAACGCCCTGCCGGTCGCCGGATGGTTCCGCCTCGCCGAAACCGTGCGGGAGGCGGGCGAGGACCCGGCGGTGCACGTCGTCCTGCTCCGCGCCGAGGGCCGCGGCTTCAACGCCGGCGTCGACATCAAGGAAATGCAGCGCACCACCGGTTTCGACGCCCTCGTCGGCGCGAACCGCGGCTGTTACCTGGCATTCAAGGCGATCTACGAATGCGCCGTGCCGGTGATCGCCGCGGTGAACGGCTTCTGCCTCGGCGGCGGCGTCGGCCTGGTCGGCAACTGCGACACGATCATCGCCGCCGACGACGCGTACTTCGGCGTCCCCGAGGTAGACCGCGGTGCCCTCGGCGCGGCGACCCACCTCGCCCGGCTGGTCCCCCAGCACCTGATGCGCACGCTGTACTTCACCAGCCGCACCATCGCGGCGAAGGACCTGGTACAGCACGGATCGGTACTGGAAACCCTGCCAGCCGCCGATCTGCACGACGCCGCACTGGCCCTGGCCGCCGAGGTGGCCGCGAAGGACCCGCGCGTCATCCGGGCCGCCAAAGCCGCGCTGAACGGCATCGACCCGATCGACGTCAACCGCAGCTACCGTTACGAACAGGGCTACACCTTCGAACTCAACCTCATCGGAGCCGCCGACGAACACCGCGACGCCTTCGTCGCCACCGGCCGCCCGGCGAACGACTGACTCTCTCGAGGAGACCCGTGCCTCTCCGCACCCCGCTCACCGAGCTGACCGGCGTAACCCATCCGATCGTGCAAACCGGCATGGGATGGGTCGCCGGCCCGCGCCTGGTGTCCGCGACCGCCAATGCCGGTGCCTTGGGCATCCTCGCCTCCGCGACGATGACCTACGACGAGCTGGACCACGCCATCAAGGAAGTCAAACAGCGCACGGACAAACCCTTCGGCGTCAACCTGCGCGCCGACGCCGGGGACGCCACGGAACGCGCCGAACTGCTGATACAGCACGGCGTCAAAGTGGCATCTTTCGCCCTGGCCCCGAAAAAGGATCTGATCGCCCGCCTGAAGGACCACGGCCTGGTCGTGATGCCCACCGTCGGCGCCGCACGACACGCCGAAAAGGTCGCCTCCTGGGGCGCGGACCTGGTGATGATGCAAGGCGGCGAAGGCGGCGGCCACACCGGCCCGACCGCCACCACCCTGCTGCTGCCATCCGTACTGGACGCAGTTGATATCCCAGTAGTCGCCGCTGGAGGCTTCTTCGACGGCCGCGGCCTAGCCGCCGCATTGTCGTATGGTGCCGCCGGAATTGGGATGGGCACACGGTTCCTGCTCACCAGCGACAGTGCAGTGCCGGAGGAAATCAAGCGCACGTACCTGGGCTTCGGCCTGGACGGCACCGTCGTCACCACCAAGGCCGACGGCATGCCGCACCGGTTGCTGCGCACACCGTTCATCGAGGGCCTCACGAAGGAAGGCTTCGTGCAGCGAATGGCCCGAACCCTGCGCCGGACAACGGACTTCAAACGGTTGAGCGGCCAGTCCTGGCCGTCCCTGGTCGCCGACGGCCTGCGAATGAAACGCGGCAGCGACCGCTCGTGGACGCAAACGATGCTGGCCGCGAACACCCCCATGCTGCTCAAGGCCGGTCTGGTGGAAGGCGATACGCGCGCCGGGATGCTGGCGGCGGGGCAGGTAGTCGGGGTGATCGAGGACCTGCCGAGCTGCGCGGAACTGGTGACCCGAATCGTTGACAGTGCACAGGAGCGTCTGAAAGCGACGGCCGCGCTGCGGGATTAGCAGGTTGTCCCTGGATTCGCTCCAGGCATAGGTTCGGGGTCATGGTTGAGACTTTCCGGCTTCCCGGTCTGACCCTGGCGGACGCGGACCGGCTGGTGGCGGCCGCGCTCGAGGTGAGCGGCGAGCGCGGCTTCCCGCCGCTGGCGGTCGCGGTCCTCGACGTGAGCGGATCGGTGATCGCGTTGCGCCGGGCCGACGGCGGGATGCCGATGACCAGCCGGATCGCGGTGGCGAAGGCGCGGACTGCGCTGCTTTCGCTGCAACCGTCCGGCCGGCTCCAGTTGCCGGGCCCGATCGTCGACAGCATCCAGCACCTGCACGGCGGCGAATTCGTCCCGTACGCCGGGGGCATCCTGATCGCCGACCAGGGCGTGGTCCTAGGCGCCGCCGGAGCCTCCGGCGCGCATGCGAACGAGGACGAGGAAGCCGTCCTGATCGCCGCGGACCGGTGGCGCGAGAGCCGCGAAGGATGAGGACGCCGGGTCGTGAGTGGCAATCCCGGTTAGAACCGGGATTGCCACTCACGAGGGCTAAAGCCGCTCCAACACAGTCACGTTAGCCTGCCCCCCACCCTCACACATGACCTGCAACCCATACCGCCCCCCAGTCCGCTCCAGTTCATGCAGCAACGTAGTCAT
>NZ_PQIA01000298.1 GCF_003385235.1 Amycolatopsis circi | reverse complement strand
GCACCGGGGGCGGGGAAAGCTCGGTCATCGGGCTCGGCTCCTCTTCGGGGGTCGGGTCCAGGCAGGAACACGGGTGCGGGCAGGGAAAATCAGGCTGGGGCATGATGGGCGGGTGGAAGCCGAACCGAGCGCCGCCTCGTGAGCGGGGGCTACCTGAAGGGCAGAATCCGCCGGGACGACCTCGTTTCGGCGGCCGCCGCGGTGTACGGCGAGGCGGGCTACCACGCGTCGTCGCTGCGGGAAATCGCCAAACGAGCCGGCATCACCCACGCCGGGCTGCTGTACCACTTCCCGACGAAGGAAGCGCTGCTCGCAGCGGTCCTGGAACGCCGGGACGCCGAGGACGCGGTGCGCGAGCAGCTGACCGCCGCCGCGCCCGGCCTGGACGTCCTGCGCCGCTTCATCGCGCTGGCCGAGCACAACGTCCGCCACCGAGGCATCGTCGAGGTGTACTCGCGCCTGGCCGCAGAAGCAGTCTCGGAAGACCACCCCGCACACGCCTACTTCGCCCGCCATTACCGCGAGGCCCGCGAAAGCATCGCCCGGTCGTTCCACGCGCTCGCTGAAACAGGCGAGCTGCGCCCCGGCGTAGACCCGGACTTGGCGGCACTCACCTTCATCGCATTGATGGACGGCCTCCAGGTCCAGTGGCTCACCACCCCCACGCAAGTCGATGCAGTCGGTTCCCTCCGCCTCTCTCTGGAAACTCTCCTGACCGTCCCCCTGTTCCCGAAATAGGCGGAATCAGGAGATCCAGCCCCAGATGGCCGCCCCCTCCCGCCAGTCCGTCCGTGAGGGGAACCTTCACGGACTCTGAGTCCCTCAGGGTTCCCCTCACGACCAGCAACGGTCCGTGAACCGCAGCCAGCGCACCCAGCCCAGCCAGGCACCCACACCACCCCCGCACCCCGATACGAAGCCTCCTCTGCGGTCCGGGGGTGCTTGTCAAGGCATCTTTCCCGCCTTGACAAGCACCCCCGGACCGTCAGCACAATCAGCTTCGGGGTGCCCCACGCAACCGCTCAAAACGCAATGTCGCCGCCAGGCGACGAGCCGATCAGCTAAGCGTCCGCGAGTACGGATCCCACTCAACGGGCAACGCCTCCGCCACCTCCACCCGACTGCCCACCTCAACCCCCACCCTCCGCTCCATGG
>NZ_PQIA01000299.1 GCF_003385235.1 Amycolatopsis circi | reverse complement strand
ATCCCCCGACCCGGCCTCCAGTCCCCCGACAGCTGCCGTGTCCGCCCCGGCTGTTCACGGGCCGCACCGTCGAACTCGTCCAACTGGACCGCCACCTGGACTTGGCGGGCACCGTGGCGATCGGCGGCACCGGCGGGATCGGCAAGACCTGGCTGGCGCTGCACTGGGCACACCAGCGGCTGAGCCGGTTTCCCGACGGGCAACTGCACGTCGACCTGCACGGTTTCGATCCCACCGGGCAACCCACGTCCGCGGCTGAGGCGATCCGCGGATTCCTGGACGCCCTCGGCGTCGCCCCTTCCGCGATCCCCGTCGACCTCGAAGCCCAGATCGGGTTGTACCGCAGCCTGCTCGCCGGAAAACGGATGCTGCTGGTGCTGGACAACGCCCGCGACATCGAGCAGGTCACGCCCCTGCTGCCGGGCACTCCCACCTGCACGGTCCTGATCACCAGCCGCCGCCATCTGGTCGGCCTCGCTGCACTGTACGGCGTGCAGCTGCTCAACCTGGACGTCCTCCCCGACTCCGACGCCCGGGAACTGCTCACCGGACACCTCGGCCCGGACCGGCTGGCCACCGAACCGGGCACGGTCGCCGACCTGCTCACGATGTGCGCGGGATTGCCGCTGGCCGTGCGGATCGTGGCTGCCCGCGCGCAACACCACCCGACGTTCCCACTGGCAGTACTGGCCGAGGAACTGCGCGACGCCTCCGCCCGACTGGACGGCTTGGATGCCGGTGGCCTGCGCGTGAACCTGCGAGCAGTGCTGTCCTGGTCAGTCCGCGCCCTCAGCCCGCAGGCGACGCGGCTGTTCGGCTTGCTGGGCATCGCCCCGGGACCGGACATCAGCCTGGCCGCCGCCGAGGCGTTGGCAGCAACCCCGGCCGCCCAGCTGCGAACGGTGTTGCGGGAACTGGAGATCGCTTCCCTGGTACAGCAACACGTTCCGCGCCGATACCGGATGCACGACCTGATCCGGCTCTATGCCAGCGACACCCTCACCGAAGACGCCCGCGACGCCGCGCTGCGACGGATCCTGCACTTCTACACGCACACCGCCCACGCCGCCGACCGGCTCCTGAACCCGCGCCAAGGCTCGATCCCGCTCGACCCGCCCGCGCCGGACGCCCTCCCCCACCCGCTCCCCGACGCACTGGCGGCGCTGGCCTGGTACCACAC
>NZ_PQIA01000296.1 GCF_003385235.1 Amycolatopsis circi | reverse complement strand
CTGAGGGACTCTGAGTCCGTGAGGGGAACCCTCACGGACTCAGAGTCCCTCAGGGTTCCCCTCACGGCCCGCCACCGTCCGTGAGGGGCCCCTTCACGGACCTAGATTCCCTCAAGGAGCCCTTCACGGACCGCCCGCTCACCACCGCTGCCACCGCGATGGGCCCCAAGGTGCCATTGGGTCCATCGCACACACCCCATGTGGCGTTCGATGCGTCGCATGCACCCAACGCCACATCGAGACGCTAACCCCAACCCACCAAACCGCAGCCGACGCACCCAGCCAACCAAGCACCCACACCACCCCCGCACCCCGATACGAAGCCAAAAACGCGGCGCGGGGGTGCTTGTCAAGGCATCTTTCCCGCCTTGACAAGCACCCCCGCGCCGTAGTCACAATCAGCTTCGGGGTGCCCCACGCAACCACGGGCGCAATGTCGCCGCCAGGCGACGAGCCGCCCCACAACGCCTCACTCCGGAACAGTAAGCAACCCCCGGTCATAAGCAATAGCCACAGCCTCCGCCCTCCGGCTGGCCCCCAACTTCGCCATCACCCGCGAAAGATGCACACTCACCGTCTTCTCGCTGATGTACAGCTCCTCCCCCACCTGCCGATTGGTCCGCCCCAGCGCGACCCGCTCCAGCACATCCCGCTCCCGGTCAGTCAACGGATTCACCTGCGCCCGCACCACCGGCACCACTTCAACCCCTGCCAGCTCAACCCGAGCCCGATGCGCCAAATCCCGAACCGCATCCCGCAACGGCACCGCATCCAGCTTCACCGCAACCGAATGCGCGGCCTCCAACGCCTCGGCCGCACCCGGTCGCCCAGAAGCCAGCAACGCCTCAGCCTGCCGCCACCGACAAACCGCCTGCTCGTAAATCGCCCCATACGAATAGGCCTCAGCCGCCGCCCCCCACAACTCCGGATCGGCGGGCCCCTCCAACGCCGAAGCAGCAGCCTCCATCCGAGCGAGCCAAGCCCGCCCCTCCGGCCCCACAGTCCCGGAACGCGGATGCCCCTCGGCCGCACAACGCCGCCCATGCTCCAAAAGCCGCCGCCCCCGCGCGACAAAGGCGTCCGCCGCGGCAAGATCCCCCTTGACCCGCGCCTCCGCGGCCAACGCCGCAGCCGACGGAATCGCCAGCGCCACCATCCCAATCCCGCCGCGCAACCCGGCCCCCCCCTCCC
>NZ_PQIA01000301.1 GCF_003385235.1 Amycolatopsis circi | reverse complement strand
GCTTGGGTTCTAGCGGTCGTTGCAACGCCTGAGTTGTGCAGGGGTTGCTGTGTTCGAGGTCGGCGAGGGCCGGTTGCCGCGGGGTCGTGTGAGGCTGGCGGCGGAACGCCGCCGCTATTTTGATCTTGTGGCAGAGGGCGTGGGCACGGTCGAGGCGTGCCGGATTGTCGGAGTCGACCGGCGGACCGGGCACTATTGGCGGCAGGGGCGGCCGAGCCGGGCGGGCGCGAACGCCCGCCCGGCTCCCGCACGGCCCGGGCCGTGCTCCGGCAGGTTCTTGACCATCGAGGAACGGATCGCGATCGCGGACGGGCGGGCGGCGGGCCGCTCGTTGCGGGCGATCGCGGCCGAGCTGGGCCGCAGCCCGTCCACGGTCAGCCGGGAGATCGCCCGCAACGCCCGCCCCTGCGGCGAATACCGGCCGCACGCGGCGCACGAGCTGGCCCGGGCACGGCGCCCGCGGCCGAAAACCGGCAAGATCACGGCCTGCCCCGAGCTGCGGGAACGAGTGCAGGCGATGCTGGACGAGAAATTCAGCCCGGAGCAGATCGCCGCCCGGCTGCGCCGCGACCACCCCGACCGGCCGGAGCTGCACGTGACCCACGAAACGATCTACCAGGCCCTCTACGTCCAAGGCCGCGGCGAACTCCGCCGCGAACTGGCCCGCGCCCTGCGCACCGGCCGCACCCAGCGCACACCCCGCACCAGCGGCGAGCAGCGCCGGCCCCGTTTCGCCGAACCCATGGTCATGATCAGCGACCGGCCCGCCGAAGCCGCCGACCGCGCCGTCCCCGGCCACTGGGAAGGCGACCTGATCATCGGCAAGGACGGAGCCTCCGCCATCGCCACCCTGGTCGACCGCTCCACCCGCTACACCCTGCTCGTCCCGCTCCCCCGCGGCCGCGGCGCCGACGCCGTCCGCGACGCCCTCGCCGACACCGCCGCGACCCTGCCCGCGCACCTGCAACGATCCCTGACCTGGGACCAGGGCAGCGAAATGGGCCGCCACCACGAATTCACCATCGCCACCGGCATCCCCGTCTACTTCTGCGACCCCCACAGCCCCTGGCAACGCGGCAGCAACGAAAACACCAACGGCCTGCTGCGCCAGTACTTCCCCAAAAGCACCGACCTCTCGGCCCACACCCCCGAACACCTCGCCGCCGTCGCCGCACAACTCAACCGCCGCCCACGCAAAACCCTCGACTGGGACACCCCAGCCGAACGCCTCGCTAAACTCCTGACCGAAACCAAATAACCACCCGCGTTGCAACCACCCCTCGAATCCACCC
>NZ_PQIA01000293.1 GCF_003385235.1 Amycolatopsis circi | reverse complement strand
TGAATCAGCGGCGAGCAGCGCCGGCCCCGTTGGCTGCGCCGCCACCCGAACAACCGGCTATGTCCTCGCCAACAGGCTCCACACCATCCAGCCCGCCACCGGTGACCGGCTCACCCGCACCGTCCGCCACCGGCTCACTCTGACCGTCCGCATGAAGGGACGCCTCAGCGCGCACCGACCGCCGAGATCTGCGTGGCACCCGCAATTTCCGCCCCTCCCCGGCGCGCCCGGCGGTGCACCCAGGCTCGCCTGCTCGGTGTGAAGCTCCGATGCGCGCCGCGAAGCAATCTCACCCAGGCGGGCACCGGCCTCTGCTGTGCCTATCCGCGCCCGAGACCGGAGCGTTACCCGGCGCAGTCGCCCGTCGGCCAGCCCTGCTCGCGGACCCAGGCGAGGGTCTCGTCACCGAACGGGTTCACCCCGGGCCCGGCCGCGAGCGTGTGCGCGAGGTGGACGTGCAGGCATTTCACCCGCCCAGGCATCCCGCCCGCGGTCACCTGCGTGCCGAGCGACTCGATGGCGTCCCGCTCGGCGAGGTACGTCTCGTGCGTGCGCTGGTAGGTCGCCGCAAGCTCGGGGTCGGTGGTGAGCCGTTCGGTCATCTCCTTCATCACGCCGGACGCCTCCAGCGTGCCCACCATCGACGACAACCGCGGGCAGGTCAGGTAATACAACGTCGGGAACGGCGTCCCGTTCTCCAACCGCGGACTGGTCTGGACCACCGAAGGATGCCCGCTGGGGCACCGCGCGGCCACCGCCCGCAACGCCCGCGGCGGCCGTCCGAGCTGCTGCGCGATGACCTCCCGGTCGGCATCGGTGACGGGCTTGAATCGGGGTGTCTCCGTGCTGCTGTTCACGCTCTCCAGGCTAATGCCGCCGTCCGCCCGACCCCTCGCGACCTCCGCCGAAACGGCCGAGTTGTCCACAACCCGCACACCGTGTGGACAACTCGCCGCAGTCGCCTCCGCCGTCCTTCCGATGTGCTTAACGTGGAAGGCAGCCGAAGCAGATCCGCGACCGCCCAGCCTCGAGAACTGCCGACACTCACAACCGTAAGGAGGATGCCCCACCGCGCTAAGCCCCGAGAGCCAACCGGCTGCTCACCCCGCCAGCGAGCCAACCCCGCCAAGACCACGCCCAAACCCGCGCCTCGCCCAGCCGCACTCGCACACCCAGCCAGCACACCAGCCGACGATCCCGCCCAGCCAATAACCTGACCCGCCCCGGCCATCAACCGCACCCAGCCGAGATCCGACCCAGCCAGGGACCCCGCCGGGTCAGATACTCGCCGCCCGCC
>NZ_PQIA01000294.1 GCF_003385235.1 Amycolatopsis circi | reverse complement strand
CCGCCACGCCGGACACCAACACCACAAACAAGATCAACTTAAGCTACACGGCATTGGGTTAGAACCGGGATCAGCACTCACGACCCGAACGGGCGGAGGCAAGCGCGCGAGGGCTCAGCGGCCCTGGTTCGCGACTGCGGCGGCGGCATCCTTCGCCGCCTCCGGGTCCAGGTACTCGCCGCCCGCCTTGACCGGCTTGAGGTCCGGCGTCAGGTCGTAGCGCAGCGGAATCCCGGTCGGGATGTTCAGCGCGGCGATGGCCTCGTCGGAGATCCCGTCGAGGTGCTTCACCAGCGCACGCAGCGAGTTGCCGTGTGCGGCCACCAGGACCGTGCGGCCTGCCTGCAGATCGGGGACGATCGCCGACTCCCAGTACGGCAGCAGCCGGGCCACGACGTCCTTCAGGCATTCCGTCAGCGGAGCCTGGTCGCCGAGGTCCGCGTAACGCGCGTCGCCCACCTGGCTGAACTCGTCCTTCGGGTCGATGGCCGGCGGCGGCGTGTCGTAGGAGCGACGCCAGAGCATGAACTGCTCCTCGCCGAACTCGTCCAGCGTCTGCTTCTTGTTCTTGCCCTGCAGCGCGCCGTAGTGCCGCTCGTTGAGCCGCCAGTCGCGCTTGACCGGGATCCAGTGCCGGTCGGCGGCGTCGAGGGCGATGTTCGCCGTGCTGATCGCCCGGCGCAGCAGCGACGTGTGCACCACGTCCGGCAGCAGCCCCGATTCGGCGAGCAGCTGCCCGCCCTGGCGGGCTTCCCGCTCGCCGGTCTCCGAAAGGGGCACGTCCACCCAGCCGGTGAACAGGTTTTCCGCGTTCCACGTGCTCTGTCCGTGCCGCAGCAGCACCAGGGTCCCAAGTTCGGCCATGGCCACCAGCCTGCCAGAGCTGCCCAGCGCTGCCAGTAGTGCGTCCACCCCTCTACCCAGAGTGCGTTACCCGGGAGTAACACCTTCACCCGACGCGCAGGCGGGTTGCCGACAAGCAGGCCAAAGAGTGCAAGGCGCTGCACGCTGTTAACCCCGTGAGTGAATTTCACTCGAACGGAGTAACCAGTAGTCTTGTGATTACTGGTCGACATCTGACAGGTTGGGCATGTCCCGCTCAGCCGGATTCCACGCACTCCCGGCTGATCACGGGCAGTGACCGCGGCTCGTCTCCCCCCTGCCGAGCCGCGGCCCGCCGGCCCCGTTGACATCCCCCTCGTCACCGGGGCCAGCAGGCGGGACCTGCAGCGGGACGGCTCGAGATCGCGACTCCCCCCTCCCTCGACCCGTTCCGCCAGCCCCTCACTCCGCGGGCCTGGCCCCACG
>NZ_PQIA01000029.1 GCF_003385235.1 Amycolatopsis circi | reverse complement strand
GCTCCCCGCGAACAGACCGGACGATCTAGGCAATCGCCAGTCCTAGCCGGGAGCCCTGTCGCCTAACCACCCGCCACGCACACCACCGCCGAACCGTGATCAACCACGCTTAAGTTCCTGGCATTGGGACTCAGAGTCCCTCAGGGTTCCCCTCACGGACAGCAAAAGCCGCACCGGCGGCGCCAGCTGAAGGGTCTGGGGCGTCAGATGCCGTATCCGCCGTCTACGTCGAGTTTTTGTCCGCTGATGAAGCCGGCTCGGTCCGAGGTCAGGAAGCAGACTGCTTCGGCGATGTCCTGCGCGTTGCCGAAGGTGCGCAGCGGGATGGCGCGCCGGGCTGCGTCGAGGGCACGTTCGTCTAGATCGCCGTTGGCCATCAGGGCCGCGGCCATGCCGTCGGTCAGCATGCCGGGGCCGACGCAGTTGACGCGGACCCCGAACCGGCCTTCCTCCGCGGCGAGCGCCCGGGCGGTCGCTTCGATCGCGCTCTTGGGCCCGGCGGAAAGGCCGTCGCGAACGGGGTAGCGCTTCGTCGCCGCGGTGGTGACCGCGACGATCGAGCCCTTGCTGGCGCGCAGTGCGGGCAGTGCCGGATGTACGAGGTTGAAGAACGCGGCGGCTTCTGCGTTGAGGTGCCTGCTGAAATCTTCAGGATCCACTGTGGACAGATGCTGCTGCGGGACGAGCGGTCCGGCGGCGTGGACGAGGGTGTGGATCGCTCCGAAGCGCTCCAGCACGCTGTCGACGTACGTCTTGGTCTGGGCCGGATCGGTGAGGTCGACAGGATCGGCCGTCGCCCCGAGTTCGGTGGTCAGGCGGTCTGCTGCTTCCTGGTTGCTGCGGTAGGTGAAGGCGATCGCGCAGCCGCGTTCGGCGAGGGTCCGGCAGATCGCGGCGCCCAGGCCTCCGGTCCCGCCGGTCACGATCGCGACGCCCCGCTTGCCGTGGAAATCCTTCAAGGGCGTCTTCTTCCGTCGAGAGGTAAAGCAAGCGCTTGGTTAAGAGAGTACGTTTCCGTGCCAGGCCGGTCAATCCCGCTCCGCGACAGGCTTTCTAAACAACCAAGCAATTGCTAGGTTCGAGTGATGGCACAACGGGAACACGCGGTCGTCACCGGAGGAAGCAGCGGAATCGGACTGGCCGTGGTCCGCAGGCTGCTCGATCGAGGGCTGGCGGTGACCGTGTTCGACCGGCAGCCGCCGCCACGCCTGGACGGCTTTCCCGGCCTGCTCCAGGACTTCCGCGTCGACGTGTCCGACGAGGACGAGGTGCGCGACGCGTTCGCGGCGGCGGCTCGCGAGGCGGGTCCGGTCCGCCGATTGGTTGCCAGTCATGGCATTCGCGGCCAGTTCCGGCCCGCGCTCGACCTCGATCTGGACGCCTGCCGCCGGGTGCTGGACGTGCACGTCGTGGGCACGCTCGTCGTGGCGCGGGAGATGGTGCGGGCGCTCGGCGATCCTCCCGCGTCGATCGTGGCGCTGGCCTCGACCACCGCCTACCGGGGCTGGGCCAACCAAGCGGACTACGGCGTCGCGAAGGCCGCGGTCCGGCAGCTCGTCGAGAATCTCGCGATCGAATGGGCGGGCCGCGGCGTCCGGGTCAACGCCGTCGCGCCGGGGCACACGCTGACTCCCATGGTCCAGCAGATGATCGACCAGGGTTACGACACCGGCGACACCTGCGCCCGCACGCCGCTCGGGCGGCTCGCCGATCCGGGCGAACAGGCTGGTGCCATTGAGTTTTTGCTGCTGGACGCGCCGTTCGTGACCGGGGTGTGCCTCCCGGTCGACGGGGGCTGGACGGCGGTAGGGAAGTGAACCTCTTGGGAACGAAGGAGTGGAATGGTGACTGGTCAACTGGTAGGGCTGCGGGACAAGATCGTGTTCGTCACTGGTGCCGCGCAAGGGCAGGGTGCCGAGCACGCCCGGACGACAGCGCGGCTGGGCGCGCGGGTCGTGCTGGCCGACCTCGACGAAACCGCCGTCGCCGCGGTTGCCGGTGAGATCGACGGCGAGACGCTCGCCGTCGGATTGGATGTGCGCAGCAAGGAAAACTGGGCTGCCGCGATGGAACTGGCGGGCGCCAAGTTCGGCCGGATCGACGTGCTCGTCAACAACGCCGGGTTCTACCGCAAGGCGCCGCTGGAAAGCTTCGAGGAAGACCACCTCGGGCAGACCTTGGCCGTAAACCTGGTCGGGCCGGTTCTCGGGATGCAGGCGGTGCTGCCGTTGATGCGCGAGCGCGGCGGTTCGATCGTCAACGTCGCTTCGACCGCGGCACTGACCGGGTTCGCCGGTGGGCTGGGATACAGCGCGTCGAAATGGGGTCTGCGCGGGGCGAGCAAATCCGCGGCGAAGGAGCTTGGCGAGTTCGGGATCCGGGTCAATTGCGTTTGCCCGGGTGCGATCGACACGCAGATGATCTCCGAGACAACACGGGCGGGCGGCGGCGCGGTGGCGGGTCAGCCGATCCGTCGTCCCGGCACGACTGCGGAAGTTGCCGCGTTGGTGGCATTCCTCGCGAGCGACGCCAGCAGTTACTGCACTGGACAGGATTTCGTGATCGACGGCGGCCAGACCGCCTGACGGCGAGCCTTCACCGTCGGCGGCCCCGGCGGTGAAGGCTACGCAGGCCCGCCGTTGGCCAGCTGCAATTCGACCGCCGAGGAAGGCTCACTGGGCCGCGGAAGATCCGGCACCGCACGGGGCCGCAGCGTGGGAACGCCGTTGGCGACCCGCCACACCGTAGCGGCGGCGTTGCGCACCTCGGTGATCGTGGCGGTCAGGTCGAGCGCCCGGGTCGGCCCGCACACCGACAGCGCGAAGTGCCCGTCGTCGTCCATGGTCGTGATCGGCGCGGCCACCACGGTGACGCCGTGATGAGTGCCCTGCGCATCGACTGCGACACCCCCGCGGTCGCGGACCCGGGCGAGGTCGCGCATGAGCTGGCTGCGCGTCTGGATGGAGTACTGGGTGGGTGCGTAGCCGAACTGCAGTTCGGGCCAGTGATCGGGGGAGAGGGTGGCGAGCAAGGCCCGGCCGGGGGCGGTCAGCGGGACCGGCTGGCGCGCGCCCGCGCCCCACTGCCCGGAGGCGGACGGCCACGAGCCGATCCGTTCGAGGTGCATGATCTCGGCGTCGACCAGCATGCTCAGGTACACCGTCAGCCCGCAGCGCCGGTGCAGTTCGGCCATCACCGGCAGCGCGGCGCGGGGGACGATGCGCCGCCGGGTGAACTGCGAGCCGAGTTCGAACATGCGCACCCCCAGCGTGTAGGTGAACTCCTTGCGCTCCACCCAGCCGAGTTCGACCAGCCGCTGCAGGATCCGGTGCGCCGACGACCGCGGCACGCGGGAGCGGCGGGCGAGTTCGGCCAGGGTCAGCGGCCGTTCGCCCACGAAGGACTCCAGCAGCGACGCGACGCGGTCGATCATCGCCGCGGGGGCTTCCTCGATGTGCGCCATTGCAACACCACCTCCAGAGACTGCGAATGTCAGATTGAGACTACCTGTCAGAATCTGACACCTCGGAGTGTAGGCACATCGACGGGCGGCTGTAAACCGGCTCGCGGACAGCGAGGTGCGCCGTATCCGGGAGAACCGGACACGGCGCACCCCCGCGGTCACACCGGCTGCACTATCCGAAGCCGCCCTGCCGCGACTTCGGCCTCGAGGGACTCCTTGAGCCGCGAACATCCCGCCAGCGCGGGTCCCGGCATCGGCGACGCGCCGAGTTCCGCGCAGGCTTCGACGGCGTCGGCGTTCCATTGCAAGCTCGTCTGGTGCACCGTGCTCTTGCGCACCAGCAGCCGCGCCGCGCAGTGCTGGCACCGCAGCGGCTGCATCGGCACGTCGTCGAGCCGGTTGTCGGTCCTCGGTTCGCTCACGGCGCGGTCTCCGTCGGCTTGGCCTGCCGGGCGACGTTGGCGGCCACCTCGTCGTGCCACGCCTTCGTCGGCCGGGTGAGGTCCAGTTCGTACTCGAAC
Source organism: Amycolatopsis circi (assembly GCF_003385235.1). GTDB lineage: Bacteria > Actinomycetota > Actinomycetes > Mycobacteriales > Pseudonocardiaceae > Amycolatopsis > Amycolatopsis circi. The sequence goes on along the minus strand of NZ_PQIA01000029.1, from coordinate 73,218 downwards.
CGGTCGACCATCTCCGGGCTGATGTCGGCGACGTCGACGTAGAACTGCTCGTACCAGCGGCGCAGCTGGTACACCGGCCCGTCCTCCTCGCACAGCAGCGGATTGTCGATCCGGGCCTTGTTCTTCCAGATCTCGACGTCCTGCTCGAAGCCGACCTTGATGTAGTCGCCGAGCGCGATCGCCGACGCCATCGCCGCGTCCTCCGGCAGCGACGCCGACTTCTTGACGATGATCCCGTACTGCAGCACGAACGAATCCGCCGAGATCGGGTAGTGGCAGTTGAGCAGAACCGTGTGATTATCGCCGGATTCGTAGTGGTACGTCAGGTCGTCGATCATGAACGACGGGCCGTAATACGACGCGACGGACGTGGTGCCGAGCATTTTCGGCTGGCCTTCGGGCGCGGGGTAGTCGTCGCGGGCGTCGCCGTTCATGTACTGCGTCGCGACGTGGCCTTCGAAGACGTTCTTGAAGTAGGTCGGCAGCGATCCGTGCACGTAAAAGAAATGCGCCATGTCGACGACGTTGTCGATGATCTCGCGGCAGTTGGTGTTGACGACGGTCGTGTACCAGTGCCAGTCGGTCCACTCGTCGCTTTCCGCGCCTTCGATGCGCGGGATGGCGACGTCCTCGGTCGGCTTCTTGCCTTCCGGGTCGTGCCAGACGAACAGCAGGCCGTCCTGCTCCGAGGTCGTCCACGCCCGGGTTCGCGCGAGCACGGGGACGCGTTTGCTGTACGGGATCTGCTTGCACCGGCCGTCGCCGCCCCAGCGCCAGTCGTGGAACGGGCAGGCGATCTCGTCGCCCTTGACCTCGCCTTGGGACAGGTCGCCGCCGAGGTGCCGGCAGTAGGAATCGAGAATGTTGATCTTTCCGCCTGCTCCGCGGAACACCACGAGTTTCGTGCCGAAGGCGTGGACGGTATGCGGTTTCCCGTCGCCGAAATCGCGGACGAGACCGAGGCAATGCCAGCCGCGGGCGAAGCGGGCCGGCGCCGAATCCGCTTCGATCAGGCGGATCTCGTCCGGTTGCAGAGAAGTCATCGCGCTCTCCTGAAAAGGGTAGGTGGGGAGCTGTCAGTCCGGTGCGTTCCCGTTTTACTAAGCGCCGGGGTCATGAACCCGGTCACAGTTCACTGACTGGAACGCCGCTGATGCACGACGTCGGCGGGGCTCCAGATCGCGCGCATGCTCGTGATCCGGCCGCGTTCGTCGAAGGTCATGACGTCGATCGGCTCGATCGAGCTGACGAACTCGTCGGTCGTGGTGATCACGCGCAGGTGGAAGGCCGCGGTGTCGCCGGACGCGCGGACGGTCAGCAGTTCGGCGGTGAGGGCGAGGCCGTCGAGTTCGCTGTAGAACGCGGCGATGGCTTCGCGGCCCTTGCGGACGGCGCTGCCCGCGGGGTCTTCGACGGTGGCGTCCTCGGCGTAAAGCTCAGCGATCTTGGCCGGATCGCCCGCTTCGAGCCTGCGCGCGTACTCCGCTACCGCCTCGGTGATCTTGTCGATGGTCAGCATGCCGGGGATGCAAGCACAGCCGGGACCGGGAAAAAGCCCGAGCAACCGCTTGGTGGGAAGCCGGCGGTTTCGCGACCGTCCTCCCAGTCAGCGAAACGACCGCGGTCCGGCGCCCGGACACCGCTCTACCGTTCCCCAGGCCCGCCCCGCCGAAGTCCGTGAGGGCCACCTTCACGGACTCAGAGTCCCTCAGGGTTCCCCTCACGGACCGGGGCGGCGGGGGTGAGACGACGACCAGGAGGGTGGATGTCCACCGAAACGAGTACCGGCCGCGAGGCCGCGCCGGGTTCGCGCGGGACCAGGGTCCGGGTGACCGACGTCGTGGAGGAGACCGCCGACGCGCGCTCGTTCGTCGTGGAGCCGGTCGGGGAGGCCGCGTTCGACTACCGGGCCGGGCAGTTCCTGACCGTGCGGGTCCCGGACGCGGGCACGGGTTCCGCCCGCTGCTACTCCCTGTCGAGTTCGCCGCACAGCGACCAGGCGATGAAGTTCACCGTCAAGCGCGTGCGGGGCGGGCACGGATCCAACTGGCTGTGCGACACGGTCGCGGCCGGGGACGAACTGGACGTCCTTCCGCCCGCCGGAACCTTCACGCCCGCGTCGCTGGACCAATCCGTGGTGCTGGTCGCGGGCGGCAGCGGGATCACGCCGGTGATCTCCATCGCGAAGTCGATCCTGTTCGGCGGCAGCGGGAACGTCGTGCTGCTCTACGCGAACCGGGACGAGTCGTCGGTGATCTTCGCCGGGGAACTGGCCGCGCTCGAGAGCAAGTTCCCCGATCGCTTCACGGTGCTCCACCTGCTGGAATCGCTGCAGGGCTATCCCAGCCGGAACCTGCTGACGGTGCTGCTGCGTCCGTTCGCCGACCGCGACGTCTACCTCTGCGGGCCGGAGCCGTTGATGGACCTCGCGGCAGACGTGTGCGCCCTCGTTGGAATCCCCGGCAGCCAGGTGCACTCGGAGCGATTCCTTTCCCTGCAGCAAGATCCGTTCACAGATGAGCCGCCGGAGCCTGGGAACGGCGAGGTTGCGTGCACCGTACGGGTTTCTCTCGACGGAGACGACCACGTCGTGCCTTGGACGGCCGGGCGGAAACTCCTCGACGCGCTTCTGGCTGCGGGCGTCGACGCGCCGTACTCGTGTCGTGAAGGTGCTTGCAGTGCGTGCGTCTGCTCGCTGACGGCGGGCAAGGTCAACTTGGCGCGCAACGAGATTCTCACCGAGGACGACCTCGCCGAGGGCTACATCCTGGCGTGCCAGGCGGAACCGGTCAGCGACGAGATCGCCGTCGAGTACTGAAAACGCTGTTCCACTCATCAGGAGACCTGGTCCGATCCGGCTTCCTGGTTGGCAAGCTCGACCCACTGCGAAGATCTAGGAGCCCCTATGCCGAATTCAGCACTCGACAACATCGAGGCCATCGCCGACGAACTCCGGGCCGGCGCCGACGAAGGCGAGTCGCTCGGCCGGTTGCCCGACGACATGGCCAAGAGGCTCAAGCAGGCAGGCATCATCCGTCTGCTGCAGCGCAAGAAGTACAACGGCTACGAGGCCCACCCGCGCGAGTTCGCCGAGACGGTCATGAAGACGGCGAGCATCTACGGGTCGGCGGGTTGGGTGGGCGGCATCGTCGGAGTCCACCCGTGGCAGCTGGCCTTCGCGGATCCGAAGGTGCAGGAAGAGATCCTGGGCGCGGACACCGACACCTGGCAGGCGTCGCCGTACATGCCCGCTGGGGTGGCGGTTCCGACCGACGGCGGCTTCGTGCTGAACGGCCGCTGGCAGTTCTCGTCGGGCACCGACCACTGCGACTGGATCTTCCTCGGCGCGATGCTCGGCGGCCAGGACGGCAAGCCGCTGATGCCGCCGCACAGCATGCACGTGATCCTGCCGCGCTCGGACTACGAGATCATCGACGGTTCCTGGGACGTCGTCGGCCTTCGCGGCACCGGCAGCAAGGACATCGTGGTCAAGGACGCGTTCGTCCCGGCGTACCGGGTGATGGACGCGGACAAGGTGATCGACGGTTCCGCGGCGAAGGAGTACGGCGTCACCGAGACGCTGTACAAGATGCCGTGGTCGACGATCTTCCCGCTGGGCATCACCTCGGCCACCATCGGCATTTGCGAGGGAGTGCTGGCCGCCGGGATCGACTACCAGCGCAACCGCGTCGGCGCGACCGGCACGCTCGTCAAGGACGACCCGTACGTGCTGCACGCGCTGAGCGATTCGGCCTCGGAGATCGACTCGGCACGCCAGCAGTTGCTGTCCAATGTGGACCGGGTGTGGGACAAGGTCGACCGCGGCGAGGAGATCGGCTTCGCCGCCCGCGCCCAGATCCGCCGGGACCAGGCCCGCGCGGCGTGGCGAGCGGTGCGCGCCGCCGACGAGATCTTCGACCGCGCCGGAGGAAACGCGTTGCGGATGGACAACCCGTTGCAGCGCTTCTGGCGCGACGCGCACGCGGGCCTGCACCACGCGATCCACGTCACCAGCACCACCTACCACGCCGCCGCGCTGGCGTCGCTGAACGTCGAAGTCCCGCAGGGTCCCCTGCGCGTGATGATCTGAGAAAGGACGCCCTCATGAGCGAAATCAAGGGACTCGGCTACGTCCGGGTCATCGCCACCGATCTGGAGCGCTGGCGCGAACTCGGCTTCGACGTGCTCGGGTTCGCGCCGGGTTTCGGCGACGAGAAGGACGCGTTGCACTTCCGGATGGACGAGCGTCCGTCCCGCATCACCGTCGAGCACGGCGACGCCGATCGCGTGACGGCAGTCGGCTGGGAAGTGCGTGACGCTCCGGCGTTGCGTCGGCTCCGCGCGACCCTCGAAGACGCTGGCGTGGAGTGCACGCCGATGTCGCAGGAACTCGCGGACCGGCGCAAGGTCGAGGCAGGCTTCTCCGCCAAGGATCCGGGCGGGACTCCGCTGGAGTTCTTCCACGGGCCCGTGCTCGAACACAGCCCGGTGGTGACGAAGTACGCCCACAAGTTCGTCACCGGCGCCCAGGGCCTCGGCCACGTGGTCATGCCGACCACCAGCTTCGACGAGTCGTTCGAGTTCTACACCGAAACGCTCGGCTTCCTGTCCCGCGGCGCGTTCCGGATGCCCGGCCCGCCCGAAGCCGGGCCGCTGCGCATCCGGTTCCTCGGGGTCAACCGGCGCCACCACAGCCTGGCGATCATGCCGAGCCTGGAGGGCCGCGACCCCGGCCTGATCCACGTCATGGTGGAGGTCGATTCGCTCGACGCGGTCGGCCGTGCCTACGACCAGGTCCTCGCCCGCGATTTCCCGGTGTCCTCCACGCTCGGGCGGCACACCAACGACAAGATGATCTCCTTCTACGTGCGCGTTCCCGGCGGCTGGGACATCGAGTACGGCTACGGCGGCCAGCCCGTCGACGAAAGCTATTACACCGCCGAGGAAATCACCGCGGACAGCTACTGGGGCCACGAATGGCTCTGGATGAAGGAAATGAAGGAAGCCGCCGCGCGCGCGGAAGCCTGAGCCGCCTGCCGCACCGAGGAACGGGAACACCTTGGAAAACCACGAAAACTCTTTCGACGCGGTCGTCGTCGGGTCCGGGATCGCCGGTCTTTACACGGTGCACAAACTCCGGGCGCGCGGCATGCGGGTGCGGGGCTTCGAGAGCGCGGCCGGAGTGGGCGGAACCTGGTATCACAACCGGTATCCCGGTGCGCGCTGCGACGTCGAGAGCATCGACTACTCCTACTCGTTCGACGAAGAACTGCAGCAGGAATGGACGTGGAGCGAGCGGTTCGCGGCGCAGGAGGAGATCCTGCGGTATCTCGGCCACGTCGCGGACCGGCACGACCTGCGTTCGGCGTACGAGTTCTCGACCCGGGTGACGGCGGCGGACTACGACGACCGGTCCGGGCGGTGGACGATCCGCACCGACACCGCCCGGACCGTCAGCGCGCGTTTTCTCGTGCTGGCCACCGGTGTCCTGTCCGCCACGAATCTGCCGGACATTCCGGGGCGGGACAGTTTCGCGGGCGAGCTGTACCACACGGGCGCCTGGCCGCAGCACGCCGTGGAATTCGAGGGCAAGCGCGTCGGCGTGATCGGGACCGGGTCGTCCGGGATCCAGACGATCCCGGTCGTCGCCGAAACCGCGGCGCGGGTGACGGTTTTCCAGCGCAGCCCCAACTATTCGATTCCGGCGCGGAACCGGCCGCTGACGCCGGAGCACCTCGCCGAGATCAAAGCCGGTTATCCCGAACGGCGGAGGTTGTCGCGGATCAGCGGCGGCGGCACGCCCAACAGCCCGCACCCGCGCGGTGCCCTCGAGGTCGATGCCGCCGAGCGGACCCGGATCTACGACCAGTGGTGGGAGCGCGGGGGATACCTGTTCGCCAAGGCTTTCCCTGACCAGACCACGAATCTCGCCGCCAACGACACCGCCCGTGAGTACGTCGAAGCCAAGATCCGCGAACTCGTGCACGACCCGGAGATCGCCGATCAGCTCATCCCGGACGACCATCCGATCGGCACGAAACGGATCGTCACGGACAGCGGCTATTTCGAGGCGTACAACCGCGAAAACGTCGAGCTGGTCAATCTTCGCCGCACGCCGATCACCGAGATCACGCCGGACGGCGTCCACACGTCGGACGGGCTCCACGAACTCGACATGCTGATCTTCGCCACCGGTTTCGACGCGATGACGGGTTCGCTGTCCCGCATCGACATCCGAGGCCGGGACGGGCGCACGCTGCGCGACGAATGGTCGGCGGGTCCGCGCACCTACCTCGGGCTGAGCGTCGCCGGATTCCCCAACATGTTCGTCGTTTCCGGGCCCGGCAGCCCGAGCGTGCTGGCGAACATGGTGCTGACCGCGGAACAGCACGTGGACTGGATCGCGTCCTGTTTGGACTATCTCGACGAGAACCGCGTGTCGACGATCGAGGCGACCGAGGACGCGGTCGCCGAATGGGTGGCCGAGTGCAACGCCAACGCGGCGGCGACGTTGTTCCCGGCCGCCAACTCCTGGTACCTCGGCGCGAACATCCCCGGCAAGCCGCGGGTGTTCATGCCGTATATCGGCGGGCTCGGCAAATACCGTGCGATCTGCGACGAGGTCGCGGCCGCCGGATATCGGGGCTTCGTCCTCGACGATCCCGCGGGCGCGGAGGTCAAGGCGATGCTGGCCGGGTTGGCCGACTTCCCGGACGTGACCCAGCACGACCCCGCGGAGCTGCGGGCGCTCATCCGGTCTCGGAGGGCGCCGCTGACGCACCAGCCCGCGATGCGGATCGCGGAAGACCGCGTCATCCCCGGCCCCGGCGGCGACCTGACGCTGCGGATCTACGCGCCGCACGACGAAGGGCCGCTTCCGGTGGTCGTCTTCGCGCACGGCGGCGGTTTCGTGTTCTGCGACCTCGACAGCCATGACGAGTTCTGCCGTTCCATGGCCGCCGCAGTCGGAGCCGTGGTGATCGCGGTCGATTACCGGCTGGCCCCGGAACATCCCGGCCCCGCAGCGATGGAGGACGTGTACGGGGCGCTGCTCTGGGCTGCTGACCACGCCGTCGAGTACGGGGGAGACCCGGCCCGGATCGGGGTGGCTGGCGACAGCGCTGGCGGCAACCTCGCCGCGACGGCCTGCCTCGCGGCGCGCGACCGCGGTGGTCCGCGCATCGCCGGGCAAGTCCTGCTGTACCCGGTGATCGACGACGATTTCTCCACCGAGTCCTACCGGCGTTACGGCGAGGGCTACTACAACACCGAGACCGCCATGCGGTGGTACTGGGCGCAGTATGCGCCGAACGGAACCGACAGCCGCTACCTCGTGCCCACGCGAGCGGAGTCACTGGTGGACCTTCCTCCCGCGGTGGTTGCGACCGCTGAGCTGGATCCGTTGTGCACTGCCGGAGACGGCTACGCCGAGCGCCTGCGCGAGGCCGGGGTCTCCGTTGCCGCACACCGTTTCGAGGGCCTGTTCCACGGTTTCCTGACGATTCCGGCGTTGTCCCTGACCGAACCCGCGCGCGAGAAGCTCTGGCAGATGATGCGAGACCTCCTGGCCTAGGACAGCGCGCCGTGAAGGGAACCCTGAGGGACTCAGAGTCCGTGAAGGTTCCCCTCACGGCACGCCCGCGGCCCCGCAACGAGGAAGGACTGATCCATGACGACCGACAAACTGCGTCCCGTCCCGGCCGCCTCGATCACCGAATGGCACGAGACCGCGGACGTGGTGATCGCCGGGTATGGCATCGCGGGCGTGTCCGCCGCCATCGAGGCCGCGAGGTCCGGCGCGCAGGTGCTGATCCTGGAACGCACGAGCGGCTGGGGCGGCGCGGCGGCGCTGGCCGGCGGTTTCGTGTACCTCGGCGGCGGCACTCCGCTCCAGCGCGCACTCGGGGTCGAGGACACCGTGGAGAACATGGAGAAATTCCTGCTCGCGGCCGTCGGTCCGGGCGCGGACAAGGCGAAGATCGCCGACTACTGCCGCGGCAGCCTGGAGCACTACAACTGGCTCGTGGGCAACGGCGTGCCGTTCCGGGAAGCGCTCTGGGACGAGCCCGGCTGGGAACCGCCGCACGACGAAGGCCTGGCCTATTCCGGCGGCGAGAACGCGGCTCCGTTCAACACCGTCGCCAGCCCCGCGCCACGCGGACACGTGCCGCAGATGCGCAACAAGCGCACGGGCGAGCAAGGCGGCGGCTACATGCTGATGAAACCGCTCGCGGAGACCGCCGAAGCGCTCGGCGTACGCGTTTCCTACGACGTCCGGCTGAGCCGTCTCATCGTGGACGGCGAACGGGTCGTCGGCGTGCTCGCGCGGCGCTACGGTCGCGAGATCGCCGTCCGGGCCGACCTTGGCGTTGTCCTGGCGACCGGCGGGTTCGCCTACTCCGAGCAGATGGTCGCCGACCACGCGCCGCGGCTGATCGGCCGTCCGGGCGCCGCGATCGAGGAGCACGACGGGATCGGCATCCTGGCCGCCACCGCGTTGGGCGCGGCCACCGCGCACATGGACGCCACCGAAGTCGCCTTCTTCGGCGACCCGCAGCTGATGGCGCGCGGCATTCTGGTGAACGGACAAGGCCAGCGTTACGTCACCGAGGACACCTACCCGGGCCGGATCGGCCAGGCGACGCTGTTCCATCAGGACAACCAGGCCTACCTGGTGATCGACGAGCAAGCACACGAGGAAGCGCTCGCGACCGAAACCGCCACGCCGAACTTCCGCGTGCCACCGACGTGGGCCGCCGAGACCGTCGCGGAACTGGAGGCCGACATGGGCCTGCCGGAACTGACGCTGCAGACCACTGTCGAGGTCTACAACACCTATGCGGCGCAAGGCAGAGACCCGCTGTTCGGCAAGAAACCGGAGTGGTTGCGCCCGATCACCGGCGCCGTCGCCGCCTTCGACCTGCGGGGCGCCACCGCCGGATTCCCGCTGGGCGGCCTGCGGACCGATCTGGACGCACGCGTGTTGCACGTGTCCGGAGCGCCGATCCCAGGTTTGTTCGCGGCCGGACGCTGCACGGCAGGCATCTGCACCGGCGGCTACGTCAGCGGAGCTTCACTGGGCGACGGCAGCTTCTACGGGCGCAGGGCCGGACTCGCCGCAGCTAAGGGAGAAGCGCGATGACCGTACCGTCGGACCCCGCGCGGATGCGGACCGTGCTGGGACATTTCGCGACCGGCGTCGTGGCGATCACCGGAATCGACCCGGAAACCGGCGCCCCGGTCGGCCTCGCGGCGAACTCGTTCACGTCGGTGTCCCTCGACCCGCCGTTGGTCGCGTTCTGCGTGGCGTCGACCAGCACGTCGTGGCCGCGAGTGCGCGCCGCGGGCTGCTACGCGATCAGCATCCTGTCCGATTCGCAGGAAGCCGTCTGCCGAAGCTTGGCGGCCCGCGGGGTCGACAAGTTCGCCGGGATCGACTGGACGCCGTCGCCGTCGGGTGCGCCGGTGGTCGCTGATTCCCTGGCGTGGATCGAAGCCGAGGTCGACACCGAGCACGCGGCTGGCGATCACACGATTGTCGTGTCGCGGGTGCGGCATTTGCATTCGTCGGATCTCGAGCCGCTGGTGTTTTTCCGGGGCCGATACGGACGGATCAGCGTGCCCGCGTGAGAGCGTCCGCTGATCGGGAAGGTCCCCCGAACGGCACCGGTCTCGCTGGCAAAGTCGGGCCATGACCGCCGAATCTGCTCCCGACCTGCTCGAACTGCCCACCGAACACGGCGTCCTGCGCTACCGCGAAAGCGGCGACGGCCCGCCGTTGGTGCTGCTGCACGGTTCCGGCCCCGGCGTGACCGGCTGGCGCAACTTCGGTGCCAATCTGCCGACCTTCGCCCCGCACTACCGCACGATCGTCCTGGAGTTCCCGGGCTTCGGCGTAAGCGACGATTTCGGTGCCGTGCATCCGATGCAGTCCGCCAGGACCGCCGTGCGCGCGTTGCTCGACGGTCTCTCGCTGGACCGCGTGCGCATGATCGGCAATTCCATGGGCGGCTTCGTAGCGACGGACTTCGCGCTCTCCGCCCCCGAACGCGTCGAGCGCTTGGTCACGATCGGCGGCATCGGAACCCCCATTTTCAGCACCCAGCCCGGAGAAGGCATCGTCCGCCTCAGCGAGTTCGTAGAAAACCCGACCCGCGACGCCCTCATCGCCTGGCTGCGCTCAATGGTCTACGACCAAGCCCTGGTCACCGAGCAACTGATCGAAGAACGCTGGACCCAAGCAACAGACCCCGCCACCCTGGAAAACTCCCGCCGAATGTACGGCGCAGCAGCCCTAGCCGGAATGGCCGCCGCCGCCCGCAACGCAGAAACCCCAGCCTGGGCACAGCTGCGCCACCTAGACCTCCCGACCCTGATCACCTGGGGCCGAGACGACCGCGTAAGCCCGGTAGACATGGCCCTGCTCCCAATGCGCACCCTTCCCCAGGGAGAAGTACACATTTTCCCGAACTGCGGCCACTGGGTCATGATCGAACAAAAAGCAGCCTGGGAAGCCACAGTCCTGGCCTTCCTAGCCCGCTAATGCCACTCCCGCCACACCTAACCCCACGAGCCACCACTCCCCGAACTGGCCCACCACGCGGGATCGCGCCGACGTTTGGGGGTGACCGGCGTGACAGGCCGAAGGCCCCTCACGCCGGTCACCCCCAAACGTCGGCTTAAAAGCGATCCCGCCCGCGACGACGAAGTCGGCGCCAAAAACACAGTCGGCGCCAAAAACACAGGAGCGACATGAAAACCAAAATCCCCCCGCTAGTACCGGCCAAAAACACAACCGTCGACCTCCTAGTAATCGGCTCAGGAACCGGCCTGGCCGCCGCCCTAGCCGCCCAAGAACGCGGACTCTCCACCTTGGTCGTCGAAAAGACGACCTACGTAGGCGGATCCACCGCCCGCTCCGGCGGCGCCTTCTGGATCCCAGGAAACGCCGCACTGACCGAAACCGGACCCCGCGCCATCACCGACGCGGCCACCTACCTGAAAGCAGTCGTCGGCGACTCCGCCCCGGCGGCACGCGGACGCGCCTACCTAGAACACGGCGCCGCCGCCGTCGACATGCTGCGCCGCACCACGCCCATGCGATTCTTCTGGGCCATGGGTTATTCCGACTATCACCCGGAGGAGCCCGGCGGCCGTCCGGAAGGCCGGACGTGCGAATGCCGCCCGTTCAACGCTTCCGTGCTCGGCGCCGAGCGTCCCCGGCTGCGTCCCGGCGTGATGGAGGCCCCGGTCCCGATGCCGGTCACCGGCGCGGACTACAAGTGGATGAACCTGGTGGCCCGCAAGCCGCTCAAGGCATTGCCGCGGATTTTCGCGCGTGCCGCGCTCGGCATCGGCGGCATGCTGATCGGCCGCGACTACCTAGCGGGCGGGCAAGCGCTTGCGGCCGGGATGTTCGCGGGCGTGCTGCGCGCGGGCATTCCCGTGTGGACAGAGACCAGCCTCGTCCGCCTGCTCCAGGACGACGGCCGGGTCACCGGAGCCGTACTGCGGCAGGGAGAGAAGGAAGTCACCGTGCTGGCCCGTCGCGGCGTAGTCCTGGCCGCGGGCGGCTTCGACCACGACGTCGAGGCACGACACAAGTTCCAGTCGCCGCGACTCGGCGAACACGCCAGCCTAGGCTCGGAAGGCAACACCGGCGACGGCATCCTCGCCGGACAGGAACTCGGCGCGGGTACAGCGCTGATGGACCAGGCCTGGTGGTTCCCAGCGTTCGCGCCGGTGCCGGGCGGCGCTCCGGCGGTGATGCTCGCCGAACGTTCGCTGCCCGGGTCGTTCATCGTCGACCAGAGCGGGAAGCGGTTTATCAACGAGGCGATCGACTACATGTCGTTCGGGCAGGAAATCCTGGCGCGCGAGCGGGCAGGCACGCCGGTCGAGGAGATGTGGCTGGTGTTCGACCAGCGCTACCGCGACAGCTACATCACGGCCGGCCGCTGCTTTCCCCGGCAGTCGCTCCCGGAATCGTGGTACCGCGCCGGAATCGCGCACAAGTCGGACGACCTCGGCGCGCTCGCCCAAGCGATGGGCGTCCCCGCGGATGCGTTCCAGGACGCCTTCCGGAAGTTCAACGACCACGCCGCCGCCGGAACCGACCCCGACTTCGGCCGGGGCGACAGCGCATACGACCGCTACTACGGCGACCCCACCATCGGCCCCAACCCGAACCTGGCCCCGCTGCGCCGCGCGCCTTACTACGCGGTCAAGGTGGTCCTGAGCGACCTCGGCACCTGCGGTGGACTGGTGGCCGACGAACACGCCCGTGTCTTGCGCGAGGACGGCGAAGTCGTGAAAGGCCTCTACGCGATCGGAAACACCGCCGCGAACGCCTTCGGCACTTCCTACCCGGGCGCGGGCGCGACGATCGGGCAAGGTGTGGTGTACGGCTACATCGCCGCGCTCCACGCCGCGAGCGTGTCTCCGTAACGCTTGCGCCAAGACCGGGCGGGATTCGCCACTCGACGATTCCCGCCCGGCTTTGTCTGCAAGGGGTCGATGCGGCTGGCGGGAGGTGCTTGATCCGCGCGGTTCGCAAGTCTCACCGTTCGATGTCGCCGAAGCCGTCAGAACCGCCGCGCTGAACTCGCCGGACGGGCGGCAGCGCCTGAATCACCAACAGCGCAGCAAGTTCGCACCGGAACGCACCCGGCTCAAGCGCCGCGGCCGCCCGGCCTTGTCTGCAAAGGACTTACTTGGCGAGACGAGTCAACCCGCTCAACGCAAGCCGCAGTCCGCGCGAGTCCCACCGTTCGATGTCGCTGAAGTCGTCCGAACCGCCGCTCTGCACCCAGCGGGTCAGGGAATGCCGCATCGTCTGAATCACCAGCAGAGCCGGAAGCTCGCGCAAGAACGGATCCGGGTCAAGCTCGTAATACCGCGCCAGAAACCGCGTGACCGCCTCGCTGAGCCCCTCGCACCACTCCACGAACCGCAACCGGTACTGCGGCGTGTTGACGATCAGGGTCATGATCTGGTGGTCGTACTCGGGCACCTGCCGCCGGTTCAGTTCGGTGGTGAGCGCGGCCGTCAAGACCTCGATCGGGTCGGCGTCGTCCGGCGCGTCCTCCAAGCCCTGCACGATGACGTGCTCGCTGCGGCGCAGCAGCGGCATCAGGACGTCCTCCTTGACCGGGAAGTGCCGGTGGAACGTCCGCGGGTTGATCCCGACGATCTCGCAGATCCGCTCGACAGTGACCGACGTGTCGCCCTCGGCCACGAACAGGTCGCGCGCCGTGAGAGCGATGCTCATGCGCAGCTCTTCGGCCCGGCGTTCGGTGAGGGTCTGCCGTTTCGGATCCGTCACCAGGACTCCCTCCCTCTCGCGTGCATGGACCGTAGCCGCGCGGACGCACTTCGTGATGTCCGCCGACCACTCTGCGGAACAACGCGCCGCCGGTGTCAGAATATGACATGTCCCGGCGGGGCCGGATCCTGCTACGCTGATCACGATGAGCAACTACTCGAACAGATCGGGGGTTCCGTTCGCCAAAGGTGAGTGCTGATGCACCCTTTGCCCGCGAACGAGAATCTTCGCCTCCACTTCTGGGCGCGCGTGCGCGAATTCGCCGTGCCGCCGTCGATGATCGAATCAGCGACCGCCCGCCGGGAAGCGGGCGACTGGGCCGGGGCCTGTGCGGCCGCGCGCGTCGACGTGGATCTGAACCTCCGGGCCGTAGGCCGCGCCCATGGCGGCCGGCTGGCGGCACAGGTCCGCGCCGATCTGCGGCATCTCGCCCCTGACCTGCTGCGCTGGCATTTCCCGAGGATCGCCCCGGACGGCCTGCTGCGGCCGGGACTCACGGTCTCCCTCGCCCGGTACCGGCCGGAGTTCGGCGAGATCCACCTCGTCGCGCGCACGCCGCCGGCATGGGCGGACGCCGGTCAGCGGATCAGCCTGGCGTTGTGGTCGCCGTCCCAGCGCGGGGCCGGTCTTCACCCGCATCCGCATCCGGACCGGCGCTATCGCCTCGATCTGCACCGCCACCTGTGGGACATCCGCAGGGCAAGCGAGCTGCGAGAACGGTCGGGGCGCTGGCCACCGTCCCCCGGCGAAATCCCGGCCGGAGCGGGTCCCTGCGCGGTGGACCGGTGGCTGGCCGAGGCGGCGTTGCTGCTGCGCGCGGACGGAATCGAGGGCGGACCCGTCGCCGTACGGCTCACCTCCCGGCACCGGCTGACGCTCAACCTGGGCGAGGGGACCCGGGACCGAACCCGCGCGGTGCCCGTCTTGCCCGACGCCGCGACCTGGGTCCTGCCCGACCTGGAGCTGCTTCACGCCGGGCTGATCGACGTCGACCAGCTGCATCCGCTTGTCGCGTCGGCACTTCGGCCCGACCGTCGACCCAGCGCGGCACGAAGTCCGGACAGCGCAAGGAATTCCCGCCTCGTCGACTGCCGCGGGGCCACTCATCGCATCGGCGTGGTGGACGGCGTACTCGTCCCGCTGGACCACCACCCCGACGAGATTCGCCGCGAGGAGCTGCTGGGCGCGCTGGGCGGCACCGAGCTGCCGTGCCTGCGGGCGATCGACGAGGCGCACCGGTCTCCGGAAAATCTCGTGGACGTCCGCGCCCGGTTGGACCACGGCGACGCCGCCGGTGCCGTCGCCACCGTCGAAAGACTGCTAGGTCCGGACGTACTCCTGCGCAGCGGCGCCTTGCGCGACGAACTGGAAACGGCAGTACGCCGCCAACTCGTGCATGGCCTCTACCGGGCCGAGCTGGCCGGTTCAGGACCGCTTCGGTCCACTTCGGACACCCGTCACCGCGCTCGCCCGCGCCACGCGACCACTCGCTGACTCTTTCCCGCTCCGCTTCGACCTCAAAGGTGATGCAACCTGTCTACTGCCACGGAATTTTCTCCCGCTCCTGCCACCCTCCGACCGCTGGACGTCGCCGCCGACCTGCTCTCCCTGCTGAGCGACACCCGAACCGAACCGCGCCCGGACAGCCAGCTGGAAGCCTTGACGCTGGCCGTGTCCGCCGACCTGCCGGTGCTGCTGTGGGGCGAGCCGGGCATCGGCAAGACCGCCGCGCTCACCCAGCTCGCCGAGGCGATCGAACTGCCGCTGACCACGGTGATCGCCAGCGTGCACGAACCGTCCGACTTCTCCGGCCTGCCGGTGGTCGGCGACGATCCCGCCGAGCAGGGCGTGCCGATGGCCCCGCCGGACTGGGCGGTGCGCCTGGTCCGGACCGGTCGAGGACTCCTGTTCCTGGACGAGCTTTCCACCGCGCCGCCCGCCGTCCAGGCCGCGCTCCTGCGCGTCGTGCTCGAGCGACGGGTTGGCGCCCTGCGGCTTCCGCCCGGGGTTCGGATTGTGGCGGCCGCCAACCCGCGTTCCTCCGCGGCGGACGGCTGGGAACTGAGCCCGCCGCTGGCCAACCGGTTCGTGCACCTGCAGTGGACCTACGACCACGACGTCGTAGTGCGCGGGCTCGGCGGAACGTGGCCGAAAGCAGCGCTGCCCCGACTGGATCCGGGGCAGCTGCCGGACGCGGTGACGTTCGCCCGCCGCGCCGTCTGCGGCCTCCTGACCGCCCGGCCCGGACTCGTCCATCAGCTGCCGAAGAGCGAAGGCCGTCGCGGCGGTGCGTGGCCTTCGCCGCGCAGCTGGGAGATGACCCTGCGGCTGGTCGCTTTCGCTACCGCGGCGGGTGCTTCCCGGGAAGTGCTGTCCATGCTGGTGCGGGGCACCGTCGGCGACGGCCCGGGCCTGGAGTTGCTGGCCAGCCTGGACCGGATGGATTTGCCGGACCCTGAAACCTTGCTCGCGGACCCTGAATCGGCGGTCCTGCCCGAACGCGGCGACTTGCGCCAGACCGTGCTCGACGGCGTAGTGGAGGCGGTGCGCAAACGGCCGGAGCAGTCCCGCTGGGACGCGGCGTGGGCATTGCTGGTGCTGGCTTTGGAAACCGGCGCACCAGATCTGGTCGTCGTGCCCGCGGCGACCCTCGCCTCGCTGCGCCGCGACGATTGGCAGGTACCGGCGGCCATCGAGCGGCTTTCCGGAGCGGTCGCGTTGCCCCGGCGAGCGGACCGTGCAGGTGAGCGCTGATGGACGAGGAGAAGCTCTACGCGGCGCGGCTGCACGCAGTCCGGCAACGGCCGTATCTGGCGACGGCGTTGTTCGCCTTGCACGTCGTCGAGTCACGGCGAGTGCCGACCATGGCGGTCGACCGACACTGGCGTTGTTACGTTTCGCCGGGATTCGTGGACCGCACTCCGTTGGCGGAGCTGGCCGGAGTCTGGGTGCACGAAGTCTCCCACCTGCTGCGCGATCATCACGGCCGCAGCGACCGGTTCGCCGCGAAACACGAGCTGACCGGGCCGGCGGAGCGATTGCGGATGAACATCGCGGCGGACTGCGAGATCAACGACGACGTCTTCGGCGACGGCCTGGCCCGGCCCGAGGGTGCCGTCGATCCGGCGGCGCTGAGGCTGGACGACGGGCAGCTGATGGAGGAGTACCTGACCCAGTTCCGGCTCGGGCCCTGCACCGGCGAATTCGCCTGGCTCGACTGCGGCAGCGGCGCCGACGGCCTGGAACGCGGCTGGGAGCTGGGCCTCGACGGGGTGAACGGGCTCAGCGAGCAGGAGCGGGACGCGGTCCGATTCCGGGTCGCCCAAGGCATCAACGGCAACCCGGGCGACGTTCCGGCGGGCTGGAAACGCTGGGCCGAGGAGGCGTTCCATCCGCCGCAACCGTGGCGGGAACTGCTCGGCTCGGCGCTCCGGTCCGCGATGTCCGGGGCGGGCGAGGACTACACCTACGGCCGCCCTTCGCGCCGATCGGCCAGCTTGCCCGGCGTCGTCCTGCCGAGCCTGCGCCGCCGTCCGCCGCAGGTCTGCGTCATCGTCGACACCTCGGGCTCGGTGAGCGACGCCGAGCTGGGCGGCGCGATCCTCGACGTCGCCGCGATCGTCCGTGCGGTAGGAGGTCGGCGCGATCTCGTCTCGGTGCTGTCGTGCGACGCCGCCGCGTACACCACACAACAGCTGTGCCGGGCCGAAGGAATCCCGTTGCTGGGCGGCGGAGGAACGGATCTGCGCAGCGGCTTCGCTGCCGCGCTGCGGGCCGGCCCCCGCCCGGACGTGATCGTGGCGTTGACCGACGGCCAAACCCCTTGGCCCAGCTCAAGACCGCCCTGCCGGACGGTGGTGGGCCTGTTCCGGAGGGCGGGACCGCTGGCGGAGAAGCTTCCCTCCTATCGGCCGGACGCACCCCCTGATTGGGCCCGGGTGGTCACGGTCGGCTGAGCTACCGTCGGAGGATGCCTTTCACCGGTCTGGATTCCTGGCTGAGCGCCCGAGCCGCCGCCGACGAGTTTTCCGGCGTGGTGTTGATCCGCCGTGGCGAGGAGGTGGTGTTCTCGGGCGCGTACGGACAGGCCAGCCGCCGATGGGCGGTGCCGAACAGGCTCGACCTCCGGTTCGACACGGCGTCCGTCACGAAGCTCTTCACGGCGGTGGCCGCGTTGCAGCTGGTGGACGAAGGCCGGCTGGACCTGGACGCGCCGATCACCGAGATCGTCGACCTGGCCGGCACGGCGATCTCGCCGCGGGTGAGCGTGCGGCACCTGCTCACCCACACCTCCGGGATCGCCGACGACGCGGACGAGGAAGCCGGTGAGAGCTACGAGGCGTTGTGGGTCGGCAAACCGGTCTACTCGGTGCCGCGAACGCGGGATCACCTGCCGAATTTCGTGGACAAGCCACCGAATTTCGCTCCGGGGGAGGGGTGCCGGTACTGCAATACCGGGTACATTCTCGTCGGCCTGGCGATCGAGGAGATCACCGGAGTCGCCTACCGCGACCACATCCGGAGCGCTGTGTTCGCGCGGGCGGGCATGGCCGCGTCGGACTTTTTCGACCGCCGGGAAGCGGCGCCGGACGTCGCCGAGGGCTGGGATCCGGTCACCGATTCCGAAGGCCGGATCATCGGGTGGAAGCAGAACATCTTCAGTTGTCCGTCGATCGGCTCGCCCGACGGCGGGGCGCACGTCACCGCGGCCGACCTGGTGCGGTTCCTGCGCGCGGTGCGCGGCGGCGAACTGCTGTCGGCCGAGCGGACCGAGCAGTTCCTCACCCCGCAGGTACTGCACCATCGAGCCGAAGACGGCGACGTGTGGTTCGGCTTCGGGCTGGAGTTCATCTTGGGACAGAACGGTTCTGTGCGGAACTACTACAAGGACGGCGGCAACGCCGGGGTCGGCGGCATCGCGCGCCACTACCCCGCGGAGAACCTCGACGTGGCGGTGCTGTCCAACGCCGCACGCGGCACCCTGGCCGTGGTCCGCGAAATCGACCGGCTGGCCCGCCGCATTTAACGGCGGCCGGTTAATTGTCAGGGCAAAGTATGAGACAGTGCTCCAGTTGAGTTCTCAACCTGCGACGCAAATGGCCGCGGACGAGTGCGCGAATGTCCGAGTTTATCGGGTTGTGATAGGTGTGTTCATCTGTTGTTAACCTCTACGTTCCTGTCTGGTTAACCTGGGCGGGGTCACCATAGTGGACCATGCCCACTCCCGTTCAGGCTAGTGAAAATGCTTTCATGACACCGCTGGGAGGCCCCCTTTCTCCCGATGAACTCGCCGTCTTCGCCCGTCTCGAAGAATCTGGAAAACTCGCGCCGCCGGGCATTTCCGAAACGTTCGCGGAATGCCTTCCGGAGGCGCGGGCGACGACTATGTCCCGCCTGCTCTCCGCTTTGGCGCGCGAGGGTTTGCTGAAAACGGACCTGGCCCGCGAGCGTGGTCTGGACCTTGTGCTGCGCCAGGCGACGAAGACCGGCCGTCTGGTTCTCGCCGGTCCGGTGCGCCTCGGCGGTCAGGAGATCGCCGACCCGTTGCGGCTCTGGGATTTCCTGGTCAGGGAACAGCTCTGTTCCGGTGACGGTGATGCTTGGGACCGGCTGCGCGCCGAACTCGCCGACAGTGTCACCGGGCACGCGTTGTCCCTGGCGGCCGCGGATCTCTTCGCGGCAGACCTGCGTGATCGAGACGATTCCGGCAGCGAGCGCGGCACTCGGCCGTTCACGGCGTTGGTCGACGCGCTGCGCGATTCAGGAGAGGTCGGGTCGCTCCTGGTGCCATTCGAGCGAATGGTCGTCGAGGGCCATCCCTTGCATCCGGTCGCCAAAATGAAGGTCGGGATGTCGGTTGAGGACGCCGTCCGCTATTCCCCGGAATTCGGCCCGGAGTTCGGCCTGCCGTTGATTTCGGTTTCCCGGGACGCCGCCACCGGAGCGAACGACCTCGATGCTTCGCAATCGCTGCTGAGCGAATACTTTCCGCGAACTGTCGCCGCGGCAACGGTCGAGATGCGCGCCGCCGGGCTGATTCCCGAGCGGCGCGTGCTGATTCCCGTACATCCGCATCAGCGTTTCCACGCCCTGCCGGCGCTGCACGCCGACGCGATCGCCGACGGCACGGTGGCACCGCTGCGGACCCGGATTCCGGCGCGGCCGCTGATCTCGGTCCGGACCCTGTCGGCGCGCGAGACCGCCGCGAGCGCGGGGCTGCACGTCAAAACCGCGCTGGAAGTGCAGCTCACCAGCGCCGTCCGCGGGGTCTCGCCCGCCGCGGTGCACAACGGCCCGCGCCTGTCCGCGCTGCTCGAACACATCGTCGCCGGAGACCTGGACCTGTCGCTCGGCACGCCGGACGGGCGGCCCCGGTTCGCGGTGCTGCGAGAGCTGGCCAGCGTCGCGTATGTGCCGCCGGACGAACCCGCGGATCCTGCCACCGCACAGGCCCGACGTCGTTCGCTGGCCGCTGTCCTCCGGGAAGACAGCGAAGATCTCCTCGGCCCGGACGAACTCTCGATGCCGATCGCCTCGCTGTTCGCGAAATCGCCGTTGACCGGTGCCAGCCTGCTCCACGACCTGATCTCCGAGACCGCCTCGGTCACCGGCACTCCGCTGAGCGAGGTGGCGCGGCAGTGGCTGACCCGGCACGTCGAGCGCTGCGTCCCGCCGGTGCTGACCCTCCTTGTCCGCTACGGCATCGCGCTCGAACCCCATCCGCAGAACACCGTCCTGGTCTTGAAAGACCGGTGGCCGCACCGCATATTGCTCAGAGACCTCGGTGCCGCGCGCTTGCTGCGATCCCGGCTGGCCCGGCGAGCCATGACCGGCGAGTTCCTGCCCGGCTCGGCCTTGCTCGCCCAGGACGCCGCGGCGCTCCGCGCGAAGCTGTACTACCCGCTTTTCGGCCACCATCTCGGAGAACTCGTCGCCGAGCTGGCGAACGCGTCCGGATGCGCGGAGGAGAGCCTGTGGCCGGTAGTAGGGGAGTGCGTGCGCCAGACGTTCCATCGGCTCGCGATGTCCGCCTGCTGCCCCGAAGAGGCCGAGGACGCCCGGGCGGACGCCAAGGCGTTGCTGAGCGGGCCGTGGCAGCACAAAGCGTTGCTGACGATGCGCTTGAAGAACCTCGTCACCGACCAGCAGTACGTCGAGAGCCCGAATCCGCTCGCCGTCGCCGCCGAGGAGCCGGAACCGCCGGACCTCAACGAGGCGGAACGGGAAATGCTCGGCTGCCTGCGGGCGCGGCGGCCGGAACTCGTGCGGCCGTGGCTGGACGAACTCGCCGGGGCCAGGCTGAGCACCCTCAACGGAGCTTGCAGCGCACTGCTGCGCGAACGGAGATCGTTGTCCGCCAAGCGGATCACCGAGGTCGTCCTTCCCCTCACCGGAACGCCGCCGGTGTCCGCGAGTGTCCTCGCCCTGCTGGGGCCGCACCCGGGACGGCTGATCAGCGTGACCCTTCGGTCCGGACGGCGGCTGGCCGCGGTGTGCCAGCTGGAGAACGGGTTCGGGGCCAACGAAGTGGTGAGCCCCGTCGTGGTGAGCGACGGCGTCGAAGTCCGCGCACTCGATCGTCCCGAGCAATTAGTCGACGTCGTCGCCGCATCCGGCGGAGACTTGGATTGGGGAGCGCTCCGCGACGATCTCGTCGACTCCGCGCGCAACCTCGCGTTGTCCCGCGCCTGCGTCCGGCACCGCCTGCCCGCACACCGGATCGCGACGGCGGCCGAACAGCGCTCCGCGTCCGACCTCACTCTCGACCTGGACGCCGCCTCTGCGGAAGGCCACACGATCCACCTCTGCCCGCGGGTCCGCCGCGGCTTCACTCCCGCCGATTCTCTCGCGTACTGCCCGGAGAGCGCCGACACCGTAGGCCTCTCTTTCGTTGCGGTGCGCAAGGATTCCGTGCTCTCGACATCCGATCCGTCGGGCGCGTCGGTGGGAACGATCGTGGCCGACCACTTTCCCGCGATCGCCGCGCGCGCCATCGACGGACTCGCCGTCCGCGGGCACGCGCCCGCCGAGTACGAGCTGGTCCCCGTGCACCCGTGGCAGATGCGGAGCCGACTGGCCGCCGAGTACCACGAGGAGCTGGCGGCAGGCAGCATCGTGCCGCTCCCCGAAGCGCAACTGGCGTGCCGGCCGACCGTCTCGGTGCGCAGCCTGGTGACCGCCGCCGCTGGCAGACACGGCCGTCGGCTGACCGTGAAAACCGCGCTCGACGTCCAGCTCACCTCGCGGCGACGCACGATCTCGCCTGCCACCACCGACAACGGCCCGCGGATGAGCGTTCTCCTGCAACGACTCCTGGCGGACGACCCCAGCACGCGCGGCAGAGTCGTCTGCGTACCGGAGCTGGCTGGCATCGCCTTCTCCCCACCGGCAGGCGACGCCGCACCCTCGCGAGAACGCGGCCTTTCCGCGCTGCTCCGAGCCGATCCCGCCGACTACGCCATGCCGGGCGAGATCGTCCTGTCCGCCTGCGCTCTGCGAGGAGCGTCGCGGCCGGAGGGAACCGTACTGGCGGAATTGGCCCAGGAACGCCCGCACGAGTTCTTCGAGCGCTACGTGGAACTGATGCTGGCCGCAGGACTGCCATTGCTGTGGCGGTACGGCATCGGCCTGGAAGCCCATCTGCAGAACACGCTCGTGGTGGTTCGCGACGGCCTGCCGGTGCGCGTCCTGCTCCGCGACTTCGGCGGGATCCGCGTCCATCCCAGCCGGATGCGTGAAGCGGGCCTCGATTTCGCTCCACATCCCGATTCGATCACCTTCACCGACGACATCGACCACGTGCGCCGAAAAGTGTCGTATGCGCTGCTGCAGGCCAACATCGCCCAGATAGTGACCATGTTCGCGGCGACCTGGGACCTGCCCGGCGAGCAGCTCTGGGCGACGGTCCGCACGAAGATGACCGACCTGCTGGCCGACCTGCCCGAGAACCTGCTCGCCAGGGCGGCCGCGGACATCGCCTTCCTGCGGACGTCCCATCTTCCGCAGAAAGCGTTCGGGCTCATGCGGTTGCTGGCCGCCGACCACGATATCTACCTGCCGCAGGCCAATCCTCTGCACGGCGCGGGCGACCCCGTGCTATGACCGCGGGCACTGCCGGACGACTGCCGCTGCGCCTGTTTCTGGCCGGCACGCTGTCTTCCCGGATCGGCGACACCGCGGACCTCGTCGCGCTCAACTGGTACGTGGTCGAGCAGACCGGTTCGGCCACCGCGCTGGCGACGGTGAACGTGGTGCGGCTCGCGCCCATCCTGCTGTTCACCGCGCCGGCCGGATGGCTCGCCGACCGCTACGACAAACGCCGGCTCCTCGCGGGTCTGCGCGTGGCGCTCTTCGTCTCGACGCTGTGCCTCGCCTGGATCGTGACGGCGGGCGGCCCGCTGTGGCTCGTGTGCGCGATGGTGTTCGCACGAGCCTCAGCGGGCAGCGCCGAACCTGTGCTGAGACAGACGCTCCTGCCGTCGCTGCGCGGCCAGCGACCGCTCACCGCGGTGATCGCGATGCACTCGGCCTGCCTGAACGGGGCGATGATCCTCGGTCCCGCGGTCGGCGCGCTCGTCCTCGCGGTCAGCTCGGTCCGCACCGCGTTCTGGTTCAACGCTTTCTGCACGCTCGTCGCCCTGTGCTGCCTGACCGTCCTGCCCGAGCACGATCCAGCACCGACCGCCTCGGGCCCTTCGCCGCCCGCGGAGTCGGTCTGGCGTCTGCTCCGGCAAAACCCGGCGATGCGCCGTCAGATCGCCCTCGCGATGGGACCGATGCTGTTCGCTTTCCCTTACACCGCAATGATGCCGCTCCTGTCGAAAGACCTTTTCGACGGCGACGGAAGCACCGCGGCCCTGCTGTTGACCTGCGGCGCGGCGGGCGCACTGGCCGCCTCGACGACCATGTCCCGCCGCCCGCCGGCAAATCCCGCGAGGCTGGCCGCGATCGGTGCGGTGCTCCTCGGCTTCGCGCTGCTGGTCCTGCTGGTGCCAAGCGGCTTCACCGGAAAACCCGCCGCGATCGGCGCCGGCGCGACGATGGTGGTCGTCGGACTGGTCGGACAGTGCTACCGCACCGCCAACCGAGCGGCCCTGCAGGCGACCGCCCCCGGCAACCTCCTCGGCCGGATCATGGGCATCGCGAGCACGGACCGGGCGATGATCCCGGTCGGCACGGCGGTGCTGGGGCCGATCGCGGAACTCGCGGGCACCCGGACGATGCTCGCTTTCATGGGGCTCGGCTGCGTGGTCACGACGCTGCTGACGATCCGGATCTACCGCAGCCCGCCGCGGCCGGAACCCGGACTGGCTACGGGCTGATCGCTCGCGTACCGCAGGCGGGTGAGCCAGGGTTGCGCAAAACGGGCGCCTCGCAGGTATCTTGGCGGCATCGTCGCTCAGCCGAGCAGCCGCTGTCTTCGAGCACCAGCCGGGGAGGGGGATCCAGCAGTTCGGCCGCGCCGCGCACGTTCCCGGTCCCCGCCCCGCTTTTCGCGAGGAGGGAACGAAAACCATGCACCGCAACGCCACGCCGTTGAGCCTGACCGTCCTGTGCCCCGCCGGGCGTCCCGCCCGCACGCTGACCCGCACCGCGAGGTCGACGGTGGTGACCCTGGAGGGGGAGCTGGAGGTCGCCGACGTCCCCCGGCTCCGCCGGATCATGTCCGGCGAACTCGGCCTGCGGCCGGTGACCCTGCTCGTGGACCTGACCGAGGTGCCGTTCTGCTCGGCCCGGGTCCTGGAATTCCTCGCCGAACAGGCCAAGGCCGCCCGCGACGCCGGGGTGCGGTTCGCGGCGGTCGCGCACCAACGCGCTGTCCTGCGCCCGCTGGCCTTGCTGGGTCTCGACCGAACGCTTCCGGTCGTGCGCAGCCTCGACGACGCCGCGCTGAACGCGAGGACGCGACGGAGAACGGGCTGGCTGACCGAGCCGAGCCGACCCCTCCCGTCGCGGTCCGAAATCGAGCGCTGACCACCCGTGATCCGACCGTCCTCTGTGGATCTCCCGGGCGGCGGATTGCGCCATCTGCCGCAACGGCACCGCCGCCGGAGCGGGTATCCCCTCCGCATGAACCGGATCTCCAACACCGTCGCCCGCGGAGAAAAAACCGACACCGCCCAGCTGCTCGGCCGGGCGGGGATGGCCTGTTACGCGCTCGTGCACCTCATCCTCGCCTACCTCGCCGTGCGGGTCGCGTTCGGCAGCGGCGAGCAGACCGACCAGAAGGGCGCCCTGCGGGAGGCCGGTTCGACCGTGTTCGGCCAGGTCCTGCTGTGGGTGCTCGCGGCCGGTCTGGTCGCGTTCGGGCTGTGGCAGTTCCTGATGGCCGCGACCGGTTACACCTGGACCAGCGGCGGGAAGCGGACGCGCAAACGGCTGGGTGCTGCTGCCCGGGGGATTGTGGTGCTCGCACTGGGCGTCAGCGCCGTCCGACTCGCCGCGGGCGAGGGCGGGGGAGGTTCGAGCGACCAGACCCAGCAGGAGTTCACCGCGAAACTCCTCCAGCTGCCCGCCGGTCCGGCGCTGGTCGTGGCCGCCGCTGCGATCGTGCTCGGGGTCGCCGTCGCCGCCGGGGTCAAGGGCGTGAAGCAGACCTTCCTCGAAGACCTCGACCCCGCCGGACTGCCCGGCAAGACCCGCCGCTGGGTCGGCCGATTGGGCACCACCGGGTACTTGGCCAAGGCGGTCGTTTTCGCGATGACCGCGTTCCTGCTGGGCTACGCCGGTTTCCGCTCGGACGCGAAGGAGGCGGGCGGGTTGGATGCCAGTCTCAAGACGTTCGCTGCCCAGCCGTTCGGCACGGTGTTGCTGACGCTGGTCGCACTGGGTCTCGCGGCGTTCGGCGCGTATTGCCTGGCGGCGGCTTGGACACACCGCCGCTGAACGCACGGTGCTGCTGATCCCTGGTAGCGGCTGGGCCCCGCGGCGTTCGGCACCTACTGCCCGGCCGCCGCATGGGCGCACCGGCGCTGAACGGGCCGCGTTCAGGGCGTACCCGCGAGCAGATCAACCACGTCTTCGCCGCGACCCCGTTCGGCGAAGCGCCGTCGCTGCCGGTCCGCGCCGCCGCCCTCGGCGCACAATCGTGCCGTTGCCTCCTGGGCGAATTCCAGGTCCCCGGCGGAGTCCAGCGCGGACCCGGTCAGCTCGATGAGGTCCGCGAGCACGGCCTTCGTCGGCGCCAAGTCGCCGTTGCGCGGGTGCGGGCACCGGCCAGCGACCCCGTCCCGCGACGCGCGCCAGAGCTGGGCGCGCAGCACCTCGTTCGCCAGGTACGGCGGGGGATTGCCGTCCGCCAGCGCGGTGGCGACCAGGCCCCGAGCCAGCACGCCGAGCAGGACGGCTTCCTCCGGCGTCGCGGCGACGTCGGCGATGCGGAACTCGATGGTCGGCTGTTTCTCCGACAGCCGGACGTCCCAGTAGACCATCCCGCGGTCGAGGATCGCGCCCGAGCGCAGCCAGGCGTCGACGACGGCTTCGTACTCGTCGAGCGACGAGAACCGCGGCGGCGGCCCGGCCGAGGGCCAGCGGCTCCATTGCTGGTAGCGCCAGCTGCGGTATCCGGTGTCGTAACCGTCGGCGATGGCCGAATTCGCGGTCACGGTCAGCAGCGCGGGCAGCCACGGCCGGATCCGCCCGAGGACCTGGATGCCGGTCTCCTTGTCCGGGATCGCGACGTGCACGTGACAGCCGCAGGTCAGCGACGTCCGCGCGGTGGCCCCGAATTGCTCGGCGATCCGTTCGTAGCGCGGACTCCGGGTGACGACGGGCAACTTCTCTTCCGGCACCGGCGGCGAGGCCGCGGGCAGCAACCGGCGGCCCTGCCGACGCGCGGCCGAGGCCAGGTCGTCGCGCAGTTCGCGAAGCCGCTGCAGCGCCTCGTCGCGAGTCCGGCAGACGTCCGTGGCGATCTCGGCCTGCGCCTGGATCAGTTCGTGCTGCAGCTCGCCGTCGCCGTCGCCCGTTTCCGCGGCGTCGGAGACCACCTGATCGGCCTGGGACAACCGGCCGTTCCGGTCGACGACCAGGAACTCCTCTTCGATGCCGAAGGTCAGCTCGTCGCCGGTCTGGTCGCTCACTGATGCTCTCCTGTGGTCCGGGGGCATCGGAATACCCGGACCGGTTCGCGTGCAAACGGGTGTTTTCGCGGGCGGGGAAAGGGTAATCCGGCGGCCAAGAAACCGCGGGCGGCCCACCCTGCAGTGCCCGCGCCCGGACCGCACTGTGAGGACACCGATGTCGACCGACGCGATCGTGCTGCTCAAGAACGACCACAAGACGGTGGAGAAGCTGTTCAAGGAGTTCGAGAAAGCGGGGGAGAAGGCCCACCGGAAAAAGCGCCGGATCGTCGACTCGATCATCGAAGAGCTGACCGTCCACGCCTACCTCGAGGAAGAGATCTTCTACCCCGCGGCGAAGGAAGCGGTGCCGGAGACGAAGGACCACGTCCTGGAGAGCGTCGAGGAGCATCACGTCGTGGTGTGGATGCTCTCGGAGCTGCTCGACCTGGACCCGGAGGACGAAACCTTCGACGCGAAGGTGACGGTGCTGACGGAAAACGTCCGCCACCACGTCGAGGAAGAAGAGGACGACTGGTTTCCCGAGGTCCGCTCGGCGATGGGCCGCAAACAGCTGCGGGAACTGGGACAGCGGATGATCGACGCGCGGCCGGACGCGCCGAAGAATCCGCTGAAACTGCAGAGCGCCAAAGCCTGATCGCCGTTCGAACACCTAATCTGGTCCACAAAGGACTGATGTCGGTTCAGGTGAGTTTGCTGCTTCCAGCAAGAGAATTCTTCAACGCCCCGGTAG
Organism: Amycolatopsis circi; assembly: GCF_003385235.1. GTDB lineage: Bacteria > Actinomycetota > Actinomycetes > Mycobacteriales > Pseudonocardiaceae > Amycolatopsis > Amycolatopsis circi. The sequence goes on along the minus strand of NZ_PQIA01000029.1, from coordinate 46,079 downwards.
CGGTCGTGAGCGCCTTGGTCGCGACGGTGACGTCGATGCTGTCGTCCCAAGTGCTCATGACCGCTACCGCGAAGGTCCGGGACTCGGTCCGGACCAGGCCGGTCGTGTTGAGCACCCGTCGCCCTTCGGAGGTGCCCCACCCCTGCTTGATCGCCCATTTCGCGCCCGGAAACGCTCGCGGGATCCCGAAGTGTTGATCGAACCCGTCAGCGGCGTTGCGCGGGGCGCTCTCCAATGCCTCGGTAAGGAATTCCCGTTCCTCTGTGGACCGTCCCGCGGTGATGTGCCGGTAGACCGCGACGACGTCTTCGGCCGACATCTGGGTGGAGCCCCATTGGCCGGGGTCGGCGGGCGGCGAAGTGTGCGCGAGCCCCAGTTTCCCGGCCTGCCGCCGGACGATCGCCGGTCCGCCGAGTTGCTGCCAGAGTCGGCTGGCCGCGTGGTCGTCGCTGGCCGAGAGCATGGCGCGGACGGTGGCGGCGTCGCTGTCGGAGGGAACTCCGGACCGGTCGAGGAGGTCGAGCGCGATGAGCAGCTTCACCACGGACGCGGTCGGCTGCGGCTGATCGGATTTCCAGCCGACCTCGACCGTGCACGAGTCGAGATCGACGACCTCGATCTCGAGCCGCGGATCGTTTCCGTTGCTCAGCAAGGCTTTCCGGGCTTCGGCGACGGCGTTCGGATGCTTGCCCGCCGCCGCGGCCGGAGCCGCTTCGCACGCGGCCTGCCAGTCAGTGCCGCCGGAACCGCAGGCCACGGCGATCGCGGCGACCAGCCCTGCGGCGGCGGCGAGCGCGAGAACCCCCACGAGCATCTTCATCGATGCGAACTCCTTCGGCGACGGTCCGCTTCTGCGGGAAGCGGGAGCGATCCGAAGGTAGTGAGACCGGGGGAGGGCAGGATCGTCCGAAAAGTCCGTCCATTCCGGCCAGTCGGCGGGCAACCTCGTCCGGGCATCGGCCATCTGGCCGACCCGCCGTGCGCTGACCTGCGACGACCCGGCGGCCGCCCTCGAAGCGGCGACGGCGGCCGGAAGCGCGCGCAAGGCAACGACGGCGAAAGCCGGAGGACGTTCAGGCAATTCCGTTTGCCCGATCAGACCTTTCCGGCCGTCCTTTCGCCGTCGTCGGTTTCCGGGGTTCGTTCAATCGGTTTCCGGCTGCTGCCACGTCCTTCCGGCCCGTTGCGCGGCCGCCTGGATTTCGTCGCCGACCTCCTGCCAGTTCTGGTCCGTCGGGTCGTGGTCGCCGATCCACGTGCGCCGCGGCGCCGCGAGGGAGCCGCCGACCGGCTGCGGTTCTTCTGTCATCTGAGTCATGATTCCTCCGTCTCCGGGCGAAGACCACCTCGGATTACCCCTATCGAGCCCGTCGAAACGGGACCGCGTTTGAGATCGGCCGGACTGGGTACGCGGGGCGGGCGGCCGATCATTCCCGCGCACCAGTGCTCGAAGCGATCCGGCGGTTTCGCACGTCCGGGCACGTCTCGTTCCTGCCGCCCGGACACAAACAGGGCCGCGGCGTCGACCCGCGGCTGGCGGAGATCGTCGGCCGCGACGTGTTCGCCTCGGACATCATCCTGATGAACGGCCTGGACGACCGGGCGCTCAACCATGGCGCGCTCGCCGAAGCCGAAGGCCTGATGGCGGACGCGGTGCACGCGGACCGCGCGTTCTGCTCCACCTGCGGCAGCTCGTTGTCGGCCAAGTCGGCCATGCTGTCGGTCGCGGGACCGAGCGAGGAACTGCTTATCTCCCGTAACGCGCACAAATCCGTGGTCGCCGGGCTCATCCTCAGCGGCATCCGGCCGGTGTGGGTGCCTCCGCGCTGGGACCGGACCCTGCATTTCGCCCACCCGCCAGGCCCGGAAGAAACCGAGGCGGCCTTCGCGGAACACCCGTCAGCAAAGGGAATGCTGCTCATCACGCCGACCGACTACGGCTCCTGCGCGGACATCCGCGGCGTCGCGCGAGTCTGCCACGAACGCGGGGCGCCGCTGATCGTCGACGAGGCCTGGGGCGCGCATTTCCCGTTCCACCCGGACCTTCCGGCGTGGGCGATGGACGCGGGCGCCGACCTGTGCGTGACGAGCGTGCACAAGATGGGCGCGGGCCTCGAACAAGGCTCGGTCTACCACCTGCGCGGCGACCTCGTGGACGCCGACGTGCTCGCCATGCGCGCCGACCTGCTCGACACGACCAGCCCGTCGTCGCTTGTTTACGCCGGCTTGGACGGCTGGCGCCGGCACATGGTCGAGCACGGAAAAGGCCTGCTCGACGACGTGCTCGTGCTGGCCGCGGACACCCGGAAGCGCGTCGCCGGAATCGCCGGAATCACCGTGCTGGGAGACGCCGAACTCGTCGGTCCCGGCCGGGCGGACGACCGGGACCCGCTGAAACTGCTGCTCGACGTGTCCGAACTCGGTTGCACCGGCTACGACGCGAACCATTGGCTGCGGGACCGGCAACGGGTCGATGTGGGGCTTTCGGACCATCGCCGGATCGCCGCCCAGCTGACCGTCGGCGATGCCGAGGACACCGCCGCCCGGCTGGTCGAGGCACTCCAAGCGCTGTCCGACCACGCCGGTGAACTGCCCCGCGCGAAGCCGGTGGAACTGCCCACGCCCGAGGACCTGGAACCAGACCAGGCGCAGCTGCCCCGCGATGCGTTTTTCGGCCCGGCCGAACAGATCCCGGCCGAGAAGGCGGCAGGACGGATCGCCGCCGAAACGATCAGCCCCTACCCGCCAGGCGTCCCCGCGGTGCTTCCCGGCGAGGTGCTGACCGGCCCCGTGCTCGACTACCTGCGCAGCGGCGTGGCCGCGGGCATGTTCCTGCCCGATCCGGTGGATCCGCTGCTGCGCACCGTGCGGGTAGCGGCCCGCTGAACCGGGATTGCGGGCGGCGGAGGCGGGTAATCCCGGGCCCATGACGGAATGGGACAGCGAACTGCCCGTCGTGCGCGACCTCGACGAGCTGGTCTCAGCGTTCCGGGAGGCGGGCGAGAACGACCTGTACGTGCGGTGGTCGCGCGGCCCGGACGCGGATCTGTGCTCCGGCCAGGAAAGTCGCGACGGGCTCACCGGAATGCTGCTGCCCGGCTTGTCGGCGAACTCGCTGGCCCGGCAACCGTGGTGGCGCGGACGGTCGCTGCGGCTGTGGCTGGCGAGGCGGCTGCACGACTACCAGCACCTGCGCGAACGCGGCGGCCCCGGCGTACGCCCGTGGTTGTTGCGGGGCCGCGAAATCGCGCGAGGCCCGGACAACGAGCCGCTGATCGTGGACGCCGAACCGCTGGCATGGATCGAGGACGCCGTAATGCTCGAAGCGCGGCGCCTGGTCGAGCAGGAAGCCCCAGCGGACTGGGGCTCCATGGACCGGCACTCGTGACCCGCGTCGACGCGGCTGGAGCCACGTCTGCGGAGATGTGAGCCAGGTCACCGTTGAGGTTGACCTTGGGTCAGGCCGGAAGCTCGTCGCAGCGGCACGAAGCCGACCTGGCAGCACAGATCCGTAGGAGCGAACCACCATGTCGATCAACCTTTCCCGCCACGAAGAGCGCGCCGCGCGGACTGCCGACAGCAAGACCGGGCCGGACCGTCCGGAGTTGCGGCAGGCGCTCGAGGAGATCGTCGACTCCGGCTTCGTCGGGGTGACGCTGCGCGTGCGGGACGAGCGAGGCGAGTGGGCGGGCAGCGCCGGGGCGGCAGAGCTGGGCGGGACCGCGAAGCCGTCGACCGACGCGCATGTCCGGATCGGCAGCAACACCAAGCCGTTCACCGCGACCCTGGTGCTGCAGCTGGTGGCCGAGGGCAAGGTCGAGCTGGACGCTCCGGTGCTCGGCTACCTGCCCGAGTTCGGTTTGGACGGGCGGATCACGGTGCGGATGCTGCTGCAGCACACCAGCGGGCTGTTCAACTTCACCGGCGAGGTCAACGCGGACGGGACCCTCGCGCTGGGGATTCCCATGCCGTACGGCCCCGAGGGCGAGGAATGGCTGGACAAGCGGTTCACCGCGTACCGGCCGCAGGAGCTGGTGGAGCTGGCGCTGGCCGAGCCGGCGCGGTTCGAGCCGGGGGCGGGCTGGAGTTACTCCAACACCAACTACGTGCTGGCCAGGCTGCTGGTCGAGAAGGTCACCGGCCGCTCGGCCGCCGAGGAGACGAGGCGGCGGATCGCGGAGCCGCTCGGGTTGTCAGGCACTCTCCTTCCCGACGGCCCGGAGATCCCCGAGCCGCACGCGCACGCCTACTACCGGCACGAGGTCGCCGGAGAGCAGAAGACGGTCGACATCACCCGGCAAGACCCGTCGTGGGTGTCCGCCGGCGGCGACATGATCTCGACGACCGAGGACCTGGCCGTGTTCGTCTCCGCGCTGCTGGGCGGCAAGCTCCTGCCGGCCGAGCTGCTGGCCGAGATGTGCGCCCCGCACCCGACGGGCATTCCGAACATGGACTACGGCCTGGGAGTGTTCGTGCTGACCACCGACAGCGGCAAAACTGTCATCTCCCACAACGGTGCCCAAGGCGGCCACGCGGCGCTGATGTACAGCACTCCCGACGGAAGCAAGACCCTGACCGCCGCCCTGAACTGCGTGGACGACGCCGGGATGTCCGTCGCGGCAGCATTCCAGGGCCTCCAGCAGAAGCTCCTCAATGAAGTGTTCTGACGCGAGGGTCGGGTCGAGCTTCGGCGAGCGCGAGCGCAAGGCAGGCTGAGCGGATGCGGAACGGGGTCACCATCGGGCAGGCGGCGGCATTCGTCGGCGTCACGGTGAAGACGGTGCGGCACTACCACAAGCTCGGTCTGGTCGCGGAGCCCGAACGCGACGGCTCCGGATACCGGCGGTACGGATCGGCCGAGCTGTTGCGGCTGGTCCAGGCCCGGACGCTGGCCTCGGCCGGGGTGCCGCTGGCCGAGATCGGGTCCCTGCTCGACGCCGACCGCGCCACGCTCGCCGACGCGCTCGCGGACGTCGAACGGCAGCTCACCGAGCGGATCGAGGAGCTGACCGAGCGGCGCGACCTGCTGGGCCGCCTCGCCGACGGCGACCGGACGCTGCTGTCGGACCGCGCCGCGGCGCTGCTGGAACGGATGCCCGGCCTCGGCTTCCCCGCGCACGAGGTAGCGGCGGCCCGGGAGGGCTGGGTACTGGCGAAAGCCCTTGCCCCCGAAGGCTTCGACGACTACCTCGCCGACCTCGAGCACGCTCTCGGCGACCCGCAATACGTCGCCCTGATCAAGCGCGGCGCCGAAGCCGCGGGCTGGGAACCGGACGACCCCCGCATCGAGGAACTCGCCACCGCGATGGCCGAGCACTACCTCGCGAACCCCGCGCATCTGCGGATCGTGACCGGCCTGCAAGCCCGTACCGAAGCCGCGACCCGGTACGAGCTGATCGCCCACCACGGCGAAGCGCAGGGTTCGGCCGCGGCCAAGGCCCTCGCGCTCGTCGAGGCCAAGCTCCGCTCCGCCGGGGTCCGGATCCCCAGGCCCGGTTCCCGCTGACCGCCCGGCCTCCTTCGGATGCTCGGCGCGGACGGACGGCGAGGTCGGCGGCGCCAGGTCGCGGCGATTCTCCGCTCGGGTTCGGTTCGGGCGGTGTTCACCGGTGGCGGCACCAAGTTTCGCCTGCTGGCCGAGTCGCAGCGTCGCGAGTTGCTGGGGCCGGGTGTCCGAGGGGATGCCGCGCCTCGGTGCCAGTGCGGGAAGGAACCTGGCCGGACGGGTGCGCACCACGAACGGCATGTCGATTGTGGAGCCGCCGAGCCGGGCTGCGCTGGGGCCGGTGCCGGTCTGTCGGTCGACGTAAGTGAAGGGCTGGGCCTCCGGGCTCAGCCCTTCTTTCCTGGAACCGCGGGATCCGCCCCGTTGTCCCGGCCCGCCAAGAGAACCCGCCGTCCGAAAAGACCTCGCCGGGATAGCTTGACACAAGCATCTTAGGACAAAGATACTTCCCGGCGACCCCGCCGGCCGAGGCGGCTGGTCTGGCGGCGCGGCGGGTCCGCGCGGTCCGGGCCGCCTCGCGATGGTCCGGCCCGGAAAGGACCTGCTGTGCCCGAGCTGAGGGAAGACCGGCGACCCGGCGCTCCGCTGACCGCGTGGCTGGGAGTGCTGGCGCTGCTGGTCGTCGTGGCGGTGTCCTATATCGACCGGGTCAACGTGTCCGTGCTGATCACCGATCCGGCTTTCACCCAGCACTTCGGAATCGCGGGAAACCGGGCGGCGCAAGGCGCGCTGATGACGCTTTTCCTGGCGGGCTACGGGATCGCGGCCATGCTGATCACTCCGTGGTACGAAGCGGTGTTCGGGGTGCGGCGCGGATTGCTCGTCAGCCTGCTGTGCTGGGCGCTGTTCACTCTCGTGTCCCCGTACGCCGGGGGCGCGGTGGTGTTGCTGACGGTGCGGTTCCTGCTCGGAGCCAGCGAGGGGCCGCTGTTCTCGCTGAAAACCATGTACGTCAAGGACAATTTCGCCGAAGGCGCCTGGGGGAAGCCCAACGCGGTCAGTTCGATGGGCGTTTCCCTGGGCACGGCGCTGGGCATCCCGGTGATCACCTTCGCCCTCGTGCACTTCGGCTGGCACGGCTCGTTCCTCCTGCTCGCGGCCCTCAACCTCGTGGTCGGGCTGCCATTGGTCGCCGTGTTCGTCCGAAGCTCGCGGAACCGGACCGCCGCGCGGCAACCGGCGTTGCGGCGGTTCGCGGGAGCGCTGCGCACGCCCAAGCTCGGCTGGATCCTGCTGATCGAAGTCGCCACGCTCGGCTATCTGTGGGGCAGCACGTCCTGGCTCCCGTCGTATTTGCTGCAGGCACGGCACTTCTCGCTGGCGCAGATGAGCGCGCTGTCGGCGCTGCCGTTCGTGGTCAGCCTCGGATCCGGTTTCCTCGGCGGGTACCTCATCGACCGGATGCCCGCCCGCCGGGTGCCGCTGGTCCTGGTGGTCGGCAGCATCGGCACCGCGCTGTGCGCGACGACCGTGACCCTCGCCGACTCGCGCTGGCTGGCCGCGGCGACTTTGATCCTCGCCAACGCGTTCTGGGGCCTGCAGGGACCGGCGATTCCGACGCTGGTGCAGCAATACGCGCCAGCGGGCACCGTCGGCAGCGCCTACGGGCTGATCAACGGAGTCGGCAATCTCGTGTCCGCGCTGCTTCCCACCTTGATGGGCATCGCGATCGCCGCGGGCGGTGACCACGGGTTCGCGGCCGGGTACGTGCTGCTAGCCGCGACGCAGCTCCTCACCTTGCTCGGTGCCGTAGTGCTACTCCGCGGGCGGGGCCCGGCCGGGAAAGAACCCGCCGCGGCCGAGCAGCCCGCCGTCCCGGAACAGTCCCGTTAGGACGGACGCGGCACCGTTGCGCGAACACCGGATAGGCTCCGTTCGAACCCCGCCGAACGAGGAGTCGATGACGATGGACACGGTCGATCAGGTGGTGGCGGACTGGGCGCGGCAGCGGCCGGACCTGGACGCCTCGCCGATCGCGATCTTCGGCCGGATCCGGCGGATCGCCGACCTGGCCGCCGGTGGCCTCCGCGGTTACCTGGCCTCGTACGGCCTCACCCCGGGCTCGTTCGACATCCTGTGCAACCTGCGCCGAGGCGGCCGGCCCTACCGGAAAACGCCCTCGGAGCTGGCGGCCTCCGCGCTGGTCACCTCCGGCGCTCTCACCGCGCGGCTGGACACGCTCGAGCGCGACGGGCTGATCCGCCGCCGCGACCACCCGGCCGACCGCAGGGTCAGCTACGCCGAACTGACCCCCGCCGGCCGCAAGCTCATCGACCGTGCTCTCGAAGGACACCTCGACCGGGAGGAATCGCTCCTCGCCGGGCTGAGCGAGACCGACCGAAAGGACGTCGAACGGGCGCTCGCGCTGCTGGAACACACGGTCCGGGAAGCTGTTCCGGCGCAGTAGTCGTCCGGCGGGTCGTTCGGGCAAAGAAAGAACCCGCGGACGCTCGGCGAACTCCAGGCCCCCGCGAGGGTGGCTAGCGTGATCGTCATGAAAGCCGAGAAGCCGCGGACGTTCGTTCTGGTGCACGGAGCCTGGCACGGCCCGTGGTGCTGGGAGCGCGTGAGCGAGCACCTGACCGCGCGCGGCCACGAGGTGATCTGCCCGTCGCTGCCGTGCGACACGGCCGAGGCGGGCCAGGACGAATACCTCGCGGTGCTCGACGACGCGCTCCGGGACCGGTCCGACGTCGTCCTCGTCGCGCACTCGATGAGCGGCATGGTGGCACCGCTGGCGACCGGCAACCCGGCGGTCGGCTCCCTCGTTCTGCTCGCCGCTCTGGTGCGCAGGCCCGGCACCGCGCTGCTGGACGACGGGTTCGCACCGCTCGGCGAGCCGCTGCAGAAGGCTCTCGCCGGGGCCGTCGTCAACGAGTCCGGCTGCGTAGTCCTGGACCCAGCCGACGCGACCGACGTGCTGTACCACGACTGCACCCCGGCCGACGCCGCCGACGCGGTTAGCCGATTGCGCCGCAGCGCGAACACCGTCGGCGCACAAACCTGCCCCGACTTGCCGCAGCGCCGCGTACCGACGACGTACGTATCCTGCCGCGAAGACCGCGCGGTGGTCGGCACGTGGAACGGCGCCCTGGCCCGGGAGTTGTTCGGTGCCGAGATCCGGGAGATCGAGGGCGGGCACTCGCCGTTCTGGTCGGTGCCGGAACGGCTCGCTGCTCTGCTGGTCGAACTCGCCTGACCGCTCCGGCCGATCCTGCGCACAGACTGTCGGCCGACACGACGCTAAACCCCAGCCGCGTGCTGATGAATTTGTGTCACCGCAAGCGCTCCTTCGCCGACCGCGGAGGCGATGCGTTTCACCGAGTCGGCGCGTACGTCGCCGGCCGCGAACACGCCGGGTGCGCTCGTTTCCAGCAGCATCGGCTCGCGGGGCAGGTCCCAGCCGTCGTCGAGCAGGCCCGCCAGCGCGGGTCCGGTGAGCAGGTATCCCGCGGCGTCCCGATGCACCGCGTCCGCGAGCCAGTCGGTGCGCGGGCGGGCGCCGATGAAACTGAACATGGAGGCCGCGGAGATCTCGTCCGTTGAGCCAGTGCGGTTGTCGCACAACGTGATCCGCTCCAGGTGCGACGATCCGGCCACTGATTCCACCTCGGTGGTCGCGCGGACCTCGATGTTCGGCGTCCCCTCGATCTCGTCCACCAGATAGCGCGACATGCGCGTCGCCAGCGACGGCGCCCGCACGAGCATCGTGACCTGTTCGGCGTGCTGGGCGAAGTGCAGTGCGGCCTGGCCGGCCGAGTTCGCGCCGCCGACGATCACCACGTGCTGGCCCGCGCACAGCGCGGCCTCGGAATTCGTTGAGCCGTAGTAGATCCCGGCACCCTCGAACCGGTCGCAGCCGTCCGCCGCGAGCCGGTGGTAGGAAAGGCCGGTCGCCAGCAGGACGCTTCCCGCGCCGATTTCCCGGCCGTCGGACAGCCCGATCAGGTGCGCGCGGCCCGCGCGGCGCAGCGAGACCGCGCCGACCGGGGCGAGCAGTTCCGCGCCGAACCGCCGGGCCTGCGCCACCGCGCGCCGGGTCAGCTCGGCACCGCTCACCCCGGACGGAAAACCGAGGTAATTCTCGATCCGGCTGGATGTGCCCGCCTGCCCGCCGGGCACATGCGCGTCCAGCAGCAGGGTCGAGAGGCCCTCCGACGCGCCGTACACCGCCGCGGCGAGACCGGTCGGTCCGCCGCCCGCGATCACCAGGTCGTAGTGCGGCCGGGACAGCTCGCCGCTCAGGCCGAGCGCGGCCATCAGTTCGCCGCGCGTCGGCCGAACCAGCCGCCTGCCGTCGGGCAGTTCGACCGCGGGCACCTCGTCCTCGTGCCCGGCCTCGGCCGCGACGTCGACGAACCGGAACGGCTGCAGCAGGCGGGTGAGGAAGTCGCGCAGCTGGTGGGTGGCGGGGGAGAACCGGTGGCCGACGACGCGGATGCCCTCGTACGGCGGCTCGTAGGCCGACTGCCATTCGGCCAGCTGGTCGTCCAGCACCGGGTACAGCCGCTCCGCGGGCGGCTCCCACGGCTTGACCAGGTAGTGGTGCAGTTTGACCTCGTTGATCGCGTCGATCGCGACGGCGGTGTCCGCGTACCCGGTGAGCAGCACCCGCCGCGCGGACGGGAAGCGGGTCAGCGACTCGGCCAGGAACTCGATGCCGGTCATCTCCGGCATCCGCTGGTCGACCAGCAGGAGAGCGGGCTCTTCCCGGTGTTCCTCCAGCCGGTCGAGGATGCGCAGGCCGTCGGCGGGCGAGGTCGTGCACAGGACCCGGTAGCGGTCCGCGTAGCCGCTGAGCAGATCCCGGCGGACGGCGCGCAGCACGTGCGTGTCGTCGTCGACGGCGAGCAGGGCCGGTCGGTGGCGGGGCGTGGACACGGTCATGACGGCCAGTGTCGGGCGGCGGACCGGGATTCCGGGGCCACCTAACGAAGTGGCCGGGACCCGGGGCGGACTTCGTGGAGTAGGGCGAGCGGTTCTTGTTGCCCCGCACGACATGCGGGTTCACTCGACGGCGTGACAAAGATACTGACGATCCTTTCGGAATACGGGTACTGGGGCGAGGAACTCCTCGGACCGCTCGTGGCCTTCGACGAACACGGCTACCAGACCGTGTTCGCCACGCCGACCGGCAAACGGGCCCGCGCGCTGCCGCCGAGCCTCGATCCCGGCTACATCGACCCGCCGCTCGGCCGCTCCGTCACCACGCCGGAAGTCGCCGTCGCGGCCAGGGAACTCGACGAATCGTCCCGTTTGGACACTCCGCTCAGCCTCCAGCAGTGGATCCCGGACCGGCCGTACCAAAGCGAATCCGAGCCGCTGCGCAGGACCGAGGAGTACTACCGCGCACTCGCGGCGCTCGACACCGACATCGGGCAGTACGACGCGCTCGTGATCGTCGGCGGCAGCGGGCCGATCGTCGACCTCGCCAACAACGGCCGCCTGCACGAGCTGATCCTCGCGTTCGTGCGGGCGGACAAACCGATCCTCGCCTTGTGCTACGGCGTCGCCGCTCTCGCCTTCGCCCGCGACTGGGAGGACCGCGCGAGCATCCTCTGGGGCAAGCACGTCACCGGGCACTGCAAGGAGTACGACTACAAGGACGGCACCGGTTTTCTCGGGGTCGACTTCAACATGGGGCCGCCGCCGTACCCGCTGGAGTACATCCTGCGCGACGCGACCGGCCCGGACGGGCGCTACCACGGCAACGTCGGCAAGGAGACCTCGGTCGTCGTCGACTACCCGTACGTCACGGCACGGTCCACTCCGGACTCTTTCCTCGGCGGCGGCAAGCTGGTCGAGGTGCTCGAGTCCGGCCTGCGCCGGTACGGCTGGTAGGCGGCCGTGCACGCGCGCCCCGGCAAGATCGCGATCTTCGAACAGTTCGCGGCCGACGGCATGACCACGATGTTCGGCAACCCCGGCACGGTCGAACAGGGGTTGCTGGACATCGTGGACCAGCTGCCCGCGTTCTCCTACGTGCTGGCGCTGCAGGAGACCGTCGCGGTGGGCATCGCCGACGGGTACTGCCGGGCCGCGGCCGCCCCGGCGCTGGTGCAACTGCACGCCGGGGTCGGCCTCGGCAACGGGATCGGCATGCTGTACCAGGCGAAACGCGGCCATTCGCCGCTCGTGGTGATCGCGGGCAGCTCCGGCGTGCGCTACGACGCCATGGACTCGCAGATGGCCGCCGACCTCGTGGCCATGGCGCGGCCGGTGACCAAGTACGCGACGCGGGTCACCGATCCCTCGTCGGTGCTGCGGGTGCTGCGCCGCGCGGTGAAGATCGCCATGACTCCGCCGCGCGGACCGGTTTTCGTCGAACTGCCCATGGACGTTCTCGACGCGCCGACCGCCGAGCCCGCGATGCCGGCGAGCCTGCCGAGCCGCGCGACGGTCCCGTTGCCCGGCGAACTGGACCGGGCGGCGGAGCTGCTGCTCGATGCGGAACGGCCGGTGATCCTCGTCGGCGACGGGGTCGCCGTGTCCGAAGCGCAGGCCGAACTGGTCGAGGTGGCGGAGCGGCTGCGCGCGCCGGTGTGGGGCGTGGACACGTCCGAGGTGAACATGGACACCACGAATCCGTGGTATCGCGGGGAAACCGGGCACATGTTCGGCGAGGCGAGCGCCGCCTCGGTGAAGGACGCGGACGCCGTGCTGATCGTCGGCACGTACGTGTTCCCGGACGTGTTCCCCGTGCTGGACAACCCTTTCGGCGACGCGAAGGTCGTGCACGTCGATCTGGACGACTTCGAGATCGCCAAGAACCATCCGGTCGATCTCGGCCTGGTCGCCGACCCGAAGGCGACCCTCGCGGGACTCGCTGCCAGGCTGCCCGGCCGGCGCGACGACCGGGCGGCGTGGCAGCGCCCGGACGTCGGCGAGGACGCCCCGCTGATCGAGCGGTTCTCCGCGGCGCTCGCCGGCCAGGCGGGCGAGGACCTCGTGGTGTTCGACGAGGCGCTGACGGCATCTCCCGGCCTTCGGCGCCACCTGCCGCCCCGGGCGCCGGGCAGCTATTTCGCCACCCGGGGCGGCTCCCTCGGCGTCGGGATCCCCGGCGCCATCGGGATCAAGCTCGCGCGGCCGAACGTGCCGGTGGTCGGCTTCACCGGCGACGGCGGCAGCATGTACACGATCCAGGCGCTGTGGACGGCCGCGCGCTACGACGTCGCGGCGAAGTTCGTCGTCTGCGACAACGGCAGATACGGCTTGCTGGACAACAACATCGAGCAGTACTGGCGGGAGCGGGGCATCCAGTCGCACGCCTACCCGGGCTCGTTCGACCTCGCCGCGCCGCCGCTCGGCTTCGCGGAACTCTCGGCGAGCATGGGGGTTCCGGGCGTCAAGGTCGAGAAGGCAGCCGGCGTCGAACGGGCGGTGGCCGAGATGCTCGCCCACGAAGGCCCGTTCCTCGTCCACCTGAGCACGTCCTGAAAGGACAGTCGTGAACACCATCCTCCGCCAAGGCGGCCGGCTGGCCGGGCGCAACGTCGCCGTGCTGATGGAGACGGACTACGTCGAGCCGGAGCTGTGGTACTACCTCCGCCGGTTCGCCGAGGAAGGGGTGGAGCTGCGGCTGGTCACCCGGCTGTGGGGCCGGCGGGCGATCACCTTCACCGGGCACGAGCACCAGCTGCCGATCACGGTCGACGGCGATCTCGAGACGCTCGACGTGTCCGCGCTGGACGCGCTGATCATCCCGTCCGGCATGGTGTCCGACCGGCTGCGCTACTCCGAACGCGTCCACGAACTCGCCCCGGCCGTGCGGCTCGTGCGCGCCGCGTTCGCGGATCCCGGTGTCCTCAAAGGGATCATCTGCCACGGCATGTGGCTGGTGTCGCCGATCGCGGAGGTGGTCCGCGGCCGGCGCGTCACCTGCCACAACAACCTGATCGGCGACGTGCGCAACATGGGCGCGGTCTTCGCCGATCAGGACGTGGTGGTCGACGGCGACCTGGTCACCGCCCGCAGCGCCGACCACTGCCACTTGTTCGCGCGCACGCTCATCGACCTCGTCGCCGCGCGGGCGGACAGCACCAGGAGGTCGGTCTTGGAGAGGATGGCGAGAGGGGCATGACCGTGCACTCGGATCTCACCGCGCACCTGATCGCGCGGGACAGCCGCCGCCCGGCGCCGGCGGGAGGCGTGGACTACTCGTTCTCCGACCTGGTCGCAGGTTACGTCACCGAGGCCGACGGCGCGTCGTTCGAACTGAAGACCTCCGACGGGCGGCGGCAGCGGATCTCCCTGGGGCACAACATGTCCGCGGAGTTCCTGCGCAACCTGGGGGAGCCTTACGCCGACGCGTCCTCGCAGGTGCCGGAGCTGCTGGAACCGGGCAGGTACCTGTACGCGTACGGGATCCGCTACCCGGCGGGCAGGTTCGAGGCGAAGCGGCTGATCTTCCCCGGCCGCCGGATCGGGGACTACAGCTTCGAGGACCCGCACTGGTGGTCGCGGCAGCTGGGCGAGATCGCGCGGTTCTACCGGCGGGCGCAGTTCGGCGACACTCGTCCGGTCGACTTCGCCGACTACCGCACCGTGCTGCGGCTCGGCGGGGACAAGAGCGACCACCACGTCCAGGAGACGGACACGATCTCCCGCATGGTGTACGGGATGGCGTCCGCGTACCTGCTCACCGGCGACGAAGACTTCCTCGGCGTGGCCGAGCGCGGCACCGAGTACCTGCGCGAGCACATGCGGTTCGTCGACCGCGACGAGGACGTCGTGTATTGGTACCACGGCATCGACGTGCGCGGCGGCAGCGAGCGCAAGCTGTTCACGTCCGAGTTCGGCGACGACTACGAGGCGATCCCGGCCTACGAGCAGATCTACGCGCTGGTCGGCCAGACCCAGACGTTCCGGGTCACCGGCGACCGGCGGATCAGGGACGACATCGACGCGACACTGCGGCTGTTCCACCGATTCTTCCGCGACCCCGAGCGCGGCGGGTACTACTCGCACATCGACCCGGTGCTGCTGTCGCCGCACGAGGAGTCGTTGCGGCACAACAAGTCGCGCAAGAACTGGAATTCGGTCGGCGACCACGCGCCCGCCTACCTGCTCAACCTCTACCTCGCCACCGGCGAGAAGCGGCACGCCGACATGCTGGCGGAGACGTTCGACCTGATCGCCGAGCACTTCCCGCGCGAGGACAGCCCGTTCGTGCAGGAACGGTTCCACGGCGACTGGACGCCGGACCGGTCCTGGGGCTGGCAGCAGGACCGGGCGGTGGTCGGGCACAACCTCAAGATCGCCTGGAATCTCCTGCGGATGAACGCGATCCGGCCGGACTCGAGGTACGTCGAACTCGCGCAGCGGCTGGGCCGGGCCATGCCGGGCGTCGGGAGCGACCGGCAGCGCGGCGGCTGGTACGACATGGTGGAGCGGCGGCTCGCCGAGGGCGAGGACGCCCACCGGCTGGTCTGGCACGACCGCAAAGCCTGGTGGCAGCAGGAGCAGGCGATCCTCGCCTACCTGATCCTGGCGGGCAGCACCGGCGACGCCGGGTTCCGCGACCAGGCGCGCGAGGCCGCGTCGTTCTACAACAGTTTCTTCCTCGACCACGACGAGGGCGGCGTGTACTTCAACGTGCTCGCCGCAGGGACCCCGTACCTGCTCGGCACCGAGCGGCTCAAGGGCAGCCACTCGATGAGTATGTACCACAGCAGCGAGCTGTGTTTCCTGGCCACGGTGTACCAGCGTCTCCTGCTCTCCGGCGAGCCGCTGACGCTGTGGTTCCGCCCGCGGCCCGACGCGGACCGGCTGCTGCGCACCGCGCCGGACGCCCTGCCGAAGGGCCGGGTCCGGCTGTCGTGGGTCGAGGTCGACGGCCGCCCGTACTCCGCGTTCGACGCGGACGAGATGACCGTGGCGCTTCCGGACACCAGGCACGACCTGACCGTGCGGGCGCATTTGTCCGCTGTGGACTGACTGGGGAGTGGGACGATGGAGCTGGAGAAGTACATGCGCGGCCGGGTGACCGTGCTCGCGATCGAGGGGGAACTGGACAGCGCCACGGCGGCCGAGGCGCGGACGCGGATCAGCGAGCTGGTGCCCTCCGACGGCGCGGCGCTGCTCGACCTCGGCGGCATGACGTACACGTCGAGCGCCGGCCTGCGGGTGCTGTTGCTGATCTACCGGCAGGTGCAGGAGTCCGGCGTGCCCCTGGCGCTCGCCCGGCTCACGCCGGACGTGGCCGAGGTGATGACCGGCACCGGGTTCATCGACTTCTTCACCGTCGTGGACACGGTCGACGACGGGGTGGAGGCGCTGACCAGATGAGCCTCCGGCTGAGGGAGATCGCGCCCGGCGGCGATCCGTGCCCGACGGGCCGGATCGCCGGGCTCGACGTGCGGGAGGGCAGGCCGCTCCCGTTCGGCGCCTCGCGCGTCCCCGGCGGGGTCAACTTCTCCGTGTACTCCACCGGGGCGACCTCGGTGGCACTCGTGCTGTTCCGGCGCGGCGACGAGGAACCGTTCGCGGAACTCGAATTCCCCGCCTGCTACCGCACCGGCTCGGTCTACGCCATGACGGTGTTCGGCCTGTCCGCCGACGAGATCGAGTACGGCTACCGGATCGACGGCCCGTGGCAGCCGGAACGGGGCGACCGGTACGACGCCGCGCACATCCTGTCCGACCCCTACGCGACGGCGGTCGGAGGCGGCGAGACCTGGGGGGAGCCGGGCCGCGGGCAGTACCGCTACCGGTCCCGGCTCGCCCCGGACGACTTCGACTGGGCCGGCGACCGGCCGCTCGGGCTGCCCATGCAGGACCTGGTGGTCTACGAGGCGCACCTGCGCGGCTTCACCCGGCACCCGTCCTCCGGCGTGCGCTGGCCGGGCACGTTCGCCGGGTTCGCCGAACGGATCCCGTACCTGGCCGAACTGGGCGTCAACTGCGTCGAGCTGATGCCGGTGCTGGAGTTCGACGAGAACGAAAACCATCCGGACGGGCTGCACAACTACTGGGGCTACAACACCGTCGGGTTCTTCGCGCCCAAGGCGTCCTACGCGGCCGCGGGCGGGTTCGGCCGGCAGAGCGACGAGCTGAAGAGCCTCGTGAAGCAACTGCACGCGGCGGGCATCGAGGTCGTCCTGGACGTGGTGTTCAACCACACCGCGGAGGGCGACGAGCGCGGCCCGACGTTTTCTTTCCGCGGCTTGGACAACCGGGTCTACTACATGCTGACCCCGGACGGGCGCTACTACAACTTCAGCGGCACCGGCAACACCGTGAACTGCAACCACCCGGTGGTGCTCGGCTTCGTGCTGGACTGCCTGCGGTACTGGGTGTCGGAGTACCACGTGGACGGTTTCCGGTTCGACCTCGCCGCGGTGCTCGGCCGCGCCTCCGACGGGTCGCCGCTGGCCAGCCCGCCGCTGCTGGAGACGCTCGCGAGCGACCCGGTCCTCGGGCACACCAAGCTGATCGCCGAGGCGTGGGACGCGGGCGGGCTCTACCAGGTGGGCAGTTTCCCGGACTACTGCCGGTGGTCGGAGTGGAACGGCCGCTACCGGGACGCGGCCCGCCGCTTCCTCAAGGGCGAACCGGGCCTGGTCAGCGAGATGGCCGACCGGCTCGTCGGCTCGCCGGACCTGTACCTGCGGCGCGGTCCGGTGGCGTCGGTCAACTTCGTCACCGCGCACGACGGGTTCACCCTGCACGACCTCTTCGCCTACAACGACAAGCACAACGACGCCAACGGCGAGCACGGAGGGGACGGGGACGACGCCAACCATTCGTGGAACTGCGGGCACGAAGGCAGCGCCGGCGACCCGGAAGTGCTGGCGCTGCGGCGCAGGCAGGTGCGCAACGCGCTCTTGCTGCTGCTGACGAGCCACGGCGTGCCGATGCTCCTGGCGGGCGACGAGATCG
Source organism: Amycolatopsis circi (assembly GCF_003385235.1). Lineage (GTDB taxonomy): Bacteria > Actinomycetota > Actinomycetes > Mycobacteriales > Pseudonocardiaceae > Amycolatopsis > Amycolatopsis circi. Next base: position 28,690 of record NZ_PQIA01000029.1, on the reverse strand, counting down.
GTCGCACGCAGCAGGGCAACAACAACGCCTATTGCCACGACAGCGAGCTTTCGTGGTTCGACTGGCGCGGTCTCGAGACGCACGCCGACTTGCTGCGTTTCGCCAAGCGCGCCATCGCTTTCCGGCACGCGCACCCGGTGCTGCGCAGACGCTGGCACGTCACCGGCCACGCGAACGGCGCGCTGTTCCCGGACGTGAGCTGGCACGGCGTGCGCGCGTGGACGCCGGACTGGTCGCCGCACAGCAGGCTGCTGGCGGTCATGTTCCACGGCGAGGAAGACGGCGGCACGGACTGCGTCTACCTGGCGGCCAACGCGCACTGGGAAGGGCACGAACTGGAACTGCCGGAGCTGCCGGACCACCTGGCCTGGCACTGCTTCGCGAACACCCACGCCGAGCCGCCGCACGACGCGGCGGAGCCGGGCGCCGAGCCGGAACTCGCCGGCCAGGAACGGGTCCGCGTCGGACCGAGATCGGTGCTCGTGCTGGTGGCGCGGGAACGTCGAGGGAGATGAACCATGGGGTTTCACGGGAAAATGCACGCGGAAAACGGCGTCGCGACCATCCGGCTCGTCGGCGAGGTGGACTCGCGGTCGGCGCACCGGCTCAACGAGTTGATCGTCGCCGCGGTCAAGCGGACGCCGCAGCGGCTGGTGCTGCTCGCCGAGGAGCTGACCTACCTGTCCTCCGCGGGCCTGCGCTCGCTGGTGTTCGCGCACCAGAAAATGGGGCGGGGCGTCGAAATCGTGCTCGTGGGCGTGCGACCGGAGGTGGCCGAGACGATCCGGCTGACCGGGTTCGACCGCAGCATCGTCATGCAGGAGACGGGGGAGGAGCCGTGATCGCCGTCCAGGCGCGGGGCATCGAGGAACTCGGCGTCCTGATCCCGGCTATCGTCGACCGCCTCGCCTGCGCCACCGGGATGTCGCACAGCCAGGCCTACCGCATGCGGCTCGCGGCGGAGGAGATCACCACCAACATCGTGACGCACGGCTACGGAGGCCGCGACGGGACGATCGACATCGACGCGGGCTTCGACGACGACTGGGTGTGGGTGCGGATCGAGGACGACGCGGCCGAGTTCGACCCGGCCGCCTACGACGTGGCGTCCCGGCTGGCCATGGATCCGGGGTGGGCCCCGCTCGGCGGTTTCGGGCTGTTCCTCGCACTGTCCAGTGTGGACCGGCTGGAGCACGTCCGGGCCGGGGGCCGCAACCGCAACCTGCTCAAGATCCGGCGCCTGGGAGGAAACGATGAGGAAGTCGTGCGTTCTGGTCGTGGCTGACCCGGCCGCCCGGATGCCGCGGCTCGAGCCCGCCTTGTCCGACGGCGGGTTCGAGGTGCGCACGGCGACCGAGGAGGAGGTGCTCGCCGGCGACGAGCGGGTCGCGCTGCCAGACGGGCTGCTGGTGTCGGCCTCGCTGGGCCTGCAGCGGGTCGCGCTGCTGGCCAGGCGGTTCGCGCACCTGCCGAATCCGCCGACGACCATCGTGTTCCCGCAGGACGACTTCGACGCGCTGGAGGCGTGCGTGCGGGGCGGTTTCGACTACGTCCTGCCGCCGTTCCTGCCGAGCCTGCTGCGCAGCCGGATGAGCTCCTGCTGGGAGCGCGGCCAGCTGGCCAGCGCGGTCGAGGACATGGCCGCCGAGGCCAGCCTGCGCGCCTACGAGCGGGACCTGGCCATCGCGCACGAGATCCAGTCCGGTTTCCTGCCGGAGAAGCTGCCCGCGCCGCAGGGCTGGGACGTCGCGTCCCGGTTCCGGCCCGCGCGGCAGGTGGCGGGCGACTTCTACGACGGGTTCGAGCTGGTCGGCGGCCGCCGGGTCGGTTTCGTGGTGGCCGACGTGTGCGACAAGGGCGTCGGTGCCGCGCTGTTCATGGCGCTGATCCGCACGTTGCTGCGGCACACCGCGGAGCACACCGGCACGGCGGGCGGCGCGGGCGAGGCGGGCGAGCACGCCGCCGGGCCGGCGCCCGCGGGCGAGCCGCTGCCGCCGATGCTGTCGGTGGGCGCGGGCCCGCTGGTGCAGGCGGTCGTGGCGACCAACCGGTACCTGACCCGCAACCACCTGCGACAGGGCTATTTCGCCACGCTCATCTTCGGCGTGCTCGACCCCGCGTCGGGCGGCCTGCTGTACATCAACGGCGGGCACAACCCGGCGGTCCTGCTGCGCGCCGACGGCAGCCACACGCTGCTCAAGCCGACCGGCCCGGCCGTCGGCATGATGCTGCACAGCTCCTACGGCCTCGGCTGCGCCCGCCTGGAGCGGGGCGACACGCTGCTGCTGTACACGGACGGCGTAGTGGAGGCGCGCGCGACGGGCGGATCCCTGTTCGGCATGGACCGGCTGCTCACTGCGATAAGCGAACCCGCGACGTCCGCGGAGGAGACTCTTTCGGAGGTCGACAAGGCGTTGCGCGCTCATGTCGGAGTCGCGGAGCAGTCCGACGACATCACGATGCTGGCCCTGCACCGCGGCGCGCACTGACCTGGGTGCCGGAAACCGGAGCCGCCCGTACTATTGCGGGTACCTTTCCGCGTAAACCGGTTTTCGGAATCCTGGGGCTCAGTTGTCGACGGACGCCAGCAGACAGGAGCTTGCCAGGTTCCTGCGCAGCAGACGAGAGCGCATCGCTCCGTCCGAGGTCGGGCTGCCGCCGGGGACGCGCAGGAGGATCCCGGGGCTGCGGCGGGAGGAGGTCGCGGTGCTGGCCGGGGTCAGCCCGACCTGGTACACCTATCTCGAGCAGGCCCGCGGCATCCAGCCGTCCCGGGAGGTGCTCGACAGCCTGGCGCGGGTGCTGAGGCTGTCGGAGGACGAGCGCCGCTACATCCACCGCCTCGCGCTCGGCGGGGTCGTCCAAGCGACGCCGCTGGACGCCGAGGTCCCCCTCGAAGCGCTGACCGAGCAGGTCGTCGGGATGTTCGAGGAAAGCCCGTACCCGGTCTACGCGGGCGACAACTACGGCGACATCCTGGCGTGGAACCCCGCGGCGTGCGAATGGTACGAGGACTGGGGCGCGCTCCCGCGGGAGGAGCGGAACATCCTGAGGTGGATGCTGGTCTCGCCGGCCGCCCGGACCCGGCTGCCCGACTGGGAGGCCGACACCAGGGACGCGGTGGCCCGGTGGCGGAGCGAGATGTCCAAGCATCCGAACGATCCGCGGCAGCAGGCCCAGATCGCCGAGTTCGCCCGGCTCAGCCCGGAGTTCCGGGCCTGGTGGGGACAGCACCGCGTGGTGGAGCACCGGTCGCGCGTTCGGCGGCTGCGCCACGACCGGTTGGGGGCGCAGGCGCTGCGGATCATGGTCATCTATTCGCCGGAGATCGTTCCGGTCGGGGTCGTGCTGCACCTTCCGACGGGTTCGCGATAGCTTCGGCAAGTTTTTCTTCGTGCCGATATTTCGTTAGTTCGAAGTTGACCTGGGGGAAGCTGGCGGACATGATGCGATCGGTCGGGAAGAATCCCGCGAAAATAAGGAGTCGCTGTGCTGGGTCCACAGTCATGACAGGCGTTGGGGGAATGTTCAGCGCCGACCGAACCGTCGCCGTGGTCGGTGTTGCTTGTCGGTTTCCTGGAGCGCGGAATGCGGTCGAACTATGGGATTTGCTGCTGTCCGGAGGCGATGCGGTCGGGGAAATACCGCGCCAGCGGTTCGATGCCGAGAAATGGTATTCGCCGGAGTCCGGGCAGCCGAATACGATTCGAAGCCTCGAGGGGGGCTATCTGGACGACGTCGACAATTTCGATGCGGATTTCTTCGGGATCACGCCGGGCGAGGCCGCGCAAATGGATCCGCAGCAGCGGATTCTCATGGAAATCGTATGGCAGGCCGTCGAGGACGCGGGGCTGACCGCCGGCGGCCTGGCGGGCAGCAACACCGGCGTGTACCTGAGCACGTTCGGCACCGAGTACTGGGATTTCGTCCGCGCCGCGGGCAGGCGCGGCCTGCACGCGGCCATGGGCACCGTGGTGCCCGGGATGGTCGCCGGGCGCATCGCGCACCACCTCGACCTGCGCGGTCCGACGATGGGCGTGGCGGCCAACTGCGCGACGTCCCTGCTGGCCGTGCACCTGGCCGTCCGCGCGCTCCGGCACGGCGAGATCGACCTGGCCATCGTCGGCGGCGCGCAGCTGATGCTGTCGCCCGACCTGCACTTCGCCGTGTCCGAGGCGGACATGCTCTCGCCGACCGGGCGCTCTCGGTTCGGCGACGTCAGCGCGGACGGCTACGTGCGCAGCGAGGGCGTCGGGGCGGTGGTCCTCAAGCGGCTGCCGGACGCGACGCGCGACCGCGACCGCGGCTACGCGGCGATCGTGGGCACCGCCACCGGCAACAACGGCCGGACCGGTCCTTCGCTCACGGCGCCGGCGCAGATCGGGCAGGAGAGCACTCTGCGGGCCGCGTACCTGGACGCGGGCATCTCGCCCGCGCTCGTCGACTACGTGGAGGCGCACGGACCGGGCACCCCGGCGGGCGACCCGGTCGAACTGCAGGCGCTCGCCGACGTGCTGGGCGAAGGACGGCCGACGGACCGGCCGTGCCTCGTCGGCTCGGTGAAATCCAACATCGGCCACCCCGAGGGCGTGGCGGGGCTCGCCGGACTGATCAAAGCCGCGCTGGTGCTGCGGCACCGCACCGTCCCGGCGACCCTGCACGTCACGGAACCGGTCGCGCAGCTTCGGCAGCCCGGCTCCCCGCTGCGGCTGCCGCGCCGGTCCCAGGTCCTGCCGCGCGACGGGCGGACCGCGATCGCGGGCGTCACGTCGCTGGGCCTGGCGGGCGCGATCGTGCACGCCGTGCTCGCGGAACTCCCGGAGAGCGGGCCGGTCGAGCCGCAGGAGCGGTCCGCTTACCTGCTCCCGCTGTCCGCCCGGCATCCGGAAGCGTTGCGACAGGCCGCGGAGCGGTACGCCGAACTGCTCCGCGCGCCCGGCTCCCCGGCGCTCGCTGACGTCTGCCACACGGCCGGAGTGCGCCGCACGCACTTCGAACGGCGGACGGCCGTGGTGGGGGCCGACCGCGAGGAACTCGTCGAGGCCCTCGCCGCGATCGGGTCCCGGCGAGGGTCCGCGCAGGCGTTCGGGGACGGGGACGCGGTCGGCGAACCGCCGAAGATCGTGTTCGTCTATCCGGGACAGGGCTCGCAGTGGCCGGGGATGGCGCGGGAGCTGCTGGCGACCAGCGAGGTCTTCGCCGGCCGGTTCGCCGAATGCGACCGGGCCGTGCGGGACGAGACGGGCTGGTCGCCCGCCGAACTCCTCGAGAGCGGCGCCGAACTGTCCACTATGGACTTCGTGCAGCCGGTGCTGTGGGCGGTCCAGGTGGCGCTGGCGGCGTTGTGGCGTGACCTGGGGGTCGAGCCGGACCTCGTCATCGGGCACAGCATGGGCGAAGTGGCGGCCGCGGTCACCGCCGGGGCGCTCAGCGTCGCCGACGGCGCGGCCGTGATCTGCAGGCGCGCCGCGCTGCTGGCCGAGCGGCGCACTCCCGGCGCGATGTGGGCGGTCCAGCTCAGCGAGCAGGCGGCACAGCGGGCGATCGGCGAGCACGCGGACCGGGTGAGCGTCGGAGTGGTCAACAGCCGCACCGCGACCGTGCTGTCCGGCGACCCGGACGCGCTGGCCGAAATTGTCGCCGGGCTGCGCGCGGACGGCGTGTTCTGCCGTCAGGTGCGGGTCGATTACGCCTCGCACGCCCCGCAGGTCGAGCCGCTGCGCCCGCTGCTGCACGACGTGCTGGCGGACCTGCGCCCGCGGCCGGGCCGCGTCCCGGTCCACTCCACCGTGCTGGACAGCGTCGTCGACGGAGCCGGCTTCGACGCCGGGTACTGGGCGGACAACCTGATCCGGCCGGTGCGGTTCGAAGCGGCGGTCCGCGCGGCGCTGGCGGACCGGCGGCCGACGGTGTTCGTCGAGATCAGCCCGCACCCGATCCTGAGCCTCGCGATCGAGGACGGCATCCAGGACGCGGCGGCGCGGGCGTGGCAGGTCGCGTCGCTGCGCAGGGACGAGCCGGAGCACAAGTCGATGCTGGCCGGCCTGGCCGCCGTGTACGCGGCGGGCGGCGAGGTCGCGTTCGACCGCCTCGGCGAAGGCCGGTTCGTCGACGTGCCGGGCTACTCCTGGCAGCACCGGCGATTCTGGATCGACGCGGGCGAGATCGAGTGGCCGGGCAGCACCGGGGCCGCGCCGAAGGCGACGCCGATCGACGCACTGCACCACGCCGAATCCGCCGCGACGGTGCCCGGCCGCATCCGTTACCTGCGGACGGCGGTGGGCATGCTGCTGGGCTTGCCCGACGTCGACCCGGCCGTCCCGCTGCCGGTGCTCGGCCTGAACTCGGTGTTCGCGGTGCAACTGGCCTACCAGATGCGGACCGAGCTGGGCCTCCGCGTCAGCGGCCGGGACCTGCTGGGCACGGCGTCGATCGAGGATCTGGCCCGGGAACTGGAAACCAGGCCGCGCGAGGCGGTTTCCTGACCGAGGGCCGGGCAGCCGCAGCGGACGATGTCGCCGCTGCGGCTGCTTTTCGTTCTCGGCGTGCCCGACCGGCACGGTGGTGTGAGCCGGTTCGGGAAGGGCGTTTTTGCGAGGGCTGCTGCCGAGGAATCGCTTGGGGCAAATCGCTTCGGGCGTGAGCCCCGTGCGCGGCGGACGATGGCGCCCGCTGCGGTTGCTCGTCGTTTCCGGCCCGCGCGACCGGAGATGACGAGCGTGCCCGCTTGGAAGGGCGCTTTCACGAGGGCTGCTGCCCGAGGTACCACCGCGGTCAAGTCCCGTCCGGAGGGCCATCCCAAGCTGTGCCAAGGCTTCCGGTCTGAGCCCCGTGCGCGGCGGACGATGTTGCCTGCTGCGGCTGCTCGTCGTTTCCGGCCCGCGCGACCGGAAACGACGAGCACACCCGTTCGGGAAGGGCGCTTCTACGACGGCTGCCGCCGAGAAACCGCTGGGGTCAAATCCCTTCCAGCGGCACCATCCCAAGCCACGCCATGGCTTTCGTCGTAAGCCCCTTGCGCGGTGAGCAGCGAGTCGAAAGCCACCGCCACGTTCCATCCGCATCCGCGCTGCCCGGAATGGAACTCGGCTGCCTCGGCAGTAGCCTCGCTGATGCGCCCGGCCAGCAGCAGGGCGTCGATCAGGCAAGCAGTGAGATACGGCGGAAACCACGGCATCTCCGCCCGAAGCCCCTCCGCGGCGGCCAGCGAGCGACGCAGATGCGAGACAGCCGACGCGCCCCGTCGAGCGGCGATCGCCTGTGCGGCCCGGGAGAACAGCGCCGCTTCGCGGTCGTCGCCAGGGTCCGCTTCGTCGAAGACAGTCGAGGTTCCGGTGACGGCCAGCAGCCAAGCGCGACATGCCAGCAGCCGCACCCGGTGCTTGGCGTCCAGGCCCGCCGCGTCTGTCAGCAACGTGGCGGCAGCGCTGACATCACGTTGTCCGAGCCCGACGACCATCGCCCTGGCTATCGTCGCCCGCGACGACCCGTCGGCGTGCGCGTCGAGCACGTACCCGGCCGCGGCGACCTGGCCGCGCAGCAACAGAACTGTGGCCCACACCGGCGCGACCACGCCGGCTAGCCCGTGCCACGCTGCCAGCCGGCACAGTTCGTCGGTCTGGTCCAGGGACAGCCTTCGCCACGCACTGGCGATGGCCTCCGTCAGGTAACCGGTCACCGGCTCGGCGGCCGGACAGCCCTGCGCGGCGGGGAAAACCGGGGACAGCTGGTGCGCTCCGTCGAGCGGCACCAGGTCATCGGCCAGCCGGTCGCGGATGACCATGCCATGCAGGAGCCCGGGGTTGCCGCCGGTCGAGGCGTGCAGAGCCGCGGCGGTCGCGGGGCGGACCGGGCCGCCGAGCGTTTCGGCGAGGATTCTCGCCACCTCGTCCGCGCTCAGCGGCGGAATGCGGAGCGTGCGGGCGCCGAGGTCGTACCGCAGACAGTCCAGCGGATCCGGGCCGGGCGGCAGCGCGCCGGAGCCCTCGGCGGTCACGAGCACGCGCGCGCCGTGCTCGTTCCGAAGGTGCCGCAGTACCCGCACGGTGTACGGGTCGGCGAGGTGCGCGTCGTCGAATGCGAGCACGAGCCGCTTGCCGGGCAGCCGCCCGGCCACCTCCTCGGCGACGGTGGCGACGGCGCGATCCGGCGACCCCGTGAAGCGGAATCCCTCCGGCGCCAGCCCGCGCAGCGAGGCGAACGGCGCGGGCCCGGCCGGTTCGAGACGCAGCACCGCGTCGTTCCGCGACAGCGGCGCACTGGCCAGCGCTTCGACGAGCAGCCTGCTGCGGCCCATTCCGGGCGGGCCGACCAGCAGCACGGGGCCCGGCCCCGGCTCGGCGAACACCGCGCGAATCCGGTCCAGCTGTTCGGTCCTGCCGACGAAAGGCCATGGCATGCCGTACCTCCCCAGGGAAAAGAGCAGACCTCCACCATCCGTGCCGGTGCGCCGCCCGGGCAATCTCCAGCTGACTAAGTCCGCAGCCACCCGGACCCTGGTACCCGGAGTGCCCCCATAAGCACATTCTGGGTACTTGCCGCCGCCCGGGCCATGGTGGAACGACACGGAATACCCGGAGCTCACGGGCGGAGGAATCGCATGGCCGGCCCCGGCCGCTCGCGCGCTCCCCGCCGATCGCGGCGCCTGGGAACGACCCGTTCGCCGGTCTGCCGGCGGAACGCGCACGGCAAGTGAACCGCGAGGTCTTCCAGAAGGAAAGCACGAGGTACGCGCCGCACGCGGCGGAGGTCGCCGCGCGGCTCCACGAAGGAGATGGGCGCCGGGAACACGCCTTCGGCGGCCACCGCCGGCCAACTGGGGAGAACGGTAACGATGTCGATCGGTCTCGAAACGATTTCCGTGCTGAAGGAGTCCACGAACCTGGGCGGGTTCTGCCGGGACAGGCTGTCCCCGCTCGCAAGGTCGGACCAGAGACGGTGGGGCGAGGTGTACGTGCGCGGCCTGGTGACCGTCCCCGGGCGCAAGTCCATCCGGCGCATCTGCGACACCGTGGTCGGCACTCGCGTCGACCAGTGCCTGCAGCAGTTCGTCAACCAGAGCACCTGGCAGTGGGAACCGGTGCGCCGCAACCTCGCCGAGCACGTGACCGAGGTGATCGCGCCGAGGGCCTGGGTCGTGCGCGACGCCGTGTTCCCCAAGAACGGCGCGAATTCCGTCGGCGTGGACAGCCGGTACGTGCCCGCCGCGGGCCGCACCCTCAACTGCCAGGTCGGCCTCGCCGTGATGCTCGCGGGCGGCTCCGTGGGCGTGCCGGTGAACTGGCGGCTGCTCCTGCCGCGTTCCTGGGACGACGACGAGCGGCGCCGCGACCGTGCGCATGTGCCGCCGGCGCAACGGCACCGGCCCCGCTGGCACGTGCTGCTGGAGGCGGTCGAGGAGATGCGGCAGGGCTGGGGGCTCGCCCCGGCACCGGTGCTCGCGGACGTCTCCGACCAGCAGGACGTCGAGCCGTTGCTGTGGGCGCTGGAAGAACGCGGGCTCGGCTACCTGCTCCGGGTCGGTCAGCACGTGCCCGCGCCGTCGGCCCGCGCGAGTTCCGGCCGGGCGTGCACCGTGGGCGAGCTGGCGATGCTCGCCGTGCGTCCGGCGGCCCGGACCCTGAACTGGCAGATCCGCACCGCGGCGCGGGCGGCCACCACGCGGTTCGTCGCCTCGCCGGTGTCGCGCGACGCGGAGGCCCACGGCAACGTCCGGATCGCGCGCCGCCACCAGCCCGCCCGCCACCTGCTCGCCCAGTGGACGGTCGGGCGGAACCGGCCGAGGGCGACCTGGCTGACCAACCTGAACGTGGCGCGGCTGCCGCAGCTGATCGACCTGGTGAAGCTGGACGACCTGGCGGCCGATCACCTCGGGCGCATGCAGGACGACGTCGGCCTGCGGCACTTCGAGGGCCGTTCCTACCGCGGCTGGCACCACCACGTCACCCTGGCCTCCATCGCCTACGCGTACCGGCTCGGGCGCGAGCTGCGGGAGAGCCGCGAAGACCTGGCGATGCGGCCCTATGCCTAGGACGAGCGCCGAAACCGTCGACGCGCTGCGGCGGATCGAGCTGTTCGCCGGCCTCGCCGACGAGAAGCTCGGCTGGCTGGCCGCAGCCGGGAAGCCGGTGGCACTGGCCGACGGCGAGGTCCTGTTCGAGGACGGGCAGCGAGCCGAGCACTTCTACGTGCTGCTCGAGGGCGAGCTGCTGATCTCCAAGATGGTCGGCGGCCGGGCCGAGGTGGTGGCCCGGCACTCGGCGGACGCGGTCGCGGCGGTGCCGAGCGGCGCGACGCCGGGCGCCGAGCCGGAGAAGCCGGTCGCCGCGCACCAGTTCACCGGCGAGCTGCCGATGCTCGCCGGCGGCGGCTACGTGGCGCGCGGCGCCGCGGTCGGCGCCACCGAGCTGCTCGCCTACGACCAGGAGACGTTCCTGGAGATGATCGTCCGCTGTCCGCAGGTGTGCCGCGTGCTGCTCCCGGTGCTGGCGTGGCGGATCCGGTCCTACGAGCTGCAGGCCGGACGGCGGGCGCTGCTCGACGGTCTCGGCGCGCTGGCCGCGGGGCTGGCGCACGAGCTGAACAACCCGACCGCCGCACTCGTCCAGGCGGCGCGGGAGCTGGGCGAGTCGGTCCGCGAGCTGGCGGTGTCGGCCGTGCAGTGGGGCCGCCTCGCCACCGACGACGAGGACTCCCGGCTCGGCGAGCTGGCGGCGCGGGCCCGGGAGACCAAGAGGCCCCTAGGCCCGTTGGACGCGGACCGGATGACCGACGCGCTCGCGGACGTGCTCGCCGGGTGCGGGATTCCGGACGCGGACGAGGCAGCGGCCGCCCTCGCCGAGGGCGGCGTCTGCCCCGGCGACCTCGACCGGTTCGCGGAACGGGTGCGGACGCCCGCGCTGCCCGCAGCGGTGGCCTGGCTGGCCCACGGGCTGCGCGCCGAGGCGCTCGTCGCCGACGTCGCGGAGACGAGCGGGCGGATCTCGATCCTGGTGCGCGACACCAAGGCCTACACCAACCTCGACCGCGCGCCGGAACGCGCGGTCGACCTGACCGAGGGGCTCGACGCGACGTTGTCCATGCACGCCGCCCGGCTCAGGAACGTCCAGGTGCTCCGCGACTACGCGCCGGACCTGCCGCCGGTCGCCGCGTACCCGAGTGAGCTGAACCAGGTGTGGTCCAACCTGGTCGACAACGCCGTCGACGCGATGGACGGCGCCGGTGTGCTGCGGATCGGCACCCGGCTCGCGGGCCGCTACGCCGTCGTGGAAATCCGCGACGACGGGCGGGGGATCCCGGCCGACGCGATCGGCATGCTGTTCCAGCCGTTCTTCACGACCAAGGACATCGGCAAGGGCACCGGGCTCGGCTTGCACCTGAGCCACGGCATCGTGACCACCCGGCACCGCGGCATGATCAGCGTGACGTCCGTGCCGGGCGACACCTGCTTCACGGTCTGCCTGCCGGTGGAGTGAAGCCCGACGGCCGCCCCCGAAGGCCGTCGGCTGCCCGGGTCCGGCGATGGAGCGAGACGTGACCGACCTGTTGTCTGTCGTGGACGAGGCGGGCACGCCCTGCTACGTCTACGACCTCGCCGATCTCCGGGCCAGCCATCGGCTGCTGCGTGCCGCGCTGCCCGCACGCGCCAGCCTGTACTACGCGCTGTCGGCGAATCCGCATCCGGAGCTGCTGCGGGAGATCCGCGCCGCCGGAGTGTTGCCCGCGGTGCGCTCGTCCGGCGAGCTGGACGCGGCGCTCGTCGCGGGCTGGCGGGGCCGGGACGTCCTCTGCACCGGCCCCGCGCGACGGGACGCGGACCTCGACTGGGCGCTGGGACTCGGCGTGCGGACGTTCGCCGTCGACTCGCCTGCCGCGCTCGAGCAGCTCGCCCGGTGTGCCGCGGTGCGCCGAAGACAGGTGCGCTGCCTGCTGCGGGTGAACGCGTGCGGATCCGCTCGCACCGGCGCGGATCCGCACGCCGTGCTCGCCGATCCGTCCCGGTTCGCGGGCGCCGACGGAGTGCGGGTCGTCGGTCTGCACGTGAGCGCGGACGGCGAGGTCGACCGCGCGGCCGACCTGACCGGCCGGCTGACGGCGGCGCTGGCCGGGCGGGGCGTCACGGTCGAACGGGTCGGGTTCACCGGGTTCGCGCCGGGATTTGCGGACCGGCTCGCCGGCGGGCCGCTCGTTTCGTTCGAGGTGGACAGCGAACTCGTCGGCTCCGCGGCCGCCCTCGTCACCGCGGTGCTCGACGTGCGGGTCGCAGACGGGCGGCAGACGGCGGTGCTGGAGTCCGGCGTGAACCACGTCGGCCCGTTCGCGGGCAGGCGTCGCCGGACGCTGGCGCCGAAGCTGGTTTCCCGTCAGCCGTCCGGCGAACCGGTGGACACTCTCCTCGTCGGTCCCCAGGAGACCCCGTTCGACGTGTGGGCGAGCTCCGTCCGGCTGCCCCGGCTGCGGCCCGGCGACGTGCTGGCCGTGCCGGGCCTCGGCGCCTGGGGCGTGACCGCGGGCCTGGTCGCGTTCTCGGGACCGGACCTGCCGGTAGAGGTGGTGATCGACCGCGACCACCCGGGCGCTGGCGTCGTGCACGTCTCGCGGCTTTCGGTGACCAGGTATCCGTGACTGCACGGAATCCGGCCGGGATATTCGCAGCTTCCGCGGCGGCGCGGCAAGAATCGAGCCGTGCCGGCTCCGCCGTTCCACCCCGAAAGCGCTCCCCGGTTCCGCGTGCGGCCCGGGCCGGGCGACGCGGGCGACCTGCCTGGACGCGCACCCCGGCGAACGCGGGAAACGGTGCGGTACCGCATGGCGCGAGCCCTCCCGGACGTCGAGCTCCGGCGGCGCGCGGCGGCCTGGAACTGCGAGTACCACCACAAGCTCATTCTGTTTGCCCGCCGGATCTTCCGGCAGGCTGAAACCGGACAGGTTCTCTCTGCGACGCGGGCGGTGGCCACGTGACCGAAATACTCGCATTCGTCTTCGGCGCCGCGCTCGCGGCGGCGACCTGGCTGTCGGTGCTGCGGACCGTGTTCGTCCCGCGCTGGCGCTCGTCGGTGCTGATGCGCACCATCGTGAGCGGCACCTGGCGGGCGGGGGCCGCCCTGGCGCACCGGCTGCCGCGCGGCGCGGGCGAGCGGGTGATGGACCTGTGCGCGCCGCTCTCGCTGTACCTGGCGGCGGCGTGCTGGTTCGGCTCGACGCTCGCCGGCTTCGCGCTGACGGCTCCCGCGCTCGCCGGAGTGCCGTTCACCTGGTCCGGCCTGACCGGATTCCTGTTGCTGCGCGAGGGAAATCTGCTCGCCGCCGCAGCGTGGGCGTCGGCGGTGCTGGTGCTCGCCTCGTTCGTCCTGCACCTGCAGCGGGTCACGGCGGCCTACAGCCGCCGCGAGCTGGTCGTGGCGCGGATGTCGATGCGGGCCGCGATGGCCACCGAGGCCGAGCAGGTGCTGGCCGAGCACCTGCGGCTCGGTTCCCGCGACCATCTCGACCGGCTGTTCGCGCAGTGGACCGGCTGGCTGGCCGACATCCTCGCCACCCACACCGGCTACCCGGCGCTGACCGTCTACCGCCCGGCCACCCGCCTGTGCTGGCTGCACGCGGCGGTCCTGGTCCTGGACGCCGCGGCGCTCACCGAGTCGGTCGCGCCGGACTGGGCTCCGCCGAGCACCCGGTCGGTGCTCAAAGCGGGCGCGGAGTGTTTTCCCGTGCTGGCCCGGCAGGTGGGCGTCCGGCTGCCGCGGCCGGTGGTGAGTCTGGAGGGCCGGGAGGAACGCGATTTCGACCAGACCCTGAAGGTCGCCGTCGACGCCGGCCTGCCGCAGGAACTCGGCGAACAGGAGGCGTGGCCGGTGTTCCAGCACTGGCGCACCCGCTACGCCCCCTACGCCGTCGCCATGAGCCAGCGGCTCTGCTACACCGCCGACGATCCTTCCGCGTGGTTGAACTCGTAGCCCGCCCGCTCCGGCCCGCCCTCCACAAAGGCGGTGTCCACGCTGCGGCTGGCGTGGATGTTCACCATCACCGCGCGTTCGGTCCCGACGTTGGTGAACGTGTGCGGAACGTCGGCGGGCACGACGCAGATCTCGTCCGGCCCGGTGGTCCGCACCCGCCCGCCCGCCTCCAGCTCGACCTTTCCGTCGAGGGTGATGAAAACTTCTTCGTACGGGTGCGTGTGCCGTTTCGGGCCCGCGCCCGGCGGAAGATCGACGATGAAAGCGGAGACATTGATGTCGTCGCCGTGCGCGCTGCCGTCGAAAATGCGCGCCATGATCTCTCCGCCGAGGCGCACCGTCGGCAGGTCGGATTTGTTGACGATGTGCAGCTGCCTTCCCCGGTTCTCGCCGGGGAGCAGTTGATAGCTGCCCGAGGCCACGGTCGAGACGTCCACCGCGGCCAAGAACTTCTGGGTTTCGGGCGCGGTGAAAAACGCGTCCACGGTGCGCTTGGCGTCCTCGGCGGTCGCCCAGTGCACGGAGACGAACCATTCCCCGTCGTCGGACAGCGCGGTCTCCCTCGCCCGGAAACCCGGTCGCTGCGCCATGTACCGGGTCTCGACCTCGTGGTTGAGCGCGCGGAACGCGGACTCGCTGACCCCGGGGCGCAGCTTGAACCGGATGGTCTCGATCGTACTCATCGACGAACTCCTCTCGGATTTGCCGGATAAGCGTCGAGCCAAACAGGACTCCCTGCTCCGGGCAAGGATACGCTGCCATTTCCCCGTCACTTGTAGAAGTCGCCTGATATTCCTTCCGATATCCGGATCGCGCGCTTTTAAGCAGTGGACTTAACGACGTCGGACGGATCATCGGCCGCGCACTGTCGATCCGATCTCCGCGTGGATAGCGTTCGGACAGAAACCGCTAGTTCGCGCCCCGAAGGAGGGTTTTAACCGTGGCAACGGAAAAAAACAGCAGGTCCGTTCGGGACGCGACGCTGGACCTTCTCCGAGAACTCGGGATGACCACGATCTTCAGCAACCCGAGCCATACCGAGATGAAGCTGTTCGAGTCGTGGCCGTCCGACTTCCGGTTCGTGACCGGGCTGCAGGAGGCCTCGGTCGTCGGCATGGCGGACGGTTACGCGCAGGCCACCGGCGCTCCGTCGCTGGTGATGATCAACGGCGGGCCGGGGCTCGGCAACGCGATGGGCTCGGTCTACACGGCGGCCAGCGCGCACACGCCGATGGTGATCCTCGGCGGGCAGCAGGCGAGGAAGCTGCTGCAGGGCGAGCCGTTCCTGCACGCGAAGGACGCCACCCAGCTCCCGCAGCCCTACATCAAGTGGGCCGCGGAGCCCGCCCGCCCGCAGGACGTCCCCGCGCTGCTGGCCAAGGCGTACAACATCGCCAAGCAGCATCCGCAGGGCCCGACGTTCGTCGCGGTGCCCGAGGACGACTGGGTGCGGCCCGCCGGGCCGCCGGTGAAGGTTCCGACGGTGGAGCAGGCAGTGGTGCCGAACCCGGCGGTGCTGGCGAAGGTGGCCGGCGAGCTGAACGCGGCCGAGCGGCCGGCGCTGGTCGCGGGCCCGGCGATCGACGCGCAGGGCGCCCGCTACGACCTCGTGCGGCTGGCCGAGAAGCTGGGCGCCACCGTGTGGGGGAGCCCGGTGTGGCCGCGCGCCAGCTTCCCGGAGAACCACCCGCAGTTCGCCGGCGTGCTGCCGCCCATTCCGGAGCTGATCTCGGAAAAGCTCGGGCAGCACGACGTCGTCGCCATTCTCGGGAGCCCGGCGTTCACGCTCTTCACGACGGCCGACCTCTTCTCCACCGCGGACGCCGAGCCGGACTCCAGCGCGCCGCCCGCGCTGCCGGAGGGGACCCGGTTCCTGCACGTCACCGACGACCCGGAGGCGGCGTCCTGGTCGATGGCGGACGCGGTCTACGTGTGCCCGCCCGGGCAGGTGGTCAAGCAGCTGGTCACGCTGGTGCGCCAGCGCGACGGGGCGGCGGCGACGGTGCCGAAGCAGACCTACCCGGTCCCGCAGCGGTCGGAGCCGCTCACCCAGGCGTATCTCTTCCACCTGCTGTCGGAGGAACTGCCGGAGGACGCCGTCCTCTTCGAGGAACTCCCGATCGCCCGGGCCGATTTCCACGAGCAGATCCCGCTCGGCCCGTCCAACGGGTACTTCGCGACCGCGAGCGGCGCGCTCGGGTTCCCGTTCGCCGGCGCGGTGGGCTACGCGCTCGCCCGCCCGGACCGCCGTGCCGTGGTGGTCGTGGGGGAGGGGTCCGCGCAGTACACGCTGCACGCGATGTGGACCGCGGCGCGGCACCGCCTGCCGGTGACGTTCGTGATCCCGAACAACTCCGGCTACCTGTCGCTGAAGTACTACCTGGCCGACCAGGAGTCGTGGCACACCGGCTGGGATCTGTCCAATGTGGACATGGCGCAGCTGGCGAAGGGCTTCGGCTGCGCGGCGGAACGGATCACCTCGCCGGACGGGCTGCGCGACTCGCTGAAGAAGGCGCTCGCCGCCGACGGCCCGGTGCTGCTCGACGTCGTGGTCGAGGACCCGGGGCTGTTCCGTCTCTGACACCTCGGCGACGAGGCGGCCGCGAGCCCACCGCGGCCGCCTCTTTCCTTTCCCAGGCAAAGGACTCCCATGACGATTGTCAGCAGGCGCCCGGCTCCGGACGCCCCTGTGCTGTCCCGCCGCGCGTCGTCCGTTCTCGTCGGGTTCGTGGCGGTGCTGCTGTCCGCGGCGTCGACGGTGCCGTCCCCGATCTATGTGGTGTACCAGAAAGAATGGCGATTCGACGACTCGACGGTCACCGTGGTTTTCGGGGTGTACTGCGTGTCGGTGCTGGTGAGCATGCTGCTGTTCGGCTCGCTGTCCGACCTCGTCGGCCGCCGCCCGGTGATCCTGCTGGCGGTCGGCGCGGTGTCCGTCGCGACAGTGGTGTTCCTGTTCGCGCAGGGACTTCCGGGGCTGATCGCCGCACGCGCGGTGCAAGGCTTCGGCGGCGGCATCGGGGCCTCGGCGCTGGCGGCCGCGCTGCTCGAACTGGCTCCCGCCGGGGCGCGCTGGCGGGGAGTGCTGAGCGGCAGCGTGACGCCGATCATCGGCATCGGCGCCGGTGCGCTCGGGTCCGGGCTGCTGGTGGAGTACGGCCCCTGGCCGACCCGGCTGCCGTACGCGATCCTGCTCGGGCTGCTGGTCGTCTCCGGTCTCTTCGTCGTGCTCGTTCCGGAGACCGCGCCGTGCGGGGCGGGCTCGCTGTGCCGCCAGTTCCGGCTGGCGCCTCGGCGGATTCACGTGCCTTCGTCGGCCCGCCGCGCGTTCACGGTGCTGTCGTCGACGATCGTCGCCGTGTGGGCGGTCGGCGGGCTGTACATGGCGCTGGGCCCGTCGGTGGCCGCCGCTGTGCTGGGCAGTCCCAGCCGGGCGCTCGGCGGGACGGTGATCGCCGTGCTGGCGGGCAGCGCGGCCTTGGCGCAGGTGGGTTGTCATCGGATGGCGCCCCGGCCGCAGCTGGCGGCCGGGGCCGTCGCGCAACTGGCGGGACTCGTCGGCGTGCAGGCTTCGCTGCTCGCCGGGTCGCAGTCGGCGTTCCTGCTGGGCACGGTGGTGCTGGGCTTCGGGTGGGGCTGCTCGAACATGGCGGCGTTCCGGCTGGCCAGCGCGCTCGCCCCGCCGGAACGGCTCGGGGAACTGGTCGCCGCCACCAATATCGTCGCCTACCTCGGGACGGTGGCGCCCACGGTGGCCGCCGGGTTCGCCACCACGCAGATCGGGTTGCTCGGGGCCACCGGGGTCTTGATCGCCGGGGTCGCGTCGCTCGTGCTGGTTTCCGTCGCCGGGTTGCGGTACTTGCCCGCGTCCGCCCAGTGAGGCGGACCTGCTCCACGAAACCGGCCCTTCTTCCTGGCTTGCCAAGAAGAAGGGCCGGTTTCCGCGGGCGCTATCCAGCCGGGCGGGGACCCTGGACCAGCGCGTAGCTGCCCGACGCGACGGTGCTCTTGTCCACCGCCCCGAGAAAGCCTTGCGACTCCGGCGCGGCGAAGAACGTCCCCATCGTCGCGCGGGCGTCCTCTTTGCTCGCCCAGTGCACGACGACCAGGTACTCGCCGTCCGCGTTCCGGGACGTCTGCCGGGACAGGAACCCCGGCCGGCGCGCCAGGTACTCGTCCTGCACCTGCCGGTTCAGCGTGCGGAAGTCGGCGTCGCACACGCCGTCGCGGAGCTTGAACCGGATGGTTTCCACCGTGGTGGAAGGGGCGGCCGCCGGAGGTTCCGGGCGGAGGGAGGCGACCGCGTTGAACACGCCGTCCGGGTCGTAGCGGGCGGCGACCTCCAGCAGCCGCGGCGCGTTGGGGCCGAACGCCACTGTCACGCGTTCGGGTTCGTCCGTGCCCAGCAAGTTGGGGTAGCCGCCGGGGAGCGCGTGGCGTGCCAGGTCGGCGGACAAGTCCCTTGCCCAGTGGCGGTGAGCGGCGCCGTCGTCGTCCGCGGCGGATTCCCACGAGGCGCAGATCTCCACCAGCAGGTGGTCCCTGCGCAGCGCGAAGGCGGTGTCCTCCGGAGCGACCTCGGCCGCCGCGCCGTGGAAGTTGTGCAGGAACAGGCCCGTCAGCGGAGAGGCCACTTTCGACATCGCAGCCACGATGACGTCGATGATCTCGTCCGTCAGGCCGGCGACCCAGCGGGTGCGCATCTCGTTGTGCCTGCCGTCCACGATGCTCTCGTCGAAGAGGCTCAGCACGTCCGGGTAGGCCATCGACGTCAGCTCGCCGGCCACCGGTTCGCCGAGGCCCCGCAGCCTCGCCAGCCACGGTTCGGCCCGCTGCTCGTCCCCGCACCACACCGGGAGCAGGAACAGCACGGGCTCGCCGTCCGGCCCGCTGAAGAAGCCCGCCATCACCGTCAGGTCGTCCGGGGCCTCGCCGATCAGGTCCTGGTAGCCGCGCAGCACCCGCTTCGCCTGGTCCAGCGGGAAGACGAGCAGGCCGGCCTGCACCGCGGACACCGGGTGCAGCTGGAAGTGCGCTTCGGTCACCACGCCGAAGTTGCCGCCGCCGCCCCGCAGCGCCCAGTACAGGTCCGGGTGCTCGGTCGCGCTCGCGGTGACTTTCCTTCCGTCGGCCAGCACCACGTCCGCGCTGATCAGGTTGTCGCTGGCCAGGCCGTAGCGGCCGCCCAGCACGCCGTAGCCGCCGCCGAGCGTGAGGCCGGTCAGGCCCACCTTGTTGATCACGCCGGTCACCGGCGCGAGGCCGTACGGGCGGGCCGCGGCCAGCACGTCGCCCGCCCGGGCCGCGCCCTGCACGAACGCCGTCCACGACAGCTCGTCCACCCGGACCTCGCGCATCGCGGTCAGGTCGATCAGCAGGCCGCCGTCCCGCAGCGCGCGGCCTGCCCAGTCGTGCCCGCCGCCCAGCACCGAGAGCGCCGAGCCGTGCCGCCGGGCGGCGCACACCGCCGCCACGACGTCGCGGTCGTCGAGGCAGCGCGCGATCGCCGCGGGTTTGCGGTCCACCGCGCCGTTCCAGATCTTCCGGGCTCCGGCATATTCCGGGTCCGATTCCACCAGAACGGTGCCGCGCATTTTCGCCCGCAACTCGCGCACCATTTCTGCTGTCGTCGCGGACAAGGACGTGGCGAGTGACATATGGCCCTCCAAAATACATGGTCCTCTCGGATAAATGGTCCTCGGAACCGGCTCGCGGCGGCAATACAGCGGGCAGCACTCCGTGATTTGACGGGCCGCCGAAACTGGACTTGACGGAGTACGGCCGTTCTTTTCCCGCTTTCGCGGATGCCGGGTAGCGTCGATGTTTTCGACCTCGGGGAGGTGTGTTGCAGTGAGTGTCGCAACGTCCGGCGCGCTCCGGCTTTCCTCGCCCGCCGGGCGGTGGGTGATGATCGCGACGGCCCTAGGCGCCGGTCTGGTCCTGCTGGAGACCACGGTGGTCAACGTGGCGCTGCCCGCGGTGGGGGAGGATCTGGACGCCTCGCTGAGCGGGCTGCAGTGGGCGGTCAACGCGTTCACGCTCACGCTGTCCGGGTTCATCCTGCTCGGCGGCGCGCTGGGCGACCGCTTCGGGCGGCGGCGGATCTACCTGGTCGGGCTGGCGTGGTTCGCCGTCGCGTCGTTGCTGTGCGGGGCCGCGCCGAACGTCGCGTGGCTCATCGGCGCGCGGGCGTTGCAAGGCATCGGCGGCGCGCTGCTCGTCCCGGGTTCGCTCGCGCTGGTCCAAGAGGCCTTCCGGTCCGGCGACCGGGCCAGGGCCGTCGGTGCGTGGTCCGGGCTGAGCGGCGTCGCCGGGGCGGCCGGGCCGCTGGTCGGCGGCTGGCTGGTGGACGTCGCGAGCTGGCGCGCCGCGTTCTACGTCAACGTCCCCATCGCGCTGGTCGTGGCCGTGCTGCTGATCCGGTACGTGCCGGAAAGCCGTGCCGCGGAGCAGACCCGCGGGTTCGATCTCGCCGGGGGACTGCTTGCCGCGGCCGGGCTCGGCGGTGCGACTTACGCGCTCACCGAGGCGTCCAGCGCCAGCTGGCCGGTAGTCGTGAGCGCGGTGGCCGGCGTGGCCGCGTTCGGCGCCTTCATTCAGGTCGAGCGCCGCCGACGCGCTCCGATGCTGCCGCTCGAACTATTCTCGTCCCGTGAGTTCTCCGCGGCGAACCTCGCGTCTTTCTGCGTGTACGGCGCGGTGGCCGGACTGTTCTTCCTGCTGCCGATCCAGCTGCAGGTCGCCGTCGGGTACACCCCGCTCGGCACTGGGCTCGCGCTGCTGCCGGCCACGGTCCTGGTGCTCCTGTTGTCCGCCCGCGCCGGGGCGCTCACGGCCAAGATCGGTTCGCGGACGCTGGTGTCGGCCGGTTCGCTGTGCTGCGTGGCCGCGCTGCTGCTCGCCCTTCGCATCGCGCCCGGCGCGGGGTACCTCCTCGATGTTCTCCCGACGGTCGCGCTCATCGGCGTCGGCATCGCGATGATCACGCCGGCCATCAGCACGGCCGTGCTCGGCGCGGTGCCCGAACAGCGAGTCGGCATCGCGAGCGCGGTGAACAACGGCGTCGCTCGCATCGCGGGTCTCGTCGTGGTGGCCGCGCTGCCCGCGCTCTCCGGCCTTCCGCAGGTCCTCACCCGGGACCCGGCCGCGCTCGACCGCGGATTCGCCGTTTCGATGCTGATCTGCGCCTGCCTGTTCCTGACCGGCGGCGTGATCACCTGGTTCGGCATCCGGCGCATCTCCTCCCGCTGACGCCCCGTGCGCCCGGCCGGGCGCACGGGGCGGGGTTTCACTGCTGCTTGCCGCCCGCCAAGGGATCTGGTGTCGCGACGACCGTCACGGCCACCGGCGCGGGCGGTTTCTTCTTCGGGCGGCTGAACCGCATCATCGGGCGTTCGACGAAGGTGTACAGAAGCCAGCCGAACAGGAGAGACAGGCCGAAGGTGAGGACGATCAGCCCGATCGACACCGGTGTGGCGCGCGCATGCTCGGCGTCGGGATGGGTCGCCAGCCCGATCGGCCCGTAGTCGAAAACCAGGATGTGGACGAGGTAGAACGCGAAGGACACCTCGCCGAGCCACACCATCGTTTTGCTCGCGAAGACCGAACGCTGCCCGGTCGTGTCCGCGACGGCGCCCGCGGCGACGGCGAGTCCGAGCGGCAGGACCACCGGGGCAACCAGCCCCCACGAATCCGGGAGCGCGACCTGCAGCGCGTAAGCGACCCCGAGGAGAAGGAACGCGGTCGTCCTCTTCATGCCGATCCACCGTCCTTTTTGGACGATGAGGGCCATCACGATGCCCATGACGAATTCGAAGAGCCGCGACGCGGGCATGAAGTAGGTGAACCAGTACTTCCACCACGAAACCGGCTGGAACGGCGACAGCGGAGCGTCCGGGCCGAGCTGGGAGATCAGCGGCACCAGCCAGACCGCGGCCGCGACGACCGCCGCGGCGATCCACAGCCGCGCGGCGGGGATCTTGCGCAGCAACGGCAGGAGCAGGGGGAAGGACAGATAGAACAGCAGTTCGCAGGCCAGTGACCAGCTCGGGCCGTTCGTGCCCATGAGCACGCCGAAGTCCGGGGACCAGCTCTGCACGAGGAACAGGCTCGGCACCGTGTCGCCCGTGGTGACGGCGGCTCCGGCCCAGACCATCAGCAGCAGCCCGGCGAGCCAGGTGACGAAGTGGTTGGGATAGATCTTCACGAACCGCCTGCGCCAGAACCGGGCCGCGGTGTCGTCCGGCCTGGCCGTCCAGGTCAGGATGAACCCGCTGAGCACGAAGAAAAAGCTCACCCCGAGATAGCCGGTCCTGCTCAGATAGGCGTTGAGGAAGTCGCTGAGGCTGGCATCCGAGAACAGTTTCCCGGCCGCGACGTGCGTGACGAAAACCAGCACCGCCGCAATGAACCGCATTCCCGTCAAGGACGGCAGCCGCGAGGTCTTTTGAATCATAACGGTTCACCGTAGGTACGCCGGGCGCGGCGCGGCCAGAACGCCGGCCGCACTCAGTGAGGTCGGGGCCGGGGAAAAGAGTTGCCAGAGTACGGCCGCGATTCCCGGATCGGCTTGTCGCGCCGGGGCCGGGCTTGATCTCCTCGACGCAGGAAGGCGTCCTCGCCGTCCGCGCGAAACCAAGAAAGAAGGCGGAAAGGAAATGAGTTCCCCGATGAGGCCGGACCTGACTCGATCCCGGGGGAGCTTGGTGCTCCTGATCCTGTTCCTCGGGACCTTCACGATGGGCAGCGCCGAACTCCTCGTCGTCGGCGTGCTGAATCTCATCGCCGAGGACTCCGGGGTGACGATCAGCACCACCGGCGGCCTGGTCACCGCCTACGCCCTGGGCCAGGCGATCGGCGGCCCCCTCCTCACCGCGGTCACCGTCCGGGCCAGCAGACGGCTCGTCCTGCTGTCGGCGATGGCTGCCTACGTCGCGGTGACCGCCGTGATCGCGCTCAGCTCCGACTTCACCCTGCTCCTGGCCGCCCGCGTGCTGACCGGCGCGCTGCAGGGACTGGTGGTCGCCGTCGCCATCACGATCGGCATCGGCGTCGTGCCCCCCGAGCGGATGGGCCGGGCCATGTCGGTGGTGATCGGCGGGTTCGCGGTCTCCACCGCGTTCGGCGTCCCGCTCGGCACGCTCGTCGGGCAGCTGGTCGGCTGGCGGGGCGGGTTCTTCGGCATCGTCGGAGTCGGGATCCTCGTCCTGGTCGCGATGCTGGTGTTCGTGCCGAAGGTCCGGGCGTCCGCGGCGACCGGGTTCCGCTCGCAGGTCCGCCACGCGCTGCACCCCCGGGTGGTCGCGGTGCTCGGCTTCGCGGTCCTGCTGTTCGCGGGCCAGTTCGCGGTGCTGACCTATCTGGAGCCCTACCTCGGCGAGGTCACCGGCATCTCCGGCGGCATGGTCAGCGTCTTCCTCCTGGTGTTCGGCGTCGCCAACGCGCTCGGCACCTTCGTCGGCGGCAAGCTCGCCGACTGGAACGCGACGCTGACCATGGCGGTCTGCGGTCTCGCCCTGGTGGCCGCCCTCGGCGTGCTCACCTTCGTCGGCTCCGTTCCGGTGCTGACCGCGGTGGTGCTGGGCGTATGGGGCCTCGCCGGATTCGCGGCCGTGCCGTCGGTCCAGTACCGGGTGACGGCGCTGGCCGGCCCCGGCAGCGACCTCGCCGCCTCGCTGCCCGCGTCGGCGCTCAACGCGGGCATCGCCGTCGGCGCGCTCGTCGGCGGCATCACGCTGACCGGCAGCGGGCTGACCGCCATCAGCGTCACCGGCCTGATCATCTGCGCCGTCACCGTGCCGGTCGGATGGGCCACCGGATTCCTGAAGCCGCCCTCGGCGGCGTCCGGCACCGCGGCCAGATCCGACCGGGCCGTCACCCCGGCGGCCGACTGAGACCGCGCCGCCGAACCAACAAGGAAAGGTGCACCATGTCTGGCGAGCTCAAGGGAAAGCGTGCCTTGATCACCGGCGGGACGCGGGGGATCGGCCTCGGCATCGTCGAACGGTTCCTCGAGGAAGGCGCCTCCGTCGTGACCCTGGCGCGAAACCCGGCGCCCCACCTGCCGCCCGAGGCGACCCTGGTGCGTGCCGATCTCAGCACCCTCGACGGCGTGCAGTACGCCGCGGGCGAGGCGCTCTCGGTGCTCGGCGGGATCGACATCCTGGTGAACAACGCGGGCGGGACCGAAAGCGGGGCGCGGCCCTACATCAACGGCATCGCCTCGATCCCCGACGAGCTGTGGGTCTCGGTCATGCAGACGCACTACCTCGCCGCGGTGCGCCTCGACCGCGCCGTGCTCCCCGGCATGCTCGAGCGGGGTTCCGGCTCGATCGTCGAGATCGTCTCGAACTCCGCCCGCAGGCCGATCCCTCCGCTGCTGCACTACACCGCGGCCAAGGCGGCGCTCGCCAACTACGCCAAGGGACTCGCGGCCGAGGTGGCGCCCCGCGGCGTCCGCGTCAACAGCGTCTCTCCGGGCCTCACCAAGACGCCGAGCATCGACGGCGTGGTCGGAGCCATCGCGGGCGACACCGGCCAGGACCCGGCCGAGGTCCGGAAGATGCTGGTGGCGCTGGAAAGCGCGCCGCTGGCGGGGGAGAGCACCCCGGAGGACGTCGCGAACGTCGTCGTGTTCCTGGCCTCGGACCGGGCGTCCCGGGTGACGGGCGCCAACTATCTGGTCGACGCCGGGTCGCTGACGGAAGTGTGACCGCGGAACGCGAACCGGCCGGAGGAGAGTCCTCCGGCCGGTTCGTCGTTCGTCTCCGTGTTCGCTGCTGCTTCAGCGCGGTGATGCCTGCCGCCGCGACGGGTGGCCGGGCAGCAGAGAGAAGCGACCGGGCAACGTGAACCGGCCGGAGGAGAGTCCTCCGGCCGGTCCGCAGCTGGTCTTCGGGCTGGGGCTCATCCCGCTTTCAGCGCGGCGATGCCTGCCGCTGCGATGGGTTCGTCCTCTCCCCGGCTGCTGCCCGAGACGCCGACGGCACCCGCGACCGCGCCGTCCTGTTCGACGGGAAGGGCTCCGGGCAGCAGGGAGAAGCCGGGCCGGTTGGACAGCCCGGCGAGGACGGCCGGGTCCGCCGACGCGAACTCGGCGAGCGACTGGGTGGACATGCCGTACCCCGCCGCGGTGGCGGCCTTGTCGACGGCCAGGTCGACGGTGGCGAACGTGGCGCCGTCCATCCGGTGCAGTGCCTTGAGACTGCCGCCGTTGTCGACGACGGCCACGCACACCCGTGCGCCCAGTTCCTCGGCGCGGGCGACCGCTTCGTCGACGACGCGGCGGGCCTGTGCGGCGGAAATCGTGGGGTCGCTGGTCATCTTTCGCTCCTCGAAACGGGGATCGGCCCGGGCGCCGTCGCCGCCCGGGCCGATCCGGTTGTTCCCGCGTCAGGTCTGCCGCGGGGCGTACGCCACGGCCGCGATGCCGAACTCCACCCCGGCGACGATCGGGTCGAAGTACTCCCAGTACTCCCGGAGCAGGCCCGCGTCGTCGAACTTGAAGATGCCGAGGTAGGTGTTGCGGTAACGCCTCCCGCCGGCGAGCACGCACGCCGAGTCGAACCTGGCGAGCACCGTGTCGCCGGCCTCCCAGGTCTCCCTGATCGGGAAACTCAGGCTGTCGAACATGGACGGCATGCCCTTCCATCTGTCGTAGATGGCGGCCTTGCCGACGAGGTGCCGGGGGAACATCTCGGTGCCGAAGGGGTAGTACTGCGCGCCTTCGTCGGCCCACAGCTCCATCCAGTCGTCGATGTTCCGTTCCTCCAGCAGCCGGAGGAACGTCTTCACTGTCTCGGCGTTGCGGCTCCCCATGTCAGCGGGCCTGCGGTCCGATGACCCAGTGCTCGGTGAACAGCAGCCGGTGGACGTACCTGGGCTCGACGATCGCTTCCAGGTCCTCCGTCGCGCGCGCGAACTCCGGCGACTCGAGCGCGGCGGCCACGGCGGCCGTGTCTTCGAAGTACAGCTGGTACGCGGCGTCGAGCAAGGCCTCGCCGATGCGGTAGTAGCCGTCTTTGGTGAACCCCTGCAGGTACCGCCGAAGCCCCGGCACCTCCGCCATCAGCTTGGCGTGCCCGCCGAGGCTGCGCTCGCGGAATTCCTTGAGCGGCAACCCTTCCTTGCGTTTCGCCAGCATGATCATCTTGACTCCGGCCGGCTGGGAGCCTTCGCGCACCACGTGCGCGTCGGTGTCCAGCACGACGGTGCGCCAGAACGCCGCCCAGTTCGGCTCGTCCAGCCGCGCGCCCTGCAGGAACTCGTCGGTCTGCAGCGAGGCCAGCTGCTCCTGTTCGTTCTCCAGCCAGATCTCCGCGACGCCGCTCCACAGCGGCGCGGCGTCGGGATCCTCGCCGGGGAAGGGGATCCGCTTGTCGATCAGGTACTTGCGAATCTGCGGGATCTTGCTCGCGAACTCGACCGCGTGCACGTCGAGCCAGTAGTCCTGGAACTCCTGTTCGGTCATCCCTGGCTTCGGCGCGGCGAAGATGAGCTGGTGAATCATGACGCTCCCTGTCCTCCTGTCGGGCGGATCCTCAGACCTGGTAACGCTTCCGGACGTCCTCGGCGAACCCGAGGTAGTCGCGCAGCGGCCACACTTGCTCGAACTCCAGGTACTCGCGCATCGGCAGCCTGCCCAGCGCGGTGCGGTCGAGTTCCTCCGCGTCGGGCGAGTCGATGATCGCGATGACCCGCTTCTGCGCGGCTACCTTCCAGATGCCGACGCAGAAACCGGAGTCCACGGTCTCCTGCGCGTGCTCGGCCTCCTCCTGCTCGAGTTCCCACAGTTCGTCGAGCGTGATCCGGCCCTCGTGGCGCCATTTCATCTGTACGTAGAAAAGCATCGGGGTCTCCTCGGTCAGGACTTCGCGCGGATGGCAGCGGTCAGCGGGTGCTCGTCCCCGAACACCTCGGCCGCGAGGTCGAACGGGGTTTTTCCGTCGTGCCCGGCCAGATCGAGCCGGGCGCCCGCGTCGACGACGGCCCGGGCGCATTCCTCGTAGCCGTGCCAGAGCGCGTCGTGCAGCGGGGTGTATCCGTTGGTGGCGCCTTGGAAATCGAGGTTCACCCCGGGCTGGCCGGCGATCATTTTCGTCAGCTCGACGTGTCCGTTGTAGACGGACTTGTGCAGGGGCACGGCGCCGAACGTCGGCTCGGTGGCGTTCACGTCCGCGCCGGCGGCAAGCAGCAGCCGGGCGATCTCGGTGTGCCCGTCGCGGGCCGCGACCAGCAGCGGGGTGTGCCCGTCGTTGAACCCGCCGAGGCGCGGGAACACTTCGTCGACCTCGGCGCCGTCCGCGAGCAGCGTGCGCACCGCGTCGGCGTCGCCCGCGTCGACCGCCGCCATCAGCCGTTGCTCGGCCGTCTTCTTTTCATCGGAGGCGATGCGTTCGTTGAGGTACTTTTCGGCGAGCAGCAACCGGTCCTTGCCGATGGTGTTCACGTTCAGCTCGTAGGCGAAGTGCTCCTTGAGCGAGAATCCGTAGTGCGTGTTGAGGTTCAGCCCCGCACCGGCGTCGAGCAGGTACTTCGCGACCTCCGGGAACTTGAACCAGAGAGCGTCCATCAACGGGGTGTGCCCGGTAGTGGGCACGACCGCGTCGACGAACGCGCCTGCCCTGACCAGCGACCGCACCACGTCGAGACTCCCGCCCTGGCAGGCCTTGTGCAGTGCGGTCGCGCCCGCCGCGCTGTCCGTGGCGAACACGTCCGCGCCTCGTGCGAGGAGCAGATCGGTCAGCGGCGCATCGGCGCGGCCGGCGGCGATCATCAACGCGGTCAGCCCGCTCGCCGGGTCCCGGCGGTTGACGTCCGCGCCGAAGTCGAGCACCTCGGAAGCCGTCGTGCGGTCGCCGTTCCAGCACGCCGCGATCAGCCGCTCGTTCGCGTCCGAAGTGAAGGCGGCGATCTCGCCGTTGGGGTCGAAGTAGACCTTCCACCTCGCGATCCGGCCGTGCTCGTCGACGACCAGCTCGTGCGAGTCGAGGATCTCGAACTCCTTGCCGGTCCTGGTGTGCGCGGCCTTGGTGTAGATGGTGGCGAACGCGGTGTCGCCGTCGGCGCGCAGCCCGCGCATCGCGTAGTCCAGCACTTCGGTGGTCTCCGCGCGCACGGCGAACGCGCTCTTCACCTCCTCGACCCCGCGGTGCTGCCCGAGATAGGGGATGACCCGGTTCCAGTCGTCCTGGGGCAGGTCGAACTCGACGTCGGGGGCGAGCAGCGCCAGCGCCGCGTCGAGGTCTCCGTTCTCGAGGCTGGAGAAGTACTTCTCCGCCACCTGCCGGGTTTGTTCGGTACGCATCAGGAATTCCTCCTGCGGCTTGCTGTTCGGCGGTTCCGGTCCTCGGTCCGTACCCTGGCCATTGCGCCAGCCCGGACCGCCGCCGGGCAAAGGATCCGGGGCGGCGCGGGAGGACAACGTCAAGTGGCGTGCGGACTTCGGAAGGTCCGGGTCCGCCGAGCGCGCGGAGGAGCCGCGCCGGGAGCAGGCGCGGAGGCGGTCGGCGACGGACGTGCGGGGTCAACGAGGGACGGTGCCAAGGCGTGCGATCACCGAGCGGCGGATCATGGACCGCCGCTCGGCACTTCGGCCAATCAGTCCTTAGTGGACAGTCAATGGCACGTCGTTAGGCGGCGGCAGAGTGCCACCGCCGCGCAACAGGATCGGTCCGACCGGCGCGGGTTTCGCGACTGGGGGCGGTGGGACCGGAGTCGGAGTCGGGGTGGGTGTCGGC
>NZ_PQIA01000014.1 GCF_003385235.1 Amycolatopsis circi | reverse complement strand
GCCACACCACCACGCCCACACCCCCAACCAGCACCCGCACACCCCGCCACCAACACCAGAAACCACCACAAAAAACAACCAGTGGATCCAGGTCAGAGTCCCTCAGGGTTCCCCTCACGGACAGTTGATCAAGCCCCGATCCGGCGCTCGAACCCCTCCGGAACGATCAGGTCGTCGCGGCCCAGGTCGTGCACGCTGCGATGTCCCAGCGCAAGCAGCGTCGAGTCGATGCCGTTGCGCAGCACGTCCAGCACGTTCTCTACTCCGGCCTGTCCGCCCGCAGCGAGGCCCCACAGGTACGCCCGCCCGATCAGCACCGCGCGCGCCCCGAGTGCGAGCGCCTTGACGACATCGCTGCCGCGCCGGATTCCGCCGTCCAGCAACACTTCCACCTCGCTGCCGACCGCCTCCGCGATCGCGGGCAGCGCGCGGATCGTGGCGGGGGTGCCGTCGAGGTTGTTGCCGCCGTGGTTGGACACCGAGATCGCGCTGACTCCGGCGTCCACCGCGCGGCGCGCCTCGTCGACGCGGTACACGCCCTTCAGCAGGAACGGCCCGTCCCACTGTTTCCGCAGCCAGCTCACGTCTTCCCACGACGCCGGCGCGGTCTGCATCCACTGGCCGTACGCGCCGAAGAACGACGGCACCGGCGTCCCGGGTTCGGCCATGTTCGGGACGCTGAGGTCGGGCAGCTTCTTGGTGCGGGCGTAGGCGAGCAGCCAGCGCGGATGCATCATGCCCTCGGGCGCGAACCGGATCAGTTCGCGCAGCGTCAGCTTGTCCGGGATGTGCGGGCTGCCCCAGTCGCGGCTGTGCGAGAACGACCAGTCGAGCGTGAGAATGATCCCGACCGCCCCCGCCGACCGAGCGCGGTCCAGCCGGCGCAGGATGTCGTCGCGGCTGCCGGTCCAGTACACCTGGAAGTACGTATTCGGGTTGGCTGCCACCACTTCCTCGACCGGCTTGCTGGCAAACGACGACAACCCCAGCGACGTCCCGCGCGCGGCGGCAGCACCGGCGACCGCGACCTCGCCGTCGGGGTGCACGGCCTGCACGCCGGTGGGCGAGATCAGCACTGGCAGCGCGACGTCTCGGCCGAGGACGTTCGTGCTCAGATCGCGTTCGCCGGGCAGTCCCGCGGTGCGCGGGGCGAATCGCAGTTCGTCGTACGCAGCCAGATTGTCTTGCAGCGTCAGCCCTTTTTCCGAACCGGCGATCAGTGCCGAGTAGACGGACGCGGGCAGGCGCTTCTTCGCCCGCCGCTGTGCTTCGGCGACAGATTCGAACCAGGTGGTGCTCATCGTTTTCCCTTCGGGTCGACGCGCAGAGGGCGCCAGGTGACGCGCGGACGCAGCGGGACCGCGGTCCGGTGGTTGAGACAGCCCGCCCACACCCCGGCGCCGTACGCGAGGTCGTCGGCGACCGCGCCGGTGGTGTAGCGGAATGGGTCGAGGTCCGGTCGCTCCCGCAGCCAGGCGGTCAGCGGCGGTCCGGCGAGCAGCGACGCGAGCGCGGCCCGCCGTCCCCAGCGTTTCCGCCCGCCGGGCAGCAACAGCGCGGCGAGCAGGGGAGCGGCGAATTGCGTGCTGTAGCGGCCGAAGCCGAGCCAGGTTTGGCCGACGGCAGTGCCCATCGCGCGCACGACACCGTGTGCTGGCACGTCGCTGCGGCGCAGCACGCGGGCCATGGTCAACACTGCGCCGGTGAAAGCGGCGGCAGCGGGAAGCGGGCGGCGCGCCAGGAGCGCGGCGACGGTCAGCGTCGGCCACGGGTGCAGGACGAGCGGGGCCATCGCGGCCGGGCGACGGAGGGCCAGCGGCGCGGCGGAAGTGCCGTAACTGGCGCGGCGGCTGAGCAACGCGCGCCAGGTGACCGGTTCGTGGTGGTCGACGTGTGCGGACGGGTCGTAGCGGATCCGGAATCCAGCGTCGTGGAGCCGCCAGCCGAGGTCGACGTCCTCACCGACGCGCATTGCCGGATCGAAGACCGAGCCGTTGCGGGCAACGGATTCCAGCGCGGTCCGGCGGACCAGCAGCGCGGCAGTGGGCACATAGGACAGTCGCGTGCCGGGTGCGACTCGGGCGGCAGCGGTGCCTAGGTCGAGGCTGCTGGCGGCGCGTGTGTAGCGGCCAGCCCATGTGTCGGGGGCGAGCGGACGCACGCGCGGCGCGACGGCGGCGACGAGGGGGTCGGTGAAATGCCCGGCCAGCTGGTCGATCCAGTCCGGCGACGGGACGCAATCGCTGTCCAGGAAGGCGATCAGGTCGGTGGAAACGTGCGCCAGCGCGGTGTTTCGGGCTGAGCCCGGGCCGCCGTTGACGTCGCGGCGGACCAGTTTCGCGCCGTGTGCGGAGGCTACTGCGGCGATGGCTGCGGGGTCGGCGGATCCGTCGTCGACGACCAGCGCGGGGTACCGTCCGTCGAGTCCGGCGAGGCAGCGGCCGAGCAGTTCGGCGCGGTCGCGGACCGGGATGACGACGGTCGCGTCGGCGGTTTTGGCTGGTGGCAACGGGTGTGCGAACCCGGCGTCGGTGAGCAGCCGGGCGAGGACGCCTTCCGCCGAGGTTTCGACTGGGTTGTCCGCCAGGCGCGCCCATGCCGTTCGCCCGGCTTTTGTCAGGCGGAGTACGCGGGCCGGGGAGCCGCCGAAGAGGAGGCCGTCGGCGAGTTGTTTGACGCTCGGGTCGACGGTCAGGCGGAATCCGGCGGGCAGCGGGGTGGTCACAGCGCCAGCCCTCCGTCCACCGGAATCACCGCGCCGGTCATCGCGCTGCTTTCCGGCCCGGCGAGGAAGGCCAATACCGCGGCGACCTCGGCGGGATCGAGCAGTCGCTGCATAGGTTGTTGCGCGGCAAACGTTTGCGCCGCAGGAAGGTCGTACAGTCGGGCGCTTTCGGCGAGGATCGGAGTGTCGGTCGAGCCGGGGCTGACCGCGTTCGCGGTAACGCCGGAGTCGCCCAATTCGGTGCCCAGTGCGCGAATCAACCCGGCGACTCCGGCTTTCGCCGCGCAGTAAGCGGCGAGCGTCGGCAGACCGCGTATCGCGGCGGCGGACGCGACGGCCAGGAACCGTCCGGAGCGAGGTTTCGGACGGCGCAGCATCGCGGGAATCGCCACGTGGGCGAGGTTGAGGACGCCGCGGAGGTTGACGTCGAGGACGGCGTCCTCCTGTTCAGGCGGCATTTCCCAGAGCGGCACTCCGCCCGCGATCACTCCTGCTGCCGCAATGGCCGCGTCGAGGCCGCCCCAGAGTTGTTCAGCTTCCGCGACCGCCGCGGCCAGTTGAGCGCGATCGCGGACGTCTGCGCGGAATTCTTCAGCGATGCCGCCGGTTTCCCGGATCGCGGTGACCACTGTGGACAGTTCCTCGCCGGTTCCCATCGGGTAAGGGAGGGCGGCATCGTCTTCGGCGACGTCAACCGCGAGTACGGCCCAGCCTTGCTCGGCCAGCTTCACCGCGGTGGCGGCGCCGATGCCGCGCGCCGCGCCGGTCACGAGGGCGGCTTTCATGGCGTCACCACGGAAGTCCAGTCGCGCACGTGCGTTCGCAACTGCGCGGTGAGGACGTCGAGAAGATCCCGGCCTTCGTCTGCCGTTGCTCCAGTGGGATCGCCGAGAATGCCGGTTTCAGTCACCGCTCGCACGCCGCCCTTGCGGAGCGCCGGAAGCAACTCGCCCAGCGGACGTTCGTCGCCCGGTACGGCTTTCTCCATCTGCACCGCCTCCGGCCGAAGCGCCAGCTGCAGAGCGGTTTCCGGCCGTCCGGCGTGCGGATCGCCTTGCCAGCGCGGCTCGAACATCGAGACGTCCCGCGATTCGGTGCGCAGGGTCGCGACCGCACGGGTCACCGAGGCCGCGTTGCCGCCGTGCGCGGACACGAAAAGCAGCCGCCGGAAGGTTTCGCAGGCCGACCGGCCCAGCTCCACGAGCAGGAGTTCCGTCGCCGCTTGCCCGATCGACAGCGTCCCGGCGAATCCGGCGTGTTCGCCGCTCGATCCGTACGGCACCGCGGGCGCGACCAGCACGTCCGGGCGTTCCGCGGCGAGCCGGTCGCACAATGCCGTCGCGATGTCGGTGTCCGTGCTCAACGGCAGGTGCGGGCCGTGCTGCTCGGTGGCCCCGAGCGGCACGGCGAGGATCGCGCCGGACGCCGCCAGTTCGGCGACGTCCGGCGACGGCAGGTCGGCCAGGCGCATCTCAGCGACCCGGTCCTGGGGCGAAACCGGCGAGCGGGTTCTCGTCGCAGGCCCGTTCCGGCGGGCGGCGCATGCCGATGGTCACCGGCACCTTGCGGTGCGAATGGTCCAGCGACGGTTTCGGCACGCTGCCCGCGGCGACCCCGGCCAGCGCGCGTTCGCCGTGGCCCCGCACGCATTCCGGGTCCGGACCGTCGAGCGGCAGCCCGGTGAAGAATTTAGCCGCCATGCACCCGCCGCGGCAGGCGTCGAACGCCGAACACGACGTGCACGCCCCGCCGCTCTGTGGGCTGCGCAATTCGGCGAACAGCTCGGATTCCCGCCACACGCGGGTGAATCCGCCCTCGCCGCGCGTGTTTCCGGCGAGGAAGGTGTCGTGGATGGCGAACGGGCACGCGTAGACGTCGCCGACCGGGTCGACCAGGCACACCACCCGGCCTGCGCCGCAGAGGTTGAGCCCGGGCAGGCCGCCGTCGCCGTACCCGGCGAGGTGGAAGAACGAATCGCCGGTGAGCACGTTTTCGCCGTGCTTCACCAGCCAGTCGTACAGTTCCCGTTGCTGGGCGGCGGTGGGGTGCAGCTCGTCCCAGACGTCCGCGCCGCGGCCGGACGGGCGGAGCCGGGTGAGCCGCAGCTGGGCGCCGTAGCGGTCGGCAATTGCTTTGAAGTCGTCGAGCTGTCCCGCATTCTGCCGGGTCACCACGACAGAAATCTTGAAGTTCCCGAACCCCGCCGCGGAAAGGTTCTCCATCGCCCGGACGGCGGTGCGGTAGGAGCCGGGGCCGCGGACGTGGTCGTTGACCTCCTCGGTGGCGCCGTCGAGGGAGATCTGGACGTCGACGTAATCGCTGCCGGCGAGCCGTTTCGCGACGTCCTCGGTGATCTTGATGCCGTTGGTGGAGAACTTGACGCCGACGTGGTGCTCGGTCGCGTAGTCGACCAGCTCCCAGAAATCGGGCCGGACGGTCGGTTCGCCGCCGCCGATGTTCACGTAGAACACCTGCATGCGCTCGAACTCGTCGATCAGCGCCTTGCACTCCTCGGTGCTCAGCTCGCGCGGATCGCGGCGGCCGGACGAGGAAAGGCAGTGCACGCAGGAGAGGTTGCAGGCGTAGGTGAGTTCCCAGGTGAGGCAGATCGGCGCGTCGAGCCCGAACTGGAATTCGTCGACAAGCGACATCACACGCTCCTCGGATGGATCATGTCCGACGCCGCGAGGGCGGCGAGGGCGGCGCGGTAGCGGGGCAGTTCCGCCTGCGCGACCCCGGCCCGCGCACACGCGGCGCGGGCGGAGGGGTGGTCGGTCAGCGCCTGCACCGCGGCGAGCATGGTGCGGCTCTTGAGAAAGGACAGCCGGCGGGTGCCGAAGTGGTACAGCAGCGCGCCGAACCGCTCCGGCCGGATGGAGACCCGGCTGTCCAGTTCCCAAGCACCGTCCAGATCGAACGCCGCGGCGCCGCGGTCAGTAGACACCGCACATTCCGTCGATCGAGACCTCTTCGACGAGCAATTCGTCGGCTACGACCTCTTCGGCCTTCGTCTCGGATGCGGCTGTCGTCTCGCTCATCGTGACTCCCTCGTCCCGCTCGGCGATATTTGACACTTCGTGTCGAATGTGACGGCGACAATACTGTCACCGAGTGCCAGAAGCAATGGCCCGCCGATGCGGGACACCCGATCGGGCGTTCGGCGCGGCCGGGAACCGACTGCCCCGCTGGTCCGACTCCTCAGGAGGCGGACCACGCGAAGGGAGCAGGATGGCCATCGGCATCGACGACGCGCCACGCACCGAACGAGAACCAGCGACCGGATGGGCGGCGCTGCGCCCGTTGGTGCTGCGGCTGCACTTCTACGCCGGAGTGTTCGTCGGACCGTTCCTCCTGGTCGCCGCCCTGACGGGGATCGCGTACGTGTGGACGCCGCAGCTGGAGCAGGCTGTCTACGCGCACGAACTGCATGTCCCGGCTGCGGCTGGCTCGGTCCCGCTCGACCAGCAGGTTCTCGTCGCGCGCGACCAGGTCCCGGACGGGAAGGTCATCGGCGTCCGCCCGGCGCCGTCCGCGACTGACACCACCCAGGTGATCTTCGACCGTCCGGGCTTGGTGCCGAGCTATCGGTACACAGTGTTCGTCAACCCGCACGACGGCGAGGTCCGCGGCGCGCTGGAGACCTACGGTTCCGGCCAGGCGATGCCGGTTCGAGGCTGGATCGACACCCTGCACCGCAACCTGCATCTCGGCGACTTCGGCCGGTTGTACAGCGAGCTGGCGGCGAGCTGGCTGTGGGTGATCACCCTCGCCGGGTTGGCCCTGTGGCTTGGCCGTCGCCGACGTTTGCGTGCCGTGCTGCTGCCTTCCCGCGGACCCGGACGGCGCAGACTGCGTTCCTGGCATGGTTCGGCGGGCCTGTGGATCGCTGCGGGTCTGCTGTTTCTCTCCGCGACCGGGCTGACGTGGTCGCTGCATGCCGGAGCGAACATCACCGATCTGCGGTCCTCTTTGGACTGGACTACGCCGTCGGTGTCGTCTGCCGCCTCCCGGACTCCCGGCGACGTCGGCTGGCAGGCCGTCCGCGACGCGACGGTACGGGCCGGTTTGTCGGACCCGGTGGAAATCCGGCCGCCTTCCGGGGGCGGTTACGTGGTGCAGCAGGTCGGGAGGGGGTGGCCGTCCAAACAGGACTCGATGTCGGTTGATCCCGGGACAGGTGCGGTCACCGCGACGTTGAGGTTCGCGGACTTTCCGCTCGCGGCGAAGCTGAGCCGGTGGGGGATTGACGCGCATATGGGGTTGTTGTTCGGGGTTGCGAACCAGATTGTGCTGACTGTGCTGGGTCTGGCGTTGGTTTGCGTTGTGGGATGGGGATATCGGATGTGGTGGCTCCGGGGGCGGGGCCGTTCCGGTCCGTTGGCGGCGGGTGGTTGGTTGCGTGGCGTGGGTCGTTTCGGCGGGTCGCGGTCGGCTCGCGGGGCTGACGTTGATCCGTTGCCGGAGGGCGAGGGGTTGTCGGCGCCCGGCGAAGCTGACTTGGGGTGGTCGCCGGAGAGCGGCGACCGGGTGCGATCCGGTTTGCCGTCGGTGCATGGCGGGGCTCGGGTCGGCCGGTTGTCGACGGCTGGTGAGCGGCCGCGGGGCGAGACTGACTTGGCGCGGTTGCCAGAGGGCGACGGGTCGGTGGACGGCCAGGATCGCTCCGGTCTGTTGTCGGCGCGTGGTACGCGTGGCGGGGTTCGCGTCGGCCGGTCGTTGACGGATGGTGAGCGACTCCGAGGCGCGGCTGACTTGGACTGGTCGCCCGACGGTGACGGGTCGGTGGAGGGCCAGAGCCGGTCGGTTCCGTTGTCGACGGACGGTGAGCGACTGCGCGTCGAGGCTGATTGGGGGCGGTCGGCGAAGGGTGACGGGTCGGTCGGCGGCCAGAACCGGCCTGGTCCGTTGCCGGTGGGCAGGGTGCGAGGTGGCCGGTCGCCAGAGCGCGGCGGGCGGTCGCGAAGCCGTTTCGGCCGGTTGCCGATGCGTGGCGCGTGGCGGCGAATCCCCGGGCGGGTGCTGGCTCCAGTGCTGGTCGGAGTCGCGGTGGTGGGGTGGTTCCTGCCGGTGTTCGGGGTGTCCCTGCTGGGATTCCTCGCGGTGGACTGCCTGCTGGGCCTGCGTCGGGAGGCCGCGCGGTGATCACCGAACTGGGTTTGCGGTGGATTCTCACGTTGCTGTTCGCGGCGGGTGGAGCGTTCTGCCTGTACCGATGCGCGCGGCGTCCCGGCTTGAGCCCACGGCTGGCGGATGCGCTGCACGCGGCGATGTGCGTCGGAATGGTCACGATGGCGTGGCCGGCGACGATGACCTTCGCGCGGATGCCGCAGGTCGTCCTGTTCACGGCGGCCGCCGGTTGGTTCGCGGTGAGCACGGCGCTGGGATTCGGGCACGGACGGCTGGTGGGAGCGCACCACGCGCTGATGATGGCCGGGATGGCGTGGATGGCGTTCGTGATGCCGTCGGCGATGGCGGGAATGACGATGTCCACGTCGGCGATGGGCGGCGAGCACGCCGGGATGGACATGGGCGACGCTGGCATGACGATGACCGGCCACGCGCCTGGGCATGTGGTGGTGGTCGCGGCTGTGCTGGCGGTGGTCTTCCTGGTGGCCGGGCTCGCGTGGCTGGCTCGGGCGATCGATCACGCCCGGACAGTCGCGCGCCCTGGACGGCGGGAGGTCGGGTTGGCGATGGAAGGCGTGATGAGCTTGGGAATGGCAGTGATGGCAGTGGCGATGATCTGAGCCGGGGCGGGGGTGTTTGGTGCCGGGTCGGCGCGGCGTTTCCGGAGGCTGGCGTGAATTTCGCTGACTTGTCTCGGCGGGCAGGTTGTCCAGACTCCTTGTGCGGGGCGCGGGCCGGAGTTTGTACGCCCATCGGTGGGGGCTGGTCGAGCCGCGGGTTTGGCGGGACGGCGGGGCCTCTTGTTCTGGCTCGTGCGGGCAAGAGTCCACCGCGTCCGTTCTTTGAGCTGAGCGAGTCAGCCTTTGCGGATCTGGCTTAGAGCGGGGTCGTTGTGTTGGTCCGCGCAAGCCAGGGTTCGGAGCTCGTGTTGGTCCGCGCAAGCCAGGGTTCGGAGCTCGTTGTCTGGGCTGGGCGGGCTAGCTTTGCGGGTCTGCAGGGTGCGGGGACAGGTTGTTCGGGCCGCGCGGGCCAGAGCTGCGAGGGCCGTTTTCGGCTGGCGGGCTAGCTTTGCGGGTCTGACTTGAGGGTGCGCGGATAGGTTGTACGAGCCGCGTGGGGCAGAGCCGCGAGGCCCGTGTTTCGGCCGGGTGGGCTTCGCCGGATTGATTAGGGCCGCGCGGAGCCTGTCACCTAAGGCGACTTTCGAGCGGTTCAGGCTGTGTCGGCTGGTGGCGCGGGTTGCTGCGCAAACTGCGCAGTCGTCCTCTCCGGGTTGTGGCTGGCGTACGGACGGTGGTCCCGTGTTCGGGGTGCACTTCCGGCTGTGTGAGCTTGCTTGGCCGGAATTCCCGAGCAAACGTGTCTCAGGCGGCGCGGTGCCGTCCGGTCGGGCGTTGGGAATCGCGGCCGCGTTTCGGGTGCGGGCGCACCAGGGCGAGCGCGCCGTGGGTCTGCACGGTGGTCTGGTCCGGGTCGTCGGCGGTGTCGGCGAGGTTCGGGCCGGGCTGGTGCCGGAGGCGGTGCTGGCGGTGGACCGCGTAGAGCAGTGCCAGTCCGACGACCAGGAAGACGTGCGACAGCACCCGGGCGACGGTCACCCGGTCTCCGATCAGGTCGCTGGTCGTGAGCACTGCGAGGACGATCACGAACCCGGTGATCATCGGCAGCTGACCGGCCGCGGCGCGGGTTCGCAGGGCGGCCCACAGCAGTCCGACGCCGACCGCGAGGTTCCAGGCCGCGCTTTCGTTGATGAGGTGGCCTTCCATGAAACCGCCGCCGCCGTGGACGTTGTCCATGCCGAGCAGTTGCGCGAACGCCAGCCCGCACTGGACCAGCCCGACCAGTCCCAGCGCGACCCGCAGTCCCCATTTTTCCCGCGGCGGGGCAGGGGTCTCGGCGAGGATCCGGCCGGTGAGGTCGGGCACCTCGGGCGCGCTGCGGACCAGCAGGGCACGGCGCAGCGTCGCGCTGCGCTCGTACCAGCTCCGGCACGACGCGCAGGTCTCGAGATGCTGGTCGACCTGCGGTTCGGGCAGCGGGCCCGCTTCGCCGTCGAGTCGCGCGGACAGCGCTTCGCGGAAGATTTCACAGCTCACGTCTGTCATAGTCGCTCGGATGCGCGTCCGAGTTCCCGGCGGGTTCGACGATTTTCTCCGGACTGGTCCTGGAACTGTCCGGGACGGGCATGGACTACCGTGATGTCCGTGTCCACCGGCCGCGACAACGACGACGAGCGGATCACCGCGCTGGCCCTCGCCGCCGGCCGCGGTGACCAGGTCGCCTTGGAAGCCTGGGTCCGCGCGACGCAAGCCGACGCGTGGCGGTTCCTGGCCCACCGCACCAGCCCGGCCGACGCGGACGACCTCACCCAGGAAACCTACCTGCGCGCGTTCGGCTCGCTGCCGCGATTCGCGGGCCGGTCGTCGTCGCGGACGTGGCTGTTGTCCATCGCCCGCCGGGTCGTCGTCGACCGTATCCGCGCGCGCTCGGTCCGCCCCCGCGAGTCCACGACGGCCGACTGGCAGCGCGCAGCCGAAGAACAGTCGGCCCGGACGCGCACGGCGGGCTTCGAGGACCTGATCGAACTGGGCCTGCTGCTCGATACGCTGGACGAGGATCGCCGGGAAGCCCTGGTGCTGACCCAATTCCTGGGTCTTTCGTACGCGGAAGCGGCCGAGGTGTGCGGTTGTCCGGTCGGCACGGTGCGCTCCCGGGTGTCGCGTGCCCGGGACGAGCTGCTGCGCGCCCAAGAGGAGAACGACACCGCGATGTGACGCGGGGTTCTGTCAGGGCACGCGGTTGTGTGCCCGCCGCGGAGTTCTGCTGGGGCCTGCGGC
The DNA here is from genome assembly GCF_003385235.1 of Amycolatopsis circi. Lineage (GTDB taxonomy): Bacteria > Actinomycetota > Actinomycetes > Mycobacteriales > Pseudonocardiaceae > Amycolatopsis > Amycolatopsis circi. The sequence continues at coordinate 170,964 of NZ_PQIA01000014.1, read as the reverse complement.
TGTGCCCACCGCGGGGTTCTGCCAGGGCGCGCGGTTGTGTGCCCGACGCGGGGTTCTGCTGGGTCGCGCGGCCGTACCCGTCGCCGGATCCTGACCGTGATCCAGATCGCGGGAACTCGCGGTCGCCTCCGTCCGACCACTCTGCTGTGCGCACTATTCCGGCCCCGCACCGGCGGGGTTTGCTTGCCGCGGCGGGGGTTGCCGCGGTGGCCGTCGTGGCGGTGGTCGCCGCGGCGGGCGACGTCTATGCCGCTCTCGGCAACCCGGCTCCCGGTCCGTTGACGTCCTTGGGCACCTCCTTGCTCCGGTTGGTCGCCGACGCGGCCGGGGTGGTCTGCGTCGGCGGGCTGGCGTTCGCCGCGTTTCTGAGCCCGCCGGGCGAATCGGGCCGGCTCTCCCCGGACGGTTACGCAGCCACCCGCACCGCCGCGGGTGCTGCGGTCGTCTGGGCGCTCGCTGCCGCGGTGCTGGTGCCGTTCGACGCCGCTGACGCGTCCGGGCGGCCGGTTTCCGAGGCGTTGCATCTGGCGAACCTCGCCGTCCTCGTCAACGCCATGGAGGAACCCAAGGCGTGGCTCTGCGTCCTGGCAGTGGCGGTCGTAGTGGCGATCGGCGTTTGGCGCACGTTGACCTGGCGCACCACGGTGCTGTGGCTGGGCCTCGCGACCGTCGGGCTACTGCCGCGGGCGATCTCCGGGCACGTTTCCATCGGCGCGTGGCACGACCTGGCCACGAATGCCTTGGTGTGGCACGTGATCGCGGCAGCGTTGTGGGCCGGTGCGCTGGTCGCGCTCCTGGTCCACCGCGGTTCAGGCGCGGCACGAGAACTCGCGCTCCGTCAGTACCGACGGTTGGCGGTGTGCTGTCTCGTCGTGCTCGCGGCGTCTGGAATCGTCGACGGTCTCGCACTTGCCCGTCCGGCTGGATTATTTACTGGCTATGGCTTGCTCCTCGGGGTGAAGGTCGTGGTCACGGTGGCGTTGGCGGTGCTGATCGCTGTCACGCGCCGTCGTTGGACCAGCGGGACAGCGGCTCTCGTCGCGGAGGTCGTTGTGCTGGCTGGGGCAATGGGCGTCTCGGCCGGATTGGCGCACCTGGTGCCACCGGCGTTCGTGGACGATCCGGCGACCGTCGGCGAGACCGTGCTCGGCTACGACCTGCCTGACCCTCCGACGTTTGCTCGTCTCTTTCTCGATTGGCGTCCAGACTTGCTCCTCGGTGTCGTGGCGGTGCTCGCGGTTGCGGGCTACGCGGTCGGGGCACGCCGTCTCCGCAACCGCGGCGACGACTGGCCTCGCGGCCGGTTCTGGGCGTGGACGTGCGGCTGGGCGACGGTGCTGGCCGCGACGTCGTCCGGTCTGGGCACCTACTCGTCCGGAACTTTCAGTCTCCACATGGTCATCCACATGACGCTGGCCATGCTCGCCCCGGTGCTGCTGGTGCTCGGCGGCCCGGTGACCCTCGCGCTGCGCGCCTTGCCGGTGGCGGGCAAGGGACCGGACGGTCCGCGCGAGTGGCTGGTCGCACTGCTGCACTCGCGTTTCACGCGCCTGGTCGCGCACCCGCTGGTGGCGTCAGTCGTGTTCGTCGGCTCGTACTACGCGTTGTACTTTTCGGGCCTGTTCGGCGAGGCGATGCGCTACCACTGGGCGCACCAGTTGATGAACCTCCATTTCCTCGTGTCCGGCTACGTTTTCTTCTGGCTGGTGATCGGCGTCGACCGCCCGCCGCGTTCGTTGCCGCATCTCGCGCGGCTCGGCATGATGTTCGCGGTGATGCCGTTCCACGCGTTCTTCGGCGTGATCCTGATGAACAAGCAGACGGTGATCGCCGAGACGTTCTACCGCTACCTCTCCCTTCCGTGGATGCCCGATCTCCTGTCTGATCAACGACTGGGCGGCGGCATCGCCTGGGCCACCGGGGAAATCCCGATGATCGTGGTCGTCGTGGCGCTGCTGGTGCAGTGGGGCCGCCACGACGACCGCGAAGCCGCCCGTCTGGACCGCCGCTTCGACCAAGGCGAGGACGACGATTTCGCCGCCTACAACGCGATGCTCGCCAACCTGGCAGCCAGAAGGCAGTAGCCGCGGCCGATGCCTGCGTCAGCGAACCAGGTCCAGACATCCCTGAGTTCCGCTCGACCGGCATCTGCTCACCGCCCGCTGAATCCGGCTGCCCGTCGACCGCGCACCTGCATCGAAACCCACCTGGGTCGCGGCGATCTGTTGGCACTGAGCCGATTCCACGGCTAAACCACGGCGGTCACCACCTTGTCCAAGGCTCCGTCCTTGACGTCCGCGACGAGAACTTTCAGCTGTGCCAAGCTCATCTGCACTCGCTGCCCGAAGTCGTCGGTCAGGACGACGCGACGCTCCGGCGGGGCTGCGTCGTCGAGGAACAGCTCCGGGCAGCCGCAGTCGCAGTTGCCGCAGAACGTGGTCACGTGCCGCAGATCTCCTGATGCGGCAAAGGTTTCGGACATTTTCGCTCCTGTCTGATCGGGTCGGGTCGGGAACTGCCACCATCCGGATAGTCGTCGGGGAAGGGCGAAAGGTTCCCAAGTCACCCGAAGGAGTGGCGACGGAAAACCAGGCGTACGATGGAAATCAGTCCGCCTTCCCGGCGTCGGCACTGCCACCGCCTTTGTGCCCGTCCTGGAATCCGGAGAACCATGTCCACGCAGACCGCCGCCCCCGCGGCGACCCCGACCCGTCACCTCGATCTCGCAGTCGGCGGGATGACCTGTGCCGCTTGCGCGGCGCGCGTCGAGCGTTCCCTCGGCAAGCTCGACGGCGTGCGCGCCACGGTGAACTACGCGACCGAACGCGCGACCGTCCACTATCCGCCCGACCTTGACCCCGCCTCGCTGATCGCGACGATCGAGCGGGCGGGCTACACCGCGGCTGTCCGCGGCGAAACAAGCCCGGAAAACCGCGACGCGCGGGTTCGCGACCTGCGCCGCAGGTTGATCGTCACCGCTGTGCTGGCTGTCCCATTGGGCAACCTGTCGATCACGCTGGCGCTGGTGCCGTCGTTGCGATTCCCGTTGTGGGAGCTGGTGTGCCTGCTGCTCGCGACGCCGGTCGTGTTCTGGTCGGCCGCACCGTTCCATCGCGCCGCACTGCGCAATCTGCGGCATCGATCGTCCAGTATGGACACTCTCGTCTCCTTGGGCGTGCTGGCGTCCTACCTGTGGTCGGCGGCTTCGGTGCTGATCGGCTCGGGCGGAGAGGCGGGCTACTGGATCGGGTTCGGCGCCACCGCGCCGGGCGCGGATTCGGTGTACCTCGATGTCGCGGCCGGAGTGACGACGTTCCTGCTCGCTGGCAGGTACTTCGAGGCACGGTCCCGGCGAGGCGCGGCGGACCTGCTCGGTGCGCTGGACGCGCTGGCGGCTAAGGATGTGCGGATTCTCCGCGCGGACGGCGAAGTGCTGGTCGGGATCGGCGAGCTGGCGGCCGGCGACCGGTTCGTGGTCCGGCCGGGGGAGAAGATCGCCGCTGACGGAACCGTCGACGATGGTCTGTCCACAGTGGATGTCAGCGCCATCACCGGAGAACCGGTTCCGGCGGGGGTCGGGCGGGGAAACCGGGTGATCGGCGGGAGCATCAACCTGAACGGCCGGCTGGTGGTGCGTGCCGAGGCCGTCGGAGCGCGGTCGCAGCTGGCACAGATGAGCGCGCTGGCCGAGCGGGCGCAGGAGCGGAAAGCGGCGGTGCAGCGGCTGGCCGACCGGGTGTGCGCGGTGTTCGTCCCGGTGGTTTCGGCGCTCGCGGTGCTCACGCTGGCGGGGTGGTTGCTCACCGGGAACCCGGTGCGGGACGCGTTCGGGGCGGCGGTGTCGGTGCTGATCATCGCGTGTCCGTGCGCGTTGGGGCTCGCGACGCCGACTGCGTTGATGGTCGGCGTCGGAAGGGGTGCGCAGCTGGGGATTTTGGTGAAGGGTCCGGATGCGCTCGAGGCGAGTCGTACAGTCGACACCGTCGTCTTGGACAAGACCGGGACGGTGACTCAGGGGCGGATGACTCTCGTCGAGGCTCGGGCGTTCGGGTCGTTCTCGTCGGCGGAAGTGCTTCGCCTGGCGGCCGCGGTGGAAGCTTCGTCAGAACACCCGATTGCCGCAGCGATTGTCGCCGGCGGGCCGGAGGTGATTCCGGCCGCTGCGGACTTCGAGGCATTGCCGGGGCTGGGTGCGCGCGGCGTGGTCGAGGGAACGGCGGTGGTGGTCGGGCGACCGAGGTTGCTGGTCGACGGAGGTGTTTCGGTTGGCCCGGAGGTCGAGGCTGCGGTGGCGTCGGCGGAGGCTGACGGAGCGACGGTCGTGGTCGTGTCGGTGGCCGACGAGGTCGCGGGGATGCTCGTAGTGCGGGACGAGGTGAAGCCGTCGGCGCGGGCGGCGGTCGCGCAGTTGCATCGGCTGGGGTTGAAAACGGTGCTGCTGACCGGCGACAACGAGGTGACGGCCCAGGCGGTAGCCGCGGAGGTCGGGATTCCTGAAGTGCTCGCCGGAGTGTTGCCGAGCGAGAAGGCGGCGGCCGTGTCTGCGTTGCAGCGCAAGGGACATCGGGTGGCGATGGTCGGCGACGGGGTGAACGACGCTCCGGCGCTGGCGACCGCTGATCTCGGGCTGGCCGTCGCGGAGGGAACCGACCTCGCCTTGCGCTCGGCCGACATCATCCTGGTCCGCGACGATCTGTCGGTGCTGCCGGACGCGATCCGTCTCGCGCAGCGGACGTTGCGCACGATCCGCGGCAATCTGGTCTGGGCGTTCGGATACAACGTGGCCGCGTTGCCGCTCGCCGCGTGCGGACTGCTGAACCCGCTGATCGCCGGGGCGGCAATGTCGCTGTCGTCGGTGCTGGTGGTGGCCAACAGCTTGCGGTTGCGGAACTTCGAGCCCGGCCGCTGAGCCGGAGGTGGTCGGGATCACCCTGGCCGTCGCTCACTCGATTAGGTTAGGTTTGCCTAATCAGTCGGCGACGGAGGGTGAGGTGTGCGGTGACGCGGGACGCGGAAGCCGGGATCGAAGGGCGGGTCGCGCTGGTCACCGGCGGCGCCCGCGGGATCGGGGCGGCCGTCGTGGAGGCGCTCGCCCGGGCCGGTGCCGTGGTGGCCGCGGTCGACATTGACGAGGAGGGGTTGCGGGACGTCGCCGCGCGGGACTACGGCGCGGGGATGGCTCGGGCGGATGCCGTGGGTGCTTCGGGTGGCGAGACGCTTGGCGTTGCCGCGCGTACGTCTGCGGCGGGGCTGGCCGGGGGTGTTCCGGACGGTGGGATGCTTGGCGGTGTCGCGCGCACGTCGGGAGCGGACTCCGGGGGTGCCCTGGATGACGAGGTGCTTGGCGATGCCGCGCCCACCTCCGGACCGGAGTTGGCAGGGGCGGATGCCGGGGGAGCTTCGGACAGCGCGGCGTTTGGCGATGCCGCGCGCGCGTCGGGAGGGGGGCTGGCTGAGGTGGACGCCCGGGGTGCTTCCGACAACGGGGCGTTTGGCGATGCCGCGCGCGGTTCTGCCGTGGCGGGAAAAACGGATGAGCGACTTTCGGGATCTGCTGCGGCGGGGAATCTCGTGCGCGGCGGCGTCGCGGGAAGCTCGGCGGAGGAGAGCGCGCCAGAGGGCGCTTTTGGCGCGCAGGCTTCGGGGAGCGCGTCGGAAGGAGACTCCTCAACCGGCGATGTCGCGCGAGCTTCGGCTGATGTGCCAACGGATGGGTCCGCACGCGGTGATGTCGCAGGACAGTCGGCGGCTGGCGCGCTCGGGGGCAGTGGTGCCGCGTCGGCAACGAACGGTGCTGATGTGGCGCGGGCTCGTTCGGGTGGCGACGTCGGACTGCCAGGCGGCAGGGCCGGGCGGGTGGTGCCGTTCGTGGCGGATGTCGGGGACCCGGAGGCGATCGCCCGGGTAGTGGCGGACGTCGAGCGAGAGTTGGGGCCGATCGGGATCGGGGTGTCGGTCGCGGGGGTGTTGCGGCCCGGGTCGGTCGGCGAGACCAGCGACGAGGACTGGGCGGCGACGTTCGCGGTCAACTCGACCGGGGTTTTCACTGTGCTGCGCGAGATCTCCCGGCGCATGCAGCCGCGGGGGAGCGGGGCGCTCGTCACGGTGGGGTCGAATGCGGCTGGTGTCCCGCGGACCGGGATGGCTGCTTATGCGGCTTCGAAGGCGGCGGCGACCATGCTTACCCGCTGTCTCGGGCTGGAACTCGCGGGTTCGGGGATTCGGTGCAACATCGTCTCGCCAGGATCGACCGACACGGACATGCAGCGTCTACTGTGGACGGACGATTCCGGTGAAGCTCGCGTGATCGCGGGGAATCCGGAGCAGTTCCGCGTCGGGATTCCGCTGGGGCGGATCGCCGACCCGGCGGATATCGCGGACGCCGTCTTGTTCCTCGCGTCCGATCGGGCGCGGCACATCACCATGCAGAACCTCTACGTCGACGGCGGGGCCACGCTTCGCGCGTGACCCGAGTCGACCCGCCGGGCGGCTTTTCCTTTTCGTCCGGATACGTTAGTGTCCATTAGGTTAGGCTAACCGAACAGTCAAGGTCTGGACCTTGTGCAAGGAACGGACAGGGCGGCTCGGCCGCCTGCGCGTGTGCGAAAGGGAATTCACCTCGTGTCCTCACCTGCTCCGGCCCGTCCGCGACCGGTCCACCGGGCGGCGGATCTCCTGGCCGCGTACCTGCCGGGGTCGTTCTACTACTCGTCGGCCCGCGGGGTGTTGCTCGCCGACGGGGTGCATTCACATGTCCGCGGCGTACCTGGCAACCGGGCCTCGGCGGCGGCTGAGGCGTTGGAAGCCGCGGTGCTGGCGGGGGTTGCCGATCCGGTTGTGGTGGGAGCTATCGGTTTTCGGCCGGATTCTGGGTGCAGCTTGATCGTCCCTGCGGTGGTGCGCCGGGCCGAGGCTCCGGGTGACGGGGACGCGCTGGCCGCGGAGGCGGGCGTGGGCAGTCGCACGGAGTTGGCTGGCGGGGTTTCCGGCCCTGCTGAAGGGAATCGCGCGCCGAGGTCCGTCGGGGGCTCGGGTTTCGCCGGGGGCGAGGCTGGCGATCAAGCGGGGCTGAACGGTGATCTGGGGCCGGGCGGTGGGGTGGAGTCCGCCGGAAACCAGGACGACCAGCGCGGCAGTTCTCATCCAGCCGACACCGAAACGTCAAGCTCCTGGACCGTAGTGCCCCAACCAGCCCCCGAGGTCTACGCCGAAAGTGTCCGCCGGGCGGTCGACCTCATCGCCGACGGGGATCTCCAGAAGGTCGTCCTTGCTCGGGCGTTGGATCTTGTTGGGGAGCAAGGCGTCTCCGTCCAGCAACTGCTCCGCAACCTCGTCGTGGCTGACCCCGCGGCACACGCCTTTGCCGTCGACGTCAGCGCGCCGGGAGACGCGGCGCCGCGGACGCTCGTCGGGGCCAGTCCGGAGTTGCTGGTGTCCCGCAAGGGCGACGTCGTGACCGCGAATCCGCTTGCCGGGTCGCGGCGGCGGACGGGGGACCCCGCGCAGGACGGGCAAGCGATTGCCGGGCTGCGAGTGTCCGAAAAGGACCTCAACGAACATGCCCTCGTCGCGGCGCAGGTCGCGGAGGTGCTGGGCCGGTACTGCACTGAACTGGACGTTCCGGAAGAGCCGGAAGTGATTGGCACGCCTACGATGTGGCACCTCTCCACCCGGATCACCGGACGGGTCGGTCCGGGCGGGCCGTCGTCGCTGGAGTTGGCCGAGGCATTGCATCCGACGCCTGCGGTGTGCGGCGTGCCGGTCGATCTGGCGCGCGACACGATCGCGCAGCTCGAGCCTGAGGACCGCGGGTATTACGCGGGGCTCGTCGGCTGGACCGACCTCGCGGGGGACGGCGAATGGGTCGTCACGATCCGGTGCGCCGAGGTGGCCGACAAGACTGCGCGGCTGTTCGCGGGGGCGGGCATCGTCGCTGGGTCTGATCCGGCCGCGGAATTGGCCGAGACCAGCGCGAAGTTCGGGACGCTCCTGCGTGCGCTGGGTGCGGAGGGGATCGCGTGAGCCGGTGGCCGGAAGAAACCGCGGCTAGGTATCGGGCCAGCGGGTATTGGCGGGGGCAGACATTCGGGGCCCTGCTGACGTCGCTCAAGGCGGCGTACGCGGACCGGACGGCGGTTGTCGGCGATGAGCAACGCTGGACGTTCGCCGAGTTGGACGAGCGGGCGCATCGGCTGGCGGCGGGGTTCGTCGCGAACGGAATCAAACCCGGCGACCGGATCGTCGTGCAATTGCCGAATATTCCGGAGTTCGTGTCTGTCGTTTTTGGACTGTGGCGGGCCGGCGCGGTGCCGGTGTTCGCGTTGCCCGCGCATCGGGAAAGCGAGTTGCGGCACTTCGCGGAACAGAGCGAAGCAAAGGCGATCCTCGCCGTAAAAGAGCACGCTGGGCACGATCACGCGAAGATGGCGCGCGAGGTCGTGCAGCAGCAGCGGAAAGTCTTCGTCGTCGGGGAGCCGGAGTTCGAGGAGCTGGCAGCGACCGCACCGCAGGAGCTGCCGGATCCGGACCCGGAGGACGTAGCGTTCCTGCAGCTGTCCGGCGGAAGTACGGGCTTGCCGAAGCTGATTCCCCGTACGCACGACGATTATCTGTACAGCGTCCGGGAGAGCGCGCGGATCTGCGGACTAAAGAAGGAAAGCGTATATCTCGCGGCGTTGCCCGTCGCGCACAATTTCCCGCTCAGCTCACCAGGATTGCTCGGTGCATTGCACGCGGGAGCGGCCACGGTGCTGGCGCCGCGACCGGACGCCGACACCGCGTTCCGGCTGATCGAGACCGAAGGGGTCACGATCAGCGGGGTAGTCCCGCCGTTGGCGGCGGCCTGGGTGCAGGCGGCGGTGCGTACCGAGCGGGATCTGTCCTCTTTGGACGTACTGCTGGTCGGCGGCGCGAAATGCGGCCGGGAACTCGCGGAACGCATCGGTCCAGCGCTCGGCTGCCGGCTGCAGCAGGTGTTCGGCATGGCCGAGGGCCTCGTTTGCTACACCCGGCTGGACGATCCGGAAGACCTCGTCCTGAGCACGCAGGGACGGCCGATCTCGCCGGACGACGAGGTGCGCGTCGTGAATCCGGACGATCCGCTGGCGAAGTCGGACGACCTCGTCGAGCCCGGCGAAATCGGTGCGCTGCTCACCCGCGGGCCGTACACGATCCGCGGGTACTACAACGCGGCCGAGCACAACAAGACCGCGTTCACCGAGGACGGGTTTTACCGCACTGGCGATTTGGTGCGGCAAAGGGAATCCGGGCATCTCGAAGTCGTCGGGCGGGCGAAGGAGCAGATCAACCGCGGCGGCGAAAAGGTCGCGGCGGAAGAGGTCGAGAACCACCTGATGGCGCATCCGGGCGTGCTCGACGCGGCGGTCGTCGCGGTGCCCGACGAGTACCTGGGCGAGCGGACCTGCGCGTACGTCGTGCCAGTCGACGGGGAGCAGCCGAGCGCGGCGGAACTGCGCCGGTTCGTGCGCGGGCGCGGGATAGCCGCGTTCAAGGTGCCGGATCTGGTGGAGGTGGTCGGGGAGTTCCCGGTCACCGGCGTGGGCAAGACCAGCAAACGCGAACTGCGGGCGGCGCTGGCCGCCCTGGCGAAGGAGAGGTGAGGCGTGTCCCTGCCGAAGATCCGGGCGTACCCGCTGCCGACGGCGGCGGACCTGCCCGCGGGGCGGGTCGGCTGGCGGCCCGACCCGGCGCGGGCGGCTCTGCTCGTGCACGACGTCCAGCGGTATTTCCTTGCCCCGTATGAGGGTTCGCCGATTCCGGAGATGGTGGCGAACATCGCGAAGCTCGCCGGGCAGGCCCGTCAAAACGGCGTCCCGGTGTTCTACACCGCGCAGCCGGGCAAGCAGCCCGCCGCCGATCGCGGGCTGCTGACCGAGTTCTGGGGCGACGGCATCGGCGCGGTGATCGACGACGACCCGCGCGCCGCGGACATCGTCGACGAGCTGGCCCCGCGACCGGGCGACACCGTGCTGGACAAATGGCGGTACAGCGCCTTCCAGCGCAGCACTTTCCGCGAGCAGCTCGGCGACCGCGACCAGCTGCTGATCACCGGCGTCTACGCGCATATCGGCTGCCAGACCACCGCGGTCGAGGCGTTCATGCGCGACGTTCGGCCGTTCCTGATCAGCGACGCGGTCGCCGACTTCGACCGCTCCCGGCACGACCAGGCGTGCGAGTACGTCGCGCAACGCTGCGGCGTCGTCACCACCACTGCCGACGCGCTCGCCGCGCTGTCGGCGCCGATTCCCGCAGGAGCACCTCGATGAGCACTCCCGGACTGACTGCCGGCCAGGTCAACGCGGACGTCGCCGAACTGCTCGGCTGCGGCCTCGACGAGCTGACCCCGGACACCGATCTCGCCGACCTCGGCCTCGATTCGATGCGGATCATGAGCCTGGTCGAGAAGTGGCGCGGCGCGGGCGCGGCGCAGCTGGAGTTCGCCGACCTGGCCGAAGACCCGCGGCTCGGGCACTGGACGAAGCTGCTCACCGGCGGCGCGCAGTGAGCCGGGACGCGCACCGGCACCGCCACACCGCCCGGATCGCGGAGGTCCGCGCGGGCCGCCAGGCCGAGAAAGTGCCGTACCCCATCCGGATCCGGCGCGCGGAGGTCGTGCGGACAAGCGCGGTCGGTGCCGGGCTGCTGCGCGTGACGCTCGGCGGGCCGGGCACGGCCGGGTTCGAGGCGCATTCGCCGGACGAGCACGTGAAGATCCTCTTCCCGGACGCGGACGGCGAGTTGCGGCTGCCCGAAGCGAACGGTGACCTGCTCCGCTGGCCGAAGCCTTCGCCGGTTTCGCGCGAGTACACCGTCCGCCGCTACGACCCGGCGTCCGGCGAGCTGGACCTCGACGTCGCCCTGCACGACGGCGGTCTCGGCTCGGACTGGGCGCGCGCGGTGCGGCCGGGCGAGGCCGTGCACGTCGCCGGTCCGCCGGGCGGGCTGATCGTGCCGCACAACTACGACCGCTACCTGCTCGCCGGCGACATCACTGCGTTGCCCGCATTGGCGCGTTGGCTGGAGGAACTGCCGCGGACCGCGGTGGGCTGGGCGTTCGCCGAGGTCGCCGATGCGAGCGAGCAGATCGACCTCGACGCTCCGGAGGGCGTCGAAGTCCACTGGCTGCATCGCGGCCCTGGCAACCCGCCCGGCAGCGTCGAGCTTCTCGCCGACGCCGTGCGTGAAGTCAAAGTGCCCGACGGCGAACGGCTTTACGCGTGGATCGCCGGAGAAGCGGGCGCGATCAAGCCGTTGCGGCGCTGGCTGCGCGACGACCTCGGGCTCGCCTGCGAGGACTACGACGTGACCGGCTACTGGAAACGCGGCGTCGCGGACTTCGACGACGAGCACGACCACTAACGCCTCGTGAGTGTTTATGCCGGTTAGAACCGGCATAAACACTCACGACCCCCCACCTGCCCGCACCGATCCGCACTACCTGAGGACCCTCGCATGACCACCAGAAAGACCCGTCTCGCCGCCGCCGCGCTCGCGGTCGCCCTCACCGTCACCGGCTGCGGTTCCGGCGACGCGCAGAGCGGCGGCGGGAGCGACGCCCCGACCCGTGCGTTCGCCGCCGACAACGGCGAGATCAAGATCCCGGTCAAGCCGAAGCGCGTGATCGCGACCGGTTACGCCGTCCCCGCGCTGCTCGAGGCGAAGGCTCCGCTCGTCGGGATCTCGACGTGGAAGCGCGGTCTGCCGATGATGACCACCGAGGACCGCAAGAAGTACGACGAATTGCCGAAGGTCGCGGGCGAGCAGGCCGCCGAGACGAACTACGAGGCCATCGCGCAGGCCGATCCGGACCTGATCGTGATCGGCGTGCCGAAGCCGGTGCTCGCGGACATCGACGTCAAGCGGCTGCAGGAGATCGCGCCGGTCGTGGCGATCGGGCCGTCGGTGCCGTCGGCGTGGCGGGAGCTTTCGCGCAAGCAGTCCGATGCGGCGGGCGCGCTGGCCGGGTTCGACGCCGCGCGCCAGGAGTACGAGACGAAGGCGAAGCAGCTCGCGGACAAGTACAAAACCGTTCTGCCGCAGCTGAAACTGGGCCACGTCGGTGCGTACGGCGAGGTCGCGAAGGGCAACTTCCAGCGCGAGTTCGACAATTCCTGGGGCACCAACATCGCCCAGGACCTCGGCGCGAAGTACTACGGCCAGGTGAAGGTCAAAGGCGGCGGCTCGAAGGACGTCAGCGAGTACCCGTCGATCGAGGAGCTGCCGACCGCGTTCGCGCAGGCAGACGCGATCACGTACTCGGTGAAGCCGGACGGCTCGATTCCGCCCGCGGTGAAGTACGTGCTCGATTCGCCGCTGTGGAAGGAACTTCCCGCGGTGAAGGCGGGCAAGACGTTCGCCTTCCGCTACACCGAAGCGGCCACCTACCGGGCGGCGATGAAGACGCTGGACGCGGTGGACCAGGCGTTCGCGCCGCTGCTGAAGAAGTGACCGTGCGCAGCCGGACCGCGCTGCTGGCCGCCGCCGTCGTCCTGCTGGCGGCGGTGGCCGTGGTCAGCGTGGGCGTCGGCGCGCACGGCATCGCGCCGGCGGAGGTCCTCCAAGCCATTTTCGGCCACGGTGATCCGGCCGATCAGGCGGTGGTGCGCGACGTGCGGGCACCGCGTGCGCTGCTGGCGGTCGGCGTCGGCGCGGCGCTGGCGGTTGCCGGGGTGCTCGTCCAGGTGTTGTCGCGCAACCCGTTGGCCGAACCCGGTGTGCTCGGCGTGACCGCTGGGGCCGGGTTCGCCATCACCATCGGTTCCGCGCTCGGCATCGCAGTCTCCGAATCGGGGGAGCTGCTGTTCGCGGTCCTCGGTGCGGTGCTGGCGACCCTGCTGGTTTATGCGGTCGGCCGGCGGTCACCGTTGCGGATGGTGCTGACCGGCACCGCGCTGACCTTCGTGCTCAGCGGCGTTTCGCTCGGCCTGCGGCTGCTGTTGCCGGACACCTTCGACCGGTACCGGTTCTGGGCGGTCGGTTCGCTGGCCGGACGGGAACAGGCTCCGCTGACGGTTCCGTTGGTCGTGATCGCGGTGAGCGTGATCGCCGCATTCCTGTTGAGCCGTCAGCTGAACGCACTCGCGCTGGGTGACACCGTCGCGCACACTCTCGGCGCGCGCGTGGCCCGAATCCGTGCGGTGACCCTGTTGCTGATCACTTTGCTGGCCGGAGCGGCGACAGCGGTGGCCGGGCCGATTCTGTTCGTCGGCCTGATCGTGCCGCATCTCGCTCGGCGCGCGGCGGGTGCTTCGGTGCCGTGGCTGACCGCGTTCGCGGTGGTGCTGGGCCCGATTCTGCTGCTGGTGTCGGACATCGGCTCGCGCGTGCTGCTGCCGACCGGTGAGGTGCCGGTCGCGATCGTGACGGCGTTCGTCGGCGGTCCGGTGCTGATCTGGGCGGTCCGCAAGTACGGGACGGCCGCGCTGTGACCGCGTTCGTGTTCCGCCGCGGGCGGGTTTCGCTGCGGGTCGAACGTCGGACGGTCGTCCTCGTCGCCGTGCTCGGCGTCGTTCTCGCCGGGCTCGCGTTGCTGGGGCTTTGCTACGGCGCGGCCTGGGCGAGCCCGGCGCGGGTGTTCGCCGCGCTCGGCGGATCCGGCGGCGGGCCGGGCGTGGTGATCCGCGAATGGCGGCTGCCGCGCGTGGCGGCCGGGCTCGTGTTCGGTGCCGCGCTCGGGCTGGCCGGGGCGATTTTCCAGAACGTCACGCGGAATCCGCTCGGCAGCCCGGACGTGATCGGCCTCGATTCCGGGGCCTACACCGGCGCGTTGATCGCGATGACGGTGCTGTCCGGGTCTCCGGCGCAGCTGACGTTCGCGTCGGTGCTCGGCGGGCTGGTCACCGCGGCCGCGGTCTACCTGCTGTCGATGGGCGGCAGCCGGTCCGGGTTGCGGCTGATCGTCATCGGGATCGCGATCAACGCGATGCTGACCGCGTTGAACTCGTGGATCGTGCTGCGCGCCGACCTGGAAGTGGCGATCGCCGCGGTCGGCTGGAGTGCCGGTTCGCTCAACGGCATCGGCTGGAGCGACGTCGCGGTGCCGTTCGGCGTGCTGGCCGTGCTGTTCGCGGTGCTGCTGACTCGTGCGCCCGCGCTGCACCAAGCGGCGCTCGGCACGGAACTCGCGGTGACGACGGGCGTCCGGCACGAATCCCTGCGGCTGCAGCTGGTCGTGATCGGCGTCGCCTGCACGGCGACGGTCACCGCGGTGGCCGGGCCGATCGCGTTCGTCGCGCTCGCCGCCCCGCAGATCGGTCGCCGGCTCGCCCGTGCGCCCGGCATTCCGCTGCTGCCCGCCGCGCTGACCGGCGCGGTGCTGCTCGCGGGGGCCGATCTCGCCGCGCAGATGCTGCTCGCCCCGGTGTCGCTGCCGGTCGGCGTGGTCAGCACGGCGATCGGCGGCTGCTACCTGATCTGGCTGCTCACCAAGGAGGTGCGGCGGAAGTGACCGCCCGCTTGACCGCGCGGGACCTCACCCTGCGCTACGGCGACCGCGTCGTCTCGACGCAGTTGCAGCTCGACGTGCCCGACCGCGCGTTCACCGCGGTGGTCGGCCCGAACGCGTGCGGCAAATCGACATTGCTGCGCGCCTTCGTCCGGCTGCTCCGTCCGTCCGGTGGCGGAGTGACCTTCGACGGCCGCGAGGTCGGGGCGTATCCGGCCAAGGCGCTGGCGCGGGAACTCGGCTTCCTGCCGCAGGATCCGTCCGCGCCGGAGGACGTCCGCGTCCGGCAGCTGGTCGCGCGCGGCCGGTTCCCGCACCAGTCGCTGCTGTCGTCGTGGTCGGCCGACGACGAGACGGCGGTGGTCGGCGCGATGACCGCGGCCGGGGTCGCCGGGCTGGCCGACCGTCCGGTGCAGGAGCTGTCCGGCGGGCAGCGGCAGCGGGTGTGGATCGCGGTCGTGCTCGCGCAGCGCACGCCGTACCTGCTGCTCGACGAGCCGACGTCGTTCCTCGACATCGCGCACCAGTACCAGGTGCTGGAACTGCTGAAACGGCTGCGCGACGAGGGCACCACGGTGATCGCGGTGCTGCACGACATCAATCAGGCCTGCCGCTACGCCGACCACGTGGTCGCCCTGCGCGACGGCCGGATCGTCGCCGAGGGCGCGCCCGGCGACGTCGTGGACGCCGCGCTGATCAAGGAAGTCTTCGACCTGCCGAGCGTCGTGGTGCCCGATCCGGTCACCGGGACGCCGATGGTCGTGCCGTCGCTCTGACCCCAGGAGTCACCTGTTGAGCACCGCACTTGCCACCCTCGAGCTGACCAGCGCCCAGCTGGGCATCTGGAACGCGCAGCGGCTGGAACCAGACTCGCCGTATTACGTGGTCGGGGACGTTATCGAGATCTTCGGCGGCGAGCCGGTCGACCTCGCGGCGCTCGCCGAGGCGATCCGGGCGACCACCGAGGAGGCCGAAAGCCTGCGCCTGCGGGTGCTCGTCACTCCGGACGGCCCTCGGCAAACCGTGTCCACCGAGCCGGTTCCGTTGCCGGAAGTCGTTGACCTGCAAGGGGAAGCGGATCCAGTGGCGGCCGCGCACGCGCGGGTCGCGGCGGAGCGGCAGCGGGTGGCCGAGGCGTGCCGCGGGATGCTGGACCGGGCGTTGTTCTCGCACGTGATCCTCCGGCTTTCCGACACCGAGGTGTGGTTTACCCAGCTGGGCCACCATTTGGTGTTCGACGGGTACACCGCGGCGATGCTCGCCCGGCGCACGGCCGCCCGCTACACCGCGGCGGTGCGGGGCGAAGAGGTGCCGCCGTCGACGTTCGGCCGGTTCGCGGATCTGGTGGACGCCGACCGCGCGTACCGGATGAGCGAGCGGTTCGCGCAGGACCGCGAGTACTGGTGCGATCGGTTCACCCCGATGCCGGAGCTGGCCGAGGACGCGAGCGCGGCCGGGCTGCCCGAAGCGACGTTCACCGCGCGCGCCGAACTCACCGCGGACGAGGTTGCCGGGCTCCGCGAGCTGGGTTCCCGGGCGAAGACGACCTGGGGTGACGCGCTGATCGCGTGTTACGCGGCGTTTCTGCATCGGGTGCTCGGGACGGCGGACGTCGTGTTCGCGGTGCCGTTGATGTGCCGGGTGGGTGCGGCGTTGCGTACTCCGGCGATGGCGGTCAACGTGCTGCCGTTGCGGGTTCGCGTGCAGCCGGGCGACCGTCCGGAGGAGCTGACCGCGCGGGTCGCGGAGGCGCTGCGGGAAATGCGCGCGCACCAGCGGTACCGAGGCGAGAACCTGCCGCAGGATCTGGCGGTGCCCGGCGCGGGTGCGTTGCTGCACGGCCGTGGGATCAACCTCAAGGCGTTCGACTTGGAGCTGACGTTCGGCGAGGCGCGCGGGACGATGCGGAACGTCGCGGGCGGGCCGCCGGAGGACATGGGGCTCAGCGTCCTGCCGACGGCTGGCGGCGGGCTGTTGCTCGGGTTCGAGGTCGACGCCCGGTCGCAGGATCAGGCTGGTGTCGATGCGCAGCTCGCGGCGTTGAAGGCGTTGCTCTCGGCGTTCACCGGGGCGGACGCTCCGGTGGTCGGCGGGGTGGACCTGGTTCCGGACGTCGACGCCTTGCTCGCCGAGTGGTCGACTCCCGCCATTGCCGCGCCAGAGGTCCGTGAAGGGCTCCTTGAGGGAATCAGATTCCCTCAAGGAGTCCTTCACGGACAGACTGCACTGGTCTGCGGCGACGAGCGGCTCACCGGCGACGAGGTGCTGGGCCGGGTGCACCGGCTGGCGCGGGCGTTGCGGGCGCGGGGCGTCGGCGCGGACGACGTGGTGGCGCTGGCGTTGCCCCGGTCGGTCGATCTGGTGGTGGCGCTCCTGGCGGTTCTCGACGCTGGGGCCGCGTTCTTGCCACTGGACTTGGCGCATCCGGCGGAACGGTTGCGCTCGCTGGTCGCCGAGGTGACCCCGAAGCTCGTCGTGACGGACTCGGATCTGCTCCCGGACGTACCGCAGCTTCGGTTGGACGATCCGGCGGTACGGGACGAGATCGCCGGGTACTCGGCGGCGGATCTGTCCGATGTGGACCGTCATCCGGAACACCTCGCGTACGTCATCTTCACCTCAGGTTCTACCGGGCGGCCCAAGGGAGTGCTGGTCCGGTCCGGCGGGCTGGAGACGTTGCTGCGGAACCATCGCGCGACCACCGTCGCCGAGACTGCGCAGGGGCGGCGGCTCCGGGTGGCGCACACATACTCGTTCGCCTTCGACTCGGCGATCGAGCAGTTGCTGTGGATGCTGTGCGGGCACGAATTGCACGTCTACGACACGGAAACCGCGCGCGATGTCGACGCGCTGCATGCCGCTTTCCTGCGCGACCGGATCGACGTCATCGACACGACGCCGTCGATGGCCGCGCCGTTGCTGGACGCGGGTTCGCTCGACCCGGCGTTGCTGGTGCTCGGCGGCGAGGCGACGCCTCCGGCGTTATGGCAGCGGATCGCGTCGTCCGGCATCCGGGCGCGCAACATTTACGGCCCGACTGAGGCCACTGTGGACGGTGCGAGCGCGGTGATCACCGGGGACGAACCGGTGATCGGGTTCGCGGTGCCGGGCACGCGGGCGTACGTGCTCGACGCCGCGCTGCGGCCGGTGCTGCCGGGCAGTCGCGGGGAGTTGTACCTCGCCGGGCCGCATCTGGCTCGCGGTTACCTCGGCCGTCCGGGCGGAACGGCGGAACGCTTCGTCGCCGATCCGTTCGGGCCGCCGGGGGAGCGGATGTATCGCACCGGCGACGTCGTGCGCTGGGCGCCCGGTCGTGGGCTGGAGTATCTGGGGCGGCGCGACGGGCAGGTCAAGATTCGCGGCCACCGGGTCGAATTGGGCGAGGTCGAGGGTGCGCTCGGCGCGGTGCCGGGAGTGCGGGCTGCTGCCGCGGCGGTGCGCGGGCCGCGGCTGATCGGGTATGTCGTCGGCGCTGGGCTGGTGGCGGATGACGTCCGCGCGACACTCGCGCAGCGGTTGCCGGAGGCGATGGTTCCAGCGGCAGTCGTGGTGCTGGACGAACTTCCGGTGACCAGCAACGGGAAACTCGACCGGGCCGCGCTGCCCGCACCTGCGGCGGCAGACGGCGGACGCGAGCCGCGGACCGAGCGGGAACGGTTGCTGTGCGCCGCGATCGGCGAGGTAATCGGCGTGGAGCGAGTCGCGGTCGACGACGATTTCTTCGCTCTGGGCGGTGACAGCATCACAGCGATCAGCGTGAGCAGTCGCTTGCGGACGCACGGGTTGGATCTGCGGCCGCGGGATTTGCTGGCGCGGCGCAGTTTCGCGGCCTTGGCGGCGGCGAGCCGGGATCTGTCCGAACCGGACAGTGAACCGGACGAGCCGATCGGCGAGGTTCCGGCACCGCCGATCGTGCGGACGTTGTTCGACCTGAATCCCGATCTGGACGCGATCGCCGGCTATGCACAGTGGACAGTGCTTCGAGTCGGCGGCCCGGTGCCCGGCTTGGTCGAAGGCGTTCAGACGATTCTCGATCACCACGACGTGTTGCGGCTTCGCGTCGAATCCGATGGCTCGTTGGTGATCCGCCCGCGCGGAGCAGTCGCGGCGTCGGTCAGCGAGGCGACCGGGAATCCGGCCGAGGTGGCGGAGCGGCTGGCGTCCGAATTGGACCCACGCGCCGGTGCGATGCTGAGGGTCGCGCTGGTGGGGGACCAGTTGGTGATCGTCGTGCACCACCTGGCGATCGACGGGGTTTCGTGGCGGATCCTGCTGCCTGATCTGCAGACGGCGTGCGAGGGCGGGGTGCTCGAACCCGTGCGCAATTCCTGGCGACGGCATGCCCTGGCGCTCGCCGAACAGGGCGCGAACGGTGCGCGGCGCGGCGAACTCGAATACTGGCGGTCGACGCAGAAGAGCAAGCTCGACCCGATGCGAGATACCGTTGCCACTGCACAACGTTCGGTCACCGTCGCCACCGAAGAGGAAAGCACGGCGATCCTCACGACGCTGCCCGCCGCCTACCGCGCAGGTGTCGACGAGGTGCTGCTCGCCGCCCTCGTGCTGACGCTGCGCGGCAACGAGGACGCGATGACCGTCACGATGGAAGGCCACGGCCGCGAAGGCTTGGACCTTGCCCGCACCGTCGGCTGGTTCACCGCCGAATACCCGGTCCGCATCGAACTGTCTGGAGTGGACACTCTCGATCGGTTGCTGCGCACGGTAAAGGAAGCGCGCCGAGCAGTGCCGGACGGCGGGATCGGCTTCGGCGTCCTCCGGTATCTCGACCCCGGTGCTGAGTTCGTGCCCGAAATGCCGGACGTTCTCCTCAACTACCTCGGCCGGTTCACCCCGCTGTCCGGCGGCTGGCAGCTGCCGGACGAGGATCCGTTCGCGGTCATCGAGCCGCCCGCGAAGGCGCTGGAACAGGTCCTGGCGCTGAACTGTTTCGTCCGCGAGGAAGGCGTCCCGCGGATCACCGTCGAATGGACCGCCGCGAGCCGGGTACTGCCGCCGGAAGAGGTCGAGCGTCTGCAAGAAGCGTGGACCGCTGCGCTGGCTACGTTGGCAGTGCATGCGCGGGAGAACGTCGGCGGGCTCACCCCGTCGGACCTTCCGCTGGTCACCATCACCCAGGACGACATCGACGCCCTCGAAAAGCAAGGTCCGATCGCCGATGTCCTGCCCGCGACACCGCTGCAGGCCGGGCTGTCGTTCCACACACTGACTCGCGGCGGGCCGGACGTCTACACCGTGCAGGCGGTCACCCGGCTGGAAGGGAAGCTCGATCCGGACCGGATGCGAGCCGCCGCCGAAGAGTTGCTGCGGCGGCACCCGGCGCTGCGCGTCCACCTGCACACCACGGCGGCAGGCGACGTCGTGCAGGTCGTGCCTGCCAACGTGCATCTCGACTGGCGGTACGTCGAACACCCGGTGAACGCCGACGACGAATGCGCGGCCGAGCTGGCCCGGCCGTTCGACCCAGCGGTGCCGCCGCTGATCCGGTTTCTGCTGCTCACCCTTGGCCTGGCCGAACACCGGCTGGTGCTGACAATCCATCACGCACTGCTCGACGGCTGGTCGATGCCGCTCGTCGGCCGTGCCCTGCTGGCCACCTACGCCGAGCTGAACGGTGGACCAGCCGCTCCGGTCGCGCCGCCGCTCGCCGAGTATCACCGCGTGCTGGCCGCTCGCGATCACGACGCCGCAGTCGAGGCATGGCAGACCGCGTTGGCTGGGCTGGAAGAAGGGACTCGTCTCGCCCCGTCGACCACGGAGTCCACTTCAGACCGTCCACAACGGACCTGGGTGGGACTCGGCGCGGAGTTCAGCGAACAGTTGCGCCTTTTCGCCCGGGAACGCGGTGTGACGTCGACGGCGGTGTTCCAGACCGCGTGGGGCGTTCTGCTGGCTCGGCTCACCGGACGCCAGGACGTGGTGTTCGGCTGCCCGGTGTCCGGCCGTCCGTCCGACGTTCCGGGCGTGGAAGCGATGATCGGCCAGTTCGGCACGACCATCCCGGTGCGGGTGTCCTTCGCTCTGTCCGATCCGGCCGCCGCAGTGCTGGCGCGAGTGCAGGACGAGAACGCACGGCTCACCGACCACCATCATCTCGGCCTGCCGGACATCCAGCGCGCGGCGGGCGTCGGCGATCTGTTCGACACGATGCTGGTCATGGAGAACTTCCCGCTCTCCAGCCGGAACCGCGAACCGCTCGCGCCTGGGCTCGACCTCGCTGGCGTCGACATCACCGACGCGACTCATTACCCGCTGACGGTGATCGTGCTGCCCGGCGACGAGATCTCGATCGGCCTCGGCTATCAGCCGCACGCCTTCGACGAGTCGACGGTGAAGGCTTACGGCCGCTGGCTGACGACGCTGCTGCACGAGATCGTGGCGAATCCGCAGCAACCGGTCGCGCGGCTGCGTTCTCTTGGCACAGAAGAGGAAGCAGCTCTGCTTCAGCAAGGAGCCGGGCCTGAGCCTCGGCGGGAAGCCGGTACCTGCCTGGCGGAATTCGCCCGTTGGGTGCGGGAAACTCCGGACGCCGAAGCCGTGGTGTGCCGGGATCGTCGGCTGACCTACGCGGAACTGGACCGGAAGGCGAACCAGCTCGCCCACGCGTTGCGCGCCGCTGGCGTGCACGAGCAGGACCCGGTCGCGGTGCTGCTGGAACGGGACATCGATCTGGTCGTCGCGCTGTTCGGCGTGCTCAAGGCCGGGGCGGTGCACGTGCCGATGGACCCGACCTACCCGGCGGAACGCCTGGCGCATCTGGTGCAAGACAGCGCGCCTGCTGCCGTGGTGTCCACTTCGGACCCGGGCTTCGGCATTCCGGTGATCGATCCATTTGTCCTGAGTGGACGGTCTACTTGGGACGACATAGACCCGTCGCCGGAATCGCTGGCCTATGTCATCTACACATCCGGCACCACCGGAAAACCCAAGGGCGTCGCGATCACGCACCGCGGCATTCCGAGTCTGGTGGCGCTGCAGGAGGACATCGTCGGCATCCGGCACGGCGAGCGGTACCTGCACTTCGCGTCCACGAGCTTCGACGTGTCGTACTGGCAGTTCTTCCTGCCGCTGCTGTCCGGCGGCACCTCGGTGATCGCGCCGGAGGAGGTCCGCGGTTCCGGCGACGACCTGCTCGCCTACGCTGCCGAACACCGCGTCACCGGGCTGAACCTGCTGCCGTCGTTCCTGTCCGCGATGCCGGACGACGCGATGGTGGACCCGGAGGTGTTCTTCGTGGTCGGCGCCGAACGGCTCGACCCGGAGCTGGCGCACCGCTGGGGCGACCGGCGGGCGCTGTTCAACGCTTACGGCCCGACCGAGGTCACGATCAACTCCGTGACCTGGGCGTACTCCGCCGACGACCCCGGGCCGCTGCCGATCGGCCGGCCGGACCCGCAGGTGCGGGCGTATGTGCTGGACGCGGGACTGCGGCCGGTCGGGAGCGGCGTCACCGGCGAGCTGTATCTCGCCGGCCCGAAGCTCGCGCGCGGCTATGTGAACCGGCCGGGGCAGACCGCGGAGCGGTTCGTGGCCGACCCGTTCGGCGCGCCCGGCGACCGGATGTACCGCACCGGCGACCTCGTGCGCTGGCGGCCGGACGGGCAGTTGGTGTTCCTCGGCCGCGCCGACCAGCAGGTCAAACTGCGCGGGTTCCGGATCGAGCCGGGCGAGATCGAATCGGCGCTGGCACGGCATCCGGACGTGCGGGCCGCGGTCGTGCTCGTGCGCGAGGACCGGCCGAGGGGCCGGCGGCTCGTCGGCTACGTCGTGCCGGTCGACGGCGCGGACCCGGATCCGGCCGCGCTGCGCGAGTATCTGGCCGCTGAGCTGCCTGCGCACATGGTGCCGTCGGCGGTGCTCTCGCTGGAGCGGCTGCCGCTCGGGCCCAGCGGCAAGCTCGATCGGGCCGCGTTGCCCGCGCCCGGTCCGCGCACCGTCGCGGCGGCTCGCCAACCGGCCCCGGGGGCGGAAACCTTGCTGCTGCAAGTGGTTCGAGAGCTGCTCGGCCCGGACGTCACGATCGACGACGGGTTCCTCGACGCTGGCGGCGACAGCATCGCGTCGCTCCGGCTGGTCGCGCGCGCTCGACGGGAGGGGCTGCACCTGACCGCGCGGGATGTGTTCGAGGGCGGCACGATCGCTGGGATCGCTGCCCGCTGCGGTGACAGGACCGTGGTGGTGTCGCCGGATCTCACGCCAGCGGTCGGCGATGCGCCGCTGACGCCCGTCATGCGTGAGCTGCTGGAACGCGCTGGTTCGGACGCGGACGGGTTCTGCCAGTGGGTCGAGGTGTGCGTGCCGTCCGGCGGCGACGTGCCGAAGTGGCGGACGGCGCTCGACGCGGTGCTTGAACGGCACGACATGCTGCGTTCGCACTTGGCGGGCGAGGTGCTGCGCGTCCCGGAACCTGGCGCGGTGACCGGGGCGGACGTGCTGATGGTCGTCCCGGCGGGCGAGGACGCGGATCTTCGGGCGCTCCTGGACGACCAGATCGCGGCGGTCCGGTCTGCGATGAACCCGCGGACCGGACCGATGCTGCGTGCGGTGTGGGTGGATGCCGGGCCCGCGCGTCCGGGGCGGCTCGCGCTGGTCGCACACCATCTCGTCGTGGACGCGGTGTCGTGGCGGATCCTGCTCGACGACCTTGAGCAGGCTTATCTCGGCCACCAGCTGCCGGAACGCGGGCCGTCGTTCCTCGGCTGGGCTCGCGCGTTGGCGGCTGCTAAACCGGCGCGGCAGGCGGAAAGTCCACACTGGCAACGGGTTTCGGCATCCTCCCGTCCGGTTAGCGGGACCGCGCGGCACCACGAGATCGAGGTGTCGGAGGAGATCACGCAGGCGGTGCTGACGACGTTGCCGGGCGCGTACCGGACCGGCCCCGATGCCGTGCTGCTTACCGCTTTCGCACGGGCTTGGCGCGGCTCGGAGTTGCTCGTCGCGTTGGAGAGCCACGGCCGTCCGGATCACACGCCGGACTTCGCCGGAGCGGTCGACCTGTCGCGGACGGTCGGCTGGTTCACCGCGATGTACCCGGCGCGGATCACCTCGCCAGAAGGGGAGACGGCGATCGCCTCCGTCCGCGATCAGCTCCGCGCCGCTGGCGACGGGCTCGGGTACGGAATCCTCGGCGGAACCTCGACGGGGGCAGACGTCAGCTGGAACTACCTCGGCCGGTTCGAGGCGGCACCGCAGGCGGAGACGCCGTGGCAGCGCCCGCCGGACGCCGATCCGCTCGGCTCCGCCGGAGCACCGCCCGGGCACGCGCTGATGGTGAACGCGATGGTGCGCGACGACCGACTGGCGGTGCGGTTCACCTGGCCGTCCTCGGAGTTCAGTGCGGACGAGGTCGCCGCGTTGGGTGCGGCGTTCCAGGAGGAACTCGCTGCGCTGGCCGCGTCGGTACCGGCTGGCGAGCTGCTGCCGTTGACGCCGCTACAGGAGCTGATCCTGCGCGAGTCGCGGGCGGCGGATGAGGATCCGTACCCGGTTCAGGCGGCGTTTTCGCTGGCCGGAGCACTGGACGTACGCGCGTTGGCGGCTGCGGCGAACGCCTTGGTGCGGCGGCATCCAAACCTGAGCGCGGTCTTCCCGGCCGGGCACGAGGTGCAGGTGCTGCCCACGGAACCTCAGGTCGGCTTCCGTGTGCGCGAAGTTGCCGAGGACGTCGAGCGGTTGCTCGCGGAAGACCTCGCCGAGCCGTTCGATCTCAGTGCGGGTCCGTTGCTGCGGGTCACTGTGCTCCGGCACGGCCCGGACCGGCATGAACTCGTGCTGACCAGCCATCACCTGCTGTCGGACGGCTGGTCTGCACCGCGGATCCTGGCCGAGTTGTTCGCGGGGTATTCCGGCGAGTCGCTGCCGGAGGCCGTGCCGGTGTCGCGGTACACGCGGTGGCTCGCGGCGCGGGACCACGCGGTCAGCGGGCATGCTTGGCGAACGGAATTGGCCGATCTGCCGTCGCGGAAACTCCTGAGTGGACAGCCCGCGGCGGTCGAGCCGGAACTGTTCACTGTGGACGCTCCGCTGGTCGCCGAGCTGACTCAAGCTGGTGCCAAACACGGCGTCACGGCGGGGACATTGCTGCAGGGCGCGTGGGCGGCGGTGCTCGCGGCTCGGGCCGGGGTCGACGATGTCGCTTTCGGGGCGATGGTGTCCGGGCGGACGTCCGAAGTGGACGGTGTCGAGGAAATCCTCGGCCTGCTCGCCAATACTGTTCCGGTGCGGGTCCGGTTTGCCGGAACGGTGGGGGAGACCATGAGGAAAACTCAAGCGCGGCAACAGGAACTGCTCACGCATCAGCACGTCGGCCTCGCTGAACTGGCCGCACTGACTGGGCGAGAGCGGCTGTTCGACAGCCTCGTCGTGTTCGAGAACTACCCGGTGGACCCGGCGAAACTGCGCGAACCGGCCCCGGGGCTGACAACCACCGGGACCCGGTTCCGCGAGCGCACGCACTACCCGATGACGGTGACCGTAGTGCCCGAACTCGCAGGCGGCTGGTCCGGCGTATTCGGTTACCAGGCCGGGGTTCTGACGGCTGCGGAAGCCCGGTCGCTGGTCGCGGACCTGCTGCGATTCCTGGCCGAGCTTCCCTCGCGATTGGACGAGGACGCGGGCGAGTGGCTGCGGTGAGCCTGTGGCGGACCGCGTTCGTGCTCGTGCTGGGCACGTTCATGGCGACGCTCGACAGCACGATCGTCTCGGTCGGCGTCGAGACGCTGACGCAGCGGTTCGACGCGTCTGTCACTGAGGTCCAATGGGTCACCACGGCATACCTGCTCGCGGTGGTGGCCGCGGTGCCCGCGTCGGGCTGGCTGGCCGCACGGTTCGGCGGACGGCGGACCTGGCTGACCGCGGTGGTCGGGTTCGTGCTGGCGTCGCTGTTGTGCGGGCTGGCGAGTTCACTGCCGATGCTGGTCGCGTTCCGCGTGCTGCAGGGGCTCGCTGGCGGGTTGCTGCCGCCTACCGGGCAGGCGTTGCTGGCGCGGGCCGCCGGGCCGGAGCGGATCGGACGGCTGATCAGCGTCGTCGGCGTGGTGCCGTTGCTGTCGCCGGTGCTGGGTCCGCTGGCGAGCGGGGCGATTCTCAACCTCGCGGACTGGCCCTGGCTGTTTTATGTCAACTTGCCGGTCGGCGTGGTCGCGGTGCTGCTCGGACTGCGGTATGTCACGGCGGACCAGCCGACGGACCCGCGCGAGCCGTTCGATTTCCGTGGTGCGGCTTTGCTTTCGCCAGGCCTGGCCGCG
The DNA here is from genome assembly GCF_003385235.1 of Amycolatopsis circi. Taxonomy (GTDB): domain Bacteria; phylum Actinomycetota; class Actinomycetes; order Mycobacteriales; family Pseudonocardiaceae; genus Amycolatopsis; species Amycolatopsis circi. The sequence continues at coordinate 145,236 of NZ_PQIA01000014.1, read as the reverse complement.
GTGGTGTTCGGGCTCACCGGCTTCTCCGACGGATCTCCGAAGCTGGCTTCCTCGGCGGCCGTCGTGGTGGGTTTGCTGATGCTGGCCGCGTTTGTCCGGCACGGGCTGCGAGTGCGGGCACCGTTGTTGGATCCGCGATTGTTCACTCGACCACCTTTCGGCGCTGCCGCGTTGGCGCTGGTGGTACTGGGTGCGTCGGTATTCGGGACGATGTTCCTGCTGCCGCTGTATCTGCGTCGCGGTGCCGGATTGGATGCGTGGGACACCGGGTTGCTCTTGGTGCCACAGGGAATCGGCGCGGCTGCGGGATCGGTGCTGGTGCATCGCATAGTGGATCGGGTGGCGCCGCGGACGCTGGTGTTGTCCGGGATCGGGCTGGTCGCGCTGGGAACGGCGGCGTTCACTCGGCTGGGCCCGGAACTTCCGGATGTCGTGTTGGTCGTTTCGTTGTTGCTGCGGGGATTCGGGGCGGCGATGATCAGTGCGCCGGTGCTGGCATTGGTGTATCGCAGCCTGGAGAAAACGCAGCTGCCGAAAGCGGCTGGCGCGCTGAATTTGCTGAACACGCTCGGTGGTTCGGTTGGGACCGCTGTACTTGCGTTGGTGTTGCAAAACCGGTTGGCCGCAAGGGGTGTCGACGTCGCGGCGGCCTTCGCGGACACGTTCTGGTGGGTGCTCGGACTGGTCGTGGTGGCGGCTGCCGGGGCGGCGAAGCTGCCTAAGGAAAGGAGCCGTTAGATGCAGGACACGTTGCCCAGCCCGGTGGAGGTGACCGCGGGGCTCGCGCCCGACATCGCGCGGCACCGCGAAACGGCCTCGGCGGTGCTGGCCCGGCGCGATCCGCGGCTGCTGGTGATCGCGGGACCGTGCTCGGTGCACGATCCGGAGGCGGCGCTGGAGTACGCTGGGCTGCTGGCCGGTGCGGCGGCTCGATATTCCGACGATCTTGTACTGGTTTTGCGGGCCTACTTGGAAAAACCGCGTTCGGTCACCGGTTGGACCGGGTTCCTGCCGGACCCGACGCTGGACGGCAAAGGCGACCTCGCCACGGGCGTCCGGCTGGGCCGCCAGTTCCTGCTCGACGCGGCGGCGACGGGACTGCCGCTGGCGTACGAGTTCGTGCATCCGGTGCTGGCGCCGTATGTCGCGGACACGGTGAGCTGGGGCGCCATCGGCGCGCGGACGGTGGCCAGCCAGCCGCACCGGCAGCTGGCGTCGTGGCTGCCGATGCCGGTGGGGATGAAGAATTGCGTGTCCGGACGGCTGGGACCCGCGGTGGACGCGATCCGCGCGGCCGGGGCGGCGCACGCGTTTCCGGGGCTCGGCGTGGACGGGCGGATGAAAACCTTGCGCAGCAGCGGGAATCCGGACGCGCACCTGGTTCTTCGCGGGGGCCCGGTGCCGAATTACGACGCGGCGTCGGTCGCCGAGGCGATGGCGGTGCTGGGGGAGGCCGGGTTGCCGCGAAGAGCGGTGGTCGATGCCTCGCACGGGAACAGCGGGAAGGACCACAACCGGCAGCCGGGGGTGATCGCCGACGTGGCGGGGCAGATTCGCGACGGGGCCGCGGTCGCCGGGGTGATGATCGAGTCGTATTTGCGTGACGGGGCACAGGATCCGGAGCGGGTGCCCGCTGATCCGGCGGTGAGCCGGACGGATCCTTGTCTCGGGTGGGAGCGGACTGTTCCGTTGCTGGAGTCGCTGGCGCTGGCCAGCCGGGCGCGGGGTGCTCGGGTCGCGGGCAGGTCGTGAGGGGAACCCTGAGGGACTCTGAGTCCGTGAAGGTTCCCCTCACGGACGGCTAAGGCAGCAGGTTTGCGCGGCGGGCGGCGTTGACCGCTTGGAGGCGGGTCTTCGCGTCCAGCTTCCGCATCGCGTTGCGCAGGTAGCTCTTCACCGTTTCCGGACCCACCCCGAGCGCCTCCGCGATGTCCGCGTTGGTCTGCCCGGCTGCCGCGCCGGCCAGGACGTCCAGTTCGCGCGCCGACAGCGTCGGTTGCGGACCTTCGGGAGTGCCGCCAGCCAGTGAGCGGCAGACGGCGTCGAGGCGATCGCGCAGGTCCGGGTCGTCGAGCGCCGCGGCGATGCGGCGGAGTTCGGCGTGGCTTTCCCGCACCGTTTCGCGGTCGGCCGGGTCGCCGGGTGCAGCCTCGGGGGCGGGCGCGAGCAGCTCTAGCCGACGGCGTACCTCGGCGCGGATCGCCAGCTCCTGCTCCAGATCACGGGCCACTTCGACCATCGCGGTGACCGAGCGGTCGCCGAACCGGACATGTTCGCGGACGGCCCCGTAGAGGACCGCCCGGACGGTGCGGGACACGATCACCGGCACCGCCATCACCGAGCGCACGCCCTCGGCCTGCACGGCACGGTCGAAGTGGTGGCTGATCGCTTCGCTGGTGTAGTAGTCCGGCAGCACCACCGGTTTCCGCACGCCGATCGCGCGCCCGCCCAGGCCTTTGCCCTCCGCGACGACGAGGCCGAGCAGTGACGTCGTCGAGTTCCCGACCAGTTCGGTCATCCGCAGATGGCGACCGTCCGTGACCACGCCGCCGAAGGACAGCGGGACCTGCGCGGCTCCGCGCAGCCGGACCAGCGCGCGACGGATCTCCGCGACGTCCTCGGCCGGGCCGGGATCGGTGACGGGCATCGGGCGTCACCCCTTTTCGGGGGTAGTGGGCCTGCTGACGTGCGGTGATAGTACCGCCGACACCGGCCAACGACGACCGTGGAGCACGCTGTGAGCCCTGAGCGGACCACCTTCGACCTGCTGCAGACCTACGCCGCGCCGGACGCGGACGCGACCCGTTTGCTGTGCGGACGCCATCCGGCCGACGCCGTCGCGTTCACTCTCGTAGAGGCCGACCTCAGCAGCCGCGACCTCACGTACGGCCAGCTCGAGGCCGCTTCCGCCCGGTTCGCCGCCGCGCTGGCCGCGCACGGCGTGCGCCCTGGCGACCGGGTCGCGACGCTCATGGGCAAGTCCGCTGAGTTGGTCACCGCGTTGCTCGCGATCTGGCGGCTCGGCGCGGTCCATGTGCCGTTGTTCACCGCGTTCGCGCCGCCCGCGATCGCCCAGCGGATCGTCGGCAACGGAACGCGCGTGGTCGTGGTCGACGCTGGTCAGCGCGCCAAGCTCGACCCCAGCGAGGACCTGCCCGCCGACCCGTCGCGGATCATCGTGACGACCGGCGAAACGTCCGGCACCGACCTGTCGTTCGAGGCGTTGCTGGACGAGCCGCACCCGCTGCCCGACCCGGTCGCGGTCGGCGGCGACGGCACGCTGGTCGAGATCTTCACCTCCGGCACCACTGGCACCCCGAAGGCCGTGCCGGTGCCGCTGCGCGGACTCGCCGGGATCCACTCCTACCAGCAGTTCGGCCTCGACCAGACCGACGAAGACGTCTTCTGGAACGCCGCCGACCCGGGCTGGGCGTACGGGCTGTACTTCGCCTTGCTCGGCCCGCTCGCGACCGGACGGCGCAGCCTGCTGCTGCACGCCGGGTTCAGCCCCGAACTGACCTGGCAGGTGCTCGAACGCTTCGGCGTCACCAACTTCACCGCCGGTCCCACGGTGTACCGCGCGCTGCGCAGTTCGGGCCTGCCGGTGCCGACCGGCCTGCGGCTGCGGCACTGCTCGTCGGCGGGCGAGCCGCTGACGCCGGACGTCGTGACCTGGGCCGAGGAGGTGCTCGGCTGCCCGGTGCGCGACCACTACGGCCAGACCGAAACCGGCATGGTCGTCGGCAATGCCTGGCATCCAGCCCTGATCGCGCCGGTCAAGACCGGTTCGATGGGACGGCCGCTGCCCGGGTTCGCCGTCGAGGTCCTGAAGGCGGGCAGCGACGAACTCGCGGAGATCGGCGAGACCGGCCGCGTCGCGATCGACGTGCCGGCCAGCCCGCTGATGCCGTTCTCCGGCTACCGCGACGCCCCCGAGCGGACCGCGGAACGCTTCAGCGCCGACGGCCGCTGGTACTACACCGGCGACATCGCCGCCCGTGACCGCGACGGCTACCTGACTTTCGGTTCCCGGGACGACGACGTCATTCTGATGGCGGGCTACCGGATCGGCCCGTTCGAGGTGGAAAGCGCGCTGACGCAGCACGAGGCCGTCGCGGAAGCCGCGGTGATCGGCGCGCCGGACGAACTGCGCGGGGAGCTGGTGGTGGCCTACGTCGTGCTGAACCCCGGCGTCGAGGGGTCGGACGAGCTGGTGGACGAGCTGAAGCAGACCGTCAAAACCCGCCTGGCCGCGCATGTTTATCCGCGCCGGGTCCACTTCGTGGCGGAACTGCCGAAGACCCCGAGCGGCAAGATCCAGCGCTTCGCGTTGCGGGGACGGGAACTGAGCACCGCTTCGAGCTGAGATTTCCCGCGGCCGGTGCCACACTGGCCCGATGCCGCCTGATCTGCACGACCGGGTCGCCCTCGTCGCGGGGGCGACCCGGGGCGCCGGGCGGGGCATCGCCGCCGCGCTCGGCGAGGCCGGGGCGACGGTGATCTGTACTGGACGCAGCAGCCCGAGTGGAGTTCGACGTTCGGACTACGACCGGCCGGAGACTGTCGAGGAGACCGCTTCGCTGGTCTCCCGGTTGGGCGGTGTCGGAGTTCCGTTCGTTGCTGACCATTTGGACCATGACGATGTCCGTCGGCTGGCATCGTTCGTTGAGTCTGCATACGGTCGGCTTCACTTGCTGGTTAACGACATCTGGGGTGCGGAGCGGCTCAAAGGCGGCCCGGCGGACTGGAATACGCCGGTGTGGGAGCATGACCTTGATGCCGGGTTGCGGATTCTTCGGCTGGGTGTGGAGACGCATCTTGTCACGTCGCATTTCCTGCTGCCGTTGGTGATTTGCGAGCCTGGCGGGTTGGTGGTCGAGGTTACCGACGGGACTTTGGCGCATAATGCGTCGCGCTATCGGATTTCGGTGTTTTACGACCTGGCCAAGGCTTCGGTGAATCGGCTGGCGTTTTCGCAGGGGCATGAGCTTGCCGCATATGGAGGCACGGCGGTTGCGGTGACGCCGGGGTGGCTGCGGTCGGAGATGATGCTCGACGCTTACGGGGTTAGGGAGGAGAATTGGCGCTCGGCGTTGGAATCCGGGGCTCCGCCGGGGTTCGCTGAGTCGGAGTCGCCGCGGTACGTGGGTCGCGGAGTGGCGGCGATGGCGGCGGATCCGTTGCGGGACAGGTGGAATCAGCGGTCGGTGAGTTCGGCGGAGTTGGCGCGGGAGTACGGGGTGACGGATGTGGACGGGCGGCAGCCGGACAGCTGGCGCTAGCGGTATTCCTTGTGGGGGAGCCATTTCCCGTCTCCCAGGTGGGTCGACGGCACCCGGAAGTTCGGCTCCTCGTAATCAAGGTCCATGCGGAGGATGTTGTTCGCGCCGGTGTGGTTGAGAACTTCCCAGATGACCTCGACCATTCCGCCGGGGTGTTCGTTCCACTCGGACATGCCGCGATCCCAGAAGACCACCGGCCAGTGGTTCGGGTCTTCGGGACTGGTTCGCCAGAAGAACACGCCGCCGCCGGTGTCGTTGGCCCAGGGGAGGAGACCGCCGGGTTCGGGGAACAGCCGGTAGTCCGTGCCTTCGAGCTTGCCGCTCCGGGAGCCGGAGAAGGACTCGAGCACGCTGTGGATTTCGTCCCGGACGAACTTGGCCAGGTCGACGCGAGCGTCTATGGGATTGTCGAAGTTGACGGCGCCGCGGAAGCAGCCTGACGGGAACCGGGTCATCAGGTCTTTGCAGTCGTCGGGGAAGCGGATGCCGACGGCCTGTTCGACCTCGGCCCAGTCCCGGCCTCGGCGGATTCCTCCGGTCCAGCCGGAAGCTTGGGCGATCTCCTCGATCGATCGTCGTGCGGTCACCGGTACTCCGCGTGCGGGATCCAGCCGCGCGGTTCGCCGGCGTACGTGGACGGGACGCGGAAGATCGGTTCTTCGCCGTCCAGGTCGCGGCGGAGGAGATTGTCGCCGCCGGGCCGCGTCAGGACTTCCCAGATCATTTCGACGACCCCGCCGTCGTATTCGAACCATTCGCGGAAGTCCGCGCTGTAGTAGGCGATCAGCCGCTGGTTCGGGTCGGCGGGCTCGGTCAGCCAGCAGAACATGCCGCCCTGATGGTCCCCACCCCAGGGGAGCAGCCCGGCAGGCTCGGGGAACGAGGCGTAGCCGGTGTCGCGCAGGTATCCCAGACTCTCGTCGCCGAGGGTCGCGATGACTCTCCATACCTTGTCGCGGGCGAATGCCTCCAGGTCGACGCGGGCGTCGATCGGGTTTTCGAAGGAGACGGCGTCGCGGAAGAAGCCTGACGGGAAGCGGGAGAGCATCGCCTTGTAGTCGTCGGGGAGGGTGACGCCGAGTTTTCGTTCGACGTCGGCCCATTCTCGGCCTTGGCGGATTCCTCCGGTCCATCCGGAGGCTTGGGCGAGTTCGTCGATCGAGTGTCTGTTCATGGCGTCTTCCCGGATGAAGTCACTGGTATTCCTTGTGGGGCAGCCATCGCCCGTTTCCCAGGTGGGTCGACGGGACCCGGAAGATGCGCGGCAGGTCTTCGGGCGGCCGCCTGAAGATGTTGCCTTCGCCAGTGGTGGTCAGGGCTTCCCGGAGGATTTCGGTGATCGGGCCGGGCGTTCGCGCCATTCGTCCGTACTCTGGCTGTGGTCGGCGATTCGCACTGATTCGGGTCTGCCGGTTCGGTGATCCAGCAGAACATCCCGCCTTGCCCGCCGCCCTAGGGCCGGATTCCGAAGACGTGCTCCCGGAGGAACTTCGGTAGTCCGTGCGCGCGTCGATCGGATTGGCCACTACGATCGCGTCGCGGAATGCCCCGGACGGGAATCGGGAGAACAATTCCTTGTAGTCGTCCGGAAGCACCGTGCCGAGATCCTGTTCGACGGTACTCCAGTCCCGGCCCGGCTGGATGCCGCCGGTCCATCCGGTGATTTCGACGATCTCCTCGATCGGTAGGCTCACCTGCGCATCCTATCGGAATTCGATCACCGGCAGGACTGCGCTGAACGGAGCAATCAAGAACCCTCGAGCTGAGGCAGGCGACGCACCACCGCCGCGTACTCCGCCGCGATCCGCGAGACGATCTCCGCTGCCGGAAGGACTTCCGTGATCAGCCCAGCCGACTGACCGGCCTCGACCTTTCCCGAAACGACATCACCGTGCAGGGCGGCGTCCTTCAACGACGATGCCTGGAAAACCTTCTGCCGCAAGGTCTCCTCGGCTCCGGAAGCTTCCAGTTCCGCCATTCGCGCGGTGAATTCGTTCGACAGCGCACGGATCACCCCCAACCCACGCCCCACAGTCCGGGTGTCGTCAACCTCCGCGGCAACCACTGCCTCCTGATAGGACGGATGCACGGTCGCTTCGGAACTCGCCAGGAATCGCGTTCCGAATTGAGCCGCACCAGCGCCCAAGGCCAGCATCGCGGCCAACCCGGCGCCATCGGCGACCCCGCCTGAAGCGATCGCCGGAACATTCGGCACTGCGGAGACCACGGCACGGACTAAGACCTGCGTGGTGACCATCCCGGGCGGCGGATGTCCGCCAGCCTCGGCGCCGACTACCACCAAGCCGTCGACACCGGCGGCAGCAGCTTTCAAGGCGTGCGAGACTCCGGCGACAACGTGCAGGCACCGGGTCCCGACCGCGTGGAATCGGTCCAGGTATCGGCGTGGGCCGCCTTGGGAGGCGATCAGCACCGGCGGGCGGCGGGAGAGCAGGAGGTCGATGACCTCGTCCGCGCCAGCCCGGTACAGGGGCAGGTTCACGGCCCATGGACGGTCGGTTCCGGTGGCCATTTCGTCCAGCACCCGGGATAGGTCGGGCAGGCGCATCGGGCCTGCGGCGACGACGCCAAGGCCGCCAGAATTGCTGACGGCCAAAGGCAAAGCGGACGACGACGAAGCCCACGACATTCCGGCTTGGATGATGGGCAGGTCCAGGCCCAGCAAATCGGTGACAGAAGTACGCAGCCGCGTCATGAGTTCTCCAGCAGAGCCCGGGCGTAGCGAGCCAGGTGGTTCTTCTGCACCTTGGCACTGGCGGTCATGCCGATGGCCTCGAAGCCGTCCACGATGCGCAGGTGTCGCGGGACTTTGAACCCGGCCAACCGCTCTTTCGCCCACAAGAGCAGGTCTTCTTCCGAAATGCCCGGCGAAGTTAGGACGACAAAGGCGAAGGGCACTTCGATCAAGCGCTCGTCGGGGACTCCGACGACCGCGGCTTGGCGGACGGCGGGGTGCCGGTGCAGCACATCCTCGACATCCGCGGGCGCGACATTTTCCCCGCCGACCCGGATGATTTCCTTGGTGCGGCCGGTGAAATGGAACCGGCCGGAGTCGTCCAGCAGGCCGACGTCTCCGGTGGACAGCCAGCCGTCGGCGTCGACGGTTTCGGCGGTGCGGTCCGGATCGTCGAGGTAGCCTTGCATGACGTTCCACCCCCGGACCAGCACTGAACCCGGTTCGCCGGGGGCGCAGTCGCGGGTGTCGTCCAGGGAGCGGATCCGGATTTCCACGCCTGGTTCGGGAGCCATGGCTCCCGAAGCGCGGATCTCTTCCGGTTCCCACCAAGCGGATTGGGCGACGTTGGGGGAGGCTTCGGAAAGTCCGTACCCGGCAACGCATTCGCGCGCGCCGAGTTCGTCGATGACCCGGCGCACGACGGTCGGGGACGCGGCGACCCACGCACCGCGCAGGGAGAGGCGGCGGTGCGGGCGGTCGGGGTGGTTGAGCAGGAGGAGGGCGATGGTGTCGTTGCCGGAGAAGTGCGTGCACCGCTCGATCTCTAAGAGCCGCAACGCTTCCGCAGGTTCGAACTTCGGCATCGTCACCAGGGTGGTGGCGTGTTGCAGGGAGGACAACACAGACAGGGTGCTTCCGGCGACGTGGAAGAACGGGCGCGCCGAGTGGAACCGGTCGCCGGGGCGTAAACCTAGGCGGGCGCCGGAAAAGAAGGCGTCGGCGCACATGCTGCGGTGGGTCAGAAGGACGCCCTTCGGACGTGACGTCGTGCCGGAGGTGTATTGCACGAGAAGGAGATCGTCCGGAGTGGCAATGGGTTCGGCAGGAGAACCGGCGGCCAGGAAATCAGTCCAGCTGTCTTGGCCCAGGATGATGGTCCGCTTCAAAGAAGGCAGAGTCGCGCAGCCGGGTTCGATACCGGCCTGGGAAAACAGCGCGGGGAAATCGACGTTCAGCACCCGTTCGGCGGCGAACAGCGTGCTGACGCCAGCGTGAGCGAGCGTGTAGTGCACCTCGTCCGCGGTGAAACGGGTGTTGACGGGGACGACCAGCGCGCCCAGGGAGCCCAAAGCCAGGAAAAGCGTTACCCACTCGGGGGTGTTGCCCAGGCAGAGCCCGACCCGGGAGCCCCGGCCGATCCCCGAAGCGGCCAGGGCTCCGCGTACTCGGGCGACGTCGGAAGCCAGCTCCCGGTAGGTGATCCGGGCGTCGGCGGTGACGACGGCCTCGACGTCGGGAGCCAGCAGGGCAGCCCGGGCGAGGGCGTCCTGCACGGTGAGCGGGCAGGCGGTGCGCAGGTCGGTCATCGGGTCTCTCCAGTGAACCGGGCGACGCCGTCGCGCCAGCTGCCGTCGGCGAGGTTCTGCTCGATGGCGGACATTTCGATCCGGATGCCGCGGTCCAGGTCGGTTTCCGAACCCAGGTCGACAGCCCGTTTGGTCAGGGCGATCGCGCCGGGCGGGGCGGCGGCGACGGCGGTGGCGACCTCGGTTCCGGCGGCGGCCAGGTCGGGGACGACGCGGTTGACCAGGCCGAGCGAGGCGGCGTCGACAGCGGACAACGGCGTGTTGGTGAACAGCAGTTCCTTGGCCCGGCGTTTCCCGATGGCTCGCTGAAGCCGTTGGGTAGCGCCGACGGTGCCCCAATGTGGTTCAGGGAAGCGAAAAACGGTGCCCGAGGCGGCAAGAGCGAAGTCGGCGGCGAGAGTGATTTCCCCGCCGGAGCCGACGACGGTTCCGTGCACCAACGCGACGACCGGACAGCGGCAGGCCTCGATCGCCGCGTAGGCCGCGAAGGACGCGACTCGGCGGCGGCGGACCCAGGCGGCGTCCTTGCCGGTCCGTTCCTTCAGATCGGCACCGGCGCAGAAGACCGGCCCGGCACCGCTGAGCAGCACAACCCGGGCGTCTGAGATATCAACGGCGTCGAAGGCTTCCTTCAGGGCATGGCACATCGCGAGGTCCACGGCATTGCGCGCGGACGGGCGGGCCAGTTCGACGCGGGCGATTCCGTCGGTGACGTCCAGCGTCACGCGTTCGTTCATCAGAGCACTCCCGCGGCCCGCAGGCCCTCGATCTCGCTGTCCGACAGTCCCGCCAGGTCGCGCAGCACGGCGTCAGTGTCCGCGCCCAGCACTGGAGGTGTACCCGGTGCTGGAGCTTCTCCGGCAGTCTCGCGCAACGGAGTGCGCAGCGCTGGGAACGAGCCTTCGACGGGATGCGTGAACTCGCCGACGACGCCTCGCGCGATGGCGTGCGGATCGGCCAGCGCCTCCCGGACAGAACGCACCGCGCCAGCGGGTACATCGGCCGCCTGCAGTTCTTTGACCAGTTGGTCCCGGTCGTGCTGGGCGATGGCACCGCGCAATGCCTTCATGACGCGGGCGCGGTGTTCGACGCGCCCCGCGTTGTGCTGCAGCGAAGGGTCAGCGGACAAAGTGGACAATCCGAGCACGGTGCACAGCGGCCCCCAGTGCTGGTCGCTGCCGCTGATGTGCAGCCATTCGCCGTCCCCGGCCTGGAACGCGGCCGACGGCACCCGGCCGGGATGTTCGGTCCCGGTGCGGACGGGGTCCTCGCCGAGCGCGAACAGCCGGGCTGCGTTCAAGGCGTGCAGGCTGAGCTGGACGTCCATCATCGCCACGTCCAGGTGCCTTCCGCGACCGTCCGCGGAGCGCCCGGCGAGCCCGGTCAGCACCGCGATCACCACCCACAGCCCGGACGTCAGGTCCGCCACCGGCACCCCGGTTTTCGCGGGCGGACCAGCGGGATCGCCGGTCATCGCCATCACGCCGGACAGCGCCTGGAACACCGTGTCGTAGCCCTTGCGGTGCGCGTCCGGCCCGGTCTGGCCGAAGCCGGTCGCGGACACCAGCACGAGGCCCGGGTTGTCCGCGGACAGTTCGGCGTAGCCGAGCCCGAGGCGATCGAGCGTGCCGGGCAGGAAGTTCTCCACGACGACGTCGGCGCGCGCGGCCAGCTTCCGGACGACGTCGCGGCCGCGCGGGTCCTTCAAATCCACAGTGACCGATTGCTTGCCGCGGTTGAAGGCGAAGAAGTACGCGCTTTCCCCGTGCGGCAGCCGGGGTTCGAAGCTGCGGGTCTCGTCGCCGGAGCCGGGGCGTTCGACCTTGATCACCGTCGCGCCGAGTTCGGCGAGGATCTGGGTGGCCAGCGGCGCGGCGAGGACCCGGGAAAGGTCCAGCACCGTGACCCCGGCGAGCGGGCCGGTCATGAGCGGAACCCGCGCATCAGGGCGTTGACGTCCTGACCGGCACGCATCGCGGCGTCCGTCGGCAGATCCGCGACGCGGTAGAAGAGGTCCTTGGCAGCGGCGAGCGCGCGGGGCTCCACCGAGGCCCAGCGCTGCGCGATCGCGAGCGCGGCGGGCACGATCTCGGAAGGTTCGACCACCTGATTCACCAATCCAGAAGACGAGGCTTCCGCGGCGGTGAGCAGCCGACCGGTGCTGACCAGCTCGAACGCGAGCTTGCGGCCGAGATGCCGGACCAGTCCGGTCATCACTAGCGCGGGAACGATCGAATGCTTCAGCTCGGGGTAGCCGAACTTCAGATCCGACCCGGCGACCACCAGGTCCGCCCCGATCGCCAGCCCGGCACCGCCGCCGACAGCCGCCCCGCGCACCGCGCTGACCACCGGCACCGGCAGCTGCTGCATGCGCGTCTGAAGCCGGGCGGTGAGCGCGGCGCGTTCGAGAACGGCCTCCGGCTGGTCCGGGGTGAGCGACGAGAACTCGTTCAAATCGGCCCCGGCGCAGAACCCACGCCCAGCCCCGGTCAAAACGACGGCACGGACGCTCGGGTCTCGGCCAGCTTCATCGAGAGCGGTGTCGAGCGCGCGGGTGAGCGCGGTGTCGAGCGCGTTGAGTTTGTCCGGTCGGTTCAGCGTAAGAACGCGCACGGCGTCGTGGTTTTCGGTCAGCAGCACAGGTTTCTCCCCAAAGAAAGGTCAGGCGGGCGCGAAGCCGGCGCGGGCGACCATGCTGTACAGCGGTCGGCCGAGCGCTTCTTCGCAGGCCGCGGACGCCGCGGCGAGCTGGTCGAGATCGAGGCCGGTGTCGACGCCCATCGCGGCGAACAAGCTGGCCAAGTCCTCTGTGCACACGTTGCCGGTGAGCCCGGCCCCGTAGCCGATTTTCGCGGGATGCCCGCCGACGCCGCCCATCGCGGAATCGAAATGCCGGCACCCGGCTTCCAAAGCGGCGACGGCGTTCGCGATCCCGGTTCCGCGCGTGTTGTGCAGGTGCGCGACCAGTGACAGGTTCGGGTTTTCGCGGGACAGCCGGGTGTACAGCGCGCGCACCGAGCCAGGGGTCGCGACGCCGGTGGTGTCGCCGAGAGTCACCAGGCTCGCGCCGAGATCGGCGAAGCGCGCGACGTCTTCGGCCACCCGGCCCGGGTCGACCTTGCCCTCGAACGGGCAGCCGAACGCTACCGACACCACGCCGACCAGGCGAAACCGTCCGTCGGCGAGCTTGACCATCTCGGTCACGCGCTCCCATTGCCCGGCGCGCGTGGTGCGCAGGTTCCGTTCGGTGTGCGCCTCGGTGGCCGACACCAGCAGGCTCAGTTCCTCGGCCCCATGTCCGGCTTCGCGGTCGGCGAGCGCGCGTTCGACGGCGCGCGGGTTCGGGCAGGTCGCCTTGAACGCGACGCCCGGGCTCCGGTCGATCCCGGCGAGCACCTCGGAGGCGTCGGAGAACCCGGGCACCCGCGCGGGGTGGCTGTAGCTGGTCGCCTCGATCCGGCGGAAACCGGTGCGCGCGAAGGAGTTCAGCAGCGCGATCTTCGTCGCGGTCGGCACGGGCTCCGGCTCGTGCTGCAGCCCGTCGCGGGCGAAGCACTCGCAGATCGTGACGGCGTCGGGCATCCTGGTCCCACCTCCTCGTCGGTGGTTCCAGAACTACGCGAGAGTGTTGATAAAGTCAACACTACTCGGCGGCCGGGTGAGCCCGCTCACTCTCCTCGACGGCCAGCGCGTGCTCGGCCAGTTTGTCCAGTGCGCGGTCCAGCACCCGGGCCTCTTCGCCGGTGAGGGTGGCGAGGAAGTCCGCGTCGCGTTCGTTGGCGGCGGTGATCAGGCCGCGGTACACCCGGGTGCCCTCGGCGGTCAACGCCAGCTGCGACGTGCGCCCGGACCCGGCCGTGCGGTTCACCAGCCCGCGGTCGGTCAGCCTGCTGACCACACGGCTCATCTGCGCTTTGTCCAGTCCGGCGCGGCGGGCGAGCCGGTTGAGCGTGAGCGTCGGGTCGGCAGCGATGAGCGCGATCGCGCGCCATTCGCCGAGGCTCACGTCGAAGTCGCGGCGGTAGCGCACCGCGGCGCTGCGCGACATCGCCGACGACGTGCGCGAGAGCCGGTAGGACAGCAGTCCGGAGATGGGGACCAGGTCGTGTCCGTCTGCGCGTTCGGCCATGGCCGGACATCGTAGCCGTTACCCGAGGGGTGTTGACAAACTCAACACTCGATGCGGAGACTGCCACTCGCCCGATCCGGACGAAGGAGTCTCAGCCGTGGCCGAACCATCCGCTGTCACCGGCGCTCCGGCAGCCGCCGCCGTCGACCGCAAAGCGACCTACCGCACGATCGCCCGGCGCGTCATGCCGTTGCTGGTGCTGTGTTACGTCGTGAGCTACATCGACCGCACCAACATCGGGATCGCGCAGCAGGGCCTCAAACGCGATCTCGGCTTCGGTCCCGCGGTGTACGGGCTCGGCGTCACGCTGTTCTTCGTCGGCTTCATTCTCTTCGAAGTCCCGAGCAACGCGCTGCTCGCTCGCATCGGCGCGCGCAAGACGCTCGCGCGGATCATGGCCACCTGGGGCGTGATGACCGTGGTGACCCTGTTCGTGCACAACGAAATCATGTTCTACGCCGCGCGCTTCCTGCTCGGGGTCGCCGAAGCCGGGTTCTTCCCCGGCGCGCTGTATCTGCTGTCGCTGTGGTTCCCGTCGTCGCGGCGGACGCGGATGACGGCGGTGTTCTTCGTCGGCATCCCGGTTTCCGGTGCGCTCGGTTCCGTGATGTCGGGCTGGATCATGCACTCGCTCGGCGGCGTCGGCGGGCTCGCGGACTGGCAGTGGCTGTTCCTGATCGAGGGCATCCCGCCGATCCTGCTGGCCGGGCTCGTGTGGTTCTTCGTCACCGACGGCCCGGACCAGGCGAAGTGGCTCACCGCGGAACAGAAGGCGGCGGTGCGCGCCGACCTCGAAGCGGACCGGCGCGACAAGGGCCCGGCGACGGAGAAGCACGGCGGCCTGCTGCTCGCCCTGCGCGACCCGAAGGTCTGGATTCTCGGGCTCTGCGCGTGCGGCGCGTACACGCTGGCGAACGCGGTCTCGTACTGGACGCCGCGGATCATCGCCAACGCCGGCGTCGGCAACGTGCTGAACCTCGGCTTCTTCTCGGCGATCCCGCCGCTGCTCGGCATCGTGGTGATGCTGCTGGTCGGCCGGCACTCCGACCGCACCCTGGAGCGCCGCTGGCACGCGGCGACGAGCTGGATCGTGGCGGCGTTCGCGATGCTGGCGATCTCGGTGTCCGGCGGCAGCGTCGTGGTGGTCATCCTGCTGCTCGCGGTGATGGCGGCTGCGCACTATTCGGGGCTGACGGTGTTCTATTCGATCCCGTCGATCTACCTGAACGACCGGGCGGCGGCCACCGGGATCGCGGTCGTGACGTCGATGGGTTCGTTCGCCGCCGCCGCTTCGCCGTCGTTGCTCGGGTTCATCGAATCCTCGACCGGAAGCCTGTCGCTGGGTCTGCAGATCAGCGCGGGCATCGTCCTGCTGGCCGTCGTGGTGCTGCTCGTCGGCGTCCGGCCCGGCGATCTTCGCGAACGGCGGCGCTGACCCTCCAAAGTGTGCTGTTGCGCACGCGCTCGCCCGTTTGACCTCGGCGGACTGCCCGGCCGGTCTTCTCTCTCATCGCTCTCACAGGGAACCCGGAGTAGACCGGGTGCCGCCGGAGGGAGGAGCGGTGATCGATGGAGCGCGCGAACGGGCACTGGGCCGAGCGGATCGGCGTGGTCGCGCTGGTCGCGGTCCTGCTGGGCGGGGCCGTTTACGGATGGGCCGAGCTGCGCGCGCTGCTGTCCGGGGTCACGACGTCCACCGCTCTCGACGGGCAGGCCCGGCCGGGCGGGGACACGAACATCCTCGTCATGGGTCTCGATTCGCGGCTCGACGAGCGGGGCGAACCGCTGCCCGCCGAGCTGTACGAGCAGCTGCACGCGGGAGACCAGCACGTCGGCGGCTACCACACCGACGTACTGATGCTGCTGCACGTCCCGGCCGACGGGGGACATCCGACGGTCATCTCCATTCCGCGCGACGACTACACCGATCTCGCCGGCTGTCCGGACGGGGTGTGCAAGGGCAAGATCAAGGAGGCTTACGGGTACGCGTTCGCCGCGGAGTCCCAACGCCTTGCCGCGCAAGGCGTCACCGGGAAGGCGGCTCGCGAACAGAGGTCCCGGGACGCCGGCCGCGCGGCAGAAGTCGCGACGGTGCGCCAGTTCCTCGGAGGGGTCGCGGTGGACCATTTCGTCGAGGTCACCCTCGTCGCGTTCTTCCAGCTCGCCCAGGTCGTGCAGCCGATCACGGTCTGTTTGACCGGGAACACGCACGACAGCTACTCGGGAGCGGATTTCCCGGGCGGGCAGCAGCAGATTTCCGCGGAGCAGGCGCTGGCGTTCGTGCGGCAGCGGCGCGATCCGCGGCACGAGTTCACCGACCTGGACCGGGAACGGCGCCAGCAAGCGTTTCTCGTTTCGCTGGCGCATCAGCTGAAAGAAGGCCGGGTGTTCGGCGACCCGGTGAAGCTCGGCAGGCTGGTTTCGGTCGCGAAGCAGAACGTCGCGATCGATTCCGGGCTCGATCTCAATGCCCTCGCGCGGCAGGCGGAAACATTCGCCGGCGGGGATCTGACGTTGGCGTCGCTTCCGGTCGAAAAGTTCGAAAGAGACGCACGGGGCGAAGACGTCAACATTGTCGATCCGGTGAAAATCCGCGCCGCCGCGGCCCGGTTGCTTGGCCGGACGGTCCCGCCGCCGCCCACCGCGACGGCCGGGCCCGCAGTCGACGTGGTGAACGCGAGCGGCCGCGAGGGCGCGGCCGCTCGGGTGCTGAAGACGCTCCCGTCGCGGGGATACCGCGCCGGGCGCACGTCCAACGCACGGCACACGCATCGAACTGTAGTCCGCTATGGGCGCGGGGATTCCGCGTCCGCGGCGAAGCTCGTCGCCTCGCTCGGCGGCGGGTACGGCGTGGGCTACGACGGCGCGCTGGCCGCGGGGGAGCTGAAACTGGTGCTCGGCACTGATTTCCGGGAAAAGGCCGACCAGGTGGACCCGGTCCCGGTCGCCCCGGTTTCGCCCGCCGACGAATTGTCCGGAGGCGGGGTGCCCTGCGTGCGGTGAACGGGAGAAGCGCAACGATCCTGTGAACCCGTTGAGAACTAATTCCGAAATTAACTCTCCCGAGTGACATCGGCGGTGATGTGCCCGCTAATGTCCGGGATCGGGTGACGAGCCGCACAGCCGCGGCTGGGGGATTGCCCGAAATCTGATCTTGTTCCGATTCCAGTGTCCGATAACGGCGCTGGTGCTTCAACCCGGTCTCACGCCGCCCATTGTTGAGTGGCGAACGGCCGGTTTCGTGAGTCCTGTTCTTCTGGAAAGAGGTTTTCCTGTGACGCTGGACGCGGATCGGGCGCGCACAGTCGCGCCCGAGAGGCTCGCCGAAGAGGCGACGGCGGTTTACCGGGCGGGTCCGACACCTGCCGCGCGCACGCTTTACGACGTTTTCGCCGAAACGGTGCGCCGGCATCCGGACGCGCTCGCGCTGGACGACGGCACCACGCGGGCGACATACCGCGATTTCGCCGCGCAGGTCGAAGAACTCGCCGGACGCCTTCGCGCGGCTGGGGTCGTGCCGGGCGACCGGGTCGGCATCCGGATGACTTCCGGCACAGCGGCGCTGTACCGCAGCATTCTCGCCGTTCTTTCCACTGGCGCGGCCTACGTTCCGGTCGACGCCGACGATCCGGCCGACCGCGCCGAAACGGTGTGGGCCGAGGCGCAAGTGAGCCTGGTCCTGAGCGACGCGGGCTTGCCGCCCTCGCGCGGACCGCAGTGGCCGCGAGTCCGTCCGCAGCCGCAGGATGACGCCTGGATCATCTTCACTTCTGGCTCCACTGGCAAGCCGAAGGGCGTCGCGGTCACGCATCGCGCCGCCGCGGCCTTTGTGGACGCTGAGGCCCGGTTGTTCTGCCGGGCACGGCCGCTTGGTCCGGGCGACCGCGTGCTGGCCGGGCTGAGTGTCGCGTTTGACGCGTCGTGCGAGGAAATGTGGCTGGCCTGGCGGCACGGCGCGTGCCTCGTCCCGGCTCCGCGCTCGCTCGTCCGCGCGGGTGCCGACCTCGGGCCGTGGCTGGTCGAACGCGGCGTCACGGTCGTGTCGACGGTGCCGACGCTCGCCGCACTGTGGCCAGTGGACACTCTGGCCGGCGTCCGGCTGCTCATCCTCGGTGGCGAAGCGTGCCCGCCGGAAGTCGTGACGCGCTTCGACGACGGCAAAAGGGAAATCTGGAACACTTACGGCCCAACGGAAACCACGGTCGTCGCGTGCGCGCAACGGCTGCGCGCTGGCGAACCGGTGCGGATCGGGCTGCCGCTCGACGGCTGGGAACTCGCGGTCGTCGACCCGGAGGACCCGGCGGGCATCCCGGTGCCGTGGGGCCGCAGCGGCGAGCTGGTGATCGGCGGCGTCGGGCTCGCCCGGTACCTGGACGCGGCGAAGGACGCGCAGAAGTTCGTGCCGCTGCCGGGCCTCGGGTGGAGCCGCGCTTATCGCAGTGGCGACCTGGTGCGCGCGGTGCCGGAGGGGCTGGAGTTCGTCGGCCGCGCGGACGGCCAGGTCAAGATCGGCGGACGGCGCGTCGAACTGGGCGAGATCGACGCCGCGCTGCGTGCGCTGCCGGGTGTCGCCGCAGCCGCGACGGTGGTGCGTCGCACGGACAGCGGTGCGCAGGTGCTGGTCGGTTACGTGGTGCCGGAAGGCGAGAGCCTCGATCGCACGGCCGCGCGCAGTCTTCTGCGAGACCGGCTCCCGGCGGCTTTGGTGCCACGACTGGCGTTGGTGCCGGATCTGCCGGTGCGCGCGTCGGGCAAGCTCGACCGTGACGCGTTGCCGTGGCCGCTGGAGGAACCGACCGCCGCGCCGGTGGTGCCGTCCGATCCGAAGCTGGCGTGGCTGTTGCAGGTGTGGAGCGAACACCTCGGCACCGCCGCTGGGCCGGACGACGACTTCTTCGACCTCGGCGGGTCGAGCGTGACCGCCGCGCGGCTGGTTTCCGTGCTGCGCGAGCGGTATCCGACCGCGGCAGTGTCCGATGTGTACTCCTGCCCGACGCCGCGCGAGCTGTACGAACGCGTCGCCGGAGCGCAGGTCGAAACTGTTGCCGTGGAGGAGCCGCAGGTTCCCGCGGCCCGGGGCAGCGGATGGTGGCAGGCCGGGGTGCAGCTGGTTTTGCTGGCTCTGTCCGGAATGCGGTGGCTGCTGTCGGTGTCGCTGCTCGGCTCGCTCGTTGCTCTGGTGCTGCCGTTGCAGTGGTTGCCGCGGATGTCGTGGTGGGTCCTCGTGCCCGCGTGGCTGGTCCTGCTGAGCCCGCCGGGACGGATGCTGCTCGCCGCGGGCGGCGTGCGATTGCTGCGCGGAAAGCTCGCGCCAGGGGAGTACCGGCGCGGCGGCATCGTCCACATGCGACTGTGGACCGCCGAACGGTTCGCTGGCGTGGTCGGTCCGCCGGGAGTCGCCGGAACGCCGCTTGCCGCGCCTTATGCCCGGCTGCTCGGCAATCGGGTCGGCCGGGGAGTGGATCTGCACTCGCCGCCGCCGGTGGGCGGTCTGGCGGACTTCGGCGACGGATGCGCGATCGAGCCCGAGGCCGACCTGGCCGGGTGGTGGCTGGACGGTGCGGTGCTGCGGATCGGCCGCGTCCGGGTCGGCGCCGGCGCCCGGGTCGGCGGTCGCAGCACGCTGCTGCCGGGCACGGATCTCGGCACTGGATCGGTGCTCCTGCCGGGTTCGACACTCGACACTCGCGTGCCGGACGGCGCGGTCTGGGGCGGTTCTCCGGCCGGACCTTCGGGTGAGCGCCCGCCGCGGCCGACCGTGGCGGCACCGCGGGCGAAGCGGTACTCGCTGGCCTTCGCACTCGGTGGCACGCTGCGGTCGCTGTTCATGTTCGTGTCCGCGATTCCGCTGATCGTGGTCGCGCTGCTGCGGGTCCCGGCGGCGGACGACCCGCGCACCGCCGCGCTGGCGATCCTGCCGTGGACGCCGTTGCTCGTCTTCGCCGGAATCGTGTTGTACGCCTTGACGATCGTCCTGCTCGTGCGGCTGGCCAGCCTGGCCGTGCGGTCGGGTACCTATCCGGTGCTCAGCCGTGCGGGCTGGGCGGCCTGGTTCGTGCACGAACTGCTGGAAATCGCGCGGCGGCAGTTGTTCCCGCTCTATGCCGCGCTGGCGACTCCAGTCTGGATGCGACTGCTGGGCGCGCGGATCGGTCGCGGCGTCGAACTGTCCACTGTGCTCAGTCTGCCGTCGCTGCTTCGGGTGCGGGACGGCGCTTTCCTTGCCGACGACGTCCTCGCTGCACCGTACGAACTCGACCGCGGCTGGGTCCGGCTGGGCGTTTCGGAGGTCGGGGAACGCGCGTTCGTCGGCAACTCCGCAGTCGTCGGCCCGGACCGGACGCTCGGCTCAGGCGCGCTCGTCGGCGTCCTGTCCGATACCCCGGCGGACGTCCCCGATGGCACGTCCTGGCTCGGCCGGCCCGCGCTGGAGCTGCGGCGGACGGCCGACACCGTCGACCCCGCCCGCACTTTCGCGCCTCCGCGCCGATTGATGCTGGCGCGCGCGTTGGTCGAGTCCTGCCGGATCGCGCCGCTGCTGATCGCGGGCCTTCTCGGACTCGCCGTGTCCACAGTGCTGGCCGGAGTGGACATCGCGGACGGTTTCTGGGTCGCCGCCGCCATCGCGCCCGCGGTGTTCGTCTCGGCCGGTCTCTTCGCCGCGCTGCTGACGACGCTGATGAAATGGACGCTGGTCGGCCGATTCCGCCCGGGCCGGCATCCATTGTGGAGCGCGTTCGTGTGGCGGAACGAGCTGTACGACACGTTCGTCGAGACGCTTGCGGTGCCGTGGTTCGCCGGGTCGTTCCTCGGCACGCCGGTGCTGAACTGGTGGCTGCGGACCCTCGGCGCCCGCATCGGCCGCGGGGTCTGGTGCGAGAGCTACTGGCTTCCGGAAACGGACCTCATCCAGCTCGGCGACGGCGCCGTGGTGAACCGCGGCTGCGTGCTGCAGACGCACCTGTTCCACGACCGCGTCATGCGACTGGACCCGGTTCGCCTCGGCCCCGGCGCGACGCTCGGCCCGCGCGCGTTCCAGCTGCCGGGCAGCGGGGTTTCCGACGGCGCGACGGTGGGCTCGGGGTCGCTGGTGATGGCGGGGGAGACGGTTCCGCCGCGCACCCGCTGGCGCGGCACGCCGGTCCGTCCCTGGCGGTGAAGCCCGGTGGGCGGTTCTGCCGAGCAGAGCCGCCCACTAGCCTGGGTGCACTATGGACTACCGGAAACTGTTCGGCGACATCCGCCTGCGCCCGGGTCTCTACGGACTGGACGGCAGTTATCACGACTACTGCACGTTCCTCCACGGCGTCGACTTCGGCAACGACAGGCAGCTGCTCACCGGCTTCAGGGAGTCGCTCGTCGTGCGCGCCGGCGCCGGCGACAACCTCACCTGGGACTCGCTGGTGCTGCACCTCGCGTTCCCGGATCGCACCGAAGGCTGGCGCGACGAAGCCGCCGGGGCTGGTCGGCAGACCGTGAACGACCTGCTCTTCTCCCTGCTGGACGAATTCCTCGAGAAGCGGTCCGAGCGCGGCGGCACGGCGGCGATCTTCGACGAATACCTGACCTGGCTCAAAGCTCAGCCCTGGCATCATCGGTGAGCCCCCGCGACCCCGAACCGTCGTAACTCAGCCAGACCCCGGCGGCCGGACCTGGTTATGCCGGAGAAGTTGCGTACCCGCCGCCCCGCTGGCGAGCGCGTCCTCGACCTCCGCGGCGGTAAGCCCAGCCGCGGCAAGAACCTCCCGCGTATCTGCTCCCGGAGACCGAGGCGACTCAGCGGCACAACCAGGCGTACGGCCGAGCTTCACCGGCACCCCGACGCCGCGGTACCCGTCTCGCTCGACCACCATTTCCCGGTGCCGCACCTGCGGAGCGTTCATCGCCTCCGCGATGTCGTGCACCGGAGACGCCGGAACTCCCCTCGCCAGCAACAACTCGGCCAACGAATCCCGCTTATACTGTCCGATCAGGACACCAAGCTCGGCCCGCAACGCACCCACATTGCGGACCCGGTCCGCATTCGAAGCAAACCGCGGATCGGAAGCCAGTCCAGGTGCACCCAGCACCTCGACAAGCGCCGCGAACTGCCGGTCATTCCCCGCGCCGACAAAGAAGAGCCCGTCCGCCGTCGAAAAAGTCTCGTACGGCGCGATCGACGGATGCGCCGAACCAGTCCGCTGCGGCACCGCGCCGTCAGCGAGCCAGGCCGCGGAATGCGGATGCAGCAAGCTGATCACGGTGTCCAGCAACGAACAATCGACCAGCTGCCCGAGCCCGGACCGCTCCCGTTCGTGCAAGGCCAGCAGAATCCCGGAAAACCCGAGCACTCCGGTCACCACGTCGACGACCGGCACTCCGATCCGCAACGGCGGCCCGTCGGCCTCGCCGTTCACGCTCATCAACCCGCCGTATGCCTGCAGCACCGCGTCATACCCCGGCAGCCCGCCGAGCGGTCCGTCGGTACCGAAACCCGTGATGCGGCAATGGATCAACGCCGGATACTCCGCCCGGATCGTCTCGTCCGGCCAGCCCCAGCGCGCGAGCGTGCCCGCTTTGAAGTTCTCCACCACGACGTCCGCGCCAGCGAGCAGCGTTCCGAGCAGGGAACGACCGTCCGAACCGGACAGATCCAGCACGATGTTCTTCTTGCCCCGGTTGAGATTCGCGTAGTAGGCACTGGTGCCTTCCGAAAGGAACGGCGGCCCCCAGCCCCGGGTCTCGTCCCCGGCGGGCGATTCGACCTTGATCACCTCGGCGCCGTGGTCGGCCAGCATCTGCGTGCAGTACGGCCCGGCCAGCACCCGCGACAGGTCCAGCACCCGCAGCCCGTCGAGCGCGCCCATCAGTACGACCTCGGCAGCCCGAGCACGTGCTGGGACACGTAGTTCAGCACCATTTCCTGGCTGATCGGCGCGAGCCGCAGCAGCCGCGCCTCCCGGAAGTAGCGCTCCACGTGGTACTCCCGCGCGTAGCCCATTCCGCCGTGCGTTTGGATCGCCTGGTCGGCGGCCTGGAACCCGGCGTCCGCGCACAGCCATTTCGCCATGTTCGCCTCCTTGCCGCAGGACAGGCCGTTGTCGTAGCGCCAGGCGGCGTTGCGCGCCATCAGTTCCGCCGCGTCGAGCCGGGTCGCGGCCTCGGCCAGCGGGAACGCCAGTCCCTGATTCTGCCCGATCGGACGGCCGAACACCTGCCGTTCCCCGGCATAGCGAACTGCCCGCCGCAGTGCCGCCCGCCCGATGCCGAGCGCCTCGTGCGCGAGCAGGATGCGTTCCGGGTTGAGCCCGTCGAGCAGGTACCGGAAGCCCTTGCCCTCCTCGCCGACGCGCGCCGATTCCGGCACCCGCAGGCCGTCGATCAGCACCTCGTAGGACGACACCGCGTTGCGGCCGAGCTTGGGGATCGCGCGCAATTGCACCGCGTCGGATTCGATGTCCACGACGAACAGGGACATGCCGTCGGTCGGCTTCTCCACCTCGTCGCGCGGCGTGGTGCGGGCGATCAGCACCATCTTCTGCGACTGGCCCGCCTTGGTGATCCAGACCTTCCGGCCGTTCACCACGTAGGAATCGCCGTCGCGGCGGGCGAAGGTGGAGATGCGGGTGGTGTCGGTGCCCGCGTCCGGTTCGGTCACGCCGAAGCAGACGTGCAGCGAACCGTCGACCGCGCCGGGCAGGATCTCCTGGCGCATTTCCTCGCTGCCGTGCTTGACGATCGTGTTGAGCCCGAAGATCGTCAGGTGCATCGTGCTGCACCCGTTCATCCCGGCCCCGGACGCGGCCACTTCTTCCAGCAGCAACGCGGCTTCGAGGATGCCGAGCCCGCCGCCGCCGTACTGCTCCGGGATCGCCATGCCGAGCCAGCCCGCCGAGGCGAACGCGTCGTAGAACTCGCGCGGGAACTCCGAACGTTCGTCTCGTTCGGCCCAGTACTCGTCGGGGAACCGGGCGGCCAGCTCGCGCACGGCGCGCCGGATGTCCTCCTGGTCTCGGGTCAGCTGGAAGTCCACAGTGCTGCTCTCCATCATGCGCATATAAGAACGCCGAGTTCGGATATACGTTCAACGTAAGGCGACGCTCGCCTCGGGTCAAGCGTCGTTCTGGGTGGATGTCGCGATAGGGTTCGTATCTACGAACGCAGGGGAGGCTGCCGTGACCGAGTCGACTGCCAAGGCGCACCGGACGGTCGGGCGCGTCACCAGCATCCTGGAGTGCGTCGCGCGGCAGCCCGGGATGCGGCTGCACGAGCTGTCGGTGGCCCTCGACGCGCCGAAATCCTCGGTGTTCGGCCTGGTCAAGGGGTTGGTGTCGACCGGCTACCTGATCGAGGCCGACGGCGCCTATCAGCTCGGTCCCGCGCTGGGGAACCTGCTCACCGGCGGCCTGCCCGGCATCGCGACCGCGGCCCGGCCCGCGCTGGAGGAACTGCGCCGCCGGTTCGGCGAGACGGTCATGCTCGGCGCCGCGGTCGGGGATTCGCTGATCTACGTGGACGCGGTCGAATCCGAGCAGCCCATCCGCTACTCCGCGCCGCTGCGCACCCGACGGCCGCTGTATCCGCCGAGCGCGGGCAAGATCTTCCTCGCGCACTGGCCGGCGCGCAGGCGCGAGGCGTACCTCAAGTCGGTGCTCCCCGATACCGATCGCGTGCAGGCCGCGCTGGAAGAACTCGACACCGTCCGCGCCAAGGGCGTCGCGCTCAACCGCGGCGAAACGCTGCCCGACGTGAGCGCGGCGGCGCGGCCGATCCTGGTCGACGGAGAGGTCGTCGCGGCGATCGCGGTCGCGGGTCCGACCACGCGGATTTCCGAACGACTGCCCGAGATCGGCGACGCGCTGGCCGACATCACGGCGGCAGTCGTGAAGCGCTGGGAAGCCTCGCGCCAAAGCTGACTGCTCGTGAGTGTTTATGCCGGTTCTAACCGGCATAAACACTCACGAGACCCGGCCCCGTCCCCCTTGACCGGTGTGTTCGCGGTCTCCTGACATCCGGATATACGCATCAAGCGTTCCCAAATACGCACGCAACGGCGCGCGCCGGCTGGCTTCCGCTCGCCCGTGCCCCAGTTCCGGAGAGCAGGACCATGCCCAGTGTTGTGGACGACAGCGTCGGAACGACCCGGAAAGCCCCGCGCGGAGTCGGGGTGGCGGTGGTCGTCGGCTCCGCGCTCGAGTGGTTCGACTTCTACCTCTACGCGTCGATGGCCGCGTTGGTGTTCGGCCACGTGTTCTTCCCGCCCGGCGACGACGCCGCCGCGACGATGGCCTCGGTCGCGACCTTCGCGGTCGGCTTCCTGGCCCGGCCGATCGGCGGCATCGTGTTCGGCGCGCTCGGCGACCGGATCGGCCGGAAGAAGGTGCTGTCGTGGACCTTCGTGCTGATGGGCGTTTCCTCGGCGGGGATTGGCTTGCTGCCCAGTTACGCGAGCGCCGGGCTTCTCGCGCCGGTACTGCTCGTGGTGCTGCGGCTGTTGCAAGGACTGGGTGCCGGGGCGGAATTCGGCGGCGCGATCGCGGTCGCCTACGAGCACGCTGACCCGCGCAAACGCGGTCGCCAAGGTTCGTGGCCCGCGCTGGGCGTGAACGTGGGGCTGCTCGTCTCCTCGCTCGCCGTCGCCGGACTGACCACTTTGGACAAAGAATTCCTGCACGGTTTCGGCTGGCGGATTCCGTTCCTGGCCAGCTTCCTGCTCGTCGGCGTCGGGCTGTGGGTGCGCCGCCGGGTGCCGGAGACGCCGGAGTTCGAGAACCTGGTGCGGAGCAAGAAAAACCGGCCGCGCGGCTGGGCGAACCGGCCGCTGGTGAAGCTGTTCCGCAGCGACTGGCGCGCGCTGGCGGTGGTCATGGTGATCACCATCGGCTACAACGGCGTCAGCTATGTGTTCAAGACCTTCTCGCTCGCCTACCTGACGAATTTCCGTGGCATACCGGCGAATATCGGTGCGCTGGGGATCAGCATCGCGAGCGCGACGGCGATCGTGACGGTGCCGATCGCCGGATGGATCAGCGACCGCGTCGGGGCGAAGAAGGTCGTGGTCGCCGGCGCGGTGGCGACGGGATTGCTGGCGTTCCCGTTCTTCTGGCTGCTCGACACCGGTACCAGCTGGTTCATCTGGCTCGGCCTCGTGCTGGCCACCGGCATCGTGGTTCCGGCGATGCTTTCGGCACAGGGCGCGTTCCTGGCCAAGCAATTCCCGGCAGAGGTCCGCTCGACCGGTCTCGGCACCGGGCGCGAGGTCGGGGGAGCGGTGTCCGGCGGGCTCGCGCCGCTGGCCGCGCTGGCGATCGTGGAAGCGTCCGCGACGCACGCGACCTGGGGAGTTTCCCTGCTGTTCGTCGCGGGTGCGTTGTGCATCGGGTTCGGGGCGCTGGCCGATCAGAGCCGCGGCGCACTCAACTGAGCCGCGGCCGCCGGGACCACAGAGCGGTGCACGACCGGGGTCGTGCACCGCTGACTGTGTCCAGGAGGCGATTTCGCGCGGATCGCCGAACTGCGCCGGTTCCGGGAAGGCACCAGGCGTCGGTGCAGGCCAGGCCGCAGCGCTCAGCTCGTCACCGAAGTCCGGTCCCGCAAGGCAATGCCCACCAGCGAGTTGCTACGCGACGCTGAGCTGCGTTTCCAACGCCTGGTCGCCCTGTGCGTTTTCGCTTCCGCTCGGCTCGCTTTGCACGCGGTCCTTGGCGACGCCGTCGCTCTCGAGCGCGGTCGAAATCGCCTGTGCGCGCTCCTCGGAAAGCTTCTTCGCCTTGTCCGCGTCCGGGTAGCCGGCGTGGGTCACGACCTTCAGCTTGACATCGTTGCCCTGCATGGCTTTCGCGACCGCGGCCAGGCCTTCCTTGGCCTTGCCGGTCAATTCCGCCTTCTCCGGCTCGAACTTGATCGGCGAGGCCTGCGAGGCCTGCTGGATCGCGGCGGTGACCGCCTGTGCGGCCGGCCCGTTCTGCCCGGCGGCCCCGTTCTGGCCAGGCGCCCCGTTCTCGCCGGACGCGGCGTTCTGCCCGGACGCGCCGTTCTGCCCGGACTGGGCGGCTCCGCTGGACTGGGCGCTGTTCTGCCCGGACGCTCCGGATCCGGACGAGTCGTTCGATCCGCCCGACCCGCACGCGCTGACCAGCGCGACGACGGCTGCGGCCCCGACGACCGCCTTGACGAGTGCCCTCTGCATGGGAATTGTGCTCCTTCGGCTGGGTTCGCCGGGATCTGAACACGGGGCCACAGCGGCGGCAACCGCGGCTCACCCGGACATCGCGCCGAGCGATCGCGCGGTTTCGCGCCGTCAGCAGGGCGAGGGCGGCGGCTCGCGGCCTCACCCGCCCGGGCTGACATCCACCCGGGTGAGGGACCCGGGAGGTCCACAAAGGACAGTAAGATCGGGGCGCGCCGGTCGCTGTATAACGTCCTATTCAGCTCGGATCGGGACATTTCGCCCGGCCGTGCCGACGGCGGACCGGAGGCGCGCGTCCCGTCCGATCCGGCACTGAGCGGCCCCGGACCGGCCGCGGATTCCAGGGGTGCATCTCAGGGTGTTCCCCGATGCCGGGCGGTCACAGCCGCCAGCATGCTGATCGATGTGACCCTCATAACGCGGAAGAGCAGCGCGACGGCGCCCGCGATCGCCGCCGCGGCCTTGGCTTTTTCGCTGGTGCCGATCCTCCTGCTGCACGTGGTGGCGGCGGGCACGATCGACCCGGTCCGCGACGTCATCAGCGACTACGTCTTCCCTCCCGGCGGGGCGGTGCTCCTGGCGGCGGCCTCGCTCGGGCTGGCCGGGGCGTCGCTGGCGGTCCGGCACGCGCTGCTCCGGCAGGGGCTGCCGAAACACGGCCCGGAGTCGGTGCTGATCGCGCTGTGGGTGGCGGGACTGGTCATCGCGACGTTCTTCCCGACTGATCCGACCGGCGTGGAAACGTCGTTTTCCGGTGCGGTGCACCGATATGCGGGCGCGGCGATGTTCGTGTGCCTGCCGCTGGCGGGCTGGTTGCTGGCGCGCCGGCGTCCGGAAGCGAAGGCGGTGCGCTGGCTTTCCTTGGCGTCCGGCGCCGCCTCGCTCGCCTTTCTGCTGGCGCACGTGCCCTTGCTGGAGCAGTCCGTGCCCGAGTTCCTGGGGTTGTTCGAACGTTTGCTGTACGCACTGCTCTACGCACAACTCTTCGCCGTCACCGCGATGGCGCGAGCCGAGGTGGCCTCATGACGATCATCGCCATCGCGCTTGCTGTGCTCGGCGCGGTTTTCTTTTCCACCGGCGCACTTCTGCAGCACGGGGTGGTCACCGGGCTGCCGGGCCGACCGCGGATCGGCGAGCTGATCCGGGCGCCGCGCTGGCTCGGCGGCCTGGCGCTGCTGGGGTCGGGGGCGGGCGTGCACGCGGTCGCGTTGGGGATGGCTCCGCTGACTGTCGTGCAGCCGGTCGGGGTGATTGCCGTTGCGATTACCGCGATTCTCGACCGGCGGCGGCGGGATCTGCCCGCGGTCGCGGTCACCATGCTCGGCGTCGGGACGTTCGTGACCGTCGCCGCGGGCAGCACCACGAGCACCGCGGTCGGTGCCGACGCGCAAACGCGGGCGGCGTTGCTGGTGCTGGGGGCCATGGCGCTGCTGACTTTGATCGGCGCGATTTCTTCTCGCCCGTCGGTCCGCGGGCTGTGTTTCGGCGCGGCCGGCGGCGCTGCGTACGGCTTCGTCTCGGTATTGATGCGAGCGGTTTCCCTTGAAATACAAGAGGGCACCGTCGACTTCAGCACCGCGGTGTCGGTCGCCGCCATGGTGACGGCGCTGCTGGCCGGCGGCTGGCTCGTGCAACTGTCCTACCGGTGCGGTCCGCCGCACCTCGCCGTCGCGTGCCTGACCGTCGTGGATCCGCTGGTAGCGGTGGGTCTCGGCGCCGGGGTGCTCGGCGAAGCCACCCACCTCGACGCCACGGCGACCGCGGTCGCGCTGACCGCGGCGGTCCTGGCGGTCGGCGGCGTCGCGGTGTTGAGCCGCAGCAGTTCTTCTCCTGTCCATTCCACCAGATCGGAGCACCCTGTGAACGACGACCGGGCTTTGCGCATCGTGGTCGCCGCCGAAACCTATCCGCCGGACGTCAACGGCGCGGCGCAGTTCGCGTACCGGCTGTCCAACGGCCTCGCCGGCCGCGGGCACGAGGTGCACGTGATCAGTGTCGCCCCGGACGGCCCGGCGCGCACCGAAAGAGCTGGCGACGTTGTGGTGCACCGGGTCCGGTCGCATCGCACCCCGTTCCACCGGACCTTCCGGATCGGCCTGCCATGGGAGGTGAGCAAGGACGTCGCTGCGCTGCTGGAGGAGTTGCAGCCGGATCTTGTGCACGTCCAGGCGCATTTCGTGGTCGGCCGGTACGTCCTGAAGCATGCCGCCGCGATGGGCATTCCGGGAGTGGCGACGAACCACTTCATGCCGGAGAACCTCTTCGGTCACGTGCGCGTGCCGACGTGGCTGCGCGGTGCGGCTTCGCGGTGGGCGTGGCGGGACTTGACGCGAGTGTTCTCGACGGCCCGCGTGGTCACCGCGCCGACGCCGCGTGCGGTGGAACTGTTGCACGACAACGGTTTCCCGGAGCGAGCCATTCCAGTGTCGTGCGGCATCGACATCGACCGCTACCGGTTGCGCAAGGTTTCGCGGACGTCCGACGATCCGACGGTGTTGTTCGTCGGGCGGCTTGACGAAGAGAAGCGCGTCGACGAGCTGTTGCGCGCGGTGGCGCTCGTGCCCGGGTTGCGCGCGGAGATCGTCGGCGACGGTTCGTGCCGGACGGGCTGGGAGAAGCTGGCCGACGAACTCGGGATCGCCGACCGGGTGCGATTCCGCGGGTTTGTGTCCGAAGAGGACTTGCTGGACGCCTACGCGGCCGCGGATCTCTTCTGCATGCCCGGCATCGCCGAACTGCAGAGCCTCGCGACGATGGAGGCGATGGCGGCCGGGAAGCCGGTGGTGGTCGCGGACGCGATGGCGTTGCCGCACCTGTGCCGTCCGGGCTACAACGGCTGGCTGTTCGAGCCGGGCAACGTGGGGCAACTGGCCGAGCGGCTGCACGCGGTCGTCGCCGACCCGGCGACGCTGGCGCGGATGGGGGCGGCGAGCGGCAAGATGATCGCCGGGCACGCGCTGGAGTCCAGTTTGGATTCTTTCGAAGCCTGCTACGCCGAGGCGATGGGCCGGGTCGCGGCGGTGCCCGCGGGTCAAGCCGCCTGAGACTTCTGGGGGAACTGGGGTGCTGGGGGGTGGCCGGGTTCGTCGGACGAAGGGGAGGGATCCGACGAACCCGGCCGGGTTTCAGGGGCTCAGCCGAGCGTGATCGCGTAGAGCTGGACGCGCGGGTCGTTCGGCAGGCTCACCGACTGGACGGTCTTGGCTCCGTCCACTGTGGAGGCAATGCCGAACAGCCGCACCGGCGGACCGTCGACCCCGCTGCCCGCCTTGATACGGTGCGCCATGTCGAGCACGACGGTAGTGCCGGACGGGGTCGAGCCAGCCCAGTCGCCGAAGGTCACCGGAAGGTCCGCGCTGGATCCGTCGCTGTAGTGCACGGTCAGCGAGGTGGACACCGGACCGTTGTGCGACGAGCCGATCAGCTGGACCGCCTGGTGCTTTCCGGCGGGCAGCAGCAGCGATTGCCCGCGTGCTTCCACGAAGTTCGCCGCAGTGCCGGTGGGGTCGGGAGCTGCGTACGTAACTCCATTGTGGACGAAGGTACCGGCTGACGGCATCAGGTCCGCGTCGTAACTCCAGCCGCTGCCGTCGAAGTTGCCTTCCGTGGACGCCGCGACGGTCGCAGTCCCGTCGTGATTGCGGTCGTGGCTGAGATGGACCGCGCACTGCGTTCCGGACGTCGTCGCGCACACCGTCGGTTGCCGGACCTCGATGTTCGCGGTGCGGGTGACGGTATTCGCTCCCGGCCCGGATGCCTTGAGCTGCACCGAATACGGGCCGACTGGCGTGTTCGCCGGAACGGTCACGGTGACCGGCGCGGTCTTCTGCGTCGGCAGCCGGAAGGACCACAACAACTGCAGCGGATCGGTCTGCACCCGCCAGCCGGACGGGGCTGACGCGGTCACGAAGACCGGCTGTGCTCCGGGGTTCTGGCCGAGCACGTCCAGGTTCAAGTGGACAGTCTGTGCCGAGGATTGCTGCGGCAGCACGACGGAACTCGGCCGCAGCGTCGCGTCCACATGTCGACGGAGGTCACCGGTCGCCTTGTTCACCGACGGCGGTTCCGTGCCCGGCTGCGTGCCCCAGTTCGACGGCGTCGCGCCGACTTGGTAGGCGAGCTTGCCGCCGTGCGCGACCGCGGACCAGTCGAGCCAGGTCTGCCGGACGTCCCGCCCGTTGAGCGAAACGGTTTGCACGTAACGGTTCGTGTCGCTCGCACCCGGCGCGGTGACAGTGAGCGTGCCGCCTTGCTTGCCCTCGTACTGTCCGATCCGGACAGTCGCCGATTCGAACTGCGGGCTGGACACGGCGAGGAAGTTCGCGCCGCTCATCGTCGGGTACAGGCCGAGCGAGGAGAAGACGTACCAGGCGGACATCGTGCCGAGGTCGTCGTTGCCGGTCATGCCGTCCGGGCCGGTGGTGAACAACGTCATCGCCGCGCGGACGACGGTCGCGGTCTTCGCCGGGGCACCGACCCAGTTGTACATGTATGGCGAAAGGAGATCGGGTTCGTTGTTGGGGTTGTAGGTGGCCTTGGCGTAGTAGTCGTACGGGCTGGCGATCCAGTCCTTGCGCGCGGTGCCCGCCGGGTCCTTGAGCAGGTTGTCGTAGGCGAAGAAGGAGTCGAGCCGCTTCTCGGTCGCCTGCTTGCCGCCCATCAGCGAGGTGAGCCCGGCCGGATCCTGCGGGACCAGCCACTGGTACTGGTAGGCGCCGCCCTCGTGGAACTGGTGGTCGGCGTCGACCGGGTTGTACGGCGTCAGCCAGGTGCCGTCCGTGGTGCGCGGACGGAACTGCTTGTCGGCGGCGTTCCAGACGTTGCGGTACCACTGGCCGCGATCGGCGAACATGCGCGCGTCGGCCTGGTGGCCCAAGCCCTTGGCCATCAACGCGAGCGCGGCGTCGGCGGCGGAGTACTCCATGGTCGCCGAGGTCGGATGCTCGCAGTCGTTGTCGCCGCCCTTGGCCGCGCAGTCCTTGCCGAGCGTGAGACCGCTCGGGATATAGCCGCGGTCGTTGTAGTAATTCACGCCGGAGCGGCCGTTGTACGGCGAATCAGCGGGCGGTGTGCTCGTGGCGTTCTTCTTGAGCAGCCCGTACGCCTCGTCCTCGTGCCCGGCCAGCAAGCCCTTCGACCAGGCCTCGACCAAGAACGGCGTTACTGGATCGCCGGTCATGATGTTGGTTTCGCTGCCCGCCAGCGCCCATCTCGGCAGCCAGCCGCCGTCGCGGCCGATCGCGACCACGGAGAGCGCGACATCCCGGGCTACCTGCGGTTCCAGCATTTCGAGCAGCTGGTTCTGCGGGCGATAGGTGTCCCAGAGGGAGAAGTTCTGATACGGCGTGTAGCCGTTGGCACGGTGGACCTTGCCGTCGAAACCGGCATAGTCGCCGCTGATGTCGCCAGCCAGGTTCGGATGCAGTTGCGCGTGATAGAGCGAGGTGTAGAACGCGGTCTGTCGTTCGGTGGTGCCGCCGCTGATGTTGATCGCGCCGAGCCGGTCCGCCCACTGCTTGCGCAATGCGGCGCGGGTGGCGTCGAAGTCGTAGCTGTCGCTGGTCTCCGCGGTGAGGTTTTCGCGCGCGCCAGCGAGACCGGTGTAGGAGAGCCCCACCTTGAGGACGACGTCGTGGTCAGCGGCAGCGTCGAAGCTGACCCACGCGCCGTTGCCGCCGGTGCCCGCGGCGTCGCGGCTGCCCGCGCTGCGGGTGTTGCCGCGCCAGGTGCCGTAGGAGGCGAACGGGCGGTCAAAGGTCGCGGTGAAGTAGACGGTGTGCTCGTCGTGTCCGGCGCAGAACCCGCCCGCGCGCACGCGACCCTCCAGGGTCCGGTCGCCGACGACGTGGATTTCGGAATCCTTCACGGACTGGTTCGCCTGGCCGGTGTTGAACAGCACGTTGGCCTGGCCGGTCGACGGGAAGGTGTAGCGCTGCCAGCCGGTGCGCGGAGTGGCGGTGAGTTCGGCGTTGACGCCGTACTTCTTCAACCCGACGCGGTAGTAGCCGGGCTCGGCCTTCTCGTCGTCGTGGCTGTACTCGGATTTGTAGGAGTTCTTGTCGACGGAGTCGACGGCCCCGGTGGTCGGCATGACCGGCAGCTCGCCCATGACGCCGCAGCCGACGCCGGAGAGGTGCGTCTGGCTGAAGCCGTAGATCGAATTCTGCTGGTAGTCGTAGCCGCCTTGGCCGCCGGTGTCCGGGCTGACCTGGACCATGCCGAAGGGCGCGCTGGCCCCGGGGAAGGTGTTGCCGAAGTTCTGCGTGCCGACGAACGGGTTGACCAGCGACACCGGATCCGCCGCGGCCGTGCTCGCGGTGGCGGCGCCGGTCGTGCCGGACACCAGCCCGGCCACCACGAGGCCCGCCGCAGCGATCGCGGCCACCCGTCTCTTCTGCGACCACATGGACGCGCTACCTCCAGGGCTGACAACGTTGTCATCGTGCGAGCCGGTGCGGAGGCGACCGGCTGGTGAGCAGCTTGTCATCCCGTCGCGGCTTTGAGAAGGCCGACAACGGGACAGCTTCCGGGCCGCGTTCCGTGCGGGGGACCCTGATTCCCGCAGGGGGTCAGGGTTCGTAAGGGTTCCTCTCGCGAAACCGTGGTGCGGTTGGGGCCCCGCACCCCGAAGTTTGATTGTGCTGACGGTCTGGGGGTGCTTGTCAAGGCGGGAAAGATGCCTTGACAAGCACCCCCAGACCGCAGGGAGGCTTCGTATCGGGGTGCAGGGCAGGGGCTGGGTGCCTCGATCGTTGGGTGCGCGGGTGCCTGTTCGGATCGTGGTCCGTGAGGGTTCCCCTCACGGAATCAGAGTTCCCCAGGGGGCTCCTCACGGCCAGTCGCGGTCCGTGAGGGTTCCCCTCACGGATTCAGAGTCCCTCAGGGTTCCCCTCACGGCTCGCCAACTCTGGCAATCGCAGCACCGCCCGTGCTCCGCCGCCGGGCGGGTTTTCGAACTCCAGCTCGGCGCCCAGCACCCGCGCCTGTGCGACCGCGATCGTCAATCCCAGCCCGTGCCCGCCGCCGCGTGCGTCCGCGCCGGTCCGGAACCGGGCGGGCCCTTCCCGAATCAGCACCTCCGGATATCCCGGCCCCCGGTCGCTGACCGTCACGCACCGGCCGGCCACCTCGACCGTCACTGGCGCGGCCCCGTGTTTCGCCGCGTTCGACAGCAGGTTCGCCAGGATCCGCTCCAACCGCCGGGGATCCGTCCACACCCGGACCGCGACCGGAGCGACCGCGTCCGGCACCCGGCGGCGCACGAACTCCGCCAGGTCGATCTCCGCCAGATCCGCCCGCTCGGCCGCGGTGTCCAACCGGGCCACCTCCAGCACGTCCTCCACCAGCGAGCGCAGCGCGGCGACCCGGTCGCGGACCAACTCCGCCGGGCGTCCGGGCGGCAGCAGTTCGGCAGCGGTCACCAAGCCGGTCACCGGGGTCCGCAGTTCGTGCGCGATGTCCGCGGTGACCCGTTGTTCCGCGGCCAACCGCGCCTGCAACGCGTCCGCCATCGCGTCGACAGCCTGGGCGAGATCGGCCGCTTCGTCTCGCGGACGCGGGCCGATCGCGTCACGCACCCTTGCCGGAGCGCCGTTCGCGACGTCGCGGGCAGCGTCGGCGGCCCGCCGGAGCCGTCGCGCCATCCCCGCTCCGAGCACGACACCCAGTAGTGCTCCGGCGACGGTCACTACGGCGGAACCGGCCAGCAATTCTCGGTCCAAAGTGGCCAGTGCCTGCGTTTGCGACGCATAACTGGTCCGCACCGAGACGACGTGTCCGCCAGTTTCGGCGGCTGCCCACAAAACCGGACCGTCCAAATAGGTCGCTCGGTTGCCGCCGCGGACGGCGTCGCGCAGGGGAGCGGGCAGCGTCGGATCGTCGAACTGGCCGTCGACACCGGGGTTGCGCAGCAGCAGCTGGATCCATTCGTCCTGCGCATGACGGGCCTGCTCGGCTTGGGTGCGCGCGAATTGCTGGTGCACCAACAAACTCAACGTCAACGCGACGGCGGCCGACACGAGGGTCACCGCCGCGGTCAGCCGCCACCGGAGGGTGGCCGGAAAGAGCTTCACGGCTCGGCGCGGAGCTTGTATCCGAAGCCCCGCACGGTTTGCAGCCGTTCCTGACCGATCTTCACCCGCAGCCGCTGCACGTGGACGTCGACCACCCGCGTGTCGCCGCCCCACGCGTAATCCCACACGCTGGCCAGCAGCGTGTCGCGGCTGAGCACGTTGCCCGGCGATTCGGCGAACCGGAGCAGCAGCCGCAGTTCGGTCGGCGTCAGATCCACCGGCTGGCCTGCTCGGCGCACCTCCAGCCCGGCGCGGTCGATTTCGAGGTCGCCGAAGCGAACGAACGCGTCCTCCTCCGGCCCGGACCAGCCGCTTCGCCGCAGCACCGCCTGGATCCGCGCGATCAGGACCGCGGTGTCGAACGGTTTGGTGACGTAGTCGTCGGCGCCGGCTTCGAGGCCGAGCACGACGTCGACCGAATCGTCGCGGGCGGAGACCATCAGCACCGGCGTCCGGCTTTCCTCGCGGATCCGGCGGCACAGGCTGACGCCGTTGAGCCCGGGCAGCATCACGTCGAGCAACGCCACGTCCGGCGGCTGCGCGCGGAACTGGTCGAGCCCGGCGAGCCCGTCCGCGGCCGTCGAGACCCGGAAACCGGCGCGTTCTAGCGCGAGCTGCGTCGCCTCCCGGATCACGTCGTCGTCCTCGACGAGCAGTACCTGCGTCATGTCCCCTCTCACTCCGGCGAGAAACCCTTGCCGGTCCAGCGGTAGCGGGCGACCCCGTTGTTCGGTCCGGTCGCCGACATCGTGGCCAGCTGCCCGTCGAGCACGGTCAGCATGGCGCCGGAGTTCTCCAGCCTGAACAGCTGTTTCCCGCCGATCGTGTAGATGTAGCCGCCGAGATACGCGCTGACCGGCACGCCGGTCGCGCCGCTGCTGCCGGTGCCCGGGGCTCCGACCGCGCCGCACGGATAGACGTTCACTACGACGTCGACCTCGCCGGTCAGCTCGTGGTACGCGGTGCTGACGGGATACGACCCGGCGCTCGGACCGTACGGACACGGTCGCAACGCCGCCTTCGTCCGGGCGCTGACTGTCGGGTCCGCGCGCAGCAGAGCGACCGTGTCGACGGTCGGGCCGCGCGGGTTGTTCGCCGGTGCCGGGGCGGCCGCTGCCGGTGGAGCCGGGCCGGCGACCCGGACACCGTCCACATCGGAGCAAGCGGTGAGCGACAGCACCGCAACCGCCGCGACCGCTGTCCTCCGCATGCTTTGCACAGTAGCCATTTTGCCGTCCGCGCGCTGCTCGGGGAGCGCTGTTACCAGACCGATGGGTTTCCTCCGGGCCACCGCAACGCGATTCCCGGCGATCGGTGATCCGCCGTTCCTACCTTGGCGGGGAATCGACCAGGGAGGAGTCCGATGAGGACGGAAGCGGTGCGGGACCCGGCGGAAACCCGGGTGCCGAAGGGACGATTGCTGGGCGTGGACGCGGTCCGGGCGCTGGCGATCGTCGGAGTGTTCATCGAGCATTTCTTCGCGAGCGGCTGGCTGCACGGCGGCCCGCCCCAGGCTGCCCCGGCGTTCTTGTCGTGGCTGAACGTGCAGACGTCGTCCCGGGCGATGAGCCTGTTCGTGCTGCTCTTCGGGCTGTCCGCGGCATTGATGACCGGCGGCTCGACCCCGTACGGCGGAAACGAGCGGTGGCGCGCCCGCGGCAGGCTCGCGGTCCGGGCGGTGGTGTTGTTCCTGCTCAGCCTGGCGATCGACGAGTACGGCATGTCGGTGATCGGGTACTACGCGGTGCTCCTGCTTCTCCTGCTGCCGCTGACCCGGCTGCGCGCGCGGACATTGTTCATTCTCTCCGGAATCGCCGTGCCCGCGATGACGCTTTACGCGTTCTGGGTGTTCAACGCTCATTCCGACTGGATGAGGTCCGGGTCCGAAACGGCGAGCGGGCTCGCGATCTTGGGGCATCCCGAACAATGGGGCGAGTTCTTCAAGGGGATGGTGTTGTTCGGCGGCGGTTTCCAGGTCGCGTACGGCCTGCCGCTGGCGCTGGCCGGGATGGCGATCGGCCGCCTCGACCTCCGCGCGCACCAGGTCCGGATCCGCTTGCTGTACACCGGTTTCGTGCTCGCCGCTGTGTCGATCCTGGGCTCGTGGATCGCCACCAATCCGCTGGGCGGAGCCGAGGCGATCGCGACGACCCGGCCGCCCGGGATGCCGTGGCAGGTGCTCCTGGCGATGCCGCCGGACGGATCGCTGTACGCCACCAGTCCGCTCGGCATCGTGCTCATGATCGGCGTCGCGATGATGCTGCTCGGCGGACTGCTGATCGCCTTGGACCGGCCGCTCGGCCGTCGCGCGCTGTGGCCGCTCGCCGCGGCCGGAGGGATGGCTTTCACCTGGTACGCGGCACATTTCGCGGTTTTGAAACTGGTGCCGAAGCCGTATTCATTCGTGTTCCTGGTGCTGATGGTCGCGGTGATGCTGGCCGCGTCGGTGGCGTGGCGGCATTGGCGGCGGCGCGGTCCGCTGGAATGGCTGGTGCATCGGGCGACCCTGCTCGTGCCTTGACCCCGGTGCCGGTCCGTGAGGGGAACCCTGGGGGAATCAGAGTCCCTCAGGGTTCCCCTCACGGACAGCCCGAGGCGAGGTCGCCAGCAGGGTGCAGCCGACCGCCGCCGCGTAGCCGAGAGCGGCCACGGTCATCGGGACACTCAGCGACATCGTCGAGCCCGCGGTGAGCAGCGTGCCGAGCACCGCGGTGCCCAAAGCGCCCCCGGTCTGCCGGGCGGTGTTCAAGACTCCGCTGGCGAGTCCGGTGTGCTCCTCCGGAGGCGTCGACATCGCAACCGACGTCATCGCGGGCATCGCGATCGAGCAGCAGCACAACACCACGCCGCCGGCCACCACCATCGACGGGGAATCGGCCGTGGCCAGTAGGACGGCACCGAGCCCGGCGAGGCTGAAACCGGTCAGCATCGGGACCCGGGGGCCGAAGCGTGCGGTGAGCCGTCCGCTGGCCGTGGCTCCGATGCCGATCGCGATGGTGAGCGGGAGCGTCAGCATGCCGGTCGCGTACGCGGACTGGTGGAGCGGGCCTTGGAGGAATAGCGACAGGCAGAGCAGGGTGCCGTAGAGGCAGAAATTGAAGAGCAGCCCGGCGGTGCTCGCGGCGGAGAACGGGCGGGACGAGAAGATCGCCAGCGGCAGCATCGGATCGCGCCGACGACGTTCTACCAGAATGAACGCGAGCCCGGTCAGCAAGCCGACAGCGATCAGCGGGACGGCCCAGCCGGACCGGCCGACCTGGATCAGGCCGCCGGCGAGCGCGGACAGGGCGACGGTGCCGAGGACGAGTCCGTACGGATCGAGGCGACGCTCCCGCCGCGGCGGCGATTCGACGACGTACCGGCAGGTCAGCACGATGGCGAGGGCGGCGAACGGAACGTTGACCCAGAAGATCGCCCGCCAGTCGGCCAGCGCGATGAGCACGCCGCCCGCCACCGGGCCGGTCGCGAGGCCGATGGCCGCGATGCCGCCCCACAGCCCGAGCGCGTGCGCCCGCGCTCGCGGCTCCGGGAACTGCCGGACGATCAGCGCGAGCGAACACGGCAGCAACGCGGCCGCGCCGACGCCCTGCAGGATCCGCGCGACGATCAGCACCGGGATGCTCGGGGCGAGCGAACACAGCGCGGACCCGACCCCGAACACGACGGTCCCCAGCACGCACACCCGCCGCGAGCCGTAACGGTCGCCGAGCGACCCCGCGGTGAGCATGCCCGCGGCCAGCGCGATGGTGTAGCTCGCGATCACCCATTGCTCACCGCCAAGCCCGCCGCCGAGGTCGTGCCGGATCGCTTCGACGGCGACGTTCACCACGGTCGCGTCGAGCTGGACGATGAAGAAGGGCAGGCACAGGGCGATGAGTGCCAGGCGCTGCTTGGGTGCAGAGATTGTCGCGGTCACGGGACCAGGGTGGCGCGGGAATGGTTCGGTGCGGGCCGAAGCGTCAGAGGCAGTGTCGTTGGCTCCGCTTCTCGAGTGGAGTCCAAATCGGACACCTCGCTCACCGGCATCTCCCACCATGCCGAGCCCGGCGGGTTGGGCGCGTGCAGATCGGTCTCCACGTGCACCACCGTCGTGACCGGATTCGCCTTGGCCTGCTTCAAAGACGCCCGGAACTCGTCCACAGTGGACACGCG
Source organism: Amycolatopsis circi (assembly GCF_003385235.1). GTDB lineage: Bacteria > Actinomycetota > Actinomycetes > Mycobacteriales > Pseudonocardiaceae > Amycolatopsis > Amycolatopsis circi. The sequence continues at coordinate 106,152 of NZ_PQIA01000014.1, read as the reverse complement.
AAGGACGGTCGCGCCGAGGCTGGCCGCGTGGTCGACCGGCAGCACGTCCCCCTCCAGCGAACCGTTGTCGGCGCGATACCGGAGCTGGTGGACGAAGCGTCCGGCGCGGCGTTGCTGACCACGCAGCGCACGACGTACGACGAAACAGGCCGAGTACGGCTGCCACACTTACCGGGTGCCGCGGTATTCGTTCAATCTGCCGCTGACGCACGGTTCGCGGTAGCAGGTCTCCCCGCCGGTTTGGTCAGTCCTCCCGGTCGTGCACCCGGGTGAAGTCCGGCTTCCGCCGCTCGCGGTGTGAGGCGAGTCCTTCGCGGACCTCCGGACCGGCGAAACCGTAGAACTCCAGCGCCAGCGAGGAGTCGAAGATCGCGCCCGCGAGCTGCCGGTACCAGAGGTTGAGGCTCTGTTTGGTCCAGCGGATCGCGTTCGGCGCGCCGTTGGCCAGCTCGTGCGCGATCTCCCGCGCGGCGGGCAGCAGCCCGGCCTCCTCCTCGACGCACAGCGAAACCAGCCCGATCCGCTCGGCCTCGGCTCCGGTCATCGGACGGCAGGTCATCAGGTAGTACTTGGCCTTCGCCATCCCGCAGAGCAGCGGCCAGCACACCGCCGCGTGGTCGCCCGCCGCGACGCCGAGGCGGGTGTGGCCGTCGATGATCTTGGCGTTGGCGGCGGCCACGGAGATGTCCGACAGCAGCCCGGCGACCAGGCCTGCGCCGACGGCCGGGCCGTGGATCGCGGAGACGGTCGGTTTGGAGCAGTCGATGACGTTGTAGACCAGGTCGCGAGCCTCGCGCATGGTGCGCGAACGGGCCTCGAAGTCGTTCGCCAGCTTCTCGACCAGGTCGAACGATCCGCCCGCGGAGAACCCCTTGCCCTCGCCGCGCAGCAGGACGGCTTTGACGTCGGGGTCGCGGTCGAATTCCCGCCAGACGTCGGCGAGTTCGCCGTGCGCGTCCTCGCTGACCGCGTTGAGGTGCGGCGCGTCCAGGACGAGTTCGATGACGCCGTCCTCGTCCGGTCCGTCGACTCGCAGGTTCTCGAACTGCGCGTAGCGGCTCATTCAGCTTCCCTCCGTCGTCCGGAACACCTGCGCCACCATGCCATTGCTCCGGACGCGGCCGCTAGATCACGTGCCTTCGTCGGCCAGTTCGACGGCGAGGCTCGTGCTCGGCCCGGACGGACCCAGCAGGTCGAGCGCGACCGAGCGGGTGCCCGGGCTGGACCGCAGCTGTGCGGGCTGTCCGCAGAACAGCGGTGCCTGGTTGCGGTGGCTGATCCGGCGCACCCGCGAGGCGGGCGAGTCGAGCCGCAGCACCTCGGCCAGGGCGAGCGACATCAACGGCCCGTGCACGACCAGGCCGGGATAGCCCTCGACTCGCGTGGCGTACGGCCAGTCGTAGTGGATGCGGTGCGGGTTCGCGGTGGCCGCGGAGAACCGCATCAGCAGCGTCGGATCGGTGGCGAACTCCCAAGTCTGCCCGTCGGTGCGGCGGAACGGCGATCCCGCCGGTTCCAGTGCGGCAGCGGTTTCCGCCACGGCGGGTGCGGCCGCGGACGGTCCGCTCTCGCGGTAGAGCATGTCCTGGCGTTCCTCGACATACGGAGTTCCGTCCATTCCGGACAGTTTCGTGCGCACCTGGACGACGACCAATTTCCCGGAACGGCCGGACTTTTCGGTGACAGAGTCCACAATGGAGCGCCGGTGCACGGTTTCGCCGACCTTGGGCGCGCGGTGGAACACGACCTCGCCCCCGGCGAACATCCGTCGCGGCAGTTCCACCGGCGGCAGGAAGGTCCCGCGCACCGGATGACCGTCGAGGCCGAGCCGCGACGACACCGGCCAGTGCGGAAGGGCGACCCAATGCCACAGCGGCGGCAGGACGTCGCCTTCGCGGGGAGCGGGAAGTCCGTTGTCGAACAACGCGGCCAGTGCGGCGACTGGGCCGGGTTCGACGACCTCTTCGCTGGTGACGGCGTACGGTTCCCAGGCTTCCGGTTCGGACATGGGTTCCTCGAATCTTGGTTCGGACGAGGCCGTCGGGTGAGTACCTTATCAGGAATGTCCGGGCGGTCAGCTCGAACAGCGGGGAGGAGCGGCGTTCGAGCAGAAAGGCTTGTGCGATACTTCAGCTGTCTGACGATTGCTGGCGGGGGAGGCCGAGGGGATGCCCGAAACCACGGGCCCGGGACTGCGCCGCGGCGGTCCGGCGAACCTGAAAGCGCTGGCCGCGCACGAGATCCGGCGGCGCGTCTTCTCCGGTCAGCTGCGCGCGGGCGCGAAGATCGACCAGGAAGCGCTGGCCGACGAACTCGGCATCAGCAAACTGCCGATCCGCGAAGCTTTGATCACGCTGGACCACGAGGGCGTGGTGGAGCACATCGCCCGCCGGGGCGCGTTCGTGGCGCGGATGACGCGCGACGACATCCGGGACCACTACCGGGTCTTCGGCCTGGTGTCCGGGCTGGCGGCGGAGCGGGCGGCGAAGAATATTTCGCCGGAAAGCCTGCAGGCGCTGCACGATCTGGCGGACCGGATGGAGTCCGGAGTGGACCGTGCCGAACAGGAACGGCTGAACTTCGAGTTCCACCGGCGGATCAACTACGCCGCCGACTCCCGTCGGCTGGTCTCGATCCTGGGCATCCTGGCTAAAACGGTGACGCACGGCTTTTACGAGGCGCACGCGGACTGGCCGGGCAAAGCCCACGACGACCACCGGAAAATCCTGAACGCGCTCAGCGCCCGGTCCGCTTCGCGAGCGCGGTCCATTGTGGAGAAGCACTTCTCGGACGGCGGCGAGCGCGCGGTCGCCCTGCTGGAAAAACAAGGCTTCTGGGAAACCTGACTCCTCGGCTTGTTGGCCGTGAGGGGAACCTTCACGGAATCAGAGTCCCTCAGGGTTCCCTTCACGGCATTTCCGCGGTCGGCGTCAGCGTCGTTTCAGCAACTGTGCCAAGTGGACACCGCGCACTCCGGCAAGCTGATCGGCTTGCGTCCGGCAGGAGAAACCGTCGGCGAGGAAGACGACGTCCGGGTTCTCCCGCAGTGTCGGAAGCAGTGCATTCTCCGCTACCGCAACGGAAACGTCGTAGTGGCCGCGTTCCATGCCGAAGTTCCCGGCCAGGCCGCAGCAGCCGGCGAGAGTCCGGAGTTCGGCTCCGGTTTCGGCGAGCAAGGCTCGATCCGCCTCGAAACCCAGCACCGAATGATGGTGGCAATGCGGCTGTACGACCACTTTCACGCCGGACAGGTCAGGTGCTTGCCAGCCGTCTGTCTTGGCGAGGAGTTCTGCGAGCGTCGTGACCGCGGCGGAAACTGTGGTGGCGTCCGGATCGTCCGGGAACAGGTCCAGCAGATCGGACCGCAGGACGGCCGTGCACGACGGTTCGACGCCGACGATCGGAAGCCCGGCCCGCGCGTAAGGGCGCAGCGTGTGCACGAGATCGCTGAGCTTGCGTCGAGCGGTGTCGAGCTGACCGGTGGTGATCCAGGTGAGCCCGCAGCACGGACGGCGCGGCGGGACGAGCACGCGGTACCCGGCGTCGGCGAGCACGGCCGCGACGGCTTCGGCGACGTCGGTGTCCATGCCGTCCGAAAAGGAATCCGCCCACAGCACCACTTCCGGCCCCTGCTCGCGGATCCTGCGCCGGGATCGGGTGAACGAGCTTCGGGCGAACCTCGGCGCGTGCCGTCGAGTGTCCACTCCGGACAGTGCTAACAGGACCTTCTCGACCGGACGGATCGACATCAGTGCGTTGACGACGAGCGGACCGAGCACCGGGATCCGGTGCAGCAGGCGGATCCAGTCCGGCAACCGGCCGAGCGTGTAATGCGAGACGGGACGGATCCGATGCCGGTACTTCCGGTGCAGGGCTTCGGATTTGTACTGCGCCAGGTCCACTCCGGCCGGACAGTCGCTGCCGCAGGCCTTGCAGGACAGGCAAAGATCAAGGGACTCGTGCACCGCGTCGTCCGACCAGCCGGACACGAGCGAGCCGTTCGCGACCTCCTGTAGCACCCGGGCCCGGCCTCGTGTGCTGTCCTTCTCATCGCGAGTGGCGAGATAAGACGGACACATGAAACCGCCGGCCGCACGGTTGTCGGCACGGCATTTCCCGACCCCGACACAGCGGTGCACGGCGCGGGTGAAGTCGCCGCCGTCGTGCGCGAACGAGAAACCGCCCGCGACTACGGGAAGCGGATGTGCTTGCGGGCGGCGGAGATCGGTGTCGAGCGGGTGCGGCCGGACGACTACGCCCGGGTTGAGGAGGTCGCCGGGGTCGAAGAGGTTTTTGACCGCGCCGAACAGTTCGATCGTTTCCGCCGAGTACATCTTCGGCAGCAGTTCGCCGCGCGCCCGGCCGTCGCCGTGCTCGCCGGAGAACGAGCCGCCGTAGCCGACGACCAGGTCGGCGGCGGCGGTCAGGAACGCGCGGAACACCGACGCGTCGCGTTCGAGCGGCAGGCCGAGCCGGACGTGCACGCAGCCGTCGCCGAAGTGGCCGTAGGGGAGTCCTTCGAGGCCGAATTCGTCCAGGAGAGCGTCGAAATCCCGCAGATACGCACCGAGCCGTTCGGGCGGGACGGCGGCATCTTCCCACCCGGGCCACGCTTGCTCACCGGTCGGAGTCCGGCCCGCCAGCCCGGCGCCGTCCTCGCGGATCCGCCACATCGCGGCGGCCTCGGCGCCTTGCGCCAGTACGACGTGGTCGAGTGCTTGGGAGTCCTTGATGAGACGTTCGGCGTTGTGGCGGGCCTCGGCTTCCGTCTCGCCGCCGACCTCGATCATCAGCCAGCCGCCGCCGTCCGGGAGCGCGGGCACCTCGCCGCGGTGGTGGCGCACCAGGTCGACCAGCCGGGCATCGAGCCCTTCGACGGCCAGCGGCCGATGCGGCAGCAGCCCGGGCACGACGTCGCCGGCCGTCGCCATGTCCGGGTAGCCGAGCACGACCAGCAGCCGCGCGGGGGAGATGTCGACCAGGTCGACGGTCGCTTCGAGCGTGACGGCCAGGGTGCCTTCGGTGCCGACCAGCGTGCGGGCCAGCGACCGGCCGTTCTCCGGCAGCAGGTGTTCCAGCGAGTAGCCGGAGACCTGGCGGCTGAACCGGCCGAATTCGGTGCGCAGCAAGCTGAGCCGCGTGTCGATCAGCTCGGCGAGGCCCGGCACCGCGTCGGACGGACCTGCAATGAACCGGCGTCCGGTGCCGTCGACCACACTTAACTCGCGAACGTTGTCGGCGGTGCGGCCGTAGGCGATCGCGTGCGGACCGCAGGCGTTGTTGCCGATCATGCCGCCTAGCGTCGCGCGGGCGTGCGTGGACGGGTCGGGACCGAAGCGCAGCCCGTGCGGCGCGGCGGCCCGCTGGAGGTCGGCGAGGATGACACCAGGCTGGACGACCGCGGTCCGCGCCTTCGGATCGAGGTCGACGATGCGGTTGAGATGCCGCGAAAAGTCGAGCACGAGGCCCGGCCCGATCGCATTGCCCGCGACCGACGTGCCCCCGCCGCGGCTGGTCAGCGGCACGCCGTGGCGGCGAGCGATCTCAAGGGTCGCGAGAACGTCGTCGGTCTCCTGCGGCAGCACGACGACCTGCGGGACGACCCGGTAGTTGGACGCGTCAGTGGAGTACTCGGCGCGACGGCGCGCGTCGGCGTGCACCTCGCCGCGGACGTTCGCGCTGAGGTCGGCGAGCAGATCGGTTTCGGTGGGCATCCCGGCCTGAATTTAGGTGTTTGAAACAGTGCCGTCAATCCGTACGCTGACGCGATGACCTCGGGACGGAGGGGGCCGCCGCCGGAGCTGGCCCGGGTGCGGCGGGTCAGCGTGGTGGACTCGCTGGTCGAAGAGATGACCCGCAAAATCCTCGGCGGCGACTGGCCTCCCGGGACCGCGCTGCCGTCGCTGCGGCACTTCGCGGCCTCGGCCGGGGTGTCGATGCTGACCGTCCGAGAAGCAGTCCGGACGCTGCAGGCGCGCGGGTGGGTCGAGACGCGCCAGGGTGTCGGAACGTTCGTGCTGGAACCTTCGGCGGCCCGGTTCGTCCCGTGGCAGCTGGGCGCTTCGGACGTGGCCGAGTATCGCGAGCTGGTCGAGGCGAGGGAAGCGGTCGAATCGACCGTCATCGAGTTGGCCGCCCGCCGCCGGACCGCCGCCGAGCTGGCGGTTTTGACCGATTTGGTCGACCGGATGGCGGCGGCTTCGACCGACCGAGACCGCTTCCTGGAGGCGGACGCGGAGTTTCATGTCGCGCTGGCCGAAGCCGCACACAACCGGATCCTGCTGCGCAGCATGCTCGCGATCCGCGTCCCGCTGCGCCGCCTGATGGCCGACCGGCTCCTGGAGGAACTCACCGAACACGGCGACCTTTCCCGGTCCTGGGAGGACCACCGGACGATCGCTTCGGCCGTCCGGACGGGCACTCCGGAACCAGGATGTGCCGCCCTGGCGCGAATCGCCGCGCGGGCCTGGTCCTATGTGGACTCGACGCTCCCGGGTTTGCCGTCTCGCGGTCCGGGTAACCGGACTCCCGAAGACGACGCCGGGAGGTGATCGAGGTGTCCGCGCACGTGGACGAGGAACTGTGGACGGAATTCCACCGGGTGGTGAACATGACCTCGCGGGAACTGGGCGACTGGCTGCGCACCCGGGAAGCCGGACCGGAAACCGAACCCCTGCCGGACCAGGCGGGGCCCGCTACGGGGCGCAAGGTGCTGTCGATCCTGGGCAAGCGGAAGTCGGACGTGAACGAGAGCGACGTCGAGGTGATGCGCGATGTCGTGGACCGCGTGCACGCCTCGCGCCGAGACGACCTGGAGCCCGTGGCGGGCGACGCCGGGTGGCGGCAGGGGCTGATGTCGCTGGGCCACGACCCGGTGAAGCCGGTACGGGGCTGATTCTGCCGATTGGCTGGGGAGACGGGCAGTTTAGGGTTGGCGAACCCTCTGGCGGGCACGTCGAGGGAGGCTTCGGCCGCTGCGGGTCGCTGCCATGTGGCGTTGGGTGTGTGGGCATCGAAGGCCGCATGGGGGAACATGCCCAGCGGGAGCGAGCACGGCGCTGGCTGGGATCTGGCTTGCAGCGATCGTGACTACGGAACTGGGTTTCGCGGGCTGGGCTCCGGCACGCGGTTGCTGGCGCTCCGGTGAGCTGCCTTGGGTCCGGAGCGCCGGAACCTGGCCGCGGTCTGGACTCGCGGAAGCGCTTGCCGCGATGGGATCCAGCGAGACCCGGCGCTGGTGTGCAGGCGTTTGGGTGCTTTGAGCCCGGCGCTGGCCAGGATCGAGTCCGCCGTGATCGCGCTGACGGAACTGGTTGTTGCAGGCCGGGCTCCGGCGCGCGGTGCGCCGTCGGCGAGTTGCCTTCCGTCCGATGCGCGAGACCCCGGCAGCGGTCTGGCTTGCCGCGAGGGGAGCTGGCGAGGTTCGGGGCGAATGTGCTGGTGTGCGGAGGTCGGGTGCTTTGACGGTGAGCTGGTCTCGGCTCGCGCCCGGATTGAGGCCCAGTTCGGTGAGTGCGGGCCGTGCTGCGTTGGCGAGCCGTTCGAGCGAGCCGGGCATAAGTGCTTCGTTGCGCGCGGTCTAGCGGCGAGCAGAAGAATACGGGGCTGGGTAGCGGGAAAGGCCTGGGCGGATCAACCGCAGCGTCAACGCGTTCGGCGTGGTGCGAGCGACTTGGCGTGTTGCGCCCGGCACGAGGGCTCGGCCAAGCGAACTCGGCGGCGACCGGCGTGGGCGGAGCGGCTCCGGTAGCCCCGCAAAATCCGGCCCGGCAGCCGAACAAGCCCCCGGGCCTCGGTGCGCCCCCGGGACGCACCGAGGCCCGGGGTTCTTCCCCTCGGCCGGTGGTTCGTGGTCAGCCGCCCGCCATGGCTCCGATGATCAGGAACGGTTCGGCTCCGGACAGGACCGGGGCGGGCAGGGCGGTGTCCGGGGCGGTGTTCGACAGGTCTTCTTCGCAGGCGAAGAACCGGACGAACGCGCGGCGTTTGCCGGTGGTCGTGTCGCGGACGGTGCCGCGCAGTTGGGGGTAGGTGCGTTCCAGCGCGTCCAGCAGCGCGTCCCGGGTTGGCGGGTCTTCGATCGGCAGCTGGATCTCTCCCTCGACCTTCGCCAGGCGGCGCAGGTGCGTGGGCAGCTTGACGCGCACGACGGTGGTCATCGCAGGGTCTGCACCTCGACGGAGCACACCGCGGGCAGGTCGCGCACGATCGGGGCCCAGCTCTCGCCCGCGTTGTTCGACGCGTAGACCTGGCCGCCGGTGGTGCCGAAGTAGATGCCTGCCTCGTCGAGGGAGTCGACGGCCATCGCGTCGCGCAGGATGTTCACGTAGCAGTTTTCTTGGGGCAGGCCGTTGGTGAGCGGTTCCCAGTCGTCGCCGCCGGTGCGGCTGCGGTACACGCGCAGCTTGCCCTCCGGCGGGTAGTGCTCGGAATCGCTGCGGATCGGGACCACGTACACCGTTTCCGGTTCGTGCGGGTGCACCGCGATCGGGAAACCGAAGTCGCTCGGCAGGTTGCCGCTGATCTCCCGCCAGTTCTCGCCCGCGTCGTCCGAGCGCATCACGTCCCAGTGCTTCTGCATGAACAGCACGTCCGGCCGCGACGGGTGCAGCGCGATCCGGTGCACGCAGTGGCCGACCTCGGCGTCCGGGTCCGGGATGCCGTCGGAGTGCAGGCCGCGGTTGATCGGCTGCCAGGTTTCGCCGCTGTCGTCGCTGCGGAACGCTCCCGCGGCGGAGATCGCGGCGAACATCCGCTTCGAGTTCCGCGGGTCGAGGATGATCGTGTGCAGGCACAGCCCGCCCGCGCCCGGCTGCCAGCCCGGCCCGGACGTGTGCTTGCGCAGCCCGGTCAGCTCCCGCCAGCTCTTCCCGCCGTCGGTGCTGCGGTACAGCGCCGCGTCCTGCGCGCCCGCGTACACCGTGTCCGGGTCGGTCAGCGACGGTTCCAGGTGCCAGATCCGCGTGAACTCCCACGGCTTCGGCGTTCCGTCGTACCAGAGGTGCTCGCCCGCCCCGCCCTCGTAGCCGAACTCGTGGTCGACCTGGTTCCAGGTCTTCCCGCCGTCGTCGGAGCGCTGGATCAGCTGGCCGAACCACGACGTGGACTGCGACGCGTACAGCCGGTCCGGGTCCGCGGGCGAGCCGGCGAGGTGGTAGACCTCCCAGCCGCCGAAGTGCGGGCCGTCAACCTCCCACCGCGTGCGGCCCTCGTCCGAGGTGAGGATGAACGCGCCCTTGCGCGTGCCGACCAATACTCGAACTCCAGGCATGGTTTCTCCCTGACAACGGGCTGTGACCTGGTTCAACCTAATCTCGCCAGCCGGGAGCCGCCTCTCCATTCTTGCGCTCCCGCCGACGCCAGCGGCGGCAGCGCGACCAGCACCGGTGGCGACCACGCGGGCGCGACCTCCAGCCGGACGTCCTGGCGCAGCGGCACCGGCCCGGCCCGGATCCGCACCGGCCGGGCGGCCGCGCCGACCGCCTGCACGCTCGGCGCGAGCTGCGCGCGCGGACCGGCGGCCGAGGGCAGCGCGCAGGCCAGCAGCCGGTAGGAGCCCGCGGGCACGTCGACGAGCGTGAACTCCAGGTCCGGCCCGAGCAGCGAGCCGCTGACCGGGACGCCGCGCGCCGACGACCCGGCGAACAGCCCGACGTACACCGCCGGGGCCCCGTCGAGCGCGGCGACCGCGGCCGGGCTCAGCAGCGCGCGGCCGGTGACGGCCCCGCCCGCGCAGTCCGGGCCGGCCACCCGCACCGGTTCCGGCGGGTGCTCGGCGAGGAGGCCGGGCAGCTGCCGGAACTGGTGCGGGCTCACCCCGACCGCCGCGGTGAAGCGGGTGGTGAACGTGCCCGGCGCGGAGAACCCGACCTCGTGGCAGATGTCGACCACCTTCTCGCCGGTGTCCAGCAGCAACTCCTTGGCGAGCTGGAACCGTTGCGCGGCAAGGAATTTCCCTGGCGGCAGGCCGATCTCCCGCTCGAACGCGCGCGCCAGGTGGAACGGGCTGTACCGGACGTGGTCGGCCACGTCCTCGAGCGTGAGCTGCCGGGTGCGTCCGGCGGCCAGGAACCTCGCCGCCTCGAGCACGGCGTCCCGCATGTGCACACCTCCTCGGATGTGCCGTCATGGTAAATCCGGGCACCGACAATTCCGGGCGTCAGCCGTCTCGCAGCTCGATGACGACGGCGGAGGGCGGGCTGGCGGCGCGGGTGTGCGGTCGTCGGCGAGCTATTGCGACGGTGGGTGATCGTTGAGTCCGGGAGCCGAGAGTTCGGGCGTCAGTCGTCCTCCAGATCGATGACGACGGCCGAGCGTGGGCAGCCGCCGACACCAGGCAAGAGGATCACGAAAGAGATGCCTTGGTCGATCACCGGTTCCGGGGCATGGGCGGGCAACGCGAAGGAGATCTGCGTCGGCGAGCCGGAGGTGCAGGAAACCAGGTGTGCCGCCGACGAATGTGGTGTGCCGGTAGCCGCAGCCGGCGAACGGGGAGTGCACCAGGATCGTTTCGCAGCCTTCGTCGAGACGGTCGAGCTGCTTCAGCGTGATCGCCGGGCAGGGGCGTCCGATGGCGGCTTCCAGCTCTTCGACGTGGTCGCCAGGTTTTCGCTGGTCATGGCTCTATTGTGAGCTTTAGCTCGGGTATTCGGCGACTCGCTTTCGCAGCTGCCCGAAACCAGTGTTCAGCGCGGATCGGCCGCGATGGTTGCTCGCATTCACTCCACTGCGGTGCGGTTCTTTCGCTGGTTCGCGGTGAAGCGCGCCTTCTTCTGCCGGTTCCCGCACGTGTTCATTTCGCACCACCTGCGGGTTCGGCTTTGACTGGTGTCGAAGAAGGCGGCTTGGCAGGTCGGCGAAGCGCACAAGGCCAGTTTTCCGTCGCGTTCGCCGGAGATGATGCTGATCGCGTCGGCGGCGATCACGCCGAGCGCGTCTTCCACGGCGGTCGCCGAGCTGAGCTGCCAGCGCCGTTCGCCGTCGGGTGTCAGGACCGCCGCGGCCCGGCCCTGAGCGCTGCGGTCATTGATGACCTGGACGGCGGACGCGGGGAGGGCTTCGTGGAGCGCGGCCGCGGTCGCGGCGGCGTGAATCGACTCCCGCAGGTCACGGGCGAGTTCGAGCTGGGCGGTGGTGCAGGCGTCCACGGCGAGGCCGCTCACCGCCAGCCAATCGGCGAGCCGCTGCGGTGTCGGGATGCGCTCGACCGCGTCGCCGCGGCGTTCGGTGAGGGTCGCCGTGAAGCTGGTCGCGAGCACGGTGCCGAGGCGGAAGTCAGGGAACGCGGCAGGCATGGAACCAGCTTAGCCGGTTGCGCTCGGACGCGGGCGACTGCTAGAACCGTCTAAGCCGGTTCCAAACGACTGAGGAGGACTCGTGACCTCGCTGACCAGCGACGTACAAGCATTCGAAGCCCGTGCGACCGACGCTGACCTCGAAGATCTGCGGGCTCGGCTCGCCGCGGCGAGGCTTCCGGAGACCGAGACGGTGCGCGGTCCGCGCCGATGGGATCAAGGCGTTCCGCTCGCCGATCTGGTCGATCTCGTCGACTACTGGCGCACCGAGTACGACTGGCGGGCGTTCGAGGAACGACTGGACCGGATCGGCCAGTTCCGCACGACCATCGACGGTCTGGGAATCCACTTCCTGCACCGCCGGTCCCCGCGCGCGGACGCCACTCCGCTGATCATGACGCACGGGTGGCCGGGCAGCATTGCCGAGTTCGTCGATGTCGTGGACGAATTGGCGGACCCGGAAGACGCCAGCGCGCCGGCGTTTCATGTCGTGGCTCCGTCGTTGCCGGGCTTCGGGTACAGCGACAAACCGACCAGTACCGGATGGGGGACGGAGAAGATCGCGGCCGCGTGGGTGGAACTGATGGGGAAGCTCGGGTATCGCCGGTTCTTGGCGCACGGCGGCGACTGGGGCGGCAATATCACCACCGTTCTCGCTGGCCGGTTTCCGGAGCAGGTTCTTGGCGTCCACACGTTGTTCGCGGAAGGTCCGCCCGGACTGCCGACGGACGGCCTGACGGCGGACGAACTCAGGTGGACTGAGGAGACCCGGCATTTCTGGCGGCATCGCGCGGCGTATGCGAAGCAGCAGGCGACGAGGCCGCAGACCATCGGTTACTCGCTCGTCGACTCGCCGGTCGGGCTTCTTGCCTGGATCGTGGACAAGTTCGCGGAGTGGTCGGACACTGTGGACAGTCCATTCGAGACTATTTCCCGCGATCGCGTCCTGGACGACGTCACGTTGTATTGGCTCACGCGGTCCGGAGCGTCGGCGGCCCGGATTTACTACGAGAGCCACAATTCGCTGGATCCGGAGCTGCGGGTGGACGTTCCGGCGTCCATCACTATGTACCCCCGTGACACTGAGAAGACCCCTCGGCCTTGGGCGCAGGAGCGGTTCCGGCAGATCGTCCGGTGGCGGGAACCGGAACGGGGCGGGCATTTCCCGTCGCTGGAGGTGCCAGGTTGCTTCGTCCGGGATCTGCGAGAGGGGCTCGCCGCGGTGCTGCGTGCCGTGGGGTGACAAATGGCAGGGGTCGGTCGGGCCGCCGGCTGGTGTGGTGAATCGGCAACTCCGATCCGAAGAGGAGAGCTGAATGCGAAAGACCATGCCGATCGCGCTGGCCGTCGCGGCACTGGCGGGGGTGGTGTCGGCGGCTCCCGCGTCGGCTGGGCCGTTGCGGTGGGGCGCGTGCCCAGGCGGCGGGCAATTGCCCGGCTTGCAGTGTTCGACTGTGGCTGTTCCGCTGGACTACCGGCATCCGGACGGGCGGAAGATCGACCTGGCGGTGTCTCGGCTGTCCGCAGCGAAGCCGGAGAAGCGACGCGGGGTGCTGCTGGTCAATCCCGGCGGGCCGGGTCTGGCCGGGTTGCGCGTTCCGGCGGTGCAGCCGTTTCCGCAGGCGGTGCGGGACAGTTACGACATCGTCGGATTCGACCCGCGCGGGATCGGTTCCAGCGCGGGGCTGACCTGCGGGTTGAATGACGCGGACAAGGCGGTCGCGGCCAACCCGCCCTATCCGCACAACCCGGCGGAGGTGGCGAAGTCGGCCGAGTTGGCGAAGCGGATCGCCAAGCAGTGCACCAGTTCGGAGACTGCCGACCTGTTGCCGTTCATTACCACCGCCAACACGGCGCGCGACATGGACCGGATCCGGGAAGCCTTGGGCGAGGCGAAGGTTTCCTATTACGGCGAGTCGTACGGCACCTATCTCGGGGCGGTGTATACGACCTTGTTCCCGGAGCGCACCGACCGGGTCGTGCTGGACAGCAGTCTGCCGCCGGAGGGATACGACGTCGCGGCGTTGCGGGCGCAAGGCATGGGGTTCCAGCTGCGATTCCCCGATTTCGCGAAGTATGCCGCGAAGCACGACCAGGATTACCGCCTAGGCACCACTCCGGCGGCGGTGACGGCGAAGTACTACGAGCTGGCCGATCGGCTCGATAAGAAGCCGGAGTCCGGGTTCGACGGGACGGCGTTTCGCGGCTTCACGTCCGGGGATCTCCGGAACGACGGCAGCTTCAAAGAGCTTGCCACGTATTGGCATCTGCTCGACACGCACCAGCCGCTTCCGGGAGACTCCGCGGCGAAGGCCGATGATCGCGGCAGCTTCCCGGTCGGCTACCTCGGGGTGATCTGCGGGGATTCGCAGTGGCCGACGTCCGTGCGGACCTATCAGCGCAACGTCGAGATCGACCGGGTGCGGTATCCGATGTACGGCGCTTACACCGCCAATATCCGGGCGTGTGCGTACTGGCCCGCGCCGGTGGAGCAGAAGGTGCGGATCACCGGCGACGGACCGGCGAACGTGCTCATGGTGCAGAACCTCCGCGATCCGGCGACGCCGTTGCCCGGGGCGCTGCGCACGCGATGGGCGTTCGGCGACCGGGCCCGGATGGTCACTGCCGACCAGGGCGGACACGTCGCTTACGGTGCTGGTGCGAACAAGTGCCTGAACGACACCGCGACGGCATACCTCGTCGACGGAAACTTCCCGTCCCGCGACCGCTTCTGCCCGGCCGAACGTTCCTGACCAAGGTCCGTGAGGGGAACCCTGAGGGACTCTGATTCCCTCAGGGTTCCCCTCACGGACATTCGGCGCTGAAGATGGGGGCGAAGAACGCGGCCAGTTCGGCGGTCGCGGTGAGGGGGAGGACGTTCGCGACGTACTGGTCCGGCCGGACCACCACGACCGCACCCTCGGGCGCGATTCCGCGAGCGGCGTAGATGTCATCCGCCGGGTCTGCCGCATAAACCTTTTCGTAGTCGATCAGCGAGAAGGGGCCGGTGCGAGGGAGGAAGATCTCCGGCACCTCGCCGAGATCGATGTCCTCGTACGGTTGCGGGTAAATCACCTTCACGTCGAACCAGGCGTCGACGTCCAGATCCTTCGGCGTGTGGGCCACGACCGGCGAGTCCGGGGAATTCCCCAGCCAGTCGGCGAAGTCAGCCACCGAGGCGGCGGGTCCGAAAACGTAGATGCGCCAACGACCGTCCGCCTGTGCATGGTGTCCTAAGTGGACCAGGTTCGCGTCGCAGACCCGCATGACAGGGGTCGACTTGAAGCGTTTGCCGATCGGAAAACCGGTCGCCAGATCTTGATGGTCCGATGCGGCGACGAGCACCGAAGGCTGGTAGCACGTCATGAACCCGGACGGGAATTCGAACGTCTTCACGTAGAACTCTTCCAGCTCCGCCGGATCGGCCAAGTCCTCTGGCCGGGTCGCCATCAGCGTCGACCATTCCTTGTCGAAGTCGATGAGGTTCTTCGCGATCAGCTGGCGTTCCGCGGAATAGGTGGCGAGCAGCGAAGCGGGACCGCGCCCGTCCAGGACGTGGCCGAGTTTCCAGCCGATGTTGAACCCGTCCTGCATCGAGACGTTCATGCCCTGTCCGGCTTTCGCGCTGTGCGTGTGGCAGGCGTCGCCGGTGATGAAGACGCGCGGCAGCCGGGTATCGCCGACGGGAACGTCGTCGAATTTGTCGGTGAGGCGGTGGCCGACCTCGTACACGCTGTGCCAGGCCACATTCTTAACGTCCACAGTGTACGGGTGCATGATCGCGTTGGCACGCGCGATGATCTGGTCGATGGTCGTCTTCCGGACTGCCCCGTGATCGTCCTCCGGCACCTCGCCCAGATCGACGTACATCCGGAACAGCGCGCCGCCCTCGCGGGGAATCAGCAGGATATTGCCGCCGTCGTGGGACTGGATGGCGCATTTCGTGCGGATGTCCGGGAAATCGGTGACGGCGAGGACGTCCATCACGCCCCACGCGTGCAAAGCCTGGTCGCCCACGAGTTCCCGGCCGATCGACTCGCGCACCGCGCTGCGTGCGCCGTCGCAGCCGACCACGTACTTGGCCCGAACGACGCGATCCTCGCCGGCGCGCGGGCCGGTGGTGTGCCGCAGCGTGACGGTCACCGGATATTCGTCGCCCTCGGTAATGGCCAGCGACTGGAATTCCAGGCCGAAATCGGGCGTCATCCGGCTCGGCGAGTGGGCCATGCACTCGGCGAAATAGTCCTGCACGCGGGCCTGGTTCACGATGAGGTGCGGGAATTCGCTGATCCCGGTGGGGTCGTCGGGAACGCGCGAGGAGCGGACGATGCGCTTCGGGTTGGCGGGATCGGGCTTCCAGAAGGACATCGTGGTGATCCGGTACGCCTCTTCGACAATCCGGTTCGCGAACCCGAACGCCTGGAACGTTTCGACGCTGCGCGCCTGGATCCCGTCCGCCTGGCCGACTTCGAGCCGCCCGCCGCGGCGTTCGACGATGCGCGTGGCGACGTTCGGGTACCGGGACAGCTGCGCGGCGGTGATCATGCCCGCCGGGCCGGTGCCCACGATCAGCACGTCGACCTCGTCCGGCAGTTCCGCGGGCCGGTCGATCCCGGTGCCGGCGGCGGGCAGGACGCGCGGTTCGCCGGAAACGTAGCCGTGGTGGTGGAACTGCATAAGTTTCCTCACTTCGCTGTGAGCACCGGAGCGCGGTGAAGCACCAAGAGGGACCGTGTTCGATAATAGAACTCGTTGTTCAATTATTGAGTACATCGATGCTAAGGTGGGCCGCTCCGGTGCACAAGACCCCGCGGGGAAGGACCGAGTCGTGACGGAAGCCAAGCAAGCGGCCGGGTCGCAGACGTTGTCGCGCGGGCTCACCGCGCTGGAAGTCCTCGCCGAGGCCGACGTGCCGCTGTCGATCGGCGAGCTGGCGTCGCGGCTCGGGCTGCACCGGTCGATCACCTACCGCATCGTGCGCACCCTCGAGGACCACGGCCTCGTCGTGCGCGGCGCGAACGGCGAGCTGGAGCTGGGTGCGCGGCTGGCGGCGCTGGCGCGCAACGTTTCCCGTGACCTGCAGTCGACCGCGTTGCCCGAGCTGACCGTGCTCGCGAACGAACTGGGCATGACGGCGTTCCTCGCGACGCTCGACGGCGAGGATTCCGTCGTCACGCTGGCCAGCGTCGAGCCGCGGCAGGCGACGGCGGCGGTGGCGCAGCGGCCGGGCAGCCGGCATCCGATCACCGACGGCGCACCGGGTCGCGCGATCCTGCAGCAGCTGCGCGGGGAGAAAGCGCCGTACGAGACCAGTCATGACGAGGTGATCCCCGGGCTGTCGTCGATCGCGGTGCCGCTCGCGGTGCCCGGGCAGCATCCGGCGGCGCTGGCGGTGGTGTATTTGACCGGTCCGGCTGATATCTCTGCGATCGGGGAGCGGCTGGCTCAGGCGGCGCAGGTGATCCGGGCCGAGCTGCATCCGTGACGGACGTGGTGGACAGCGGCCGGGCCGGGGAAGCACGATGGCGTCCGTGGTACAGACGACGCGCTTCGCCCGCTTCCCGCTCGGACACTTCCCGACCCCGCTCGAACCGCTGGAACGGCTCACCGCGCGGCTGCGCGAACGCCAGCGGGACGTACCGGACCTCTGGATCAAACGCGACGACTGCACCGGTTTGGCGACCGGCGGCAACAAGACGCGCAAGCTGGAATTCCTCGTCGGCGACGCGCTCGCGCAGGGTGCCGACACGCTGATCACCCAGGGCGCGACGCAGTCCAACCACGCCCGGCAGACCGCCGCGGCCGCCGCGCGCGCCGGATTGAGCTGCAAGTTGCTGCTGGAACAACGACAGGTGCGCGACGAGGAGTACGAGAACTCCGGCAACGTGCTCCTCGACGAATTGCTCGGGGCGGAGATCGTGGACCGGGCACCGGCCGGAACTGATATGTCAGCGGCGATGGAAACGGTGGCCGAGAAGCTGCGCGCGGAGGGACGGCGGCCGTACGTGATCCCGGGCGGCGGGTCGAATCCGATCGGCGCGCTCGGCTACGTCCAGTGCGCGCTGGAGCTGGACGCAGCGCCGATTCCGGTCGACTGGGTCGTGCACGCGACCGGCAGCACCGGCACGCAGGCCGGGCTCGTCGCCGGATTGCGCGCGGTGCACAGTCCCGCGCGGGTGCTCGGCGTCAGCGTGCGGCAGCCGGAAGCGCGGCAGATCGACGCGGTGCACGGGCTCGCCAGCCGGACGGCGGAGCTGATCGGCGCCGAGGTTTCCCGCGACGACGTGCTGGTGGACGACCGCTGGGTCGGCGAGGGCTACGGCGTGCCGACCCAGTCCATGGTGGACGCGGTGCGGCTGCTCGCCGAGACCGAGGGCATCCTGCTGGACCCGGTGTACTCGGGGAAGGGGTTCGCCGGGCTGCTCGGCGAGATCGAGGAAGGCCGGTTCGCCGCGACCGACACCGTCGTGTTCGTGCACACCGGCGGCGCCGTGGGGCTGTTCGGCTACCGGTCGACGTTCCAGTGATCGCGGGCATCCTCGGCGGCATGGGGCCCGCGGCGACGGCGGAGTTCTACGCGAAGCTCATCGCGCGCACCGCGGCTGAGCGCGACCAAGACCATCTGCGGGTGGCGATCTGGGCGGATCCGACGGTGCCGGACCGGGTTGCCGCCGTGCTCGACGGGAGCACCGACCCGTATCCGGCTTTGCTTGCCGGGACGGAAAAACTGCGCGATCTCGGCGCGTCCGTGATTGCGATTCCGTGCCACACCGCGCATTTCTTCCTGCCGCGGTTGGCCGCGGACAGCGGAGTGCCGTTCGTGGACATGGTCGCGGAAACGGCGAAATTCCTCGCCGGACGCAAAGGCCCAGTGGGGCTCCTCGGCACTCGCGGGACGATCGCCGCCGGGTTGTATCAGCGGGGAGTACCCAAGATCGAGTGGGCGCTGCCGTCTGAGGCCGGGCAGACGGCTGTGGACGCAGCGGTGGCGGCGGTGAAACGCGGCGACCTGGCGGGCGGAGCGGCGCATTTCGATCGGGCGCTCGCGGAGGTCGACGCGCCGTTGTCCGTGCTGGCCTGCACGGAACTTCCGTTGCTGGCAAGGCAGGCGTCCGGGGTGCTGGACCCGACCGACCTGCTCGCCGACGCGATGATCCGCCGCTGCGGCGGAAAACCGGTCGACGCCCGGCCGTCCGCCTGACAGAGTCCGGCCATGACTGATCTGCTGACCGCCGCGGATGTGCTTCTCATGCAGGGGCTCGCGCAGCGGATCACCGCCGTCCGCCCGGATCTGGTCAACAGCGACGCCTCCTACGGCGAGCTGGCCTGGAACTGGGGCAAAGGGCAGGCCGCGCAAGGGGCGAGCTGGGTCCGCCGGCTGTGGTTCGCCGGGGACGACCTCGTCGCATGGGGCTGGGCGCAACTGCCCCGGAGCGTGCGGCTCAACGACGGCTCGGTCAAAGATGTCACCGGTGCTTACCTGGCATATCAGGTCCATCCCGACCACGCCGAGCTGGTCGACGAGGTGATCGACTGGTTCGACGCCACTGCGGACGGCCTCGAACGCACCGTGCTGCCCGGCGCGGCCGACAAGTTCGGCCTGGACCGCTGGGCCGCGAACGGCTACCGCCCCGACCCGGACGGCCTCGGCGACACCGGATCCTGGACGCAGCTGAACGAGCGCGACCTCGAGGTGCTCGAAACGCCGGTGCTGCCGGACGGATTCCGCTTCCGCACCGCCGCCGAGGCCGGACCGGAGGCAGCTGTCCAGGCTCATGTGGACGCCTGGGGTGTGACCGCGTACACGCCGGAGAGCTACGAGGGCGTCCGCACGACCCCGGCGTACCGCGGCGACCTGCACGTCCTGGTCGAAGCACCGGACGGGACGATGGCGGCGTCCGCGATCATGTGGCTCGACGAGGCGAACAAGACGGTCGAATTCGAGCCGGTCGGCACGCATCCGGACTACCGGCGGCTCGGACTGGGCCGCGCGATGCTGCTGCACGGCATGGACCGCGCGCGGGCGGCCGGAGCCGCCCACGCGACGGTCGCTTGCCTTGGCGCGCCTGGACATCCGTCGGCGCGGGGGTTGTACTACAGCGTCGGATTCAGCGAGGCCTCCCGGGATGTTCCGCTGCTCAAGCCTGCGTGAGCGGGGGCTGGCCCATCCGCAGCGCCCCGAACTTCGCGGACGTCCGGACCGCGTCGAAGCCGTAGCCGATCATCGCCGTCTCGTACTCCCGCAGCGCCGGAAGAGGATCGGTACCGGCCTCGGTGAGCTTCGCGGCGAGCAGTTCGGCGTCGCGCAGAGCCGTGTTCGCTCCGACGCCGACCGCTGGGCTCATCGCGTGGATCGCATCGCCCAGCAGCGTTACGGACGTGGTTGGCCACGGCTCGATCGGCACGCTGGTGCGCATGAAGATGGGGAACAACGTCTCGGGATCGGCGAGGGACAGCAGTTCGCTCGCTTGCGGATTCCACTGGCGTGCCAAGGAAACGGTCATATCCCGCAGTTGGCAGCCGGTGGCGGCGCTGAGTTCGTCGTCGGAATACGGCAGCAGTTCGGTGCGGGCGGCGAGCAGGCACATCACGTAGTCGCTGGTGTCGGTGAGGCCGGGCAGCGATGCCGGACGCCGGGAGTGGACCGGGGCGATCCCGACGTGCAGGCGGTCCGGGCCGAGGAGCCCGTGGTAGATCCCGAACCACTCGTCGGGGATCAGTTCGGCGGTCTGGCGGGTGAGCGGGAAGCGGCCGTACATGATGCGGATGCCGGTGTCGACCACGCGCGCGTGCGGCAGGTATTGCCGTCGTAGCACGGAATTCACGCCATCGGCGGCGACCAAGACGTCCGCGGACGCGGTCGATCCGTCGGCGAAGGTCGCGGTGACGGTGTCGTCCACGCGATATCCGGTGCACTCGCGGCCGAACTCGACGACGTCGTCCAGTCCGTGCAGAAGGATCTCGCGCAGCGTCAGCCGGTTGATCGAGACATTGCGCTCGACAGGCTCCTCGGGCGGCGTCCCGTTGAGGTAGTTGGTACGCGACGGCGTCGAACTGGCATCCCACACCGCCTGGCTGAGCCTCGCAGGGAGCAGGCGGTCGAGCGCGTCGAGGCCGTGGGAGTCGATCCGCAGGCGGTACCCCTGCAGTCGCCCGACCGTTGAGATATCACGTTCGCAGACTGTGACGGCAACCCCGGCACGGTGCAATCCCTGGGCGAGCGCGAGCCCGCCGACACCGGCGCCGATGATCAGGACGCGAAGTTTTCCAGGCACAGCGAATTCCCCTTCTGGACACGGAGCAAGGGGACGTGCTGGACGCACCGGAAAGGTGCGAGTACGAGCGCGGCGCGCCGCCCGGACTACCTACCGGGCCGTGGCTTTCGACGTCCTTGGCCACCATAGCTTTTTCCGGAAGCGGATTGTCAAGGACCGATTTCCGCCTACGCTGGACACATGTGCGCGACCGGGCCGGAGATCCGCGGGACGCGGGTGGAACTGCTGACCGCCCCGGACTGCCCGAACGCCGAGGCGGCCCGGTCCCTGGTGGCCGGCTGCCTCGCCGAGAGCGGCCTCGACACGACGATCGTCGAACGCGTCGGCCGCTACCGCTCGCCGACGATCCTGGTCGACGGCCTCGACGTGATGGGGACGGCCGGGCCGGTCGCGGGGGACGCGTGCCGGCTCGACGTGCCGACCCGGGAGCGAGTGCTCGCCGCGTTGGCTTCGAAGCGCGGCTGAATCGGCGCTGCGACACGGTAAAGGCCTGACCGGAAATCGCTGTTCCCCGCGAGTTGCCGCCCGGAACACCGGTGTCGGCCACGCAGCTCTAGCCGACATTACAGATGTAATGTAGCTTGAACCCCGAACGAAGCCGAGGAGGTGCGGATGAGCCGGTCCGGAACCCCGGACGACCCGACCGGGACGAAGCTCGCCCTGCGCCGGGCGGCGGTCGGCGTGGTCGCTTCGGAAGGGCTGCGCGGTCTCACCTACCGTGCGGTCGCCCGGGCGGCGGGCTGCACCACCGGCGCGGTCCAGCACCATTTCTCCTCGATCGACGACCTCCTCCAGTCCTCTTTGGACCTCGTGCTGGAGGAAAGCGCGGAAAACGGCCTGATCGGGGCCCGCACCGGCGTCTACGCGGACGGTCCCGAGGTGCGCCAGCGTTTCCGGGACAGCGCGGATCTGCAAGTGTTCCAGTACCAGCTGGTCGTGGAAGCGGCGCGGCGGCCCGAATTGCGGCCGATCGTCCGGCGGCTCTACGACGGCTATCTCGCCGCGGTCGGCAAGGAACTGTCGGCCGACGGCGGGCTGGCCCAGCTCGTTTTCTACGCCCTCGACGGAATGTTCCTGCACCAGGCGGCGGACCCGGACGTCGATCCGGGTCCGGCGCTCGAAGCCCTGCGTGGCCTGCTCGCCGCCGTGGCTCGCTGAACCCGGCACCGCTCCGACCCC
Organism: Amycolatopsis circi; assembly: GCF_003385235.1. Taxonomy (GTDB): domain Bacteria; phylum Actinomycetota; class Actinomycetes; order Mycobacteriales; family Pseudonocardiaceae; genus Amycolatopsis; species Amycolatopsis circi. The sequence goes on along the minus strand of NZ_PQIA01000014.1, from coordinate 84,404 downwards.
GGCACCGCTCCAACCCCGGCAGCGCTCCCACCCCGGCAGCGCGGGTCCGTGAGGGGAACCCTGAGGGACTCAGAGTCCCTCAGGGTTCCCCTCACGGACGACGCCAGGCGCGGGATAGAGCGGTGCGGTTTTTGTTGTGCGGCAGGGATTTTCGCCGAAATTTAGGTGTTGACTTAATCAACACCTTGGGGTCAGACTCGGCGCATCCCGAACCCGCCGACCCGAAAGGCGTACCGATGCCCGACACCGCCGCCGCGACCTTGCTGATCGACGGCCGCTGGCATTCCGCCCCGGCGACGTTCGACGTCGTCGATCCCGCGAGCCTCGCCGTCCTCGGCCAGGCCGCCGACGCGCGGCCCGATCAGGCGCGGGACGCACTGGCCGCGGCCGCGCAGGCCGCCCGCGGCTGGGCCGACACCGACCCGGAGACCCGCAGCGGACACCTCCGCGCCGCGGCCGCCGGAATCCGCGCGCGACAAGGCGAACTCGCCGCGCTGCTGAGCCGCGAGAACGGGAAACCGCTCGCCGAAGCGAACGGCGAACTGGCCGGGGCCGCCCGGATGCTGGAGTGGGCCGCCGAGGAGGGCCGCCGCGCGTACGGTCGGGTCACCCCGGCGAACGCGGCCGGTCCGGGGCTCGTGCTGCGCGCGCCGGTCGGCCCGGTGCTCGCGATCACGCCGTGGAACTTCCCGGCCAGCATGCTGATCCGCAAGGTGGGGCTCGCGCTTGCGGCCGGCTGTCCGGTCATCGCGAAACCGGCCGAGCAAACGCCGCTGATCGCCACCGCGCTGCTGGAAATCGTGCAGGACACTGGATTGCCCGACGGCGTGCTGCAGTCGCTGACCACCACCCGGCCCGCCGAACTCGTCGGCGAACTGCTGGCCGACCGCCGCCTGCGCAAGGTCAGCTTCACCGGCTCCACCGAAGTCGGATTGGGCCTGCTGCGCCAGACCGGCGACGTCCTCCGCCGCACGTCGCTCGAAATGGGCGGGCATTCGCCGGCGATCGTGTTCGAGGACGCCGACCTCGAAGCCGCCGCGGCGGGAGTCGTCGCCGGGAAGTTCTTCAACGCCGGGCAGAGCTGCACGGCGGTGAACCGGCTGTACGTCCACGAAAGCGTCCGCGACGACCTGCTTTCCTTGATCGAAAAGAAAACCGCAGCGCTGAAGGTCGGCCGGGGCGACGCCGAGGGCACCAGCATCGGGCCGCTGATCGACGAGGCCGGGCTGACGAAGGTGGAGAACCAGGTCGCGGACGCGGTCGACAAGGGCGCGCGCGTGCTCGTCGGCGGCAACCGGTGGACGGATTCCGCGCTGCCAGGCCATTTCTTCGAGCCCACCGTGCTGGTCGACGTCACGCCGGACATGCTCATCAGCCACGAGGAAACGTTCGGCCCGGTGCTCGCCGTCGCCACTTTCCGCACCGACGACGAAGCGATCGAACTGGCCAACGCCACCGATTACGGCCTCGCCGCCTACGTGTTCGGCACCGATCTGCGCCGCATCTGGCGCACGCTCGACCGGCTCGACTTCGGCGTGCTCGGCGTCAACGACCCGGCGCCCGTGCGTCCGGAATTGCCGTTCGGCGGCCAGAAGAACTCCGGCCAGGAACGCGAAGGCGGAGCCGAAGGCATCGACGCCTACACCGAGACCAAAGCTGTCGCTCTGCGGTTCTGAACCGCTCCCCGAAAGGAATCCGCCTTGACCACCGCTGACCTCCCCGCCGCCGACCAGCGCACCCTCATCCATCCGCACACCGTCATCGGCGCCCCGGCCGAACCGCTCGTCCTCGACCGCGGCGAGGGCGCGCTGCTCTGGGACACCGAAGGCAACCAATACATCGACGGCACCTGCGGCCTGTGGCAGTGCCCGGTCGGCCACGGCCGCGCCGAACTCGCCGACGTCGCCGCCGAGCAGATCCGCAAGCTGGAGTTCTACTCGTCCTTCGGCGACTACTCCAACGCCCCGTCGATCCGCCTCGCCGAACGCCTGCTGTCGCTCGCTCCGTCCGGAATGGAACGCGGTTTCCTCACCAACGGCGGGTCGGAGGGCAACGAAACCGCGATCAAACTCGCCCGCCTCGCCTTCCACCACGCCGGTTCTCCGGAGCGCACGGTGGTGCTGGCGCGACACGGCGGTTACCACGGCATGGGCGGCGCTTCGCTGGCCGCGACCGGGATCGAGGGCCTGCGGGCCGGGTACGGTCCGCTGCTGCCGGACGTCGAATGGCTCGGCAAACCGCACGGCCTCGAGCACGGTCCACATGCGACTGACCTTCTGGTGGCGGAGCTGGAAAAGCGCATCGAGGAGATCGGCGCACACCGGATCGCCGCGTTCATCGGGGAGCCGGTGCTCGGCGTCGGCGGGATGGTTCCGCCGCCGGAGGGCTACTGGCCGCGCGTGCAGGAAGTGCTGCGCCGACACGGGATTCTGCTGATCATGGACGAGATCGTGACCGCGTTCGGTCGCACCGGACATTGGTTCGGCAGCGAGCACTTCGGCGTCGAACCGGACATGATCGTCACCGCGAAAGGGCTCACCAGCGGGTACATTCCGATGGGTGCGGTCCTCATTGGACGGAGGGTGCTCGAACTCGCCGAAGGAGCGACGTTCCTGCACGGTTTCACTTACAACGGCCACCCCGTCGGCGCGGCGGTCGCGCTGGCGAACCTCGACCTCATCGAAAAGGAGAACCTGCTCGAACGCGCCACTGTCCTCGGCGCCCGGCTGCGCGCGCGGCTCGACCCGCTCGCCGAACTGCCGCACGTGCGCGAGGTCCGCGGGGTCGGCCTGATGCTCGGCATCGAGTTCGCCGACCAGCCCACCGCGCCGGTGCAGGCGGGCTGCCGGGCGGACGGCGTGGTGGTCCGCGCGTCCGGGACCAGCATCGTGCTGTCCCCGCCGCTGGTGATCACCGAGGAACAGATCGACACTTTGGCCGACGTGCTGTGCAAGCACGTCGCGGCCGCGGCGAGCTGAACGGAGGAGCTATGAGACGCCGGATACCGACGCTGTTGTCCGCCGCGCTTCTGCTCGCCACTGCCGGCTGCGCGATCTCCGAGGGCGGCCCGAACTCGCTCGTGTTCGCCTCCTACGGCCAAGGCGCGTACCAGGCGGGCCAGCGCGCCGCGTGGCTCGACCCGTACGAGAAGCAGACCGGGACCACGGTCACCATCGACGGCCCGTCGAGCAACGCCAAGCTCAAGGCGATGGTCGAGGCGGGCAAGGTGACCTGGGACGTCGTCGACACCGACGCGTCCGCCGCCGCCGCGGTGTGCGGAAGCCTGCTCGAACCCGTCGACATGGGAGCGCAGGCCGCCGGCTTCCCGCAGGGCTCGCTCACCGATTGCGGGGTGCCGGACGCCTTCTTCGGCATGATGCTGATGTACGACTCGAAGGTCTACGGCAAGAACCCGCCGACGAAACTCGCGGATTTCTTCGACCCGAAACAGTTCCCCGGCCGCCGCATCATCTACGGCGGCGATCCGAGCGTCGGCACCATCGAGGCCGCGCTGCTGGCCGACGGCGTGCCGCGAGACAAGCTGTATCCGCTCGACATGCACCGCGCGCTGCGGATGTACGACCGGATCCGGCCGCAACTGTCCATCAGCGGTACGTACGGCGACCAGCAGCAGCGCATGGCCGGAGGACAGGCGGACATGGCGCTGATCGTCAGCGCACGGGCGTTTTCGCTGCTCAAGACGGGCGCGACGAACTGGAAGGTGGTGCCGGGCATCCCGGTGCCGGTGACCTGGGACGTACTCGTGGTGCCGAAGGGGACGGCACGCGCCGAGGAGGCGAAGAAGCTCATCCGCTTCGCCTCGCAACCGGCGCAAGCGGCGGACTTTGCCGCGCGGGCGGGCGTGGGACCGGCCAACACGGCCGCCCCCGCCACCCGTTCGGAGATCGGCCGCCAGCTCGATATCTGGGGCGAGGGCAAGGAGGACTTGCGAGTGCTCAGCAACGTGCGTTATTGGGCGGCGAACCGGCCCGCGCTGGTGAAGGCGTGGTCGGATTGGACGACCGGATGACCGCCGTGGCGACCCGCCCCCCGGCTTTGCCGCAGGCCGGGCGCGAAAAGCGGCGGACTTCGTGGCTGCTGCTCCCCGCGGCGGCGGTGGTGCTGGTGTTCTTCTTCTACCCGCTGGCCGTGATTTTGTGGCGCAGCTTCACCGAACCGTCGTTCGGGGTCGGCAATTACCTGGCGGTGCTCGGCGACGAGGTGCAGATCCGCGTGCTGCTGCGGACTTTGCGGACCGCGCTGATCATCACCGCGGCCACGCTCGTCATCGCGTATCCCTACGCCTACGCGATGACGCTCGTCGGCCGCCGCGCCCGGACGGTGCTGACGCTGCTGGTCCTGATGCCGTTCTGGACCAGCCTGATGGCGCGCAACTTCGCCTGGTACGTGCTCGAACAGCGCGGCGGCGTCATCGAGAAAACGCTGTCGGCGATCGGCATCGACGGGGTCGTGCTGCTGGGTTCGGTGGCCGGCGTGACGGTCGCGATGGTGCAGGTGATGCTGCCGTTCATGGTGCTGCCGCTGCAAAGTTCGATGCTCAGCATCGACCGCAGCCTGCTGCACGCGGCGGGCAGCCTCGGCGCGCGGCGTCCGGTGGCGTTCCTGCAGGTGTACGTGCCGCTGTCGATGCCGGGCGTGCTGGCCGGGGTGTCGGTGGTGTTCATCATGTCGCTCGGCTTCTACATCACCCCGGCGCTGCTCGGCACGCCGCAGCAGGCGCTGGTCGCGCAGGTGATCGGCACCCAGGTCAACGACCTGCTCGACTTCGCGGGCGCCGGCGCGCTCGGGACGATCCTGCTGGTCCTCACGCTCGTGGTGCTCGCCGTGCTCAGCCGCGTGGCCGCGCCGCTGGGCACCAGTGCGGCTGGAGGTGCCGACCGTGGCTGACAATCCGTCCATCAGCAGGGCCGCCGCGGTGCGGCAGCGGAGCCTCGGCTGGGGCCTGCGCGTGTGGGTCGTCCTCGTCGCGTTCGTGCTCGTCGCGCCGACGCTCGTGGTGATCCCGATGAGCTTCGGCGCGGGCTCGACGTTCGAGTTCCCGCCGAAGAACTGGTCGTGGCACTGGTACGCGGAGTTCTTCACCAGCAAGCAATGGCTGGCCGCGTTGGCGAACTCGGTCCAGGTCGGGGTGCTCGCCGCCGTACTGGCGACCGTGCTCGGCGTGGCGGCCGCGCTCGCGCTGGACCGGATGCGCCGGGGCAGGGGAGTGATCCGGCAGCTCCTGATGGCTCCGATGATCCTGCCCGGCATCGTCGTCGCCGTCGCGATTTACGGGGTTTTCCTGCGCTGGCAGCTGAACGGCACGATGCTCGGTTTCGTGCTGGCGCACGCGGTGCTGGGGCTGCCGTTCGTGCTCACGTCGGTGCAGACCAGCCTGGCGGGCTACGACCCGATCATGGAGAAAGCCGCGGCCAGCCTCGGCGCGCCTCGGTTCACGACTCTGCGCAAGGTCGTGCTCCCGATCATCGCGCCCGGGGTGCTGTCCGGCTTCGTGTTCGCCTTCGCCACGTCGTTCGACGAGGTCGTGGTCGCGTTGTTCCTGCAGACGCCCGCGATCAAGACGCTGCCGGTGAAGATGTACGAATCGATCGTGCTGGAAATCGACCCGACGATCGCCGCCGCGTCGAGCCTGATCGTCGTGTTCACCACCGTCCTGCTGTTCGTCCCCGCCTTTTTGCGCCGAAAAGAGCAATCATGACTGACGGAATCGCGACCGCCCACGTGACGAAGGCGTACCCCGGCGTCGACCGGTCCGCCGTGGACGACGTTTCGCTGCACATCGCCGACGGCGAGTTCATGACCTTCCTCGGCCCGTCCGGTTCGGGCAAGACGACCATGCTGTCGATGATCGCCGGGTTCACCCCGCTGACGGCCGGATCGATCACTGTGGACGGTCAGGAGATCTCGCGGCTCAAACCGCACCGGCGGAACCTCGGCGTGGTTTTCCAGCAGTACGCGCTGTTCCCGCACATGTCGGTGGCGCGCAATGTCGCTTTTGGACTGAGCCAGCGGAAGGTGCCCAAGGTCGAGATCGAGCGGCGGGTGGACGCGGTGCTGGAGCTGGTCGGGCTGTCGGCGGTGCGGGATCGGTTGCCGCGTCAGCTTTCCGGCGGTCAGCAGCAGCGCGTCGCGCTGGCGCGTGCGGTGGTGTACGAACCGCGTGCGTTGCTGATGGACGAGCCGCTGGGCGCGCTGGACAAGAAGCTGCGCGATCAGCTGCAGCGCGAAATCGCGCGGATGCACCGAGAATTGGGGATGACGTTCCTCTTCGTGACGCATGATCAGCAGGAAGCGCTTACGCTGTCGGACCGGATCGCGGTGTTCAACGACGGCCGGATCGAACAGGTCGGCACGCCGGAGGAACTGTACGAACGGCCGGAGACGTTATTCGTCGCACAGTTCATCGGAGAATCCAACGCGCTGTCGCTCACGCCGGGGGAGGTGACGATCGTGCGGCCGGAACGGTTGACGCTGCATCCTCCCGAGGAGCCAGTCCCGAGTGGACACCAGCGGGCGAGCGCACAGGTGACCGACATCGTGTACGTCGGCGATCACACGCGGATCTGGTTGCGGTATTCCGACGGTGCGCGCGGTTGTGCGGTGTTGTCGGCCGGGGTCGCGCACGAGCATCGGCCGGGGGACGAGGTGATCGTAGCCTGGCATCCGGAGCACCAGGCTGTGGTGCCGAGCGGCGAGGTTCCGGAATTGGCGGCGGTATGACTGAGGAATTGCTGCTGCGCGGCGGCGTGGTCCGGACTTTCGATCCGGTGGTCGGGACCGCTTCCGCGGTGCTGGTGTCGGACGGCCGGATCGCCGCGGTCGGTGACGACAAGACGGTTTCCGCCGCGGCGGCACCGGAGGCGCGGATCGTCGAGCTGGCGGGCCGGACTGTCCTTCCTGGACTGAACGACGCGCATCTGCATCTGGCCTTCCATGCCGCCGCTGGCCCGGAGTTCTGTGTGGACCTCTCCGCCGCGTCTTCTTTGGACTCGGTCGCTCGCGCGCTGGCCGACGCTCCGCCGGGGGAGTGGATCGTCGGCCGGGGCTGGCGGGAAACGACGATCGCCGAGTTCGCGGACGGCAGCGCAGTGCCGACCCGCGCCTGGCTCGACAGCGTGACTGGCACACAGCCGACGGTGCTGCACCACGCGTCATCACACGAGGTGTGGGCGAACAGCGCGGCGTTGAAACGCGCAGGAATCACTGCGGCGACGCCGGATCCGGAAGCCGGGGAGATCGTGCGGGACTCCGCGGGCGAGCCGACCGGGGTGCTCGTGGAGAGCGCGCAGGAGCTGGTCGCTTCCCTGGTGCCGCAGCCGAGCCGTTCCGTTCGGCTGGACGCGATCGTGCGCAGCATGGAGCGGTTGAACGCCCTCGGAATGACGAGTGTGACCGACCCGATCGTCCCGCCGGACCTGTGGCAGGACTACCGGGACCTGCACGCCGCCGGCCGGTTGCGGATGCGGATCACCGCGCTGCTGCACTGGAACTGGCCGTCGCCGACGACGTCCGCCGCCTCGCTGGCGCAGTTGCTGGACGAGACTGACTTCGCCGTCGGCGATGACCTGCTGCGGATCGGCGGCATCAAACTGTTCGCCGACGGAGTGCCGACCCACTGCACCGCGTGGATGCACTCGCCCTATCCGTCCGGCGAGCACGGCAGTCTCGTGACCTTCGGCCCCGACGACGACGCGCGAGTGCGTGAGCTGCACGAACTGATCCTGGTCGCCCACGCCCGGCGGGTGCGGGTGCAGGTCCACGTGACCGGAGACCGGGCCGCGGACGCGGTAGTCGACGCGATCGAGGCAGCCCAGGCGGCTGACCCGTGGCCGGACGCACGACACGCCCTGATCCACGGCACCTTCTTGTCCGCCGCGGTGCTCTCCCGCCTGGCGCGATCCGGCATCGGGGTGATCACCAGCTCGCTGATGCGGACCTACAGCGGCCCGTCCATGGTCCGCGTGCTGGGCGAGTCCCGGTGGGCGGACGCGTTCCCCGCGCGAGCGTTGCTGGACCACGGCGTGGTGGTCGCCGACAGCTCAGACGCGCCGGTGACCGTTCCAGACTGGCGCCGCGGCGTCGCAACCTTCACCGGCTCACCCGGGCCGAACGCGTACTCTCTGGTGGCCAACCCGCTGACCAGGGTGGAAGCGCTGCGGCTGTGGACGACCGGCCCCGCCTGGCTCGAACACGCGGAGGATTCCAAGGGCACTCTCGGCGTCGGATCGCTCGCCGACCTCGCGGTTTTCGCCCACGATCCGGTCACCGCTGCGGATGAGGAGTTGCTGAGCGTACGGTCGGAACTGACCGTGCTCGGAGGACGTGTAGTGGCAGAGTGAGGGGTTGTGTACAGCAGCAATACCGACGCCGATCGCGGCGCTTTCGTGTGGATGGTGAAGAACGCCGTCGTCCCGCGGCCGATCGCGTGGGTGAGCACAGTGGACGGTGCGGGCGTGCGGAACCTCGCGCCGTTCAGCTACTTCGCCCCGCTGACAATGGATCCGCCGACGGTCGTCTTCTCGATTTCGGAAGCGCCTAAGGACACTCTGGCCAACATCTCGGCTCGGGGCGAGTTCGCGATCACGATGGCGTTGAGCGGTCAGGAAGAACTCGTCGCGCGCACTGCGTCCACAGTGGACTCTTCGGTGGACGAAGCGGAGCGGGTCGGGTTGTCGTGGGCGCCCGGGGTGCGGATCGCCGTCCCGCACCCCGCCGGGGCGGGCCCGAGCCTGGAGTGCACGCTGGTGAAGACCGAGGAGTTCAGGGGCTCGCACCTGGTGTTCGGCGAGGTGGTCGGGGTGGCGGTGGACGACCGGCTGCTCCGGCCGGACGGACGGCTGGACCAGGACGTGTACCGGCCGGTGGGGCGCATGGGAGGCGCGACGTTCACCCGGGTGGACAACTGGGTGCGGGTGCCGATTCCTGCTCCCGAGGAGTTCCTGGCGGAGGGGTAGCGGCCGGGGCAGGTAGGCCTGCTGGCAGGCCCATTCGCGCTGGAGGTCGCCGGAGGTCTTCGGGCGGCCGGGGCCGAGGCATCCCTGGTATTCCTCGCCGCGGGTCGAACTTGCCCGAGCTGACCGCCCGCTGGCCGCGGCCTGGGCCGGTTGCGGGATCGCTTTGTTTCGGCGCCGTGGTCCTGGGCGGGCGAATCCACCGCGCACCCGGCCCGCGCGCTGGCGGCGAATCCGGGGCAGGCCGGAAAGACGTCCCCCGGCCGCGAGCGTTACCGCGTCCTGCGCCGCCATTGCCGTAGCCTCGAGCCCATCCGCATCCTGAGCAGGAGGTTCTCGTGGCCGACGCAACCCTCTCCGGGGTCCTCGCCCGGCTGGCGGAACTCGACGACCCCAAAATCCGGGCAGTCAACGAGAACCACGGCGACGACCACAGCGTCAACCTCGGCAAGCTCCGTGCCCTCGCCAAGGAACTCAAAGCCCAGCCCGGCCTCGCCCGCGAACTCTGGCAGACCGGCGAGACCAACGCCCGCCTGCTCGCGCTCCTCGTCGCGCGGCCCAAGCAGTTCGACCGCGACGACCTCGACGTCATGCTGCGCGAGGCGCGCAAACCCAAGGTCCAGGACTGGCTCGTCGCGTACCTCGTCAAGAAGAGCCGTTACGCCGAGGAACTCCGCGTGGCCTGGCTCGAAGACCCCGATCCGGTGGTCGCGAGCGCGGGCTGGGCGCTGACCGTGGACCGGGTCGCCAAGAAGCCCGCCGGGCTCGATCTTCCCGGTCTGCTCGACGTCATCGAAGCCGAGATGAAAACCGCCCCGGACCGGTTGCAGTGGGCGATGAACCATTGCCTCGCGCAGATCGGCATCGGGAATCCCGACCTGCGGGCCCGCGCGATCGAGATCGGGGAGCGGCTCGGGGTGCTCAAGGACTACCCGACGCCGCCGAACTGCACCTCGCCGTACGCGCCGGTGTGGATCACGGAGATGGTGAAGCGGCAGGCTTAGCGAGCACTACGCTCGCGGCGCTCGGTGTTCCGGCTCAATCCGGGAATCACGTCCGGGGCGTGCCGTCGAACCTGCCCGGATCGGTTGAGCCACAGCCGATTTCGCTGCACACGGCACTCTTGTCCGGAGACTCGGACGCTTCTCGGCTGCCGCGCGAAGGGACGCGGGTCAGCGACGGTGGTGCCGCGAGTGCGCTCGTCCCTGGAGCGGCTGCGATTCTTTCCGCTCGCTGGGCGAGACAGCGGGCTGGCGGAACAGGCCGCCGTAGCGAGTGGCCTGCGGCCGGACGAGCGCATCGGGACGCGGGCTTTCGGCGACCGGATGGCTGAAAAGCGGCGAACTGACTGGAGCAGTGATGAGTTTTCCTTTCGGAGAAGCGAGGACCGCGGGCGGAACGGAAGAACCGGGCGGCTGGCCACGTCGCACCACCGCCGTTCCCGAGAGGGCGCCGTTGGCTGATGTCGCGGGTGCGACCGAAGCTAGGGCAGCTCGGCGGCTGACAGGCCGCGAGGAGGACGGTGGTGTGCCGTGGGCCCGACGACATGGCACGCGCTCGCCCTGGCCTCGGCGGGCCGGGACTGTCGGCGCACGAGATGTTCTCGGACACCGCTCACGGTACACCCTTGACCGCTCCGTGCGCCCCGCCGCGTCCCCCGAAACGGGGTTTCGGCGGTCGCGAATATCCGTCCGGGTCAGGCCGATGTCGCGGAAGTCCTTGGGGTGCAAGGGAATTCAAGTCGTGGCACGGCTGGGGCGAGACGGACCGGTAAGCGGATTCCTCCCGGTGAGTGACGCCGGATCCGCCCTTCGCCGCTCGTCCCGGGTGTAGGCTCGGCGGCAAGACCTGCGGTCGCGGGCCTTTACTTCTGTCGAACCACCGCGGTCGTCCGGCACACCACCCGATGCGGAGCTGGGAAATGGACAGGCTGGCGCAGGGGACGGGACACGGAAGCGAGTTCGCCGAGCTGTCGGCGCTGGTGAAAGAGGCGGGACTGTTCCGCCGCCGTCCGGTGCACTACCTGGTGCGCGCCACCGCGGCGTTGCTGGCCTTCGCCGCGGCGTGGGTGCTGCTCGCGCTCGGCGCGGCCAGCTGGTGGCAACTCGGCACGGCGGCGCTGCTGGCCGTGGCCTACACCCAGCTCTCTTTTCTCGGCCACGACGCCGGGCACAAGCAGATCTTCCGCGGCCGCCGGGCGAACGACGCGGCCGGCACGGCACTGGCCGCGCTGGTCGGGCTGAGCTACGGCTGGTGGGTCGGCAAGCACACCCGGCACCACGCCAACCCGAACCTCGAGGAATCCGACCCGGACATCGACATTTCCGCCTTGGCGTTCAGCACCCGGCAAGGCCGCGCGAAGGCGGGTTTCCTGCGCTGGATGGCGAAATACCAGGCATTCCTGTTCTTTCCCTTGCTGTTGCTGGAAGGCATCGACCTGCACTGGTCGGGGATCAAAGCGGTGCGCCACGGCGGAACCAAGTCCCCCCGGCTCGACGCGGCCCTGCTCGCCCTCCACCTCGCGGCGTACCTCACGGCCGTGTTTCTCTTGCTGCCGCCCGGAATCGCCGCGGTGTTCGTCGTGGTGCACCACGCCGCGTGGGGCGTCTACATGGGATGCTCGTTCGCGCCCAACCACAAGGCGATGCCGCACCTGGAACCCGGCCACCGCCTGGACTTCCTCCGCCGCCAGGTGCTGACGTCGCACAACGTCCGCGGCGGCCGGTGGATGACGTACGCGCTGGGCGGGCTGAACTACCAGATCGAGCACCACCTTTTCCCGAGCATCCCGATGGCTACCCTGGGGAGGGCGCAGCCGCTGGTGCGGGACTTCTGCCGCGAGCGCGGGATCAGCTACAGCCAGGGCGGGCTGTTCCGTACGTACGCGGACGTCCTGCGCCATTTGCACCAGGTCGGGACCCCTCTCCGGGCGGCGTCGAGCGCCGGAAACGGTGCCCGGTGACGGCTGACGGCAGACCGCGGCCGGCCGAAGCTCGTGTCGAGATGAAGCCGGCGGGTGCGCGCCGCAGCAAGGTCGACGGCGGCTGGTGGCCGCGTTCGGCGGAGCTGGCGAAGGAGCTGCCGTCGCTGGCGCACTGCCTCGAACAGCGGGTCGGACTGGTCACCCGGGTGGGATATCACCTGGAGGCGTGGGGGCTGGCGGAACGCGAGGTGCGCCTCGGCGGCCGGACCGTGCGGCTGGAGGGCTTCCGTTCCACCGACCCGGACATGATCACGGTGATCGGCACGGACTCCCGGTGGGTGCACCTGCTGGTGATCCGTCCGGAGGCGCCCGGCGGGGTCGCCCGCGCCGTGCTCCGGTCGGCCTCGGACGGCGATTCCACCGCCACCTCGGCGGAAATCCTGTTCGGCAACGGCGTCGCGTCCGGCGCCGAGACCGCCGATCCCTTGGAGAGCACCTCGTGACGCCGGCGCGGCTGACGACTGGGACCTGCGCGGTCTGCCCGCATGGAAACGACTCGCACGACGAGATCGCGAGCCGCTTCTGCGCCGCGACCGCGTCGGGCGGCTTGCACCGCCGGTGCGCGTGCGCCGCCGAAACCCTCGCAACAACCCGAAAAGCCAGGAAAGAGGACCGCGTCATGCCCGACGAAATCAGGTACGTGTCGCGATACGACGAGCGCATCTCCTCCGTCCGAGCCGTGCTGGAGGAGGACACCGGCCTGACCGGTGCCGCCTGCCAGGACCTCGCGGTGCGGCTGCTGCGCCTGATCGACGAAGCGCCGGAGAAACTGCGGCGATGAGAACCCGCCGGATCCGGTCGTCGCGGCCGGGTCCGGCGGATTCCGGCTCGGCTTCCGGGAGACAGGGCGCGCGAGCCGGACCGGCCGCCGTGCCTCGCCTCACGAGCAGCTGGACGCGCGTCCGGGCGGTCGAGAGAGTCGCTCCAGCTCCGGCGGAGGGGTGGCGCTCGATCGAGGCCGCCGCGTGCCGTCTGATTCGGTTCCGGCTGGCGCGGGGAGCCTGATGACAAAACCCGCCGGGTTGTGCGCGGGTGATCGGCGCCAACTCGCCCAGACCCAGGTCTCGCGAGCGGACGGCGCTGGACTTCGCCGAGCAGGTGGCGAGACCCGGCCCCGCCAGTGCTGGACCTCGCCCGGCGAGACCTCCGCCAGCGCAAGGCCCCGAAGCAGGGCGCCGGAGCCGCTCGAACGACCCCGGCGCCCCACCGGATCAGCTCTTCAGCAAGCCCTGCATCTCAGCGATCTCCGCCTGCTGCGCGTCGATGATCCGCTGCGCCAGCGCCTTGGCCCCGGCATCCGCGCCCTGGGCCAATTCCGTCTTCGCCATCTCGACCGCGCCCTGGTGGTGCTTGACCATCATGTCCAGCCACGACCGGTCGAACTCCGGGCCCTTGGCGGCGTCCAGGCTTTTCAGGTCGGCGTCGGACATCATGCCGGTCATCGAGTGGTCGCCGGACATGTCGTGGCCGCCGGGCATCGAATGGCTGGTCGCCGCGACGCCCCAGGACGTCAGCCAGCCTTGCATCTGCCGGATTTCCGGGTCCTGCGCCCGGTCGATCCGGCCGGCCAGGTCGACGACCTTCGGGTCGCTGCTGCGCGGCGGCACCATTTTCGCCATTTCCAGCGCCTGCTGGTGGTGCGGGATCATCTGCTGGGCGAACGTGACGTCAGCGGCGTTGTGCCCCGCCTGCGCACTGGGTGCGGGAGCGGGGGATTCCGGACCGCCGCACGCGCCGAGCAGGAGCGACGCGGTCAGCACGGCACCGCTGAAAAAGATTTTGCGCACGAAAAACCTTCTCTCAAAAGGAAGAATTGCGAAGAAAGACCGGAGCGGACGTGACCGATCAGGTTCGCAACACGCAGAGAGAAGTCAGGACGGTCCGGCCCCGTCTGTCGGGCGGCCGGTCGGCGGGGGAGCCGCGTGTGCCGTCGAAGACCGCCTTGACGGCGGTGTAACGGCGGAAAGCCAGCAGGCCGAGAACGAGCGCTCCGGCCGCGTACAGGACCGCCAGGCAGAGGTGCAGCATCGAGTGCTCGCCGGCGGGCATGCCGGAGTCCGCGGCCGGGGCGGCGTCGTGCGCCTGGACCACGGACAGCTGGCTCGTCATGGCATGCCCGGCGCCCGGAGAGGGCACGTGGTGCATCACGGCGATGCCCAGCGCCAGCGCGAACAGCAGCAGCACCCGCTGCACGCTGCCGAGCCGGGACGTCGCCATGGGGTCAACCGTACCGGGCACGGGCGAACCGGCGCGGGGCGGACAAACCGGTCACGCTGAGTGGTCGGCCGCCGAGGCCGGTACTGGAAGTTGAACATTCACTCAAGCTGGTTCCACCCCGTGGCGCCGAGGTCGCCCCCGCTCGCCCGGGACCCGGGTGTGCTACTAGGTTCGAGGGGGCAAGACTTGATGTCGAAGACAGAAGGAGGGCCCATGGCCCGGTACGAGCTGCCCGAACTCGATTACGACTACGGTGCTCTCGCGCCGCACATCTCCGGCGAGATCAACGAGCTGCACCACAGCAAGCACCACGCGACCTACGTGAAGGGCGCGAACGACACGCTGGACAAGCTCGCCGCCGCCCGCGAAGCGAACGACTTCGGGTCGATCGTGGGGCTGGAGACGACGCTGGCGTTCAACCTGGCCGGGCACGCCAACCACGTGGTGTGGTGGAAGATCCTCTCGCCGGAAGGCGGCGACAAGCCGACCGGCGAGCTGGCCGCGGCGATCGACGAGGCGTTCGGCTCCTTCGACAAGTTCAAGGCGCAGTTCACCGCGGTGTCGACGACGATCCAGGGCAACGGGTGGGGCGCGCTGTCGTGGGACCCGATCGGCAAGACGCTGATCACCCAGCAGCTGCGCGATCACCACAACAACCTGATCCTGCCGACCGTGCCGATCCTGCTGGTCGACGTGTGGGAGCACGCGTTCTACCTGGACTACAAGAACGTGAAGCCGGACTACGTCAACGCCCTGTGGAACATCTTCAACTGGGCGGAGATCTCCAAGCGCTTCGACAACGCCGTCGCCGGCGGCAACGGCCTGCTGCTCGGCTGAGCAGGCAGCACTGAGGCACCGGAAACGGGGTCCGGCCCACGCGGCCGGGCCCCGTTTCGCATTCGCGGCGCAATAGTCGCCCGGGCGGGGGAAATCGCTGCGGCGAATGTCGGGAACTGCTGGTCCCGAAGCTCGCGCGCGCCGGGGGAAGGCCGCGCCCGGTCCGGATCCGGCGGCATCCGGGCGTGCCCGGCGCACGTCTCGCCTAATGCGTGCGCCCGATCCGGCGAGACGATTTGTCTCGCTTTCGCGGTTCCGCGTGCGAACCGTCTCCGGCCGGCCACCTGATTCAGCGAGATTCGCTGGCATTCGGTGGGTTCTTTCCCCGAACGGAAAACGCGCCTGGACAGCGGCGGATCGGCGCGGCACTCTGGAAGCGCAACCATGTCGGGGGGCAGGGGGAGCACATGGCGTTGCGCATTCATTTCACCGACGACGATTTCGGCCGGACGAGGCGGCGCACCGGCCCCGATCCGCTGTGGGAACTGGTGCTGAGCCTCACCGCTCTGCAGAGCCGCCGTCCCGCGGCCGGGTTGCGGGTCTGGTCCGCTCGTGCCCGCAAGCAACTTCGCAGGGAGGGGCTGCTTCCGCAACCCCGTCCGGCGGCCGCGCTGGAACTGCGCAACCGGGCGGTGCGGGCACTGCCGTCCGGCCGCTCGCAATCGCCGGTCCGGCACGCGGGGGCGCTGAGACAACCGGACCGGCGGCGGCAGCTCGGCCCGGTCGCGGGAGACGGCGTCGTGCACGTCCCGAAAACGAGCCTGCGCGCCGACCTTCAGACGTTCTTCGTGCACGGGCTCGCGCCGTCGTGGGCCGGGGAACTGGCCGACGGGGCCCGCGCCCTGCTCGGTTCGGCGCTCGCTTCGTACGGCACTCCGATGTGGCCGTCCGCCGGGCCTGAACGGGCGAAGGCCGCGCCGATCCGCTGGGACGGGCCGGAGTCGTCCGCGGATCGCAGTGTCTACTTCGGAGGCTTGCTCGTCATCCCGGCCTATTTCCGGGTCGTGGAGCCGGATCCGGGGACCGGACCAGAGCTGCCGGTGGTCTGGGGCGCGCCCGCGGAGCACGCGATCGCGGCGAGCGACGCGGCCCAGGACCCGCTGCCGGATCTGCTCGGCACGAACCGCGCCCGCGCGCTGCACGCGTTGGCGGTCCCGCTGTCCACCGCCGAATTGGCCGGGGAGATCGGCGTGACGCCCGGGGCGGCGGGCAAACACGCGGGTGTTCTGCGCCGTGCGGGATTGGTGGAGAGCCAACAGGACGGGAACACAGTGCGGCACGCGGTGACAGCCACCGGGCAGGCATTGCTGAGCGCGTCCGGCGGGTGACGGGGAATGCTCGCGCGTCCGGAAGAATCCCACGTACTGGCGGAAGACGGCGGCAATAAACGACGCGGTGCCGCGACCGGTTCCGTTCCGAATGGAACACGGCTGTTCGGCAGCTGACCCGACGCTCTCGGTCCGGCTCCCGCGTCGAGGTTGCCTCCATGTGGCGTTACCCACGAATGAGTGAAAAGAACGGGTGAAATCGGGCGTCGGTTGCCCGCGGCGGGCGTCTTTTTCCGCGACTTGGGCACATTTGTCCGCAAACCCTGCCCTGCTCCCGGTTTTCCCGGCATTCTCATGGCATGGCTTCTGGTGGTTTCCGCGCGTCCGCGGTGCGCGGACGCGCGTTCCTCCTTCCGCTCCTGGCCGCGGCCGTCGCGGTCTCGGCGATGGCCGGGCTCGGGCTGGGCCTGTGGATCCACTGGCAGGGCTCCGCGGCGATCGACCGCGCGCCCGGACGGTCCGTCGTCGCCGCCGTCGAGCCCGAATCCGGCGCGCTGCGCGGGAGCGAGGGCGCCGCGATGCCCGACACCCGGCGCGTCACGTGGACCGCCCCGGACGGCGGCACCGAGGAAGCGAACATCCCGCTGCGCTCGGACCCGGCGGCGCGCGGCCTGACCCGCGTTCGCGTGGACGCGCGGGGGCAGCTGCGGTCGTCGTCCCCGGACCGGACGGACGTGCTGTCGGTGTCTGTGATCACGACGATCGCCTGGGAATTGGTCACCGTGCTCGCCGGATTCGCGCTGTTCCGCCGTTTCGCGCGCGGGCGCGTCGCCGCCTGACGAGGTGTTTCCTTGGCCGGCCAGTGGTTTCAGGGGAGCGTCAGCGCCAGTGGCAGCGGTAGAACCAGATGATCGCGAGCGGGATCGCCGTCGTGAGCACCGCGCCCACCGCGATCGGCGGGGCGGAGTCCATGCCGAACCCGACCACCAGCGTGACCAGGCCGGTGAGGAACACGCTGAGCACGCCGACCGCGGCCGCGGCGAAGGTGACCACCGGCACCGGGCGGAACTTCTCGAACCGGCGGGCAAGGCGCGGATTTTCCTGGGCGAGGCGACGTTCGATCTCGTCCAGCTGATGTTGTTCGTGGTCGCGCAGCGCCATCGTCCGCTCCGCCCGTCGACCTGGCCGAAACTTCTCCGCTGATTCTGCCACGAAACGAGGCCGGAATCCGGGGTCGCTTTCAATTCGAGGCCGCGCCCGGGTGAGTCCGGAAGCGATGGCGGATTCTCGCGAAATCCGTCCGGAATCCGTGAAGCGGGGGCGGCCCGCCGCGGGAGGCAGCGGGCCGCCCCCGGGGATCAGTCTCGGCGGCGGCCGCCCACGATGAGCCGGTAGCCGGTCAGGATGACCAGCGCGCCGAGCACCGCGAGACCCCACGTGCGCAGGTCGAAGAACGTCCCGAGCTGGGTGTGGAACAGCGTTTTGCCGATCCACCCGCCCACGAACGCGCCTCCGATCCCGAGCAGGATGGTGATGATGCAGCCGCCCGGGTCCTTGCCCGGCATGAGGGCCTTCGCGATCAACCCGGCGATCAGGCCCAGCACGATCCAGCTGACAACGCCCACGTCGGTCCTCTCCTCGGTACGGCGGCGACCCGGCGGGCCGCCCCTGGCGGGACCAGGATGGCATGGTCCGTCCGGGTGGCGCGCGCCAGCGTCGGAGCTACTTTCGGTAGTACCGGACGGAGTCAGCGGCGAAGGGCGGTTTCGGAGTCCATGTGCGACAGCTTCGCCGGATTCCGCACCGCGTACAGGCCGGTGATCTTGCCGTCGTCGATGCGCAGCGTGAGCACGGTGTCGACCTCGCCGTCGAGCGTCAGCACCAGCGCCGGGTGGCCGTTGACCTGCATCGGGCGCAGCGGAGCCGGGATCCGGGCGCCTCCGGCGGTCAGCAGGCGCGCGACCTTGTCCGCGCCGACGATCGGCCGCGGCACCGCCTGCTTCACGCCGCCGCCGTCGCCGAGGAAGACGACGTCCGGGGCGAGCAGGTCGAGCAGTCCCTGCAGGTCGCCGGTCTCGACGGCCTTCTGGAACGCGGTGAGCGCGCCGCGGGTTTCGGCGGGCGTGACGTCGCCGCGCGGTCGGCGGGCGGACACGTGCGACCGCGCCCGGTGCCCGATCTGGCGCACCGCGGCCGGGGTTTTGCCGACGGCTTCGGCGATTTCGTCGTAAGGCACGTCGAAGACCTCGCGCAGCACGAACACCGCGCGCTCGGTCGGCCGCAGCGTTTCGAGCACCAGCAGCATCGCCATCGAGACGCTGTCGGCCAGTTCGACGTCCTCGGCGACGTCCGGCGCGGTGAGCAGCGGTTCGGGCAGCCAAGTCCCGATGTAGGACTCCTTGCGCCTGCCGAGCGTGCGCAGCCGGGTCAGCGCCTGGCGGGTGGTGATCCGCACCAGGTAGGCGCGGTGCTCGCGGATCTCGGCGAGATTGACGCCCGCCCACTTCAGCCAGGTTTCCTGCAGCACGTCCTCGGCGTCGGCGGCCGAGCCGAGCATCTCGTACGCGACGGTGAACAGCAGGTTCCGGTGCGCGAGGAAGGTCTCGGTGGCGAGGTCCGGGCTCGCTTCGCCGGGCGCTGTCATGGGTGGCTCCTTCGCGGTTTCGGGTCGATCGCCCATAGGACGCCGGCGACCAGCGGTTTGTGACATCACGTCCGGCGCGCGGTGACTAGCCAGGCGCGTGCGGCGAACCAGACGCCGTCACGGCTGTGGTGCTTCGTCAGTTCGGCGCGCAGCCGGGCTAGGGCTCGGTCTTTCTCGGCGGCGTCGCGGGCGGCGAGCAGATCGCTCGCTTCGCGGAGTTTGAGCACTGCGTCGAGCGCCGTGGACGGATCGGGGCCGTACCAGACCGGTTCGCGCACGTCGGCCAGTTCGACGTCGGCGAATCCGTTCGCGGTGAGGACACTTCGGACAGTCGCGGGATCGGCGAGGGAGAAGGCGTCGCCGGGCGCGGTGCCGCTCGGCGGATCGGCCTCGGCGAGCGTGCGGTGGATCGCGGTGACCCACTCCTGACGGCTCCGGTGCTGCCAGACGAGTTGCACGAGTCGCGCTCCGGGCCGCAGCGCGCGGGCGACGTTGGCGAACGCGGCGGCCGGATCCTCGAAGAACATCGTGCCGAACCGGCTCAGCCCGACGGTGAACGCGGCCGGCGGGAACGGATGGACCTGCGCGTCCGCCTGGGCGAACCGGACGTTGGGCACGTCCGCGGACGCTCGCTCGGCGCGGGCGAGCATCGAGGCGGATATGTCGACTCCCAGCGCGCTGCCGCGAATCGCGCGCTGAGCGGCGGCGCGGGTGGTCTGCCCGGCGCCGCAGCCGATGTCGAGGACGTGGTCGTCCGGCCGGACATCGGCGGCCTCGCGGAGGTGCTGGTCGTAGCGGCGCAGTTCCGCGTCGTAGTCGAAATCCCCCATGGGATGCGAGGGTACGGGGAAAGACCCCGGGCGGAGAGGAGTTCGCGACCATGGCGGAGCGGGGACAGGACTGGCTGCGGCGGACGTGGGACGAGGCCGCGCCTCGGTACGACCGCGACATCGCCTGGATCGAGCGGGCGCTGCTCGCCGACGGCCGCGAGTGGGTGTGCGGCCAGGCTTCGGGAGAAGTGCTGGAGGTCGCTGTCGGAACCGGCCGGAATCTGCCGCTGTACCCGCCGGACGTGCGGCTGACCGGGATCGACCTCAGTCCGTCGATGCTGGACCTCGCCCGCCGCCGGGCCGCTTCGACCGGACGCGAGGTCACGCTGACCGAGGCGGACGCGCAGTCCCTTCCGTTCCCGGACGGCACGTTCGACACGGTCGTCTGCACGCTGGGGCTGTGCGGCGTCCCGGACGAACGCGGCGCGATCGCGGAGATGCACCGGGTGCTGCGGCCGGACGGGCGGCTTCTGCTGCTGGACCACGTCGGCAGCGATCGATGGTTCGTTCTCGCTGGTCAACGGCTGCTGGAGAAGCTGACTGTATGGCAGTTGGGGGATTACTTGACTCGTCGCCCGCTGCCGTTGCTCGCCGCGGCCGGGTTCGAGGTCGAGCGGGCGGAGCGGAGCAAGGCCGGAATCGTCGAACGGTTGGCCGCACGGAAGGCCGCTTAGTCCTGTACGGTCGTATTGTACGTTCGTATAGGAGGGTTCGGATGAACGGCAAATGGGGGCACGTCGCGGTTGGCGTGCTGATGGTGGTCGTCGGCGCGGTGCTGTACTTCGTGTTCCGCGACGTCGAGACGCCGGTGGTCGGGCTGCGGCAGGTCGGCGTGGTGGTGGGAGTGCTCGGGATCCTGGAGTTGATCGCCGTCGCGTGGCGAGCGCGCGCGGGGGCGACTCGCCGGTGAAGCGGGCTGCCCATGTGCTCGATGCCGTGCTGGAGGTGCTGGCAGAGCAGGGAATCGGCGCGCTGAGCGTGCGGACGGTCGCCGCGGCGGCGGGCGTTTCTCCGGCTCAGGTGCAGTATTACTACC
Source organism: Amycolatopsis circi (assembly GCF_003385235.1). Lineage (GTDB taxonomy): Bacteria > Actinomycetota > Actinomycetes > Mycobacteriales > Pseudonocardiaceae > Amycolatopsis > Amycolatopsis circi. The sequence continues at coordinate 63,617 of NZ_PQIA01000014.1, read as the reverse complement.
GGACGAAGAACGACCTCGTGCGTGCCGGTTTCGAGTACGCGGGGGAGCAGTTCCTAGCGGAAATCGAGGCGGCGCAACCGAAATCGATCGCCGGTTATGTCGAGCTGTGGCTGCCGCTGGACGAACCACGCACGCGGCGGGCCCGCGTATGGCTCGCCTACGCGGCGGCGGCCGTCGTGGATCCGGTGCTGCAGAAGGAAAATGCCAAGCTCGATCGCGAGCTGCGGCAGTGGTATGTCGACGCCGGGCTGTCCGAGGAGGTGGCGGCGCAGGTGTTCGCGATGATCGACGGGGTGACGCTGCAGTGTCTGTCGCTGCCGTTGGCGGACCGTCAGGCGCTGGCGGATCGGACGGTCGGTGCCTTCCTGAAGGCGCTACCTGAGTCGATGTAACACGTGATACATTCAGCGCTGTGGCAGAGGGCAAGTGGCTGGTACTTGTGGTGCGGGTGCCGTCCGGACCGTCGCGGCATCGGGTCGCCGTGTGGCGTGAGCTGCGGCGGGTAGGTGCGTTGTCGCTCGGGCAGGGCGCCTGGGCGGTGCCGGACGTGCCCGGGTTCGCCGGCGGCGTCGCGCGGGTCGCGGAGCTGGCCGAACGCGGCGACGGCGAGGTGATCACGCTCGACGCCGCGGAACGGGACGGTTCGCGGCTGGTGGAGCTGTTCACTGCCGAACGGGAAGAGGAGTGGACGGAGTTCCTGGCCGACTGCGGCAAGTTCGATGCCGAGATCGACAAGGAAATCCGGATCGCCAAGTTCACGATGGCCGAACTGGAAGAGGAAGAGCAGAGCCTCGAGCGGTTGCGGCGCTGGTATCGGGATCTGAAGGCCCGAGACGTGTTCGGGGCGCCTTCGGCGGGCGTGGCTGACCAGCGGTTGAAACACTGCACGGAGCGGCTTGCTGAGTACACCGAGCTGGTTTTCGAAGCCCTACATCAGATGTGAAGGGTGGCGTGGGCTCCAGGCTCGGCGGGGACGGGGCGGTTCGCAGACGACGTCAGGCGGGTTTTTCAAGCCCTGCCGCAGAGGTGAGGGTTTCGCATGAGTTCTGCTGAGCTGCGTCCGCTGTACGCCGCCGGGTTCGTCACCGCGTTCGGCGCGCACAGCATCGCCGCCAGCCTGGGCGCGTACACGCACGGTGATTCCTTGCTGACCTTGGGATTGCTGCTCGCGGTATACGACGGGGCCGAGGTCGTGCTCAAGCCGGTGTTCGGGTCGCTGGCCGACCGGATCGGGCCGCGGCCGGTGCTGCTCGGCGGCCTGCTGGCGTTCGCGCTCGCGTCGGCGGCCTTTGTGCTCGCGGGAAATCCGGCTGCGGTGGGCTTGGCCCGGTTCGGTCAGGGTGCGGCTGCGGCGGCCTTCTCGCCGGCGGCGGGCGCGTTGGTCGCTCGGTTGTCGCCGGAGAAACGGCAGGGGCGGGCGTTCGGTGGTTACGGCGCTTGGAAGAGCGTCGGCTACACGCTCGGCCCGTTGCTCGGCGGCGTGCTGATCATGCTGGGCGGGTTTTCCTTGCTGTTCGGCACTCTTGCGGTGCTGGCGTTCGTCGTCGCCGGGTGGGCCGCGTTGGCGGTGCCTGCGCCGGAGCCGTTGCCGCGCCAGCGACAGACCGTTCTCGACCTCGCCCGTCGGCTCGCTGAGCCTGGGTTCGTGCGGCCGACTGCGGTGCTGGCCGGAACGACTGCTGCGCTTGCGGTCGGGATCGGATTCCTGCCGGTGACCGGGGCAGCGAGCGGGCTCGGCACAGTCGCGACCGGTGCGGTGGTGTCGGTGCTGGCGTTGTGTTCGGCGTTGGTGCAGCCGTGGGCCGGGCGGCTGCGGGACGCTGGGCGGATTCCCGACGGACTGGGGATGGCTGGCGGGTTGCTGCTGACCGCTGCCGGGCTGGCGCTGGGCGCGTTCGTGCCGGGTGTCGCGGGAGTGGTGGTTGCGGCGGTCGCGATCGGCGTCGGGGTTGGAGTGGCCACGCCGATCGGGTTCGCACATTTGGCTGGTGCCGCACCGAAGGAACGGCTCGGGCAGACGATGGGAGCGGCTGAGGTCGGCCGCGAGCTGGGCGACGCGGGCGGGCCGTTGCTGGTCGGTGCGATCGCGTCGGCGGCGACGCTGGGTGTCGGGTTCGGCGGGCTCGCCGTGGTGCTGGCGGCGGTCGGCTTGCTCGTGGCTCGTGCTGGCTCCGGAAAGCCGTGAGGGGAACCCTCAGGGAATCAGAGTCCCTCAGGGTTCCCTTCACGGACCGGTCAGCTAGTAGCGATAGCCGGGTCGCTGGTCGAGGCTTGGCCGGTTTCCGCGTGGCCCGCGAAACGGCGCACGTACTGCCCGTCGTGATCGGCTTTGACCGTGATGTCGTACCAACCGTTGGCCACGCCCCACTTCGGCACCGCCCGTGACGTACCAGGGGCGAGCGTGTACTGGTAAGCCTCGGTAGGCGCGTAAGCGTCGATCCCGGTGAAGGTGACCGTCCGGTTGCTCGGGTTCGTGAACGTCACCGTCACGTAGCCAGCGTCGTGCCGGGCGGTGACCTCGGGGCCCAAGCCGCCGATGGTTCCGGCCTGTTCGCGGAGCCAGCCGTTCGGGCCGAAAACCGAGTACTGGTACCAATCTCCCGCGCCGCTGGGCAAATGCCAGCTGTCGGTGACCGACTTGTGGCCCTCCACGGTGTAGGGCCACGGCCCGTCGGAACGCATCCGGGACGTCACGTGGAATCCGGCTCCGGCGTCGCCGAGGTTGGTGAAGGTGAAGTACATCCGGCCGTCGCGGGCCTGCGTGTCCGCTGCCAGGTCGTACGGCAGCGCGCGTGCTTTGCGGGCGCCGGGTTCCTGTTTCGGGAGCGAGCCGTTCGACGGCGGCACCGGGTGATAGGTCGGCGGAGTGCTGTGGTCGGCGGGCGGTTGGTAGTCGCCGGTGCCGGGCAGGGACGGGACGCCGCTGTTGGCGCCGGTGAAGTCGAACGCCGACGTGAGATCCCCGCAGACCGCACGGCGCCACGGCGAAATGTTCGGATTGTGCACGCCGAAGCGCTTTTCCACGAATTGGATCAGCGACGTGTGGTCGAAAGTCTGCGAGCAGACCCAGCCGCCGGTGCTCCACGGCGAGACGGCCAGCAGCGGCACGCGCGGGCCGAGTCCGTAAGGCATTCCAGTCAGATACGACGCGGCCGCACCGCCTTCGTACCATTCTCCGGCGACGCTCACCGTCGACTGGCCCCAGTTCGCGTCGCGCGGCGGATACGGCGGGACGGCGTGGTCGAAGAAACCGTCGTTCTCGTCGTAAGTGATGAGCAGGACGGTTTTGCTCCACACGTCCGGATTCGAGGTGAGTGCGTCGAGTACTCCGGAGACATACCAGGCACCGTAATTGGCAGGCCACGCCGGATGTTCACAGTACGCTTCCGGGGCCACGATCCAGGAAACCTGCGGCAGGCGGTTCGCTTTGACATCCGCGGTGAGGCGGTCGAAGAATCCGTCGCCCGCGGTGGCGCGCGTGCCGGTGCGCGCGTTGTCGTAAAGCGGGCTGCCTTGGGTGGCGTTTTGGTACTGGGTCAGGTAAAGCAGCGAGTTGTCGCCGTAGTTGCCGATGTAGGCGTCTTTCGTCCAGCCCCAGCCGTGGTCCTTGTCGAGACCGTCGCCGATGTCCTGGTAGATCTTCCACGAAACCCCGGCCTTTTCCAGGATTTCCGGGAAACTGGTCCAGCCGTAGCCGGATTCTTCATTGCCCAGCACCGGTCCGTTGCCGGAACCGTCATTTCCGGTCCAGCCGGTGTACATGTAGTACCGGTTCGGGTCGGTGGAGGACAGCATCGAGCAGTGGTAGCCGTCGCAGATGGTGAACGCGTCGGCGAGCGCGTAGTGGAACGGGATGTCCTTGCGCGTCAGATACGCCATGGTGGTGCGGGTTTTCGCCGGGATCCACTTGTCCCACCGGCCGGTGCTCCAGGCGGTGTGCGTGCCGTTCCAGTCGTGGTTGAGGTCCTCGATGAAGGTGAGGCCGAGATTGTCCTCGGCGGGGCGGAACGGCAGGGTTTCGGCGCCGCTCGCGTCGGCCTGGTGCCACACGGGTTTCCCGCTCGGCAGCGAGACCGGGCGCGGGTCGCCGAAGCCGCGGACGCCGTTGAGGGTCCCGAAATAGTGGTCGAACGACCGGTTTTCCTGCATCAGCACGACGACGTGCTCGACGTCCGCGAGCGTGCCGGTGCGCACGGCGGCCGGCACCGAAGCCGCCCGCGCGATGCTCGCGGGCAACGCCGTGCCGGCGGCGGTGGCCGCGGCGAGTTGCATGAATCGGCGACGGCTGACCGATGACATCGATGTCTCCTCGAAAAGTCGGGGACAGTTCGCGGACGCGTTCGGGAATTTCCCACCGGGAAAAGCCGAACGAATCATCGACGGATCCTCCGCGCGCTGTCAACCGCTGACCGGGAGGGCGCCCGTTCGTACTGCGTCACAGCCGGTTCGCTACCCGTTTCACCGTCTTGATCACCGGTGCGGTTTCCACGTGGGCGACCGCGGGGAGCGCGGCGACGCTGGTGGTGAGATAGCGGTACAGCTCGCGCTGGCTGGCGCACACCGCTGTCGCGTACAGGTTGGTCGGGCCGGTGGTCGCGGCGGCGAACGCGACTTCCGGGTGCTCGGCCAGCGCGGCCCCGGCCTCCGCGAGAGCGGCCGGGGCGACCGAAAGCCACAGCAAAGTCCGGATTCCCTTGCCGTGCAATCGCCAATCGAGGTCAAGGTCGAAGTACAGCACGTCCCGTTCGCGCAGTTCCGCCATGCGGCGGCGGACGGTGGTCGGCGACCAGCCGGTCTCGGCGGCGAGTTGTTCGAACCCGGCGCGGCCGTCTGCGGCCAGCGCGGCGAGGAGCTCGCGGTCGCCGTCGTCGAGCGTCGCCGGGCCGGGCCGGAGGGGAAGCGGCGGCGGGCGTAACCGGGTGACGGTGGCTTCGTCCAGTACGCCTAGTTTGGCGACCAGGTTGTCGGGGCCGCCGTAGAACGCGTGCAGCACCGAATGCGCGGTGACGCCTTCGACCCGAGGCGTGCGGGGGAGTTTGGCCAGCAGCAACGCTTCGCTGTCGGCCTCGTTCTCGATGCGGACAGTGCAGGCGATTTCGGTGCCGCCGGACGTCAGGCTCACCCAAGCGGTGTCCGGTCGCCGCGCGAGCGCCTCGGCGACCGCGCCGGACGCGTTCGGTGCGCACCGGATGCGCAGGAACCATTGCACCGCACCGGAAGCCGCCTCGTTGACGCCGCCGACGACCCGGAGCGCTCCGGTCGACCGGAGCCGGGCGTAGCGGCGTGCGACGGTGCGATCCGACACGCCGAGGGCTTCGGCGATCGTGCTGAACGGTGCCCTCGGGTCGATCTGCAGGGCGTGCACGAGCTGGCGGTCGAGGTCGTCGTAGTCGGAATCCACCGGCTCGAGAGTACTCATGTCGGAATCCGCCGCAATCGGGCCGCTTTCTGGCTCGCGAGCTGTCGGCGGGCAGAGAGTCGGTTCCGAACACACCGACCCACGAGGGGAGAGATCATGACTGCCGAGGTGCTCGTCGTCGGCGCCGGGCCGACCGGGATGACGGCGGCGAACGAACTGCGGCTCGCCGGAGTTTCCTGCGTGCTGGTGGACCGATTGCCGAAGGCCAGCGAACTGTCCAAGGCCGGCGGGCTGCAGTCCCGCACCCAGGAGGCGTTCGACCAGCGCGGCCTGCTCGAACCGCTGCTGGCCACCGGCGACTATCCGGTCACCACCGCGCATTTCGCCGGGAATCTGCTGCCGCTGGTGCGCGGACGGCACCGGTTCCCGTGGCGGTCGGTTCCGCAGGTCGGGATCGAGGGCTTCCTGGAGAAACACCTTGCCGCGGAAGGAATCCACGTCCGCCGGAACCACGAACTGGCCGGGCTGGAGCAGGACGCGGACGGCGTCACCGCGACGTTCGCCGACGGCGCCACGATCCGCTCCCGGTACCTGGTCGCCGCCGACGGCGGGCGCAGCACGGTCCGGAAGCTGCTGGGCGCGGAGTTCTCCGGCCGTCCCGGGACCGCGACCATGGTGGCCGCCGACGTGCGGCTGAGCGCCGAGGTCCCGATGACCACGATCACCCCGGAGGGCTATCGCGCGCAGGTGTTCCCGCTCGGCGTCGACGCCGAAGGCCGCCCGCTGCGCCGGCTGACGTTCGGCGGACCCGGCTGGTCGCTGGAACGGGACGTCCCGGTCACTGAGGACGAGATCCGCACCGGGCTGAAGACGGTCTTCGGCGATCGGGTGGAACTGGTCGAACTCCGTTACGCACGCCGGATCACGAACGCCGCGCTGCAGGCCGCACAGTATCGGCACGGCCGCGTGTTCCTGGCCGGCGATGCCGCGCACGTACATCTTCCCTTTGGCGCGCAAGGCATGAACGCCGGAATCCAGGACGCGATGAATCTCGGCTGGAAGCTCGGCGCTGCGGTTCGCGGCACCGCGCCCGCGGGGCTGCTCGACAGCTACCACGCGGAACGGCATCCGGTCGGCGCGGCGGTGCTGCGCAACGTCCAGGCGCAGACTCTGCTCCTCGACGACAGCCCGGATTCGGCTGCGGCCCGGTCGTTGTTCACGGAATTGGTGCACTTGCCCGAAGTCCAGTACCTGCTGGACGACATGTTGTCCGGCATGGGTTTCCGCTACGCCGTTCCGGGCAGCGAGGACCATCCGCTGGTCGGGCTTCCCGCGCACGATCTCGGTCCGGAACTGCGGGCAGGACGCGGTGTTCTCGTGGATCCCGGAGGACAGTTCGGCGACCTCGCGACTCGGTGGGCGGATCGGGTGAACCGCGTTGAGACGGGTGCCGAGGCGAAGCTGGTCCGGCCGGACGGATATGTGGCGTGGGCCGGTGATCCGGACTGGCTGGAGCCCGCGCTTCGCCAGTGGTTCGGCGCGCCGGTGAGCTAGCGTGGCCGTCGTGCAGACCTGGCTGACCGACACCCGGACCTCGTACGACACCGTCGCCGACAGCTACGCCGACCGATTGCGCGACTCGATCGCCAAAAGCCCTTCGCTGCGAATGACTTTGGCCTTGTTCGCCTCGCTGGTGCGCGGGAACGGCCCGGTCGCCGACGTCGGCTGCGGCACCGGGCACGTGACCGCGCATCTGAACAGCCTGGGCCTGGACGCGTTCGGCCTCGACCTCTCACCCGGCATGATCGAGGTGGCCCGGCGGGACCACCCGGGGCTGCGATTCGCGGTCGGCTCGATGACCGCGCTTCCGCTGCCCGACGCTTCGGCCGCCGGGCTGCTGTCGTGGTGGTCGCTGATCCACGTCCCGGACGAGGAAGTGCCCACGGCGCTGGCGGAGTTCCACCGGGTGCTGCAGCCCGGGGCACCGGTCGCGATCGGCTTCCACGTCGGCGACGTCGCCCGGTTGAAGACGCAGGGTTACGGCGGACATCCGATGCAGCTGTACGTCCATCGCCGCCGTCCCGCGCAGGTGTCGGAATGGTTGCGCGAAGCCGGATTCACCGTCGAGGCGGAGTGGGTGGAGGAGCTGGACAGCGAGGTGCCGCAAGCGGTGGTCTACGCTCGCCGGCCGGGCTGAGGGATTTAGCCGAGGTCCAGCTTCGCCAGCCGCGGCAGGACCCCGTCGTGGGCATGGACACGGGGTTGGCCGCGGGGTGGGCGGACGAAGATTTCGTGCGGGACATCTTGGTTCGCTTCGCAGCGCCCAATTCCGAGAGGTGGATCGCGGCGTACTCCTGCGAGACGCCGGAGCAGCGGCGGGCGTTCATCGACACCGGCATTCTCGAGGCCGCGGCGAAGGACAAGGTGAACGACATGAAGGCGCGCGCGGCCGCGGTCGTCGGCGTCGACGCCGGGCAGCCAGGTCCAGGCGGCCGCTCGCCGGGCGGACAAGTCTTGACTCGTGAGTGCCTATGCCGGTTCTAACCGGGATTAACACTCACGAGGCGCAACCCCCCTCCAGCTGCCGCGTCTTGATGTTGTAACGCCAGCCGCCGAAGGGACGCCTGCACCATGCTCCGCCGCTCATTCCGCCAACTGGCCGTCCTAGCTCCGGTTGCCGCCCTGGTCGCCGTCACCCTGGCGACCCCGGCGTCGGCCGTGATCGGCGGTTCGGTCTCCAGCTACGGCCCGTGGGCGGTGCGGATGCTGGTCGACGGCAAACCCGAATGCACCGGCACCGCGATCAGTCGCGAATGGATCATCAGCGCCGACCACTGCTTCAACGAGGCCGCCGAACCCATCGCGGACTCCCGGATCGAGTTCCGCGTCGGCAATCTCGACCAGCGGCTCGGCACCGTCGTCCGGCCGGTGCCGGGCAGCCGCAACAACCACGCGCTGGCCGACCTCATGCTGATCAAGGTCACCCCGATGAACATCACTCCGGCGAAGCTGCCGACCGGGGGACCGGTGCGGCCAGGCGAGACGGTTCGCGGGTTCGGCTGGGGTGCGACCTGCACCGGCGACGAGAACAGTTGCCAGTCCGACGTGCTCAAGCAGGTGGACGCGAAGGTCATCGACCCCGACGACCAGCGCTGCGAGGGCATGACCATCTCCGGCGGCACCGATTTCTGCGCGCTGAGCACGACCGGCGTCACGGCGGGCGGCGACTCCGGCGGTCCGGTCATGTCCACCGCTGATCGCGACACGATCGTGGGAGTCACCAGCAAATCCGACCGCAGCAGCGTCGCGGCCGACGGGGACGTGTTCGGCCAGCTGGAGTGGATCAAGAAGACCATGAAGGGCTGAGAACGGCGCTCCGCAGGGCACGCACAGCTTCGTCGCGTGCGCCGGTCAGGGCGGGGGAGTCCATGGCGTGCGGGGCGCGGAGCGGGACGTTGCGCGGCAGTCGCGCGAAACGGGCCGACACGGCGTCGAGCACGGCGGGGCCCCACGGGCCGCCCAGGATGATGAGTTCCGGGTCGGCCACGGTCACCAAAGCCAGGAGCACGCCGCAGATCGCTTCGGCGAGGGTGTCGAGGACGTCGTCGGATTTGATCGCGGTCCGCAGGGCGTCGACGTCGATCGTGGTCGAATCCGGCTGGCGGACACCGAGATCGGCGAAGACGTCGATGAAGGCGAGCGCCTGGCCGTCCGCGCCGCGCGTGAGGACGTGCGCGATTTCCCCGGCGAAACCGGCATGCCCGCGCCGCACTTCGCCGTCGGCGACGACAGCGCAGCCGAGTCCTTCGCCGAGGAAGAGGTAGGCGAAGTCATCGGCGGCCTGTTCGGTGCGGGCGGCCCAGTTCACGTCGTTGTCCACCGTGACCGGTCCGGCGACCAGCGGTGCGAGGACGTCGGCGGGGGAGAGTTCCCCGAGCAGGAACGGGGAATCGGGCAGGTGGACCAGTTTCCCGGTGGCGCGGTCGACCGGATCCGCGGCGCTGACGACGGCGAGCCGGAGCGTCCCGGCGTCGTCGGCGACCTGCGCGGCGGCCTTGCGCAGAGCATGAGCGACCTTCCGCGGACGCACCGGGCGGCCGAGGTCTTCGACGTGCCGGGCTAGCACCTCGCCGAAAACGTCGACGGCTTCGGCGATCGCGCCGTCGTGGGAGATGCTCACGACCAGGGCCGTGCCGAGGTCGTCGGCCAGCGCGTAGTAGGTGCCGACGCGGCCGCGGCCGGTGGTGCGTTCGCCGGTGTCGCGCAGCAGCCCGGCCTCCGCGAGCCGCGCGACGCTGTCGCCGACCGCGGGCTTGGAAATGCCGGTGCGGGCGGCGATTTGCGCGCGCGTGAGCCGGCGTTCGGCGAGCAGCGCCCGCAGGACGTGCTCGTCGGTCAGCGACCGGAGCAGGTCGAGGGAGGGCTTGGCCGGCATCATCGGCGCGAGTGTAGCCGATTTAGTCAGGAGTGTTGCCTGAATCGGTGCGGGCGCCTTACCGTCGATTCAGTAAGGAGCCCTTCCTGAATGGAGCGAGCGCTATGCAGCTGCCCCCGTTGCCGCACTGGGAGACGACGCCGGACGACCTTCCGGCGGCGATTCGCGAGGTCAAAGCCGCGCTGCGGGCGCGGATCGAGGCGTCCGGGCGCACCGTGGACGAGGTGTTCGCGGTGGTCGAGGCGCGTGTCACCGCCGCGGTCGAGGAGATCGAGGCGGCGAAAGCGCGCGGCGAAGCGATCTGGCCGGAGCTGGACTACGCCGACATCGAGGCGGGCCGAGTCTCCGAAGAAGAACTCGCCCGGCTCGGGCGGCGCGGCTGTCTCGTGGTGCGCGGTCACTTCCCGCGCGAGCAGGCGCTTGAGTGGGATGCGGGGATCGTCGACTACGTCGACGGCAACCGGTTCTTCGAGAACTACCGCGGCCCCGGCGACGACTTCTTCGGCACCGTCGGCTCGAGGCCGGAGATCTATCCGATCTACTGGTCACCAGCGCAAATGGAAGCACGGCAAAGCGACCGGATGGCGCACGTGCAGGCGTTCCTCAACGCGCAGTGGAAGTCCGAGTCCGACGGTGTCCGGTGGTTCGATCCCGGCCGGGATTCGCTGTACCCGGACCGCATCCGCCGTCGCCCGCCGGGCGCGGATTCCGGCGGTCTCGGCTCCCATCTCGACCCGGGCACCCTGGACCTCTGGATGACCGAGGCGTACCAGCGGGCTTTCCGGCAACTGTTCGACGGCACCGTCGAGTCCTACGACCCGTGGGACGCCGCGCACCGCACGGCCGGTCCGCAGTTCGAGGGTTCGACGATGTGCTCGGTGTTCCGCACCTTCCAGGGCTGGACCGCGCTGTCCGACATGAAACACGACCAGGGCGTGCTGCACACGGTGCCGATCCCGGAGGCGATGGGCTACCTGATGCTGCGGCCGCTGCTGGCCGACGTCCCGGAGGACGACATGTGCGGCGTAACGGTGAACCAGGTGTTCCCGGCCAGCGAGAAATGGCATTCGTTGCTGCTGCGGGCTTCCAGCGGCATCCCGGACGTGCGGGCGGGCGATTCCGTGTGGTGGCACTGCGATCTGATCCACAGCGTCGCTCCGGTGGAGAACCAGCAGGGCTGGGGCAACGTCATGTACATCCCGGCCGCACCGTGGTGCCCGCGGAACGCGGCGTACGCGGGGTCGGTGCGCGAAGCGTTCGAGTCCGGGTCCAGTCCGTCGGACTTCCCGGCCGAGCATTACGAGCGAACCTGGCCGGACCGATTCGCTCCCGGGCAGTTGAACGAGACCGGGCGGCGCGGGCTCGGCATCGGATGACAGTGGTCTAGTCCATTCGGGCCAGCGGGCGGGGCGGGTCCGCGCTCCGACCGGTTCTTTCACCTGGTGGCCACTGTGGACGGTGCGGTGCGGATTCAAGGCACGGCAACCGGATTGCGGCGGGTGTTTCACTGCCGGGTCGACGGAGTGCCGGTCGCCGCTGATCGGGCAGATCTGCTCGCCGAGTTTCTTGTGGGGTGCTCGCCGCGCGGGTGTCATGCGGGCTGCAACTTCCGCCGCCGTTGAACGAACGACCGTTGTGCGTCAAGGTTTCCGCAGTGCCGCCGAGTGTCTGTCTGTTGTGGACAGACGGCCGAGTGCGGGTGAAGCCGTGGTGGCGTCCGCCGGTCGCTCGCGAGTCGCTTGCCCGCGGACCGCGCTCGCCGAGGCGGTCCACTCTGGACGCGGGTCCGCTGACCTGTCCGGCGGCATGGATTCGACGTCGCTGTGTTTCCTTGCCGCTCGGGAGAATCCGGAGTTGCTAACCGTCCGCTGGGCTCGAGGCGGAGGCGGGCAACGACGACGCGGAAGGACGTGACCGCAGTGCTCGACCACCTGCGGTCCGCCGGGTTGCTGACGGCATGACCGCCCCGGTCGCGCTCGCCACGCGCACCCGCCTCCCGCTGCATCGCCGCCCGGTGCCGCTGCTTGCCGTAGTTTTGGCCCGCCCGCTCGCCCGGCTGCGTCCGGCGAAGCTGCGCCGAGTCTTGGAATTCGCACGCCGCGGTGCCCGCGCAGCGACCACCGATGAGGCATCCGCTGCCCGATCGGACGTCGTATCCGTCAGCCTCCGCTGTGCCGGACAAGGCTGCTCCAACGCTCGATCGCCGCCGCGCTCCTGTGTCGGCTCAGGGGCTCCTGGCCGACCTGGTGCACCGGCGTGCGGACGAGCCCGTTCGCCGCGCATGCGTGGATCGAGGCGGACGGTCGCGCGATCGGGGAGCCGTATCCGGACGGCCATTACGCGCCGATGCTGTCGGTTCCGCCGGTGGCGAGGGTGATGTCCACGAACGCCTGAGTTGCCGCGGCAATCGGACCCGACCGATATATCAACCACTGCGGGAGCGTCTCCGGCGGCGAGAACCGGAACACCTCGGCACCGGCGCGGCGGGCCAGGTCCGCCCAGCCGTCCGGCATCAGGCTCGCGCCGATCCCGCGCAGCACCATCGGCAGCACGACGCTCCGGTCGCCTGCCTCGGCCGCGATCGACAGGCCAGGCACGCTCGCCGCGAGCCGGTCGAAGAATCCGCGGACGGCCGTCGGCGACGTGGTGACGACGAACTGCCTGCCGCTGAGTTCGGACCGCTCCACGACCCCGCCCGAGCCGATTTCCGTGCCGGGCGGGGCGACCAGCAGCACTTCCTCGTCCCGCAGGTGATGCGCGACCAGCCCCGGCCCGACCGGGCGTTCGGCGCTCCCGCACACCCCGGCCTCGCACCGGCCCTGCACCACCATCGCGACCACCTCGGCCGCCGACAACGCCGCCGACGTGCTCACCAAAACGCCCGGATACCGCGTGCGCATCTCGGCGATGATGCTGAGCACCGGCTCCAGCGCGGACGACGACGTGGCCGCGACGTCGATCCGCCCGGCCGGTCCGTCGCCCGCCAGCCGTGCGGCGGCGCGCAGGGCGTCGAGGTCGCGCAGCACGAGACGGGCGCGTCCGGCCAGCAGTTCGCCCGCGTTCGACAGCACCGCGTTACGCCCGACCCGGTGGAACAGTTCGACGCCCAGGTCCTGTTCCAGCTTCGAAATCGCCCGCGACAACGACGGCTGCGCCACCCGCAAAGCCCGCGCCGCGTGCGTGAACCCGCCGTGCTCGGCGATCGCGACGAAGTACTCCAGCTGACGGCGTTCCATAGCGATACGCTATCGGACTGGTGTCTCAGATGTCTTTGACGTACCGCCAGCTCACACGCGACGATAAGACCCATGGTCCAGACGCGCCCGACGTTGCAGGGCACCTTCGGCATGGTGTCGTCCACCCACTGGCTCGCCTCGGCGGCCGCGATGGCGGTCCTCGAGGACGGCGGCAACGCCTACGACGCCGCGGTCGCGGGCGCGTTCGTGCTGCATGTCGTCGAGCCGCACCTCAACGGTCCGGGCGGCGAGGTGCCGATGATCCTCGCCCCGGCGGGCGGTGCGCCGAAGGTGCTGTGCGGGCAGGGCCCCGCGCCTGCCGGCGCGACGATCGAGCACTACACGTCGCTTGGCCTGGACCTCGTCCCCGGCACCGGTCCGCTCGCCGCCGCGGTGCCCGGCGCGGTCGAGGCGTGGCTGCTCCTGCTGCACGACCACGGCACGAAGTCGCTGCGCGAGGTCCTCAAGTACGCCATTCACTACGCCGCGGACGGCCACCCGGCGGTGGAGCGCGTCGGCGCGACGGTGGAGACCGTCCGCGAGCTGTTCGAAAACGAATGGACCACGTCGGCCGAGCTGTACTTGCCCGGCGGCGTCGCACCGAAACCCGGTGGGCTGCTGAAGAATCCCGCGCTCGCCGAGACCTGGCGCCGGCTGATCGCGGAAGCTGAGGCCGCCGGAAGCGACCGGGAAGCGCAGATCGAGGCGGCGCGGAAGGCGTGGCGCGAGGGGTTCGTCGCCGAAGCACTCGCCGCCTTCGCCGCGAAACCGGCGATGGATTCTTCCGGCGAACGGCACGCGGGCACGCTCACCGCCGACGACCTCGCCGCGTTCCGCCCGGCCTACGAGGACCCGGTCACCCACACCTGGAACGGCTGGACCGTCGCGAAAGTCGGCCTGTGGAGCCAAGGTCCGGCTTTTTTGCAGCAGGTCGCGCTCCTGCCGGGCGAGCTGGAGTACGCGACGCCGGACTATTACCACCGGCTCATCGAGGGCACGAAGCTCGCGATGGCCGACCGTGAAGCCTGGTACGGCGACAGCACGGACGTGTCCATCGAGGCGCTGCTTTCCCCGGAGTACAACGAGGCCCGGCGCAAGCTGATCGGTGAGCGCGCGTCCTTCGACCTGCGTCCGGGCAGCCCGGAGGGTCGCACGCCTCAGTTGAGTCGGCACGCGCACTACGTCGTGGGCGGCGGGGTCACCGCGTCGGCGATCGGGGCGGGGGAGCCGACCGTCGCGAAGGACGGCCTGACCCGGGGCGACACCTGCCACCTCGACGTCGTCGACCGGTGGGGCAACATGATCGCCGCGACGCCGAGCGGCGGCTGGCTGCAGTCCAACCCGGTGGTGCCGGAGCTGGGCTTCCCGCTGGGCACCCGGCTGCAAATGGCGTGGCTCGACCCGGGCCTGCCCAACTCGCTCGCGCCGGGCAAGCGGCCGCGCACGACGCTCTCGCCGTCGCTCGCGCTGCGCGACGGCGTGCCGGTGATGGCCTTCGGCACCCCCGGCGGCGACCAGCAGGACCAGTGGAACTTCCACTTCTTCCTCGGCACGGCGTTGCGAGAGAAGGTCCGTGGCGGGCTCGACCTGCAAGGTGCGATCGACGCGCCGAACTGGCACACGGACAGTTTCCCGAGTTCGTTCTACCCGCGCGGCATGGCGGCGGGCAGTGTGACGGTGGAGTCGCGGATCGGTGCGGAGGTCATTGCGGCGTTGGAGGCGCGGGGTCATGACGTGACGGTGGGGGAGCCGTGGTCGGAGGGGCGGATGTGCGCGGTGGCGAAGGATCCTGAGACTGGGGTGCTTTCGGCGGCGGCGAATTCACGTGGCGCGCAAGGGTATGCCGCTGGGCGGTGATCGGGATTGACAAGCGCGGTCCTGGCGGCAGGCAGCGTGATGGTGGAGTCGCGGATCGGTGCGGAGGTCATTGCGGCGCTGGAGGAGTGGGGCCGTGCCGTGACGGTCGGGGAGCCGTTGGTCGGAAGGACGGCTGTCCGCGGTGGCCAAGAATCCCGAGACCGGGGTGTTTTCGGCGGCGGCGATTTCGCCTGGGCGCGAGGGTATGCCGCCGGGCGGGGCAGGGCGCTCAGCCCTCCGGCGGCTGCTCGGCGACGTCGGCGGCCCCGGGCAATCCCATGAGCACGATTTCGGCCGCGGTGCTCAGCGGTGAACGACGCGCGTTCGCCTTCTCCGAGATACCCGGTGGTGTGGGCTCGGCAGCGGGACCAGGCTCCGACTGCCCCCTTTCGGCAGATTTACAACGTTGTATCGCGGGGTGACACTGAGGTCGCTCGGTTTCTTCTTTCCCGTGTCCGGCATCTGACCGAAAGAAGCTGTCGATGTCCTCCTCCCAACGTCCCCGCATACTCAGCCGCCGCGACGCTCTGCGCTGGGCGGGCACCGGCGCGGCCGCGGCCGCCGCGCTCTGGTGCGCGCCGGAGCTGGTCCAGTCCACCGCCTCGGCAGCGCCGGCGGGCACGCTGAACCCGCTGCGCCCGCCCGCGACGCCGCTCATCGTGCGTTCGCCGTACCTCTCGACCTGGCAGGCCGCGGACAACCTGCCCGGCGCCTGGTCCACGTTCTGGACCGGGCACGTCACCGCGCTGTGCGGAATCGCCCGGATCGACGGCGCCGCGTACGTGTTCGCCGGGGCACCGCAACTGCCGTCCGGCCCGAGCCTGACGCCGATGACGCAGAACTCCTTGCAGGTCACGGCAACCCGCTCGATTTACGAACTCGCCGGCGGCGGCGTGACCCTCACCGTCACCTTCTTCTCCCCGGTCGACCCCGGCAATCTCCAGCGGCAGTGCGTGCCGTTCGGCTACGTCACCGTCGCCGCGGCGAGCGCCGACGGCCGGGCGCACACCGTCTCGCTGCATTTCGACACGTCGGCCGAGTGGTTGCAATGGGATTCGGGCACGCCGGTCGGCTGGCAGCGGCAGGAGTCCGGCGGCATCACGTCGCTGAGCGTCCAGGCCGCTTCGCCGGCGGTGCTCGCCGAGGACGGGCACGACCAGCCGCGCTGGGGTTCGCTCGTGGTCGCGGCGCCTTCGTCCGGCGTGACCTGGCAGATCGGGCAGGACACGGTCGTGCGCGCGAACTCGGCGAACGGGGGAGCGCTGCCCGGGACCAGCGATCCGGACCAGCCGCGGGCGATCAGCGACCGTTGGCCAGTCCTCGCGTTCGCCAAAGACCTGGGCACGATCCAGCCGGGCGCGGCGGCCGATCCGCTGGTGGTGGTGATCGGGCACGTCCGCACGCCCGCGGTCAGCTACCTCGGCGCGCAGCTGGCGCCTTGGTGGACGCACTACTGGTCGTCGTGGCAGGACATGGTCTCTTGGTTCCACGCCGACTACCCGGCCGCGCTCGCCGCGGGCCTCGCGCTGGACGAGCGGATCGACAACGAAGCTTCTGCCGCTGCTGGCGGTGGCAGTACCGGCGACCATTACGCGGCGATTTGCGCGCTCGCGCTGCGCCAAGCATTCGGCGGGACCGAACTGGTCGAGAGGAACGGCTCGCCGTGGGCGTTCCTGAAGGAGATCTCGTCCAGCGGCAATGTGTCCACAGTGGACGTAATCTATCCAGCGTTGCCCGGCTATCTGCATCTCTCGCCGGAATTCGTGCGGCTGCTGCTGGAACCGGTGCTCGATTACGCCGAACACGGCGGCTGGCCGATGACGTTCTCGGAACACGACATCGGCGCGTCCTATCCGAACGCGGCCGGGCACAACGACGGCAACGAGGAGAGCATGCCGGTCGAGGAATCGGCCAACATGCTCATAATGTCCGCTGCGGTCGTGCAGCGCCTGGATTCCGCGGCGGCGAAGTCATTCGCCAGTGCGCACTACGGAATCCTGCGGCAATGGGCCGAATACCTCGTGGGCAATACTCTCGACCCGGGCAACCAGAACCAGACCGACGACTTCACCGGCTGGATCGCGCACAGCGCCAACCTCGCGTTGAAGGGCATCATCGGTGTCGGTGCGATGGCCATTCTCGCCGATGTCAACGGAAACTCCGCCGATGCGTTGCGGTACCGGTCGATTTCCCGTTCGTACATCAGCCAATGGACCACTTTGGCCAATGACGGTTCGCACCTCCGGATGGCGTATGACCAGCCGGGCACCTGGAGCCTGAAATACAACGGTTTCGCGGACCGGTTGCTGGGCCTTGATCTGGTCCCGCTCGGCACCGCCGCGCGGGAAGCCGCCTGGTACCAGTCCAAACGAGGTGCGCACGGTGTCCCGCTGGACCTCCGCCACGACTACACGAAGGCCGACTGGGAGCTGTGGACGGCCGCCTGGCTGACCGACCACACCGACATCCGCACGACGCTCATCGAAGGCGTCTACAGCTTCGCCAACACCACCGGCTCGAGGGTTCCGTTCTCAGACTGGTACTTCGTCGCCGACGCCCGGCAATCCGGCTTCCAGGCGCGCCCGGTCGCCTCCGGGTACTTGGCCTTGCTGCCGCGCCCGGCCGCTTCGACGACGTCGTGGCGGCGGATCCAGAACCAGCGGTCCGGGAAACTGCTCGCGGTGCAGGACATGTCGCTTTCGGACATTGCTGACGTGACGCAATGGCAGGACAACGGCACGGTCGATCACGTGTGGACAGTCGTGGACAGCGGCGACGGGACCGTCCGGATCATGAACCGCAACAGCGGCAAGGTGCTGGCGGTGCACGACCAGAGCCTGGACAACGGTGCACACGTGCAGCAGTTCCAGGCCAACGGCACGCCGGATCACCTGTGGCGGATTGTGGACGCGGGCGGCGGCTGGTGGAAGCTGGTGAACGTCCACAGTGGAAAGGTGATGGCCGTCGATCAGCAGTCCACTGCGGACGGTGCGCAGGTGACGCAGTGGGACGACAACGGAACGCCGGACCATTTGTGGAGGTTCATCTGAGCCCGGCGACGTGCCGTGAGGGGAACCTTCACGGACTCTGAGTCTCTCAGGGTTCCCCTCACGTCCTTACCGGGAGACCGCGTCGGCAGAGCCGGTGTAGCGAGCCCGGAGTTCGCGTTTGAGCAGCTTCCCCGTGGCATTGCGAGGAAGCTCGGCGACCACCTCGACTCGGCGGGGACATTTGAAAGCGGCGATCCTTTCCCGGCAATAGGCGATCACCGCGTCCCCGTCGAGCGATTCGCCGACCGGTACGACCACCGCGATCACTGTTTCGCCCCACTGCGGATCCGGCGCACCGATCACCGCGACGTCGGCGATGTCCGGATGCCGGTGCAGCACCTGCTCGACCTCGATCGGATAGACGTTCTCGCCGCCGGAAATGATCATGTCTTTCTTGCGGTCCACCAAAGTCACGAAGCCGTCCGCGTCGCAGCGGGCGAGGTCGCCGGAATGGAACCAGCCGCCGCGCATGGATTCCGCGCTGGCTTCGGGCAATCCCCAGTAGCCGGCGAAGACGCTCGGGCCGCGCAGCACCAGTTCGCCGACCGCTCCGGTGGGGACGTCATCGTCGCGTTCGTCCACGATCCGCGCCTCGACGTGCAGGAAGGGCCGTCCGACGGACCCGGCGTGCGAGCGCACGAACGCCGATTCCAGCACCAGCGCGGCGGGGGAGAGTTCGGTCATCCCGAAACCCTCCACAAAGGTCAGTCCCTTGCCCTCGTAGAACTCGATCACCGGCAGCGGACACGGCGCCCCGCCGCACAGCAGGTACCGCAGCCGCGACAGGTCGTAGGAATCGAAGTCCGGGACCTGCGTCATCGCCGCCCACATCGCGGGCACCATGAAGTGGACGGTGACCTTCTCCCGCTGGATCAGCGCGAGTGTCTCTTGTGGATCGAACTTGCCCGCGACCACCACAGTGCCGCCCGCATACAGCAAAGGCAGGGTGAACAGCGCCAACCCGCCGATGTGGAAAAGCGGGGCGACCGTCAGCGTGATGTCGGAGGGGAGCAGGCCTTCTCCGGAGGTGAGCACGTTGATCGCGTTCGCCTCCAAATTGCCGTGGGTGAGCATGGCGCCCTTGGGCCGCCCGGTGGTGCCGGAGGTGTACATCAGCACCGCGACCTCGTCCGGCCCGGTCGGTTCGAGTTCGACGCGATCCTCGGTCGTGCCGAGTTCTCTGTTGTCGACCAGCGTCCGAGCGCCGGAAGCTTCCTTGGCGAGCGCGGCAAAGGCGTCGTCGTGCACTACGAGAACCGGCCGGGCGTCGTCGAGGAGGTACTCGACTTCGGCCGCCGCGAGCCGGAAATTGATCGGCAGCGTGATCGCGCCGAGCCAGGCTACCGCGAAAAGAGTTTCGAGGTAGCCGGTGGAATTCAAGCCCAGCAACGCCACCCGGTCGCCCTTGCGCACGCCCAGGTCGCGCAGTGCCGCCGCCCGTCGCGCGACCCGGCGTTCGAGGTCGGCGTAGGTGATCCGTTCGCCGGTCTCCGCGGCCACGAGCGCGACCGACTCGGGGGTGACGGTGCTGCGCCGGGCAATCCACTGCGCCAAGCTCGCTGCCATGCCGAGACTCCTTCGTCGCCGGGGGACCACGACGAAGGTAACCGTACGGACGGTCAGTGGTCAAACTTTCGGTTACAGTGGCCCGATGCCACCCAAAGGCCGCGCCGGGGACATTCTGGCGACGTTCACCCGCTGCGTCGCCGAACGCGGGTACGACGCCACCAACTTCTCCGACATCGCGGGCGAGCTGGGGATGTCGAAGGGCACCATCGTGCACCACTTCGGCACGAAGGACCGGCTGCTCGCCGCACTGCACGAGTCGTACATGCGCCGCAGGCTCGCCGAGGCCGCGCTGATCCGCGAACGCCTCGCGACGCCGACCCGGCAACTGGCCGGGCTGCTGTACGCGTTTGTGCTGTACCAGGTGGTGGACCGGGAGGCGACCGTCGCGTTCCAGCGCGAGGTCGTCCGGCTCGCCGACCACGAAACGATGGCGCAGGGCCGCCGGATGCGCGCGGAATACCTCGACCTGGTGCGGGCCACGTTGTTCGAAGGGATCGCGTCGGGGGAGTTCCGCTCGTGTGACGTCGAGGTGCAAAGCCTGCTGATCTTCGGCTCGGCGCAATGGGCGTGGACGTGGTTCGACCCGGAAGGCCCGGTGTCCGCCGAGCAGGTGGGCGCGCAGCTGGTCGACTTGGTCCTAGGTGGACTGCTGACGCGCCGCACCCGGCTCAGCGGACTGACCGAAGTGGACGGAAAGGTAGCTCAGGCGGTACGTCAGTCCATTGCGGACATTACCGGATCCTGAGCCGCCGCATCATTTTCAAGCCGGACAGCATTCCTTCCACGTACTTCTCGTACTTCTGTCCCGGCCGAGGGCTCATCACCGGCTTCTTCAACACTGCCAGGTTCTGCACATCCGTGTACTTCAACAACCCCTGGTCGCCGTGCCGGGCACCGACTCCGGACGTCTTCACCCCGCCGGAAGGCGTCCCCTTGGCGGCATAAGCGGTCGCCAGGCTGTCGTTCACGTTGACGTTGCCCGTCTCCAACCGGGCAGCCACCGCGGAAGCCGCGCGAATGTCCTTGCCCCACACCGAAGCGTTCAGCCCGTAATCGGTGTCGTTCGCCAGCTCGACGGCCTCGTCCACTGTCCGGTAACGATGCAACGCCACTACCGGCCCGAAGGTTTCGGTGACCCCGCACAGCATGTCCTTCGTGACGCCTTCCAGAATGGTCGGCTCGAAGAACGCCGGGCCCAGATCCGGCCGAGGCCGCCCGCCGCACAAGACGGTGGCGCCCTTGGCGACCGCATCGTCCACATGGGACTTGACCCGGTTCATGTGGTCCACCGAAACCAGCGAGCCCATTTCCGGCCCGAAGTCGTACGCCGCCCGCACGTCCAGCGAAGAAGCCTTGGCGACAAAGGCTTCCTTGAACTCCTCGTAACGCGACTCCGGCAGGTAAATCCGCTCGATGTGCATGCAGATCTGCCCGGTGTTGCCGAACGCGCCGAACACCGCGCCCGGCACCGCGTCGGCGAGATCGGCGTCCGGCAGTACGATCATCGGGTTCTTGCCGCCGAGTTCGAGACAGCAGCCGATCAGGTTCCGGCCCGCCTGTTCGCCGATCACCTTCCCGGTGGCGGTGGAGCCGGTGAACATCACGTAGTTGGCCTGGTCGATCAGCGTCGGGCCGACGTCCGGGCCTTCGCCGCACACGACCTGGAACAGGCCCTTCGGCAACCCGGCTTCTTCGAGCAGTTGCACGCCGTACAGCGGTGAAAGCGCGGTCTTGTTGTCCGGCTTCAACACCACCGCGTTGCCCGCCATCAGCGCCGGAATGGCGTCGGAAATACCGGTGGCGAAGGGGAAATTCCACGGCGCGATGATCCCGATCACGCCTTTGGGCACCCGGATCTCGGTCGACGACGACACCACTGGCACCGGCCCGCCGCGCCGTTTCGGAGCCAGCAGTTTCGGTGCCCGACGCAGGTAATGGCTCATGATCATCGGCGGATCGCACGTTTCCTCGATCGCCATCCGCCGGTTCTTGCCGCTTTCGACCTGGATCAGGTCGGCGATCGTGCGCGCGCGGTCGATGAACAGCGAATGCGCCCGCCGGAATACCGCGAGCCGCTGCTTGAGCGGCGTCGCGGCCCAGTTCGCCTGCGCCGCCCGCGCGGTCGCGAACGCCTGCTCGATGTCGGACGGCGTCGACTGCGGAAGGTCCGCCAGGACGTCGCCGGTGTAGACCTCGGTGAGCGGCCACACCGCGCCGCCCGAGCCCGGCACGCGGGCGACGAGCTGCCGGAGGAACTCGTCGGTCGCCGAGGCCGGGCGCGTGGGCCGTACCGGGGTGAGGGTCATGGTCTTCCGCTCCTTCTCAGTTGCCGGAAAGGACCAGCTGAGCGCCCATTTCGCCGATCATGATGCACGGCGCGTTGGTGTTGCCGCCGGTGATCGACGGCATGATCGAGGCGTCGCAGACCCGCAGCCCGTCCACGCCGCGCACCTTGAGGTCCGGCCCGACGACAGCCAGGTCGTCCACGCCCATCCGGCAGGTCCCGACGCCGTGGTACACCGACGTCGCGCGGTTGAGGATCGCGTCGCGCAGTTCCTGGCCGCGCAGCTGCTTGCCCGGGTGGATCTCCTCGTTGATCGAGCCCTTGAACGCCTTCGACGCGAAGATCTCGCGCACCATCTCCGAGCCCTCGCCAAGCACTTCGAGGTCGGCCGGATCGGAAAGGTACTGGGGGTCGATGAGCGGCGTCGCGGCCGGATCCGCCGAGGAGAGCCGGATCGTGCCGCGGCTCTTCGGGTAGATCAGCGTGGTGAGGACGGTGAGCGCCGGCCGCTTGTCGACCGGATGCCGGATCGGCGCGTCCTGGTTCGGCGACACGTACGCCCACGGCAGCAGGTGCAGCTGCAGGTCCGGGACCTTGTCGGCCTGTGACGTCTTGAGGAACGCGAGCGCCTCGAACACCGAGTTCGCCAGGAACGTCGAACCCGGCTTGAGCAGCTCGCGAGCCATCCCGCGGGCGAAATACGGTGCGGTGCCCTTGTTCTTGCACGACGACACCTGGAACGTCAGCGCGTGGAACATGTGGTCGTGCAAGTTGTCGCCGACCGGCAGATCGGCGAGCACGTCGATGCCGTGCTCCTTGAGGTGCTCGGCGTGCCCGATCCCGGACAGCATCAGCAGCTGCGGCGACCCGACGAACCCGGCGGCGAGGATGACCTCCTTGCCCGCGCGGATCGTGCGGTGCTTGCCGTTGGCGTCGGTCACCTCGACGCCGGTCGCGCGGCCGTTCTCGATCACCACTTTCCGCACGAACACGCGGGACTGGATCTCGAGCGTCCGGGGCGCGAGGTGGTGCAGGTAGCCGCGCGAGGCGCTGTAGCGGAGGCCGTCGGCAGCGTTCTGCTGCATCCGGCTGACGCCTTCCTGCGATTCGCCGTTGTAGTCGTCGATGATGTCGCAGCCGATCGCGTCGGCCGTCGCGTCGAGGAACTGCAGCGTGCCTTCCTGCGGGATCTTGTTGCGGGTGATCTTGATCGGCCCGCCCGCGCCGCGGAAGGCGTTCTCGCCGTCCTCGAAGTCCTCCATGCGCTTGTACGCGGCGTTGACGCCGTCGGCGTCCCAGCCGGTGTTGCCCTCGGCCGCCCAGGAGTCGAAGTTCGCCCGGTTGCCGCGGACGTAGACCATCCCGTTGACCGAACTGGAGCCGCCGAGCACCTTCCCGCGCGGCACCGGCATGCGCCGATCGAGAACATGTTTCTGCGGGACCGAGTAGAACCCCCAGTCGCTCATTTTCTTCAACTGGGGCACCGCGTGCAGCGGGGCGACCAGCCCCGGCTTGCGCAGCAGCAACTGCTCGTCGCTCTTGCCCGCTTCGAGCACGATCACGCTGGCCCCGGACTCCGCGAGCCGTCCCGCGACGGCAGCTCCCGAGCTGCCCGACCCGACGACCACGTAGTCGGCTTCGTTGCTCCGGGCCACCCTGGCTGCCATGTCCGCTCCTCGTCCCGCGCACCACCGAAACTATAACCTGTTCTAGTTCAGGCACGGTATAGCTTTCCCGCTCGCCGCGCAACGCCTGGTGCGCGAACCTGATTGACTTGTCCATGGCTGCCGACATGGGAGCCGAATGCCCGGCGCGGCAGGGGAGGACTGCGCCTTGGTCGTCGATCGGCTGCGGCGGAATCGGCCGGAACACCTGGCCTTCTATCGCAACCCCGCGTGAGCGTCCTTGCGCTATTCGGTGCGACTCCGCGCACACCGCCCGCGCGAACCGGCCGATAACGGACATCCGGGACCCTCGGGCGATTGACGACCGGCCGGACCCCGCCGTACGGTGCTGCTCGCGCGACGGCTTCCCGAAGCCGGTGAGATTCCGGCACGGTCGCGCCACTGTGTGCCCATCCCGGACGGGGCGGGCGAGTCAGGTCGAGGAGCCGTCGTCAGGTCCACCCGCAAGGGACGCGTCATCCCGAAGGAGAGCCATGGCCACCATTCCGGCCGACCGGTCCACCCAGGTCGTCTTGCCCGTGTCGAAAGCCGCTTTGCTGCTCGGCGCGACGATCGTCGGCGCGCTGCTGCTGTACTACTTCATCGGCGTCGACCAGGGCGCGGTCTCGATCTTCGGCAGCGACACGCACGTGCACGAGTTCGTCCACGACGCGCGGCACTTCCTCGGCTTCCCCTGCCACTGACGCGCCCGGAACGGACAACCGAACAATGCAGAACAAGCTGATTCTGCGCGGCCTCCTCGCCGGAGCGCTGGGCGGATTGCTGGCGTTCGTCTTCGCGCGGATCTTCGCCGAACCGCTGACCCAGGCGGCCGTCGACTACGAATCCGGCCGCGACGAGGCGCAGATGGCGCTCGACAAGGCCGCCGGGATGCCGAGCGAACACGAAGGCCACGAGATTTTCAGCCGCGCCGTGCAAGGCAACCTCGGCATCGGGCTCGGCATGATCCTCTTCGGGGTCGCGATGGGCCTGCTGTTCGCGGTGACCTATACCGTGCTGCTGGGCCGCGTCGGCCGGCTCCGCGCGCGGGTGCTGGCGGTGCTCGTGGCCGGGGCCGGATTCCTGTCGCTGTACCTCGTGCCGTTCCTGAAATACCCGGCCAACCCGCCGGCGGTCGGGCACGAGGCCACGATCGGCGCGCGCACCGGGCTGTACCTGACGATGGTCGTCGCGTCGGTGCTCTTCCTGGTCGCGGCCGTCGTCGTGGGCAAACGGCTCGCGCCGCGGCTGGGCAACTGGAACGCGACGCTCGTCGCGGGTGCCGGGTTCGTCGTGCTGTCCGCGCTCCTGATGGCCTTGCTGCCGTCGCTCGGGTCGCTGGCCAGCAACGTCGCCGAGTACGGCCCGCAGACCAGCGAAACCCCGCTGCCGCTCAAGGGCCCGGACGGCCGGATCGTGTACCCCGGCTTCCCCGCCGACACGCTCGTCGGGTTCCGGCTTTACTCGGTGCTGGCGCAGGTCATCCTCTGGGCGACCATCGCGCTCGTGTTCGGCCCGCTCGCCGAACGCGTGCTGGACCGCGGGCGCGCGGTTACCGTCGAGGCGTGAACCCGCTGACCGGACTGGGACCGTTCTTCGCCGTCGACACGCATTCGGCCGAGGAACCGGCCGAGCCTTGGCGTCCGCTGTCCGAGGTCCTCGACGACGGCCCGGTGCTGCGCGAACGAATCGCGCAGAACCGGGCCGTGCTCGGCGGGGATTTCGTGGAAGTGCGGGTCGCGGCGTCGATCGCGCATCTCGGGCTGGCGGCGCGGATCATCTCGCCCGCGTTGGGGCTAGCTGTCGGTGCGGGAGCAGTCCCTGATTACTCGAGCGCCTGGTGGCAGCCGAAGCTCGGCGGTGCGTTTCCGTTGTCCTTGAAGGAAAATCCGCCGGTCGAGTCCGATGTGGTCACTGGCTTCGCGGAACGGGTGCTGCGCGGTCCGCTGGCGCGGTTGGACAAGGCGATGGCCCAGTTCTCGCTGGCGGAGAATGTCCGGCGGGGGAATGTGGCGTCGGCGCTGAACGGGGCGGTGACGGTGTTGCGGTCCGAGCGTCCAGAGTGGACTGGCAGGGTCGCTCGAATCGTTGCCGCGCTGGAGGAACTGCCGGAGCTGGCCGGTACCGCGACGCGGGAGAACGGCCGGTTCCGTCGCCGAAGCTGCTGCTTGTTCTATCGGGCGACGCCGGACCGCGACGGTCCGAAATGCGGCGACTGCGTGCTGGTCTGACCGGTTACGGTGCTCGGTTGGCCTGATAAGCGACCATGATTCCGGCGAAACGGTCGGCCTCGTAACAAGGGTCGCTGTAGGCGTCTAGCTTGGGATCGGTCGCCGTGACGGTGACGTTGAGAAGCGTGTCCTCGGCGACGCCGGTTTCGACGGTGCAGTGGCCGTCGTGGTCGTCCCGGTGGACGCCGGGATAGCTGTGGACGAAGACCGGCGCGAAGCCCGGAACCGCGGCTCGATGGTGGTACAGCGCTTCCAGGCCGCCGGAGGTGGTGTCGACGGAGGCGATGTAGGTCAACGCCTTCGTGTCGTGGGGGATCCAAGTGCAGGCGGTTTTCCCGGTCGCTGACGAGGCCGTTCCCTGGCTGGTGACGAAGAAAGTGACCAGCTGCTGGCGGGTCATCAGGTCGCAGGGTTTGGTCGTGAACTGCGTGAGATCGAGCGGGGCGTCGGGGAGCGGCGGCGACAGGCGCGGCGGAGGCGGCGGCGCGGACGAGCAGCCTGCGACGCCGAGAAGGAACGCGAGCAGCAGGCCCGCGCGACGACTGCCGTGCGGAGGCACAATTTTGTCCGGCGCCACGGAATTGAGCATAGCCGCCTTTCGGCGCTCTCGGTTTCCAGTCGAAAGGCAGCGAAAGACCGTTTTGGGCGGCCGAATACCGAAATCGCTGAATGAGCCTGCAAACGAGATCTCCGCGAGGAACACTCGGGAAGGAGAACGTCGGGAGGTTGCCATGCGCAGGTACCGGAACTATTGGACATACAGCATCGGGCTGCTCGTCGCGTGGGCACTGGTCTTCCTGCTCACCGGCTTGCTCCGCGGCGCACACGGGGTGCAGCTCGTGCTGCCGGTGTTCGGCGGCTTCTGCATCGGCTGGGTGAGCACCACCATCGCGCGGTATGTGTACCCGCCGCCGAAGCAATGGCTGAGCTGAACCCGTCCCGGTCGGCGAGACGACCGCTGCTGCCGTGGCGTCGACGTTCGTAAGCTCGGCCCGGTGTTCTCCGAACGAGCGTTCTTCTCCTTCGTCGCACTGGCCGGTCCTTCGCGGAAACGCGAGTACGACGACTGGCATCAGCTCGACCACCGGCCGGAGAAACCTGCGCCGCCCCGGCGACGGCACCGCGAGTCTGGACCTGACCGGCGTCGACTACGTCGCGATGTACTGGTTCCGCCTGCCGTACGAGCAGAGCGTGGCCGAGTGGCGCAAGCTCGGCGAGGACTCGTTCCAGTGGGGCCGCAGATCCCGGGCTTGCGGCGGCCGTTGCTGGGGTTCTTCGCGCCGGTACTCGGCTATGCCGCGCCGCGGGTCCGGCTGCTGTATCTGGACGAGGATCCGGTCGAGGTCGCCGAGCGGGAACGCCACTGGGAGCCCGCGCCGCGTCCCGAGGCCGAGCGAGTGCTGCTGTCCGGACCGGTCCGCACGATCGTCCCGTGGCAGGACTGGTGATCCCCGTCGAGGAGTGGGCCGCGCTGCACGATCTCGTGCACCGTTACGCCGCCCGCGTCGACGAGCGCGACTTCGCCGGCGTTGCGCGGCTGTTCGGCGACGACGGGGTGCTCGCGCTGCCGAATCCGCCTCGCGAGTTCGGCCCGGTCCGGGAACATCGTGGCCCCGAAGGCGTCGAAGCGGCCTTGTCCGTGCTGGACGACGTGCCGCTGACCGCGCACGGCATCACCGGCGCGGTCTTCGACCCCGGCGACGATCTCGCGACCGCGCGCGGACGGATCGCCTGCGTCGCCCACCACGTCACCCCGCGCGACGGACGATTCGCCGACGCGGTGTGGCATCTGCGCTACCTCGACCGCTACGCGAAGACGGGCGGCGCATGGCGGTTCGCGCGCCGTGAGGTGCACCTCGATCTGATCGGAACGAGGGAGGTCCGCGCGTCCCGCCTGGGCCGGTGACCTGCGCCGGGTCACCCGAACGGGCGGACCCGCCCGGGGCGGCGGCGCGACGGGTTTGCCCGAAAACTGCGTAAGGTCGAGTCCATGCCAGGGGACGACGGCCTGCTCACGCAGGACAGCACGCGCGGGCTCACCGCGGCCGAGGTGGCCGAGCGGGTCGCCGCGGGACGGACCAACGACGTGCCCTCGCGCACGAGCCGCAGCGCGTGGGAGATCGTCCGGTCCAATGTCTTCACCCGGATCAACGCGATCTTCGCGGTGCTCGCGGTCGTCATCTTCTCCACCGGCTACCTGCTGGACGGGCTGTTCGCCGGGGTGATCGTGGCGAACAGCGCGGTCGGCATCGTGCAGGAGCTGCGCGCCAAGCGGACGCTGGACCGGCTCGCGATCGTCGGCCAGGTGCGCCCGCGCGTGCGCCGCGACGGGACGAGCAGCGAGCTGGCGCCGGAAGAGGTCGTGGCCGACGACGTGATCGAGATCGGCGCGGGCGACCAGGTGGTGGTCGACGGCGAGGTGCTGTCCGCGGACGCGCTCGAGGTCGACGAATCGCTGCTCACCGGCGAATCGGACCCGGTGGTGAAGCGCGCGGGCGACCCGATCATGTCCGGCAGCTTCGTGGTGGCCGGGAACGGCGCGTACCGGGCGACGAAGGTCGGCTCGGAGGCGTACGCGGCGAAGCTGGCCGAGGAAGCGGGCCGGTTCACGCTGGTCGATTCGGAGCTGCGGAACGGGATCAACAAGATCCTCAAGGTCATCACGTACCTGCTCGTTCCCGCCGGCGCGCTGTCGATCTACAACCAGCTTTCCGGTTCGCAGCAGCTGCCCGACGCGCTGCGCGGGATGGTCGCGGCGCTCGTCCCGATGGTGCCCGAGGGCCTGATCCTGCTGACGTCGGTCGCGTTCGCGGTCGGCGTGATCCGGCTGGGCCGGCGGCAGTGCCTGGTCAACGAGCTGCCCGCGATCGAGGGCCTGGCCCGCGTGGACGTCGTCTGCGCGGACAAGACCGGCACGCTCACCGAAAACACGATGCGCTTGGCCGAGCTGCGGCGGCTGCACGAAGCAGGCGAGGCACCGGAGACGGTGCTGGCCGCCCTCGCCGCCGCCGACCCGCGCCCCAACGCCAGCCTGGTCGCGATCGCCGAGGGCTGCCCGGCCGCGCCGGACTGGACGGCGACCGCGGTGGTGCCGTTCTCGTCGGCGCGGAAGTGGAGCGGCGCGGCATTCGGCGAACACGGCGACTGGGTGCTCGGCGCCCCGGACGTGCTGCTGCCCGCCGAATCGGAGGAACGCGCGGAAGCGGAACGGATCGGCGCGCAGGGCCTGCGGGTGCTGCTGCTCGGCCGAGCAGCGAACGCGGTCGATGCGCCGGACGGACCGGGCAAGGTCACGCCGGTCGCACTGGCCGTGCTGGAGCAGAAGATCCGCGGCGACGCCCGCGAGACGCTGGACTACTTCGCCGCCCAAGGCGTTGCGGTGAAACTGATTTCAGGCGACAACGCGGTGTCGGTCGGCGGCGTAGCCCGCGCGCTGGCCCTGCCCGGCGGCGAGGCCCCGGTCGACGCGCGGACGCTGTCCGAGGATCCCGGCAAACTGGCCGAGGAACTGGAAAGCACTGCGGTGTTCGGCCGCGCGACGCCCGCGCAGAAACGGGCGATGGTCGCGGCGCTGCAGGCTCGCGGGCACACCGTCGCGATGACCGGCGACGGCGTCAACGACGTCCTCGCGTTGAAGGACTCCGACGTCGGCGTCGCGATGGGCGCGGGCAGCCCGGCGACCCGGTCGGTCGCGCAGATCGTCTTGCTGGACAACGCTTTCGCGACCCTGCCGTACGTCGTCGGCGAGGGCCGCCGGGTGATCGGCAACATCGAACGCGTCGCGAACCTGTTCCTCACCAAGACCGTGTACTCGGTGCTGCTGGCGCTGATCGTCGGCGTGCCCGGGCTGATCGGCCTGGACGCGATGCCGTACCCGTTCCTGCCCCGGCACGTGACGATCGTCGGCTGGTTCACCATCGGCCTGCCCGCGTTCGTGCTTTCGCTGGCCCCCAACAACGACCGCGCGCGCAGCGGATTCGTCGGCCGAGTGCTGCGCATGGCGGTCCCGGCCGGGGTGGTGATCGGGGCCGCGTCGTTCGTCTCGTACATCCTGGTGCATCCCGGCAAGGCGACCACTGACATCGCGCAAATCCAGGCGAGCACGACGGCGCTGATGACGCTGATGGCACTGGCGCTGTGGGTCCTGGCGGTCGTCGCGCGGCCCTACACCTGGTGGAAGGCCGCACTGGTCGCGACGATGGCGGTTGTTTCGGCGCTGATGTTCTTGCTGCCGTGGACTCGGGACATCTTCCAGCTCGACCCGAGCAACACCGGATACACGCTGACCGCAGTGTGCTGTGCGGCGGCGGGAGTGGTGCTCATCGAGATCGGGCGGTGGATCGGGAACCGGATCGGGAAATGACGGTCCGTGAGGGGAACCCTGAGGGACTCTGATTCCCTCAGGGTTCCCCTCACGGACTTCTTGCGGGCGTGCGTGGTGCCGTGCGTCAGGCGTCGCTCGGGAGATGCTGCTGCAACGCCCCCAGCCCCTCCATCCGCTCCCGGTCGTGTGCGTCCTGAGCGGCCAGCTCGGCGTCGGTCACCACGATCGCGTCCGGGCCCGGGAAGACCGTCGACTCGTGGTCCGCGCCGAGCCAGCGGACGGTGAACGGCGGGCTCCCGTCCGGCGAACCCACGCCCACGATGCGGCCCCGGTGCTCCGGCACGTCCACGTGGATTCCCTTGACGACCAGCCAATCTCCGCGCTGTGCGTGCATGGTTCCTCCTCTTGCCGACAGCGTCGCCCGGAGCGGTACCTCGCGGCGCCGGGCGCGAAACCTCGGTGTAGTCCGATCAGGTGTAAGCAAGTGATTTTTCGTGTTCCACGCGGCTTGACCACGGCGTTCGCGCGGCGGCATCGGGCGGAAGGACGCTGTGAACTAGCCAGGCTGGTAGGCGACCTGGCAAGCCTGCCGTACGGCGGGGAAGTGGTGGACCGGCGGACGCGCGCCCCGCAAACGGGCTGGTTCGCCGCCTCCGCTGGCACCGACGACGAACTGCTGCTGGCTGCGGTCCTGCACGACGTGGCAAGCCGCGAAGCAGCGAAGCAGAAGGTCAGGCCGGGGCAGCCATCAGCGACTGCCCGGCTGTCGCCCTGTCGCTGCACGGATCCGCCGCGCATCCGGCTTTGGCGGGCCCGCTCCTGTCTGGGGGAGCGGGCCTCCCTCGCCCTAACCGCGGCAGGTGTGCCAGCAGGTAGTCCATCGCGCGGCGGACCCGGGCTGACGACGGCGGTTTCGCTTCGGCGGCAAGGGTTTCGCTGAGGGTGTTCGGGTGTCCGAGCAACAACGTCTCGGCCAGCAACGCTTCGAGGTGCCCGGGCCGCGCGCCTCCGCCGGACAGATGGATCGCGGCCTCGACCAACGCCAGTACGCCAGGCGAGACGGCGTTCGCCCGGAGATCGAACTGCACCGCGATCGTGCCGGGCACCCCGGCGAGCAGCGCGGCGGTCCGCTCGACCAGCGGCCGGTCGAGGCGCAGCACGACCTGGTCGAACTCGCCGTCGAGGTCGAGCTGGAAGGCGCGGTACGGGCTCACCACCGACGCCGCGCCCGGCCGCAGCACCGCGTTCGTCGCGCCGTAGGCGAACGGCGCCCGGCCGCCGACTGGCAGCGAAAGCAGGAACTCGTCCTGCTCGGGAGCCAGTTCCGAGATGCTCACGGCCGCGCCGTACCGCAGCCGGTTGAGCGAGACCGAACCGGCGGCGA
Organism: Amycolatopsis circi; assembly: GCF_003385235.1. GTDB lineage: Bacteria > Actinomycetota > Actinomycetes > Mycobacteriales > Pseudonocardiaceae > Amycolatopsis > Amycolatopsis circi. Next base: position 32,224 of record NZ_PQIA01000014.1, on the reverse strand, counting down.
GGTGGTCGAGCCGCGCGGACAGCCGGCGCCCGCGGACCCGCAGCGTGTGCGGGCGCAGGGCGGAACTGCACGCACCGACGACCTCGTCCACGTCGTCGGCCGCGCCCACCATCCGTTCCCCGCGCATCCGCACAAGCTCGGCGATCCCGGCGACACGGCTCATCGGAGGAGCGTACGTCGGCCGCGGCTGTGGTCAAGAGCGCCGGTACCACCCGATGGCGCAACCGCACGCGCGTCCGGCTTGCTCGATCGCGGCCTGGTCGAGTGCCTGTCGATCCGCAGTCGCGACCGGAAGCCAGGCCGCGCAGTACTCATGCCCGTACCGCTCCAGGAACCCGACCATCTCCCTCGCAGTCACCGCCGGAAACCCAAGCCGCGGCCGGAGTTTCGCAAGCCGCCGAGCCGGCCGCAGCCCGTGTGCGGACAGCACTTCCGCAGCGGCTTCCTCGACGGCAATGTCGCATTCGGACAACACGAGCAAACCCAGCCGGACTCCGGTGGGCCGGAACCGTTCGGCGAAGAAACGGGACGCGGGATCGTCTGCCATGCCCGGTACCGTACGCGGTTAATAGACATTGCAGTAGGCTGTCATGTAGATTACCGCGCTACCCGGGCAGTGCGGCCTCGGCCGCCGCCCACCACACCACGTCAGCGAAGACGACCGGGCGCACAGGAGGTGCGGGGTGGCGGACAACTCTCGCGAAATCACCATCGACCCACGGAAGAACCCGGCGACCGAACACGCGAGGGGAAACTCCGCGTTCCTCGTGGCGGCGGGCGCGACGGCCCTCGAGTACTACGATTTCATGCTGTTCGGCATCGCCGCGTCGATCATGTTCGGCCCGGTGTTCTTTCCGGTGGCCAACCCGCTGACCGCCACCCTGCTCGCGCTCGCGAGCTTCGGCGTCGGCTTCGTCGCGCGTCCGCTCGGCGGGATCCTGTCCGGGCATTTCGGCGACCGCTACGGCCGCCGTCCCGTGCTGCTCGCTTCGCTGGTCGCGATGGGCACGGCGACGACGCTCGTCGGCTTGCTGCCCGGGTACCGCCAGATCGGCTGGTGGGCTCCGGTTCTCCTGGTGGTGCTGCGGCTGGTGCAGGGACTGGCGACCGGAGGCGAGAGCGGCGGCGCGATCGTCTACGGTGTCGAGAACGCGCCGGCGGGCAAACGCGGCGTGTTCGGCAGTTACTCCGGCATGGGCCAGAGTTTCGGCGCGCTGCTCGCGATCGGCGCGTTCACGGCCGTTTCGGCGACGATGCCGGAAAGCACGCTGCTCGCCTGGGGCTGGCGCGTCCCGTTCCTGGCGGGCGGGATCGTCACGCTGATCGGCATCCTGGCCTTGGCGCGCACCCGCGACACCAAGGACTTCGTCTCCGAGGTCGGCGCCGGGAAGGCCGACCGGACGCCGTTGCGGGTGCTGTTCCGTGAACATCCGCGTGCGCTCCTGCTGGCGACCGGCCTGAGCGTCGGCACGAACGGTCTCATCTACATCCTGCTCACCTTCGCGATCACCTACAGCAAAGACAACGGGTGGTCCGGCTCGCAGGCGCTTGCCGGGCAGGTCGTGCTGGTCGCGGCGGTCGCGGCGGCGGTGCTCTTCGCGGGTGCGCTCGCCGACCGGATCGGCGCGCACAAAGCGGTGGTGCTCGGCGCGGTGCTGACCGCGGTGTTCAACTTCGTCCTCTTCGGCGTGATCGCGGGACACAGCCAGGTCGCGTTCTTCGCGGCGTTCGCCGTCGCGGGGGTGATCAACGCCCTGATCACCGGGCCGACACCGGTCTATTTCGCGAGCCTTTTCCCGACGAAGGTCCGCTACAGCGGCGTTTCGCTCGCCTACCAGACCGGTGCGGCCATCAGCGGGTTCGCACCCGCGGCGGCGGTCTTCCTCTTCGACGTCTCCGGGCAGGCGGCGTGGTCGGTGCCGTTGTTCGGCGTGCTGCTGGCCGGAATCCTCGCGGCCTGCACGCTGCTGTTGCGAGGCAGCGCGCGGGAATTCGAGACGGAAGGGGAGCGGCGATGACGGTCAACCGGCTGGGCTCCAGCGTGGTGGCGCACGAGACCGACCCGGTGGACCCGGGCAGCCTGCGCGCGGTGATGCGCGGATTCGCGACCGGAGTGACTGTCGTGGCCACCGCGGACGACGACCGGACGTTCGCCGCGGTGGTGAACTCCTTCACCTCGGTTTCCCTTGCCCCGCCATTGGTCCTGGTGTGCTTGAAGGTCGGTTCGCGGACCTGCGCCGCGATCGAGCGGCGAGGATTCTTCAGCGTCTGCGTGCTGGCCGACGCTCACCAGCGGCATTCCGAGCGGCTCGCCCGTTCTCAGCCCACTGTGGACGATGAAGCTTTCGAATTCGCGCACGGCCTTCCGGTGATCCGAGACGCTCCGGCGGGGTTGCTGTGCCGGGTGGACTCGATGTTGGCGAAGGGCGACCACGTGATCGTGATCGGTTGCGTGGTCGCGACGAAGCTGGCGGAGCGGGACCCGCTGTTGTTCTACAACGGACAGTACCGGGTGCTGCCCGGTCAGGGAGTCGCGGAGGCGGGGTCGACAGCCTCGGCGAAGTAGGCGGCCGCGCGTGGCCGGAGCGCGTCGAGGATCTCGTGGTACACCGCGAGCGCCCTTGCCCGCGCTCCGGCGTGCGGTGTCCACAATGGAGGAAGCTCCGGGTCGAGGTTCGCGAAGGAGCGGAACGTCTGCAGCATCGTGGTGCACGCGAGGAACGCGTCCTCCGGCGCTGATTCCGGTTCGGTCGCGAGCGCGGCGTACCGCCGGGCGAACCGCTCGTAGTGCCCGGCGAGGTCGTCGAGCTGCCAGAGATGGCTCAGCAGCGCGGCGGGCACGGTCTCCTCGTCCAGCCGGCACTGGAAAATCGCGACCTCGTCGGAGATGCCGAGCAGTTTCGCGTAGTCCTTCACCTCGCGCAGGTAGTCCTTCGGCGAGGCCCACACGGCTTCCTGCAGCTGCCCGAACCCGTGGAACCGCAGCTGCTTGACGAAATTCGACCGGTCGGCCTTGCGGCTGTCGCCGAGGTTGTGCCACACCACGGTCCAGGTCTTGGGCGTGTCGTCGACCGCGGCGAGCGTGGCGAGCCGGTTGTCGCCGTCCTCGAGCAGATGCAGCGCGCGCGGGCTGAGCGTGTAAGAGATCGCGCGGCCGCGGCGGTGTCGTTCGGCGAGCCCGCGGTGGACCATCCGGTTGAGCGTGATCCGGCCGGTGGCGGTGGTGACGCCGAACTTCTCGAGCAGCACGACGAGCCCGCCGGACCACATGGGCGCCGTCCTCGGGTGCAGGTAGGCGCCGAACATGCTGAAGAGCAGGCCCTGCGGTTTCGGGTCGAACAGCGGATCGTCGGTCGAGGTGCGCAAGCCGCCAGCATAGCCCAGCCGGCGCGGCGGCTGACCGGCCTCAGATAGTTGACAGCTCTCTCCGGTGCGATGAAGAATACCGGCTATGACGTCGACCTACGCAACGCCCGGCGAGGTCCGGGGGAACGAATGGCAGGCCCCGTTGTCGAGCGCGGCGGTGCGGGCCAACGCCGTCGCGCTGGGCCCGCTGGTTCGCGCCGAAGCTGACCGATGCGAGTCCGAAGCCCGGCTTTCCGGCACTCTGATGCGCGCGTTCCGCGACGCGGGCCTGTTCCAGATGGGGTTCCCGGCGAGCCGCGGCGGCCTCGAAATGCCGCTCGCGGACCAGCTCGCGGTCGTCACGGAGATCGCGTGCCACGACGCGGGCGCCGGCTGGAATGTCGCGGTGCTCAACGCGTCGGGCTACTACGCCGGACGGCTGGGGCAGGCCGCGTACGACGAGCTGTACCCGACGCGAGACCTGCCGACCGGCGGCTCGTTCCACCCGCCCGGCCGCGCGGAGATCGTCGACGGCGGCTATCTGGTGAGCGGCCGCTGGGACTGGGGGAGCGGCACCCCGACGGCCGAGCACGTCGTTGGCGGCTGCCTCGTCTACCGCGACGGCGAACCGGTGCGGCGCGCCGACGGACGGCAGATCCTGCTGGGCGTCTGGCTTCCGCGCGCCGCGGTCCGGCACACCGGGAACTGGCAGGCGCTGGGAATCCGGGGCTCCGGCAGCGGATCGTACGAGATCGCCGAGCCGGTTTTCGTTCCGGAGACGCATGTTTTCGACCGGGAGGCGCCGCCGGACCCGGACGCGGATCCGCTCAACAAGCACGTCGGCCTGTTGTTCTTCCCGCTCACCGGGGTGTGCCTCGGGCTGGCTCAGCACGTAGTCGCACTGACGCTGGACGCCGTCCGCACGCGCTGCCGCGGCGAAGTGTCCAAACTGGACACCGCGACGAAGCAGCAGCTCGGGCAGGCGGCCAGCGAGACGGACTTGGTGTACCGCGGCATCGAGGAAGTCGCTCGCCGCGCCGATGAAGCGATCTTCACGCCGGGCCGCGTGCTGGACCCGGTCGAGGAAGCGCGGCTGCGGGTCGCCAACAGCCAAGCGGGCGAGACCCTGCGGCGAGTCCTGGACCTGTGCGTCGATCTCTACGGTTCGCGCTACATCTACCAGTCCGATCCGCTGGAACGGGTTATCCGTGACGCGTGGGGCGCGCTCGCGCACTTCGGCGCGAAGAAGTTCCATTGGGCTGGGTACGCCGAAGAACTGCTGGGAGCGGCTTCGTGACGACCGTGCGCGTGGTGGTCGAGGAGGGTGCTTCGCCGCGATGCGGTCTCGCGACGGGCGATGCGTTCGAGGTGACCGGCCCGGTGTTGCGGATTCCTTCCGGCAAGCCGTTCTGTCTTCAGGCGATGCTGGCCGCGGTCCCGCTCGTAACGTCCAAAATGGACACCAGGCCGCCGGAGGATTGGCTGGAGCGCAAGCCGTTCGTGTGCTGCCCCGACCCGGACGACGACGTCCTGCTGCGGCTCGGACGGGTCGGGCCGTGACCGCGCGCCTGCGGTGCACGGTCGAATCGATGAACTACTCGGCCTGCGAACTGGCCGTCGGGGACAGCTTCGACCTCGGCGACCGCGGCGTCGAACTGCCGGAGGGGCGCGGGTTCTGCATGTTCGCGATCACCGCGGTCGCGTCCGCGCTCGCCGGGCGGGACGGGGCGGAACCCCTGTCGGCGTGGCTGGCCCGCGAACCGCTCGTCGCCTGCCCCGATCCGCCGGAGAACTTGGTCATGCGGGTGCGGGCACTGCCGGAGAAAGGACCGTGAACATGGAACGCAACCTCGTATTGAGCGTGCGGGTCGGCGCGGCGGGCCACGGCACGCGCGGCCTGACCGCGGCGGCGGTCAACGCCGAGGAGGCCGGATTCGACCAGGTCTGGGCGGGCAACGACATCTTCGGCCCGCCGGGCATCGCCGGGCTCGCTTCGATGCTGCTGGGGACCAGCCGGATCTCGGTCGGCGCCGGCGTGCTCGACCCGGTGTCGATCCACCCCGCGCAGATCGCGCAGCTGGCGAGCGGTTTCCAGGAAATGTCCGGCGACCGGTTCCTGCTCGGGCTCGGCGCGGGTTCGGACCTGTTCCTGAGCTGGGGCGGGCTGAAGCCGGCGAAACCGGTGGTGCGCACGCGGGAGGCGATCGTCGCGATCCGCGAGCTGACCCGCGGCCGCAGCCCCGCGGGCGTGCCCGGGGCCGGGGACTTCTGGTCCGGGCAAGCGCGAATCCAGCAGCCGCGTCCGGTGCCGATCTACGTCGGCGCGATGGGGCCGAAGATGCTGGAAATGACCGGCCGGTACGCCGATGGCGCGCTGCCGCTCTGCCTGCCGCCGCGCCAGGTTTACCGCGCGATGGAGCAGATCAGCACTGGTGCCGCGAAAGCAGGACGGTCGGTGGCCGATCTCGATGTCGCCGCGTGCCTGTGGTGCTCGATCGACACCGACGCGGCCGCGGCGCGACGGTTGCTCGCCCGGCACATCGCGCACTACAGCGGATCGCTGAGCACCGACGCACTGATCGCGAACGGCTTCGATCCGGAGGAATTCGCGCGGACCCAGCAACTGGTGCTCGACGGCGACGAGGACGCCGCGATCGAAACTGTGCTGGCGTCTTCGACCATGCTCGGCCTCGGTATCGCGGGCGGGGTCGGTGAGGTGGTCGAGCAGTGCGGGCTCCTGGTCGAGGCGGGGGCTCGGCATGTGTCGTTCGGTCCGCCGATGGGGCCGGATGCCCTCGATGCGGTGGCGTTGCTGGGCAAGGAGGTTTTGCCGGTGCTGCGGTCGGAGTTCGGCGGGTGACCGGCGGCCGCTGGGCATGGATCCGGACGGCTTCGGCGTCGCGGGCGGGGGTGCGGCAGGTGCCGTTCGGCCGGCCGACGGGGCCGGATGTGCTTGCTGCGGTGGTGTTGCCGGGCTGGGAGGCGGTGCCGATGCGGCAGCCGGAGTTCGGCTCGTGAGCGACGGCGGCCGCACGCGGCTTCCTGGTACCGGCTGCGCAGGCGGTGCGCCCGGGGCTCAGCAGCTTTTGTGCGGCCCGTGATCGGCGTGATCGTGATCGGCGGCGACCGCTCGCGGATCCGCGGCGATGTCGGCTGCCCGGAAACCTACTCGGAGCCGGTCGCTTTCGAGACCGCGGCGGGCACGTCGATGCGACAGATCTTCGACGGCCGCGAACGGGACATGCTGCCGTCGCTGCTCCGCGCCGGGCAGACGCTGGTCGAGCGAGGCGCGACGGTGCTCACCACCACCTGCGGCCTGCTGACCGCACTCCAGCGCGACCTGGCAGCCCGGTTCGACGTGCCGGTGGCGGTGTCTCCGCTGCTGCGGGTGCCGTCGCTGCTGAAGGTGGTCGCGCCCCGGAAGATCGGGGTCGTCACGGCGATCGCCGACCTCCTGACCCCTGCCCGGCTTGCCGCGGCGGGCATCGCTCCGGAGTGCGTCGAGGTGCTGGACCTTTCTGGGACACGGCACTTCGTCCCGGCTCTGCGGGACGGCCGCGCCCTCGACGCCCGGCTCGCGGAACGGGAGATCTGCGAGTGCGTGCGGGCGGCCATGAGCCCGGAGGTTGGCGGGCTGGTTGCCGAGTGCGCCAACCTGCCGCCCTACAGCGCCGCTTTGCGGGCCGCGACCGGACTGCCGGTGTGGGACGCGCTCGACCAGCTTCGGCGGCTTACCCGAGCTTGGCTCTGACCACTGGACGCTCGGTCGATCCGTAGGTGACCTCGGTGCCTCGGCACCGGCGCAGCGGCAGCTCGCACCGGAGGCGGTCGAGGAGGCGGCGCAGCCGCTGCCTCGCGCACACCATCGCGAGCCGGGGGCAGCTCCTCGTGAGCGGCAATCCCGGTTAGAACCGGGATTGCCGCTCACGACCCCTGACCTGCGCAAACAGACTATTCTATGGTGGTATACACGCCGCGTATACCTCTGCGGTATAGTGATCTTCACCCCCGGGATTCCGGGGTCAAGGGAGGAACAGGGGAATGTCGGTTTCACATACCTTGCTCGGGTTGCTCGAGTCGGGTCCGAGACACGGGTACGACCTGAAACGGGCGTACGACGAGCAGTTTGGGCACGACCGGCCGCTCGCGTACGGCCAGGTCTACTCGACGCTGTCGCGCCTGCTGCGCAACGGCATGGTCGAGGTCGCGGGGGTCGAGAGCGGCGAAGGGCCGGAGCGCAAGCGCTACACGATCACTGACGCCGGGGTCACCGACGTCGTGACGTGGCTGGGCACTCCGGAAAACCCGGAGCCGTACCTGCAGAACACGCTGTACACGAAGGTGGTCCTCGCGCTGCTGTCCGGCCGGGACGCCACCGACGTGCTCGACGTCCAGCGCGGCGAGCACCTCAAGGTGATGCGCTCGCTCACGAAGCGGAAGTACGAGGGCGACCTCGCCGATCAGCTGATCTGCGACCACGCGCTCTTCCACCTCGAGGCGGACCTGCGGTGGCTCGAGCTCACCGCGGCCCGGCTCGGCGAACTCGAGAAGGCGGTGCGCTGATGACCAGGCCGGGAACTCCGTTGCTCGTGGGCAACGGGCTGCACAAATCGTTCGGCCAGACGCGGGCGCTCGACGGGGCGGCGCTGGGCGTCTCGGCGGGGGAAGTGCTCGCGATCATGGGCGCGTCCGGTTCGGGGAAGTCGACGCTGCTGCACTGTCTCGCCGGGATCGTCCGGCCGGACTCGGGCGTCATCCAATACGGCGGCCAGGACCTGGTCGCGATGGACGACAAGGGCCGGAGTGCGTTGCGGCGCACCGAATTCGGCTTCGTGTTCCAGTTCGGCCAGCTCGTTCCGGAGCTGACCTGCCTGGAGAACGTGGCGCTGCCGCTCCGGCTGACGGGGGCGAAGCGGAGGCCCGCGGAGGCCAAGGCGAAGGAATGGCTCGCCCGGCTGGAGGTCGACAACCTGGCGAAGCGCCGTCCCGGCGACGTGTCCGGCGGGCAGGCGCAGCGGGTCGCGGTGGCGCGGGCGTTGGTGACCGGGCCGAAGGTCGTCTTCGCCGACGAGCCGACCGGCGCGCTCGACTCGCTCAACGGCGAGAAGGTCATGCAGATGCTCACCCAGGCGGCGCGGGAAACGCACGCCGCGGTCGTGCTGGTGACCCACGAACCGCGGGTCGCGGCGTACTCCGACCGCGAGATCGTGGTGCGGGACGGGCGCACGGTCGACCGGGAGCTGGTCGCATGACGCGGGACCTGCTGCTGGGACTCCGGCTGGCCGTCGGGGGCGGCCGGATGTCCGGATCGGCGCTCCTGCGGCTCGCGATGACCGCGTTCGGGATCGCGCTCGCGGTCGCCGTGCTCCTGCCCGCCGCCTCGGTGAGCCACCTGGTGAACGCGCGGGCGGACCGCGCGGCGGCGATCAAACAGGACACCGCGCCGCGCGAGGGGATCGCGCCGCTGGCGACCTACCGCTGGTATCCGTCGGTCGGCGCGGACTTCCTCCAGCTGACCGCGGTGGCGCCGACCGGGCCGAACTCCCCGGTGCCGCCGGGGCTCGACCGGCTGCCCGCACCGGGCGAGGTGATCGTGTCGCCGGCGCTGGCGGAGAGGCTGAACTCGGCCGAGGGCGCGTCGATCAAGGCGCGGCTGCCCGGGAACGTGGTCGGCCAGATCGCCGAGCCGGGCGTCAGCGACGCCGCCGACCTGACGGCGTACTACGGGTCGACCGCGGCGGAAATCAAGGCCGAGGGCGAAAACGCCAGCAGCGTTTACTCCTACGGCAAGCCCGCCGAAGGGCTCGCGCTCTCGGCGATCATGTGGATGGTCGTCGCGCCGATCGCCGCGGTGCTGCTGCTGCCGTTGCTGATCTTCGTGACCACCGCGTCGCGGATGGGCGCGGCGCAACGCGAACGGCGGCTCGCCGCGCTGCGGCTGATCGGGGTGGACGCCCGGCAGATCAAACGGGTCGCGGCGGCGGAATCGTTGGTCGGCGCGGTGATCGGGCTCGTGGCGGGCGGTGCGCTGTTCTACGCGCTGCGTCCGTTCATGGGGGACTGGCTCCCGTTCGGCCTCCGCGTGTTCGCGGACGATTTCACGCCGTCGTGGATTTCGTTGCTGGTGATCGTGCTGCTCGTGCCCGGCCTCGCGGTCGGCTCGGCGCTGTTCGGCCTGCGCCGGACGATCGTCGAACCGCTCGGCGTGGTCCGCCAGGGCAAACCGGTGCGGCGGCGGATGTGGTGGCGCTGGACGATCACCGGGATCGGCGTGGTGTTCCTGCTCGGAACGCTCGTCGTCTCGCCGGGGTCGGGAGACCAGGTCGCGGCGACGGCGCTCGCGGTGGGCAGCGTGTTCCTGCTGATCGGCGTCGCGGCGCTGCTGCCGTGGCTGGTGGAACGGATCGTGGAACGGCTGCAGGGCGGCCCGCCGTCGTGGCAGCTCGCGGTGCGCCGGCTGCAACTCGACAGCGGCACCGCCAGCCGGGTGGTGTCCGGGCTGGTCGTCGTGCTGGCCGGGACGATCCTGATCCAGGGCGTGCTCACGTCGATGAGCAACCGCACCTCGAGGTCGTACCAGGCGCCGGACGGCGTCGCGGCCGCGCCGGTGCGGGTGGACACGACGACCGCGCACGAGGCCGAGGTCCGGCAGCGGCTGTCCGGGGTGGCGGGGGTGACTGGCGTGCACAGCGCCAAATCCCTGCAGTTCAAGTCCGGTGAGCAGCACGTCTTCGGCACCCTCGGGGACTGTGTGGCGCTGAAGACGCAGGCGAACATCGGCAACTGCGCGGACGGCGACGTCTTCTATGTCGCGGGCTCGTCGGCCCAGCCCGTTCCCCAGGGCGAGTTGCAGATGACCGACTACCGCAAGAGCACCGAGGTCGACGGTCCGAAGTGGACGGCTCCGGGCAACATCCGGGTGGTGCCCGCCAGCAACGACGCGAAGGCCGTGGCCAGCGACCTGCTGGTCACGCCCGGCGCGCTCGGCGGCGTCCAGGCGCCGGGGGAACGCCTGCAACTGCTGGTCGCGGGCCCCGGCGGCGCCGACGCGCTGATCGACCGGGTCGCGACCGCCGTGCGCCCGCTGGCGTGGAAGGCCGAGGTCGGGAAGACGGACTTCATGTCCGACTTCGGCGGCCGCGACGACCGGATGCTCGCGAGCTTCCGCGCGGTGCTGCTGACCGCGTCGCTCTTCGTGCTGGCGGTGGCCGCGATGAGCCTGTTGATGCTGTCGATCGAGCAAATCAGCGAACGACGGCGTCCGCTCGCGGCGCTGTCCGCGTCCGGCGTGCCGATCGGCGTGCTGGCCCGAGGATCGCTGTGGCAGACGGCGGTTCCGGTGGTCGTCGGGGTGGTGCTGGCCGTCGGGGCGGGGCTGGGCTTGACCGCGCCGATCCTGCGGCTGGCGAAAATGCCGATGATGGTGGACGGCGCAGTCCTGGCCGGACTGGCCGGCGCCGCGGTGGGCGCGGTGCTGCTGGTGACGGCGTTGACGCTGCCGCTGCTGCGCCAGGTGACGCGGCTGGACACGTTGCGCTCGGAGTAGACCCGGGGGTGCGGGGCAGTCCGTGGAGGGCTTCTTGAGGGATGGGATTCCTTCGAGGAGCCCTCCACGGCTTTCGTGGGTGGCTGGTGGCGGTCCGTGAGGGGAACCTTCACGGACTCTGAGTCCAATGCCAGGGGACTTCAGCGGCGAGGCCTCAGCCCACCAACTGTCCACAAAGGACTTCATTTCCGCCGAAATGCTCGACCTATGCCCACTTAGCCGCTTCCGCGCGTCCGTGAGGGGAACCCTGAGGGACTCTGAGTCCCTCAGGGTTCCCCTCACGGACCACCGCGGGCACCTCGAACGAAACCGTTGTGCGGCAACGGTCCCTCACGACTCCTGCCGCACCAGCCCAAGCTCCGCGCACCCGTCCCGAAGCGGCTCCAGTCCGAAGGCGTCCACCGGACCCACCACCCCAGGCTTCACCGGTCCCTCGACACTCAACCGAATCGCCGCCCAGGCAAGCAGTTCCCCCGTGAGCGTGTACGCATTCGGCCCCTCAAGCCGCACCTCGACGCGGGAATCGGCGACCGCGACGACCTCCGCGCCGGTTTTCGCCCGCTCCGCCGCGTCCGGTCCTCCGGGCGGCCCCTTCATCAACCCGCTCGCCGCCTGCACCACCGGCCCGGCGATCGCGGCCAGTGCGGAAACCGCGGGCATCACCCGGCTCAGTGCCGGGAACCATCCATTGTAGACAGTGATCTTGTCGAGCGACGGGAAGTTCTCCGGCAGGAAAAGCACTTCGGTGCCGGAAACCAGAAAAGCCGACTTGGACCGCCCGCGAACGGGAAACGTCCGCACCCGGCTGCCGGTCCGCTCCTCGACCGGGGTGATCGCCCCGTGTGCGAGCCGGTCGAGGATGCGGCTGGACATCGTCGGGTGAGCCTGCGCGAATTTGTGGTCCGGTTCCGGCAGCCCGTACCGCGTCATCGGTCCGGTTGCAGCAGCCATCAACCGGCGCGCGACCGGCCAACGCAGCGCCGAAGGCAGCCATTCCTTGCCCGCGATCTGGTCATAAGGCTTGCCCCACACGTACTTCGGGATCACATGCACCCCGCGCCGCGCGGACAGGTAGGTCTCCGCGGCGTGGTACGACGCGTCCACGGCGATGTCCATCGCGGAATTGCCCATGCCGACCACGACGACGCGCCGCCCGGCCAGTTGCGCTTCCTCGGTGTAGGAATGTGAATGCATGATCTCGCCGCGGAATCCTTCGACACCGGGGAACATCGGCTCCGGCATTCGCGGATCCCAATGGTGGCCGTTCGCGACGAGAACCGCGTCGTAGCGTTCGGTGTCCCCTGTGGACAGTGTCACGGCGAAGCTGCCGTCCGGCTTCGGCTCGACGTGCGTCACGCCGGTGCCGAACCGGATGCGGTCGCCGAAGCCGAAATGCTTTGTATACGCCGCGAAATAGTCGGCGATCTGGTCGTGCCGGGCGAAGTCGGGCAGGTTCCGGGGCATCGGGAAGTCGTTGAACTCCATCCGCTGCCGCGAGGTGTTGATGTGCAGGGACCGGTAGGCGGCGGAGACCCCGTTGCGGTTGCCCCACACCCAGTTGCCGCCGACCCGGTCGGACAGTTCGCAGCAGTCCACGTCGATGCCGCGCTCGGCGAGCACCTTGACGGCAGCGATCCCGGCCGAGCCCGCGCCGACGACGCAGACCCGGAAGCTGTTCGCGGACATGTGCTCCTCCTTGTGACCGGTGGTCATATGACCGGCGGTCATAGAGTACGATCGAGAGCGGGGCGAGTCAAGGAGAGGGGAGGTCGGCGGTGCCGACGGGGACGTGGGAGCGGCTGCCGGAGAAGCGGCGGGCGGCCGTGCTGGCGGCGGCCGAGGCGGAGTTCGCGGCGCGCGGTTTCAGCGGCGGCAGCCTCAACACGATCTGCCGCGAGGCCGGGGTGTCGAAAGGCAGCCTTTTCCAGTACTTCACCGACAAGGCCGACATGTACGTCCACCTCGCGGAGCTGGCGAGCGTGCGGATCCGCGCGGCCATGGAGGCCGAGATCGCGAAGCTCCCGTGGGACAAGGACTTCGCCGGCTCGCTCGACCAGCTGCTAGACGCGTGGGTGCGGTATTTCTACGACCATCCGCTCGAGCGCGCGATGACCGCGGCGGCCAACCTCGAACCCGATCCGGTCGCCCGCACGCCGGTCCGCGAGGCGGTCAACAGTCATTATCTGGCAGTGCTGCGGCCGCTGGTCGAACGCGCGGTGGCAGCGGGCCAGCTGCGCGCGGACACCGATGTCGAGATCGTGTTGTCGTTGCTGCTGCTGGTCCTGCCGCATCTGGCGCTCGCCCCGCACGTCGAGGGGCTGGATCCGCTTCTCGGCCTGGTGGAAGGCGATTCCGCGCACGCGGCGGCGACCGCGCGCCGGATGACCGGGGCGATGCTGGCGCCGTATCTCCGCTGAGCGATACCGGGCGGAGAGATACCGGAAATGCGGTTCGCCGCGTCCCCGCCGGAAATCCGCGGTGGTATAGACTGGCGCGGCCCACGTGATTACCGATTCGCCGCACGCGCACCGACAGGGGTCGACCGATGACCAGCAAGAAGAACGCCGCACCGGCCGGGGAAAAGGGCGGCAATCGGCGGCTGGCGGAAAAGGTGTCGGAGCGGATCGAAAAAGACATCATCGACGACGGCTGGCGCGTCGGATCGGTGCTCGGCTCGGAAACGGAGCTGATCGAGCGGTACGGGGTCAGCCGGGCAGTGTTCCGCGAGGCGGTACGGCTGGTCGAGCACCAGCAGATGGCGTCGATGCGCCGCGGTCCCGGTGGCGGACTCGTGGTGACAGAACCGGATCCGGGCGTCGTGCGCAACGCGGCGCGGGTGTACCTGCGGCACGCCGAGGTGAGCCGGCGGCAGCTGATGGAGGCGCGGACCGCCCTCGAGGTCGCGGGCATCGCGCTGGCCGCGGAGAACCTCACGGAATCGGGAATCGTCCGGCTGAAAGAGGCGCTCGAATCCGAACGCGAACTCCTCGAGCAGGGATTCACCCGGGGGCACGCGCGCAATCTGCACCGCGTTATCGCCGAACTCGCCGGAAACCCGGCGATCACATTGTTCGTGGAAGTTCTCGCGCAACTCGATCAGGACATCGTGCAGCGAGAATGGGACGCGGAAGACTCCGGCGGCGAACACTCGGACGCCGCCCGTGAATCGCACGAGGCGCACGAAGCGATCGTGGCGGCCATCGTCGCCGGGGACGCTCCGCTGGGCCAGCACCGGATGCGCCGGCACCTGCAGGCCATCGCCGCGTTGCTGCGGCCGGACGCCTGACCCTCCCCGCAGAGTGCACTCTTTCACCTCCTCCTGGCACCACGTCCGGATTCTGGCTTCAGGTTCCATAAAAGAGTATACTGTATTGATGCTGACCACCATGGGTTTTGAAACCGGAAGCTGTGTCCTGGTCACCGGCGCGGGCAGCGGGATCGGCCGCGCGATCGCGCTCGGCGCGGCCGAACTGGGGCTCGCGGTGGCCGCGTGGGACCTCGACCTCGCGGCGGTGACCAGCCTCGCCGAGGAGGCGGGCGGCGAAGTGCTGCCGGTCGAGGCGGACGCCGCCGACCCGGTCTCGGTCGCCGCGGCGCTGGACCGCACGCTGGCCTGGCGTACGCCGGGGATGCTGGTCAACAACGCCGGTCCGTCGAGCCAGCGGCCGCGGCCGTTCGCGGACGGAGTGGTCGGCGTCCTCGGGCTCGTCGAACTGGTCACGACCTCCTGGCTCGACCGGGTGCGGGAGCGGGCGGAATCCGTCGTGAACGTCGCGTCGATCGCGGGCACGGTGATCGGCGGCGGCGTGAGCTGGTACTCCGCGGCGAAGGCGGGCGTGCTCGGCTACACCAGGTACCTCGCCGCGGAGGCGCCGTTCGGCGTGCGGGTGAACGCGATCGCGCCCGGCCTGGTGGAAACGCCGCGGATGAAGGAGTTCTTGCCCTCGGAGACAGGCAGGCGCATGGTGGGCCGCACGCCGCGCGGGCGAGCCGTGCAGCCCGCCGAGGTCGCCGCGGCGGTGTTGTTCCTGGCCTCCCCGTCGGCCGCGGGAATCACCGGCGCGGTCGTCCCGGTGGACGCCGGGCTGTCCGTCACGGTCTGACCCCAGCCCCTCCGACCCAAGCCCTCTGACCACAAGGAAGTGTTGATGAGTTCCCGAAGCACCCCGCCCGATGCCGACCTCGTGCGCAGCCTCGGCCTGCCCGCGACGGGCTCCGTGTACGACCTGTCGACCGGCTGGTGGCGGCACATGCCGACGTTCGCGGGCAACCCGCAGCTGGAAGTCGTCACGTACAACTCCCCGCAGGGGCAACGCGCCGAAGGCCGGTTCCCGTTCGACTCGCCGGGCACGAACGACGTCGAGTTCGGGTATGTGTCCGAACTGGTCTCCGGCAGCCTGCACACCGGAACGCACATCGACGCGCTGTGCCACGTCACGTGCGGCAGCGAGGACGAGTGGCACGGCGGGACGTCGGCGAACAACGGGCTCGGCGACTACGGTGCGCTGCGCGGCGACGCGTCCGAGTTGGGTCCGATCATCGGCCGCGGCGTGCTGCTCGACATCCCGAAACTGCTCGGCCTCGACGTCCTGCCGCCGCATTTCGCGGTCGGGGAAGACCATCTCCGGCAGGCGGCCGAGGCGGGCGGCGTCACGATCACCGGGTCGGACATCGTGCTCGTGCGGACCGGGCAGATGAAGTTCTGGCCGGACACCGCGCGGATCGCCGAGGAGAGCGGCGGCAGCGGCGTCGGCGTGGACGGGGCGCGGTGGCTGGTGTCGAAGGGCGTGCGGTACGTCGGCGCGGACACCATGTCGTTCGAGGTCCGGCCGTCGCCGGTGCCGGGCAATCCGCTGCCGGTGCACGTGCTTTTGCTGCAGCAGCACGGGATCCACATCATGGAGTGGGTGAACTGCGAGGACCTGGCGGCGGACGGCGTCGTCACGTTCCTCTTCGTCGCGCTGCCGTTGACCCTGCGGGGCGGGACCGGTTCGCCGCTGCGCCCGATCGCTGTTGTCTGAAGGGAACCGGAATGGATTTCGCCAACGACGTGCCGCTCAGCCCGCTGAGTTTCCTGCGGCGCACAGTCGATCTCGACGGCGACGGGATCGGCGTGGTCACCGATGCCGGGGAACGGGTGTCGTGGGCGCGGCTGGCCGACCGGGCGGAGCGGCTGGCCGGACGGCTGCGGGAACTGGGACTCGGCGAGGGCGACCGGGTCGCGGTGCTGGCGCCCAACGGTGTGCCGTTGCTGGAAGCGCATTACGGCGTGCCCGGGGCCGGGTGTGCTTTGGTGGCGTTGAATACGCGTCTCTCGCCGGACGAATACACGCAGCTGCTGCGGCTTTCCGGCGCGAAGGTGCTCATCGTCGACCAGTCGCTGGCCGCCCAGATCGCCGAACGAACGCCTGAGCTGCGTGCGGTCGTGGTGATCGGCGAGGACTACGAGGATTGGTTGCGCACGGCGGATCCGGTGCCGTTGCGGCTGCCGAGCGATGAACGTCAGCCGTTGGCGGTCAACTTCACCTCCGGCACCACGGCGGGCCCGAAAGGCGTGGTCTACACGCATCGCGGTGCGTACCTCAACGCGCTCGGCCAGGTCGTTTCCACTGGCCTGCAAGCAAGTTCGCGCTACCTGTGGACGCTTCCGATGTTCCACTGCAACGGCTGGTGCTACACCTGGGCGGTCACCGCGGCGGGCGCGCGGCACGTCACGCTGCGGAAAGTGGATGCGACGCGGGCGTTCGAGCTAATTGAACAGGAAGCGGTGACGCATCTCAGCGGCGCTCCGGTTGTGCTCGACATGCTGGTTCAGGCGAGCGGCGGCGCGCGGTTCGCGCAGCAGGTGCAGTTCGCGGTCGGGGGAGCGCCGCCGTCGCCCGCAGCGATCGCGGCGATGGCTGGGATCGGTATCGAGGTGACGCACCTCTACGGGATGACGGAGACGTACGGGCCTTCGCTGATGTGCGTCCCTCGGCCGGAGTGGCAGGAGCTTGCACCGGAGAAGCGGGCGAAAATGATGGCCCGGCAAGGGGTTCGGACAGTGAACGTCGAGTCGGCGCGCGTGGTGACTCCGGGGCTCGAGGACGTTCCCGCGGACGGGGAGACTCTGGGTGAGTTGGTGATCCGCTCGAACACGGTCATGGCGGGGTATCTCGACAATCCGGCCGCGACCGAGGCGGCGTTCGCTGGGGGCTGGCTGCACACCGGCGATGTGGCGGTACGGCATCCGGACGGGTACGTCGAGGTCCGCGACCGGCTCAAGGACGTGATCATCAGCGGCGGGGAGAACATCGCGTCGATCGAGGTCGAGAACGCGCTGCTGGACCACGAGGCGGTCGCGGAGGCCGCGGTGGTCGCGAAGGCGGATCCGAAGTGGGGGGAGGTGCCGGTCGCCTTCGTGCGGCTCCGCGACGGGGCGGAGGTGTCCGATGTGGACTTGATCAGTTGGCTGCGGGGACGGTTGGCGCATTTCAAGGTACCCAAGGACATCCGGTTCACGGAGTTGCCGAAGACGTCGACGGGAAAGATTCGCAAGGCGGAGCTGCGCAAGCTGGCGGCCGGGGCGGTGGGCGGTCCGTGAGGGGAACCCTGAGGGAATCAGAGTCCGTGAGGGTTCCCCTCACGGAAGTTGCGCCGAGGCCGGGAGAGCTGGCGGAAATGCCGAGCCTCAATCCGGCGAGGCGGCGAGAGCGTCGGCGCGGGCTTGGCGGCGGTCCGGTTTGTTGTTCGCGGTGAGCGGCACCGCGGCGATCAACCGGACCGTCTTCGGGATCTTGTAACCCGCCAGTTCCGCGCGGCAGTACTCCCGCAATGCCGCCGGTTTCACAGTCCGTCCCGCCACCGCGACGACGCTCACCTCGACCCGTTCTCCCCAGTGTTCGTCGGGCATCCCGTACACGATCGCGTCGGCGACATCCGGATGCCTGAGCACGACCTCCTCCACTTCGCGCGGGTAGACGTTCTCCCCGCCGCTGATGATCATTTCCTTGCGGCGGCCCGCGATGGTCACCCAGCCGTCCTCGCTCCGCGACGCGAGGTCTCCAATGTGGACACCGTCGGCCTGGAAGGTCCTGGCCGTCTCGTCGGCGAGGCCGTAGTAGCCGCGGGTCTGCCACGGGCACGAAACCACCAGGTCGCCGACGACACCTGGAGCGGCTTCGCGGCCATCAGCGTCGAGGATGTGCACGGTCGCGCCCGGCAGCGGCCTTCCGACCCCGGCGAACCGCCCGGCCAGCAGGTCCTCGTGGTCGAATCCCATCACCGAGCCGAATTCGGTCGCGCCGAAACCGGCTCGGATGCGGGCGTTCGGGAAGTCGTGCAGCAGGTCCTGCACGAAATCGCCAGTGGAGGGGGCGGAGCCGAACCGGATCGCGGTGACGTTGTCGCGGCGCGTCGACGCGTATTCGGGCCGGGCGCGCAAGGCGGCGAACATCGTCGGCGCGCCCATGAGCCTGCTGGCGCCCTGGTCGATCGCGGCGAGTGCGGCCGCGGGGTCGAAGCGCCGGTGGATCCAGACCTCGCCGCCGGCGAACAGCGGTGTCAGCAGGTTCGTGCCGAGCGTGATGTGGAAGAACGGCGAGAAGAACAGTTCGACGTCCGACTGGACCCGCGGATTGCCGTGTGCGCAGGTGTTCAGCCACAACCACAGGCTGCGGTGAGTGTGCACCGCGCCCTTCGGACTGCCGGTGGTGCCGCCGGTGCCGAAAATGATCGCGAAGTCGTCCTCGGCCGGGTCGTTCTGGTCGCCGCGCGGTTTGTGCAGCGGGGCCAGCCGTTCGGCGATCGGTGCGGGCTGGTTCGCCGAGGGAAGTTCGATGACGCGGTATCCGGTTTCCCAGGCGAGCGCGGCGTAGGTGGGGTCGGCGACCAGCGCGGCGGGTTCGAGCGCGCTGAGGTACGCGCGAGCTTCTGGCGCGGTCAGCCGGATGTTCAACGGCGCGGCTACCATTCCGGCGGCGAGCGCGCCGAGGATCGCGACCGTGTGCGGGATCGACGGCTCCATCGCGGTGACGATCCGGTCGCCCGGCCTGGCCCCGGACTCGCGCAAGGCGGCAGCGGTCGCGTCCATGGCGGCGACCAGTTCGGCGAAGGTCAGTTCGCCGTGCTCGTCGGCCAGGGCACGCCGGTGCGCGCCGTGCGGTTGCCCGCCGATCGTCCGCAGCCAGCTCGGCAGCGTCAGGTCGTTGCCCACGGTCGTTCCTCCTTCACAGCTCCGCCCGGAAGATCGGGGCGGGCTCCTCGTATAGTGCCTCGTCCAGTGCGGAGAGTTCGGCCGCCCAGCCCGGGTAGTCCGCCTCTAGCCGGGCGATCTCGGCTGGAGCCGGGGACAGTCCGGCCGCGGCGAGCAGAGCCGCGACGGTCATCGGACGCTCTCCATCGGCGTCTGCCGATGCCAGCTGGTCCGTTGCTGGTAGGCTTGTCCGGCGGCGAGTACGGCGGCCTCGTCGAACGGGCGTCCGGCGATCTGCAGGCCGAGCGGCAGCCCGTCGTCGGTGAAACCCATCGGAACTGACAGCGCCGGATTGCCCGCCGCGTTCCAGTAGGAGGTGAGTGCGGTGTCGGCCATTCCGGACGTGCTCAGCTCGGCGATCTCGGGCGCGCCGGAGGTGGCGGTTGGCATCAGCACCAGATCTACCTCGGTGAACAGTTGCGCGAGCTTCCGTTGCCCGGCCCGCCGGACTCGTTGCAGCTGCACGTAATCAGCGGCGGAGACGAGCGCGCCCTTCGCGATCGCCATCCGCGTGGAGGCACCGTAATCGGACCACCGGCGTTGGAGATTCGTTCGGTGCCAAGCGAAAGCCTCCGCCGCGAGACCGAATTTGGTCACCGTCTTCAGTTCCGTGTAGTACGGCAGTTCGACCGGCCTCGTGTGTGCGCCCGCGTCGCGCAGAATAGTCACTGCCTGATTGAAGACCGGGTCTGGTGCCGCAACGACTCCGATCCGTACCCCAGCCAGTGAACCGGTGAGCCCGCTGCGGTAGTCCTCGAAAGGCCGGTCGACCGAGGAAGGATCGCCCGGGTCGGCCCCGGCGAGCACGGTCAGCAGGATCGCGCAGTCCTCGGCGCTGCGGGCGAGCGGGCCGACGTGGTCGAAGCCGGGCGCGAGCGGGACGCAGCCGTTCTTCGGCACCCGGCCGTACGTCGGCTTGAGCCCGGTGACCCCGCACAACGCGGCGGGGTACCGGACGCTGCCCGCGGTGTCGGTGCCGAGACTGCCGAACACCAGTCCCGCGGCGACCGCGCTCGCGCTGCCGGAGCTGGATCCGCCGGTGTAGTGCGTGGGACGCCACGGGTTGCGCGGGAGCGGGAACCCCTTCGTCGTATCCGGCGCACCGATTCCGAACTCCATCGTGGTCGTCTTCCCGGTGAGCACCGCACCGGCAGCGCGTAGCCGGGCGACCGCCGGTCCGTCGCCTTGCTGGCCCCAGGCGCGATCGAACACCTGGCTTTGCGCGGTCGTCTCGCCCTCGTCGGTAGCGAGGAGATCCTTGACTGCCAACGGAATCCCGTGCAGCGGACCGCGGTCGAGGCCAGCAGCCAGTTCGGCATCCGCTCGTTCCGCGGCGGCGCGCGCCGGTCCGTCGAACCGCGAGAGGTAGATGCCCAGCGCGGCGTCGTGCTCGTCGGCGGCGGCGAAGGCGGACTCGGCCAACGCCACCGCGGTGGTCCTCCCAGTTCGGAGGGCCACCGCGGCTTCGGCGATGCTCAGGACCATCGCGCGGCCGGTTCGGCGGCGGGGGAGTCCGCCTCGGGCGATTCGGTGAGGTCGCTGCCGCGGGTCTCCGAGATCCGCCAGATCGCCACGATGGTGATCACCGCCCCGATGCCCGCGATGGCGCTCAGCGGCAGGCTCGACCCGCCGAACCCGGCGACCAGGCTGCTCGCGATCAACGGCGTGAACCCGGCGCCGATCAGGCTCGCCATCTGGTAGCCCAGCGAAACCCCGGTGTAGCGCACGCCGGTGCCGAACATCTCCGACAGCATCGGCGCGAGCGGCGCGTACATCAGGTTTTGCAGCACCTGCGCGCCCATGAGACCGAGCGTCAGCCACAGGACCGAGCCGCTGGTGACCATGGCGTACAACGGAAGCGCGTAGAGGATCGTGCCGACGGCGCCGATCAGGCTCACCGTCCGCCGTCCGACCCGGTCCGACCACGCGGAGAAGGTCGGGATGCAGATGATGCCGACGCCCGCGACGAACAGGAGCGCGCGGGCCACGTCGGACACGTCGTAGCCGAGGGTTTTGGCGTAGGCGATGCTGTGCGAGCTGACCAGCGCGGTCAGTGCGAACGGCCCGATCCCGGCCGCGCAGGCGAGGATGAGCGCGCGCGGGCGGCGCAGCACCTGCAGCACCGGGACGGCGGGCTTCTTGTCGCCGGACTTGGCCGCCTGCTCGCGGAAGACCGGGCTCTCCGAGACCCGCAGCCGCACGTACAGGCCGATGATCAGCAGCAGCGCGCTCAGCAGGAACGGCAGCCGCCAGCCCCACGAGAACAGCGCGGGTTTCGGGAGCAGGCTCACCAGCGCGAACACGAGCGTCGCCAGGAACGACCCCAGGGGCGACCCGAGTTGCATGATGCCGGCCCACAGGCCGCGCCGGCGCGCGCTCGCGTGCTCGACGACCATCAGCGCCGCGCCGCCCCATTCGCCGCCGACCGCGATCCCTTGCACCACGCGGAGGAACACGAGCAGCAGCGGCGCGGCGACGCCGATCGAGCTGTAGGTCGGCAGCACGCCGATGAGGAAACTGGCCGCGCCCATCAGCGTCATGGTCACCATCAGCATCGACTTGCGGCCGAGCCGGTCGCCGAAGTGGCCGAAGACGAGCCCGCCGAGCGGACGCGCGACGTAGCCGGCGGCGAGCGTGCCGAACGCGGCGATGGTGGAGGTCGAGCCGTCCAGCGACGGGAAGAACAGCGGGCCGAACACGAGCGCGGCGATCGAGCTGTAGATCAGGAAGTCGTAGTACTCGATCACGGTGCCCAGCAGGCTGGACATCGTCACCTTGCGCAGTTCGGGGGACGCGGCGTTCTGCTGCTGCGGGGCGGGCGGCTGCGGTTCTGGCGAGACCATCGGGACCTCCGGGGATGGGGCGATGAGCGACCGAGTTGAGGATACTGATAGGCGGACGGAGTGCAAGAGGTGCACGTTCCGGATGCGATTCCGTTACCACCGCTATGACCGGCGATTTTGAGCCGATGGGAGAGCGAAGTGGCCCGTGCCTGGTTGCATAGCAGGGCTAATTGAGTATCCTTTATTCATCGAACGAGGTGGAAGGAGTCGGCGACGTGCACCGACTGGACGAGCGCCAGGGCCGCCGCGGGCCGGAGGGACGCTGATGGAGTTCGCGTGGGATCAGGCCGACGTCGCGTTCCGGCGCGAGCTGGGGGACTTCCTCGACCGCGAGCTGGCGGAATGGGACCGGTCCGAGACCGGCCTCGGCAGCGCCGTCTACAGCGATTTTTCGCGCGGGTTCGTCGGCAGGCTGGCGGAAAAGGGCTGGCTCACGCCGCACTGGCCGCGAGAGTACGGCGGCGGCGGGCAGGGCGCGTGGCAGCATTTCGTGCTCGGCGAGGAGATGTGGCGGCGCGGGGAGCCGCGCGGGCCGCAGTACATGAACGTCAACTGGGTCGGGCCGGCGATCATCAAGTACGGCACCGAGGACCAGCGGCGCAAGCTGCTCCCGCCGATCGCGCGCGGCGAGGTCTTCTGGTGCCAGGGCTTCTCCGAACCCGAGGCGGGCACCGACCTGGCCGCGTTGCGGACGAAGGCGGTGCGCGACGGCGACAGCTACGTCCTCAACGGACAGAAGATCTGGACGTCCTACGCCAACGTCGCCGACTACTGCTTCCTGCTCGCGCGCACCGGGTCGGCCGCCGACGGCCGCGACGGCATCTCGGTCTTCCTGCTCCCGTTGAACACCCCGGGAGCCGAGGTCCGGCGCATCCCGGGGTTCGTGGGCGATCATTCCTTCAACGAGCTCTTCCTGACCGACGCCCGGATTCCGGCGGACTGCCTGCTCGGGGAGGAGAACAAGGGATGGGAGATCGTCCGGCGCACGCTCGCCTACGAACGCGTCGGCGCGCCCCGGTACGCCCGGGCGGCGCTGGTGCTGGACCGGCTGGCCGCCGAGGTCGGCGCGGTCGGACGGCTGGCCGACCCGGGGATCCAGGAGCAGTTCGGCCGCGCGCGGGCAGCGTGCGAGGCGGCGCGCGTGCTGGTGTACCGGGTGATCGACGAGCGGGCGAAAGCGAAGGAGCCCTCGCCGATGGCGTATCAGGCCCGCGCCGCGATGGTGCAGGCCGAACGCGCGGTGGGCGACCTCGCGCTGGACGTGCTGGGCAGCGAGGCACTCGTCGAAGGAGCGCTGGGCGATGCGCAGTTCCGCAACTCGCTCGGCGCGGGCATCGCCGCGGGCAGCTACGAGGTGCAGCTCAACCTGATCAGCCGTCTCATCCTCGAACTGCCGAAGGACTAGCCGTGGATTTCGAACCGACCTCGACCCAGCGCGCGGTGCTCGACGCGCTGGGCGCCCTGCTGGCCCGGCACGCCGGACCGGAACGCAGCCGTGAGCTGGCCGCTCGCGGCGAATACGACTGGAACCTCGAAGAAGCGTTGCGGCGCGACGGTTTTCTCGACCTGTTCGCCGCGGAGGACGCCGGTCCGCTCGACGCGACCTTGGCGGTAGAGGCGATCGCCGCGGAACTCGGCGCGGTGAGCGCGGTGCCGCACCTGCTGGTGCTGCCTGCGCTGGGGCTCGACCGCCCGGCCGGGCCGGTGGTGCTCGCGGCGGGCGAGCCGGGTCCGGTGCGCTACGGCGGCGAGGCGACGCGGATGCTGCTCGCCGACGGCGACCGGTGTTTCGCCGCTGACCTCGATCCCGGTGCGGCTGAACGGGTTCCGTCGGCTTACGGCTATCCGCTCGCCCGGGTGGTTCCTGCTGGTCGCGAGGAATTGGCTCCCGGGGCAGCGGAGACAATGGTGAACTGGTGGCGGGTCGGCGTGTCCGCGGAGGCGGTCGGCATGATGCGGCGAGCCGCCGGCATCGCGGTCGCCTACGCCAAGGACCGCAAGGTGTTCCGCCGCTCGCTCGGCTCGTTCCAGGCGCTGCAGCACCGGCTGGCCGAGGTGAACGTGCTGGTGGAAGGCGCGCGCTGGCTCGTCTACGAGGCCGCGTTCGCCGGGGCGCCCGCCGAAGCCGCCGCGGTCGCCGCGACGCACACGATGTCCGCGCTCGGCCGCGTGACCAGGGAAACCCACCAGATCATGGGCGCGATCGGGCTGACCGCCGAACACGACTTGCACCTGTGGACGCTGCGGTTGCAGGTGCTGCGCGCGGAACTGGGCAGTTGGCGGACGCCGAGCCGGGCCGCCGCCGAAGCACGCTGGGCGACGGCATGAGCGTCGCGTTGACGCCCACCGAAGAGCAGCGGGCGCTGGCCGAGGTGGTCCGGAGTTTCTGCCGGACGCACTGTCCGGACGAGGTGTGGCGCTCCGGTGCGTTCCCGGCGGAGTTCTGGCGCGGGCTGGCCTCGCTCGGAGTGCTTTCGCTGGCGGTGCCGGGCGAAGGCGGCGGGGCGGGTGACATCGCGGCTGCTTGCGCGGAGCTGGGCCGGGCTGCTGCGCCTGGTCCGGTGGCGGCGACGGTGTTCGCGACCCATGCGCTGCCGCCAGAGCTTTCGGCTCAGGTTGCGGACGGGAATTGCGTGGCCTCGGTCGGTGCGCCGCCTTTGTTGCCTTGGGCTCCGGTGGCGGGTGTTTTCGTTGAAACGGACGGCGGCGCGGGGGCTTGGCTCGCCGAGGCTGGTTCGGTCGAACCGGTCGAGGTGCTGGGCGGAGAGCAGTGCGGCCGGGTCGAGCTGACCCGGATTCAGCCGTTGGAACGCGTCGAGGCGGCGACGGCGCTCTCGGACATCGCGGCAGCCGCCTATCTCAGCGGTGCGGGACGGCGGTTGCTGGACCTCGCTGTCGAGCATGCGCGTACGAGAGTCCAATTCGGACGTCCAATCGGGACATTCCAGGCCGTCGCACATCCGCTCGTGAACGCCGGGCTTTCGCTTACCGCGGCGGAGAAACTCACCACGATGGCGGCGCTCGCGCTCGACGACGGACATCCCGACGGGACCGCGCTGGCGGCCGCGGCGCGGTGTTCGGGAGGGCGGGCATCGGTCGAGGCGGCGGAGGTCGCGCACCAGACGCTCGGCGCGATCGGGTATTCCGTGGAGGGACCGATCGGGCCGCTTTCGCAGCGGATCAGGCACCAGGCATCGCGGCCGGGGTGCGCGGACAAGATAGCGGCGAAGTACCGCCGGAAAGGCCAGGAACGATGAGCGACGCGCCCGAGGTGCTGTTCGAAAAGCGCGACCACGTCGCCTGCCTCACGCTCAACCGCCCGCACCGGGGCAACTCGCTGACCGGGTCGATGATGCCGGTGATCCGCGAGATGTGGGCCGAGGTCCGCGACGACCCGTGGATCCGCGCGGCGATCGTGATCGGCGCGGGGGAGCGGCATTTCTGCACCGGGGCCGACGTGCACGCGGTCGCCGGGCGCGGCGGGATGAGCACCGGGAACGGGCCGCTGACCGACGAGGTGTTCTGGTCGCCGCGGCAGAACCGGGTGTGGAAACCGGTGATCAGCGCGGTCAACGGGCTGGTCGCCGGGGCCGGGCTGCACTTCGTGGTCGACGCGGACATCGTGCTCGCGGCCGATCACGCGGCGTTCATGGACACGCACGTGAACGTCGGTCTCGTCGGCGCGATGGAGAACATCGGGCTGGCGAAACGGCTTCCGCTCGGCTCGGCGCTCCGGATGACGCTGATGGGCAAGAGCTACCGGATGCCCGCTCAGCGCGCGTACCAGCTCGGGCTCGTCGACGAACTGTCCACTTCGGAGGATCTGATGGCCGACGCCGAGGAAATGGCCCAGTTGATCGCGCGGAACTCGCCGCAGGCGGTGTCGCTGTCGAAGCAGGCGGTCTGGAATTCGCTGGAGATGGGATACGGGCAGGCGTGCGAGTACGGCTGGTCGCTGCTGCGCATGCACTGGGCCCACCCGGACGCGAAGGAAGGTCCGCGCGCGTTCGCCGAGGGCCGCGAGCCTAACTGGACAACCGGGGAGCAATGAGATGGATTTCGGCTTCACCGCTGAGGAAGAGGCGTTCCGGGCGGAGGTTCTCGAGTTCCTCTGGGAGTACCGGGACACCGACGGGTACTTCCACCGCGGCAAGAACACCGCCGACGGCGTCCGCCGGGTCTACCGCGCGCTGGGCGACCGGGGCTGGCTGTCGCTGTCGTGGCCGGTCGAGTTCGGCGGCGGCGGACGGTCGCCTGCTTACGAGTTCATCCTCTGGGACGAGATGGCCTACGCACGGGTAGCGCGCCCGCCGATGGGCCCGGGTCTCGTGGCCAAGGCCCTGATGACGCACGGCACCGACGAGCAGCGCGAGCGATACCTCGCCGACCTGCGACGCGGTCGGCTGAACTTCTGCCTCGGCTACTCCGAACCGGACGCGGGCTCGGACCTCGCCGCGGTGCGCACGAAGGCTCGGCGCGTGGGCGACCATTACGTGGTCGACGGGGCGAAGTGCTGGACGTCTAACGCGCACTGGTCGGACCGCATTTGGCTGCTGTGCCGGACCGGGGCGCCGGATAGCCGTTCGCGCGGGCTGAGCGTGCTGATCGTTCCGCTGGACAGTCCCGGGATCACCGTGTCGCCGATCCCGACCCTGGACGGCGGACGGCTGAACGAGGTCCGGTTCGACGGCGTGCGGGTCCCGGTCGCTGATCGGGTGGGTGCGGAGAACGAGGGCTGGCAGGTCGTCGCGTCGGCGCTCGCGGTGGAGCGGCACGTGCAGTTTCCGCCCAAACGGTTGCGTCGGGACTTGCACGACCTGATGGCTGCGCTGGACTCGGCCGGAGTCGCCGAAGATCCGGTGGTGCGGCGGCGCGTGGGTGAGCTGTCTGTCCGGCTAGCCGAGGTCGATGCGCTTGCGCTGGCCCTGCTGGGCGAGGTGATCCGGGGAGAACCGGCCGCGGTCCCGGCGGCGTATCACAAGCTGGCGGGCACGGTGCTGGCCCAGGACATCGCCCGCGCCGGGATGGAGTTCGGCGGGGCGGAGGCGGTGGTCGCGGGGACGGATACGGAGTTTCTGTGGCGGCAGTCGATCCTGGAGACGATCGGCGGCGGCACTACCGAGGTGATGCGGGGGTTGATCGCGCGGCAGGAGTTCGGGTTGTCGGCTTGAGTGGGGGGCTCGTGAGTGGCTGTCCCGGTTCTAACCGGCATCAGCACTCACGAGCTCTTACCCGTGCCCCGCGGAGGTAGGCCGCGAGCCGGATCCGCAGTCCGCGCAGGTCGCGGAGAGCGAGCGGCAGGTGATAAGCCGGTCGGTAGCCCACCGCAACACCCGCGTCCCCGCATGGTCCGGCGAAGTAGACGAACCCGTCGTCGTGGTCGCGGCGGGCGGGGGACCAGGGCTGGTCCTGCCAGGCGCGCGCGGCGGCGTGGCTGGCGATCCAGTAGCTCGGGGCCTTCATCGTCTCGGCGATCGCAGCGGCGAAACCGGCGGCGTCGGTGTCGCTGACGCCCAGTCCGCGGCCTGGCCACACGCGCGGCAGCACTCGGTCCGCGGTGTGGTCCTCGAGCCACGGCGCGCAGGCGAAGATCGCGCTGGTCCCGTCGACCGAGACCGACCAGCGTTGCATCGCCGCAGTGGGCGGGATTTCGTACATGGCGACCACCTGCCGGGGAAACGACGATTTGGCGAAGCATAAATGAACGGTGCGGGGCAGCGCAGACCGCGGTTCAGCGAGGGGCGCCGAGTGCGGCGGAAATCCGGTCGGCCACGGTGCGGGTGAATCGGCCCGCCGCGGGAAGCCGCCCGCCGAGGCGCGATTTCGGCGCGGACACGTTGACCGCCGCGACGATGTCGCCGCGGAAGCCGTACACCGGCGCGGACACGCCGACCAGCCCGGGCTCGAACTCCTCGTCAACGGTTTCGTAGCCGCGTTTCCGGATCCCCGCCAGCTTCGCGGCCAGCTGGTCGAGCGTGAGCGGCGGCGGCTCCTCGGCGGGGCCGGGGAGATCGGGGAGCGGATGCGCGGCGGCGCCGGCGAAGGTCCGCCACCATTGCCCGACGGTTTCCTCGTCCCATTCGCTCAATAACACCCGTCCGGGTGAGGTCGAGAACGGGTCGACACCGACGCCTTCCCAGCCGAGTCCGCGAAAAGCGTGGGACGCGAGTTCGCTCCGGAGGGTGAACACCTGGCCGGCGCGCAGGACGCACAAATGCGTCGTTTCGTTCAGCCGCGCCACGATCGTGCGCAGAAATGGCGCGGCGAGGTGCGCGAGATGCGTTTCGGTGGCGTGCGTGGCCAGCGCGAACAACCGCCAGCCCGGCCGGTACGCGCGGGTGTGTTCGTCGCGCGAGACCAGACCGGCGTCGGCGAGCGTCGCGAGGGCGCGCGAGACCTGCGCCTTGTCGCGGCCGGACAGTTCGGCGACGCGGGACACGCCGAGTCCGTCCCGTGCCTCCGGCAGTGCGAGGACTTCGAGCAGGTCGACGTCGCGGACCAGCCCCGAGCCGTACGTGCGCTGGTTCGCCATGTTGAGGACTGTGCAACAACGATTGGGCAGCAGTCAATCCGCGGTTACCGTCCGAAGAGTGAAGATCGCCGACATCCAGCTGCTGCCCGGGACGCTGCCGCTCGATCCGCCGTTCGACGCCGCGTGGGATCCGGTTCCGCGCACGCGCTTCGACGCGACGGTGGTCAAGGTCGTCACCGACGAAGGCGTGGTCGGCTACGGCTCCGGCGACATGATGGCCGGTTTCGAGCCGTACGCGGAGCTGTTCCTCGGTCAGGATCCGATGGCCATCAGTCGACACGTGCGAGCGCTCGAGACGATCGCGTTCCACGCCGGGCGCTACTGGCCGTTGGAGATCGCGCTGTGGGACGTCATCGGGAAGGTGCTCGACGTCCCGGTCGCGACGCTGTTCGGCGGTGCCGCGGACGCGATCCCGGCGTATGCGTCGACCGGCCGGATCCTGCCCGCGGAGCAGCGGGCCGAGGTCATGGCCGGGATCCGCGAGCGCGGGTTCCAGGCGGCGAAGATCCGGCTGGCCGCCGACGATTTCGCTGGCGGAATCCGCACTATGCGCGCGGTCCGGGACGCGGTCGGGCCGGAGATGACGCTCATGGTCGACCTGAACCAGGCGTGGCGCATGCCCGGCGACGTGCGGCCTTCGCTCGACCCGGCGGCGGTCCGGCGGTTCGCGGAGGCGCTGCGCGAACTGGACGTGTTCTGGCTCGAAGAACCGCTGCCGCTGGACGACCGGCCCGGCCTGCGCGCGGTGCGGGACACCGGGATCCGCGTCGCCGGGGGAGAAATGGTCCGGACCTTCCGCGAACTGCTGGACCTGGTGGAGTCCGACGCCCTCGACGTCTATCAGCCCGACGTCGCGCTCGCCGCCGGAATGCTGCGCGCCCGGACTCTCGCCGAGCTGGTGCTGGCGCGCAATCGCCTCTTCACGCCGCACACCTGGTCGAACGGTCTCGGCCTGCTCGCGAACCTGCACGTGACCGCGGGCGTCGGCGGGGGACCGTACCTCGAATTCCCTTACGACCCACCGGTTTGGACGCCCGAGCGGCGCGATTTCCTGCTTTCCGCCCCGCTGGACATCGATGCGGACGGCCTGCTGCACGTGCCGTCCGTGCCGGGGCTGGGCGTCGCTGTCGACGAGGAACGGTTCGGGAGGAAGCCATGACAGAGACGCAAATCCCGGCCATCGAGATCGGCCCCTATCCGGCCGCCACTTTTGCCGCCGGTGCGGTCGAACAGCTGCCGCGACTGGTCCGGACGACCGGCGCGCGTAAGGTCGTGCTGGTCAGCGACCGCGGGCTGGTCGCGACCCCGTTGCCAGAGAAGACATCCCAGTTGCTGCGGCAGGACGGGTTGGCAGTCGAGGTTTTCTCCGACGTGCACCCGAATCCGACCACCGACGACGTCGACGCGGGCGGTGCGTTCGTGCGTGCCGCCGGTGCTGAGGCGGTGGTTTCGCTGGGCGGCGGGTCCGCTTTGGACGCTGCGAAGGCGATCGCGCTCGCCGCCGTCAACGAACGTCCGGCCACGGAATTGAGCTGGAGCACCGAGGAATCAGCGGATCTCGTGCCCGCGTTGCCGATCGTGGCGATCCCGACCACGTCCGGCACCGGGTCGGAGTGCAACGACCTCGGCGTCATCACCGATCCGCGGCAGCAGCGCAAGTGCTACCTGGGCGGCCCGGCTTGCCTTGCCCGGCACGCACTTCTCGACCCGGCGTTGACGTTGAGCCTGCCGCCTCGCGCGACCGCCGCCGCCGGAATCGACTGCTTGACCCATGCGGTGGAGTCGTTTCTCTCCGCGCGGCCGAATCCCTGGGCTGATGGTCTGGACCTGCAAGCAGTCCGCTTGGTCGCGGAGAATCTGCGTCGCGCGGTTTCCGACGGCGGCGACCTGACGGCGCGAGCGAACCTGATGCTCGCCGCACACACGGCAGGCCTGGCGATGCGGACTACCGGACTTGGCGTGGTGCACGGCGTCGGACACTCGCTGGGCGGCCGGTTCGACCTGCCGCACGGCCAGGCTTTGGCTCTGGTGCTCGGCGAATGCCTGCGGTTCAACCGCGCGGTGCGGGAGGAACGCTTGGCGCGCTTGGCGGAACCGCTGGGCGTCGCCGATGCCCGGGAATCGCTGGCGCACAACGCCGATGCGGCGATCGCGGCGATCGAACGGCTGGTCGCGGACGTCGAACTGTCCGGCCGGCTGCGCGAATTCGGCATCGGCGAAGGAGATCTGCCGGACCTGGTGGCCGACACCCTGGCGGACGGCGTGCTGGCGAACACCCCGCGCGAGGTCTCGGCGGCGGACGTGACCGGGATACTCCGCGCAACCTGGTAGTCCGGGGCGGGAACCGGCAATGTCGGACATAACTCGCGAATACCGTTGTGCGGCAACGGCGGACCGAGCAGGATCGCGGCTCGGCGCCGAATGGTGCACAAGGTAACGATCTTATGTCCGCTTATTCTGCGCGCGCCGCCGCGGGAGGACAGTGGAAGCGGACCGCCGACCCGGCAGGAGGCCGCGCCATGGACACAGCCGGAACGACCGAACAGCCGTCCCCCGCGGTCGTCGCGGGGGACGACAAACGGCTCAAGAAGCATTTCGGCCCGATCGGGCTGCTGTTCACCGCGGTGGGATCGATCATCGGGTCAGGCTGGCTCTTCGGCGCGCTCAAGGCGGCGCAGCTCGCCGGGCCCGCGGCGATCGTGTCGTGGGGGATCGGCGCGGTCATGTTCGTCCTGATCGGGATGACCTACGCGGAATTGGGCACGATGTTCCCGCATTCGGGCGGCGTCGCGCGGTTCCCGCACTATTCGTTCGGGTCGTTCGCGAGCTTCTCGATGGGCTGGGTCACCTGGATCGCGGCGGCCGCGGTGTCGCCGATCGAGGTGCTCGCGGTAGTCCAGTACGCCACGAACTACGTGCCCTGGCTGGAAAGGCTCGACGCGGACCGCAACGCCGTGCTCACCCCGGCGGGCACCGGCATCTCGGTCGCGCTGCTGGCGTTCTTCGTGCTGGTCAACTTCTTCGGCGTGCGCTGGTTCTCCCGGATCAACAACGTGCTCGTGTGGTGGAAGCTCGCCGTCATCGCGCTGGTGATCGTGGTGTTCCTGGTGACCGCCTTCAACACCGGCCATTTCACCGGCTTCGGCGGGTTCGCCCCGTACGGGACGCACGGGATCTTCTCCGCGGTCGCGAGCGCCGGCATCGCGTTCTCGTTCTTCGGGTTCCGGCAAGGCGTCGAGCTGGCGGGGGAGACCGCCAACCCGAAACGCAACGTGCCGCTCACGCTCATCGGTTCGGTCGTGCTCACCGGGATCCTGTACGTGCTGCTGCAGATCGCGTTCATCGGCGCGGTCCCGTCGGACGCGATCGCCAAACAAGGCTGGGCGCACGTCGGCGCGAACTTCACCACCGGCAGCGACGTGCTGGCCACGTTCGGCCCGCTCGCCGCGATCGCCGGGGTGCTCGGCATCGGCTGGCTCGCCGCGGTGCTGTACGCCGACGCGATCATCTCGCCCGGCGACACCGGCCTGATCTACACCGGCGTCACCGCGCGTATCTCGTATGCCATGGTGCGCAACGGAAACGAGCCGTCCGGGCTCGCGAAGGTGAACTCCGCGGGCGTGCCGTGGGTCAGCCTGATCCTCGCGTTCGTCGTCGGCTGCTTCTTCGTCCTGCCCTTCCCCGGGTGGAGCCAGCTGGTTTCGTTCGTCACGAACAGCACGGTG
>NZ_PQIA01000292.1 GCF_003385235.1 Amycolatopsis circi | reverse complement strand
AGATGTGTGTCAGAGACAGGCCGCTGCTGGTCGCCGCCTACATCTCGGCGACCCGGCTGCGCCTCGGCGCCGCGCGCTCCCTGCGCCCGGACCGGGTCGCGGCGGGTTCGTCCGGCGAGGTCGACCTGGAACTGTGGCGCAGCGGACGGCTGCCCGGCGGCGAGGTGCTGCTGGAGGACGGCGTGCCGTACGCGCTGGGCGCCCGCCCGCGTTTCGTGGTCGAGCGGCTGCCGCACGACCGGCGCGTGCTGCTGCGGTATCCGCTGCGGCCGGCCATGCGCGGGATCCAGCAGGTCGGGCCGCTGCGCGCGACGATCACCGACCCGTTCGGGCTCTGCGAGTTCGAGCGGGAGCTGATCGGCCATTCGCGGCTGGTCGTCGTGCCGCGCGTGGTGCCGCTGTGGGGTCTGCCCGGCGGCGCCGGAGCGGGAGCGGGCGACGACGGAAGCGTCCGGCTGCATTCCGGGCAGGGCGAGCCGGACGTGATCGTCCGGCACTACCGGACCGGCGACGACATGCGGAAGGTGCACTGGCGTTCGACCGCGCGCCGCGACGAGATCATGGTCCGCATCGAGGAACGCCCGTGGCGCGGCGGCACGACAGTGCTGCTGGACCACCGCGCGGCCGCGCACCACGGGAGCGGCCCGACGGCGAGCCTGGAGTGGGCGGTGTCGTTCGCCGCGTCGGTGTCGCTGCATCTGCGGCGGACCGGCCACCGGGTGCGGCTGGTGACCGAGCACGGCGTCTCGCTGGCCGACTCCCCCGGCGACGGCGGCGAGGGCTACGACGACCTGGTGCTCGACGCGCTGGCCGCGCTCCAGCCGGCGCACCAGCGAGACGTGACGCTCGGCCACGATCCGGCCGAGGGGCAGGAACTGATCGCGATCCTGGGCACGGTGAGCACGGAATCGGTGCACGAGCTGACGCGGTACCGGGCGCGCGGGGTCCGCAGCCTCGCCGTTCTCCTGGACACTCCGGCGTGGGCGGGTTCGGCCTCGCCGGACCACCTCGCCGCGGCGACGAAGGAATCGGCGGAGCTGCTGCGCGGGGCGGGCTGGGGCGTCGTGGTGGCCGGTCCGAAGACGCCGATGCCCGAGGTGTGGGGCCTGCTGTGCCGCGCGGGCACCCACCGGTCGACGGTGATCGGCGGGACGCGATGAGCGCAACGACCATCGTCGTGAGTGGCGATGCCGGTTCTAACCGGGATTGCCGCGCACGAGCACGCAGGGGGAACCGATGACCACCACTGCTCCCCGCC
>NZ_PQIA01000300.1 GCF_003385235.1 Amycolatopsis circi | reverse complement strand
TGTTGTGACACAGTTTGTGTCTCTCGGCATGTGACACACCCTGGTGGGGTGGGTTGCCGGGTCTGTCGCCTGATCGGCGTTGTGGTGTGCCCATGGCGCGGAAGCGAGCGAAGATGCTGTTGATGGACGCGACGTTGGCGGTTCAGGCGAAGATCGGGAACGTGTCGCAGTGGTGCCGGGTCAACGGCGTCGACCGGCGCACGTTCTACCGGCACCGCGCGCGGATCGAGGCCGAGGGCGCGTGGGCGCCGCGGTCGCGGCGCCCGAAGTCCTCCCCGCACGCGACCCCGGGGCCGGTGGTGGCCGAGATCGTGCGGCTGCGGGAGGCGCTGGCGCCGGACAACGGGGCCGACCCGATCCGCGACGCCCTGGCGGTGCTGGCCGCCGAGCAGGACTGGGCGGAACGCGGGTGGCGGGTGCCGGCGCGGGCCACGGTCAACCGGGTCCTGGCCCGCGCCGGGCTGCTCGAACGCAACCCGCGCAAACGGCCGAAGTCCTCGCTGCGCCGTTTCGCCTACGCCCGCCCGCGCGACTGCTACCAGATCGACGCCACCGAGGTCGTCCTCGCCGGCGGAGGGAAAGCGGTCGTGTTCGACGTGCTCGACGACTGCACCCGGATGCTCGTGGCCTGTCTCGCCGCGCCGGCCGAGACCGCCGACGCCGCCGTCGCCGCGATCACCGCGGCCGCCCGCGAGCACGGCGAACCGGCGATCGTGTTATGCGACAACGGATCCGCGTTCACCTCCCGGCTGCGCAACCCCTCCGCCGGGCCCTCGAGGTTCACCCGCGTCGTCACCGGCTGGGGCAGCAGGCTGATCCACTCCAGCCCCTACCACCCGCAGACCTGCGGCAAAGTCGAACGCCACCACCAGACCCTCAAACGCTGGCTCGCCTGCCAGCCCCCGCCCGCGACCCTGGCCGACCTGCAAACCCTGCTCGACGCCTACCGCGCCCGCTACAACAACCACCGCCCCCACAGCGCACTCGACCGCGCCACCCCGCACCACGCCTGGACCGCCGCCGAACACCACGGCGGACCCGAACACCTGCCCGTCCAGACCGACGCCACCGTCCACCGCCTCACCGCCGACGCCCGAGGACTCGTCCAACTCGGCAGAAACGCACGCATCCGCCTCGGCCCCGCCCACGCCGGACACGCCGTCACCCTCGTCCGAGACCACGACCGGGCCACCGCCTACACCCGCAACGGCGACCCCATCGGCCACATCCGCCTCGACCACACCAAGCGATACCAAGGCACCCTCACCCCAGCCGCCTAACATGAGACACAACAACCGAGACAACCCCGCGACAGAACAACCGAGACACAACA
>NZ_PQIA01000297.1 GCF_003385235.1 Amycolatopsis circi | reverse complement strand
GAACAACACCCCGCACGACGACACTCCTGGCGGCAACAACCACCACGAAGACACTCCTGGCGGGAACAACCATCAGGACGACCCGCCGGGCAACAACACGAACCACGAGGACACCCCGGGCGGCAACAACCACCAGGAGGATCCGCCGGGCGGGAACAATCATCACGAGGACACCCCCGGCGGGAACAACACCCCGCACGACGACACCCCCGGCGGCAACAACCACCACGAAGACACTCCTGGCGGGAACAACCACCAGGAAGATGCGCCGGGCGGGAACAACAACCCGCACGAAGAGCGGCCGAACAACCAGCCGCACGAGGACGATCCGTTCGACACCTGGCTGGCCGCGGACCAGCACTTCAACCCGCCGCCCAACCGCCCGCACGACACCCCGGGCGGCACCACGCACCACGAGGACGCCCCGGGCGGCGGGGGCAACCACGAGAACACGCCCGGCGGCAACGGCCACGACAACACCCCCGGCGGGAACAACCATCACGAGGACACCCCCGGCGGAGGCGGCAGCCACGAGAACACGCCCGGCGGCAACGGCCACGACAACACCCCGGGTGGCAACAACCACCACGAGGACACCCCCGGCGGCAACAACACCCCGCACGAAGACACGCCGGGCGGCAACAATCACCACGACGACAACCCCGGCGGCAACAACCATCACGACGACCCGCCGGGCAACAACACGAACCACGACGACAACGCCGGTGGCAACCACCACGACGACAACGCGGGCGGCGGGAACCACCAAGAAGGCAACCAGGGCGGCGGCGAGCACGGGAACACTCAGGGCAACGAAGGCGGGACCGGACGGCCCTCCGGGCCGCAGTCGCCGTTCAAGGTGCACGACTTCAGGTGGATGAAGAAGCACGAAGACTGGCTGGAGAACATGTGCAATCTCCCCCAGGTCCAGAAGTACACCGGCGGGAAGAACGTCTGGAAAGACATCGTCAAAGGCCCTGACGAATACTTCAAGACGCACCCGAACGTGTACCCCTTCCTCAAGGGCTTGGCCGATGCCAAGAGCAGCAAGAACTTCGTAGGCTGGATGGGCAAGGACTCGGTCAACTTCGACAAGGCGATCACCGACATCCACATGCAGGCCGAGGAAGCCTGGAAGACCTCGGACGAGGAGTGGCGCAAGGAGCACCCGGACCCCGCCGCCGACGGGAGCACGGAGTAACCCCGGTCCAAAGCCGTGAAGGGCTCCTTGAGGGAATCAGACCTGGATCCACCGAGTTGAGTTTTTGTTGATCTTGGTGGTGGGTGTGCGGGTGGTGCCCGTTGGGTGGACGCGTTGGTGTGGCTGGCGTCGCACCAGCGTGTCCACTGT
>NZ_PQIA01000290.1 GCF_003385235.1 Amycolatopsis circi | reverse complement strand
GTGGGCGCATCATCTGCGGGGGTCGTTGCTGACCGATGTGAAGCGCAAGACGGCGACGGGGATGGGCCGGGTGCTGGGGGTGGCGACGCAGAGCCTGAATCATGTGGTCACGGACTCGCCGTGGGAGTGGGGGCCGGTGCAGAACCGGATCGCGGTGCGGGCGCAGGCGTTGCTGCGCCCGTCCGCGTGGGCGGTCGACGACACGACGTTCCTCAAGGACGGGCACGACAGCGTCGGGGTGGCCCGCCAGCATTCCGGGCGGGCCGGCGGGCAGGCCAACTGCCAGGCCGCGGTGTCGGTGACCGCGTGCGGGAAGGCGGGGGCGATCCCGTTGGCGTGGCGGCTGTTCCTGCCGAAATCGTGGGACCCGGACCTGTCGGCCGAGCGGCGGCTGAGCTGCCGGGTCCCCGAGGACGCGGTGCACCGCCGCAAGTGGGAGCTGGCCCTGGACGCCCTCGACGGGCTGCGCGCGGCGGGCCTGGAGCCGCCGCCGGTCGTGGCCGACCGGGACTACGGCCGGGCCGGGGAGTTCCGCGACGGTCTCGCGCGGCGGGGCCTGGGATTCGTGGTGCAGGTCAACAGCGACGTCAGCGTGCTGCCCTGGCAGCGGGAACCGGACACCGCCTGGGCGCGGGAAGGCAAGCACCGCCGCGCCGCCGACCTGGCCGCCGACGCGAAACGCGTCCCGGTGTCCTGGCACACCGCCGAGGGCGACCGGGTCGCCGGCTTCAGCCTGCTGCGCGTGCGCGAAGCCGGGATCCCGGCCCGGCAACGAGCCTCGAAAGCCGCGGCCTGCCTGCCCGACCGGTGGCTGCTCGTCCAATGGGACGACAGGAAACCCGCCACGCCCGCGCACCTGTGGCTGGCCAGCCTGCCCGACACCGCCCGCCCCGCCCTCCAGCGCCTGGTCCGGCTCGCCAAAACCCGATGGGCCGTCGAAACCGGCTACCGCGAACTCAAAGACACCCTCGGCCTCGACCACTTCGAAGGACGCACCTGGCCCGGCTGGCACCGCCACGTCACCCTCGTCACCGCAGCACTGCTCTTCCTCGCCGAACACCGAACCCGCACACCAAAACACGCGGCCCCGGCCTGACACTCGGACAGACCGCCCTGCTCCTGCAGAACCTGCTCACCTGCTGGACCGGGGCCTGCGCGCTATGCCAACAACAACTCCCACCCTGACAAAGCCCTACATAGATTCCCTCAAGGGGCCCTTCACGGACCTCACCACCGCCGAGACGCACCCAAAGCGGCGTTCGGTGCATCCCACGCACCCAACATGGCATTCGGTGCATCCCACCGCACCCAAAGCGGCATTGGAGCGCTAACCCCCACCGCGAACCGCAGCCGCCGCACCCAACAATCGAGGCACCCAGCCCCCCCCCCAACCCCGA
>NZ_PQIA01000304.1 GCF_003385235.1 Amycolatopsis circi | reverse complement strand
CCCCCGTTACCTTCTTCGTAGCTCCTGATCAAGGAGTTCGTGGTCGCCAGGCCTGGCATGACTTACTCCCCCAGTCGAACCCATGATCCGGGGGGTGGTGTCACCGGGTTTGGTGGCATCGAGGGACCGCTGATAGGGACACGGCCGCCTTCGGGCAGGTCTCGTCGTAACGTGGCTGCCGGCCGTCGATGCTCGACTGGCGAACCACGCGCGACGATACGAAAGACAGCACAGGTGACCAACGACTACGCCGTCTACCTCGGGCTTGACGTCGGCAAAGGCGAGCACCACGCCGTCGGACTGGACGCGGCGGGCAAGCGACTGCACGACGCACCGCTGCCCAACAGCGAACCCAAGCTGCGGGCGATGTTCGACAAGCTCGCCCAGCACGGACCGCTGCTGGTCGTGGTGGATCAGCCGGCCACGATCGGCGCGCTGCCGGTCGCGGTGGCCCGCGCCTGCGGCCACCAGGTCGCCTACCTGCCCGGGCTGGCGATGCGCCGGATCGCCGATCTCTACCCGGGCAACGCCAAAACCGACGCCCGCGACGCGTTCGTCATCGCCGACGCCGCCCGCACCCTGCCCCACACGCTGCGCCAGATCAACGTCGACGACGACGCCCTGGCCGAACTGGACGTGCTCATCGGCTACGACGACGACCTCGCCGCCGAAGCCACACGGATCAGCAACCGCATCCGCGGCCTCCTCACCGGCATCCACCCCGCCCTCGAACGCGTCCTTGGCCCCAAAGCCACCCACCTCGCGGTCCTGGAAATCCTGTCCCGCTGCGGCGGTCCCGCCGGGATCCGCAAAGCGGGACGCCGGAAACTGGCCTCCATCGCGACCAAGAACGCGCCCCGGATGGGCGCGAAACTGGTCGAGGACATCCTCGCCGCGCTCGACGAGCAGACCGTCGTCGTCCCTGGCACCAGCGCCGCCGACACCGTACTTCCCAGGCTCGCCGACAGCCTGAAAAGTGTTCTCCTGCAACGGAAAAACATCGCAGACGAGGTAGAGGAAATCCTCGATGCGCACCCTCTTGCCCAGGTCCTGACCTCGATGCCCGGCATCGGAGTCAGGACCTCCGCCCGCATCCTCCTCGAAATCGGCGACGCGTCGGCGTTCACATCCTCCGGGCACCTCGCCGCCTACGCCGGAATCGCCCCGGTCACCCAGCGCTCGGGCAGCAGCATCCGCGGCGAACACCCAGCCAGGACCGGCAACCGCAAACTCAAACGGGCGTTCTTCCTCGCAGCGTTCGCGGCCCTGTCCGACCCGACCAGCCGCGCCTACTACGACCGCAAGAGAGCCGAAGGCAAAAAGCACAACGCCGCCCTCATATGCCTCGCCCGCCGACGCTGCGACGTCCTCTACGCCATGCTCCGCAACCACACCCACTACCGCCACCCCGAACCCGCCTCCGCCCCCGCAGCGGCTTGACAAACCACATAGGGACACCCCCC
>NZ_PQIA01000286.1 GCF_003385235.1 Amycolatopsis circi | reverse complement strand
GGCCTGGGGAAACCCCGCC
Source organism: Amycolatopsis circi (assembly GCF_003385235.1). GTDB lineage: Bacteria > Actinomycetota > Actinomycetes > Mycobacteriales > Pseudonocardiaceae > Amycolatopsis > Amycolatopsis circi. The sequence goes on along the minus strand of NZ_PQIA01000286.1, from coordinate 1,465 downwards.
CTGCGCTGACTCCCCGGACTCCCCCGGCCCAAGTCCGTGAGGGGAACCCTGAGGGACTCTGAGTCCCTCAGGGTTCCCCTCACGGACATCTCGGCGGGTGTTTCCTCCCCGCCGAGGAAACAGGAAACCCCTTGTCTGCCTTCGTTCCCGGATCGCATTCTGGGTGCACGCCGCTCGTTCCGGGCGGTTCGCCGAGAATCACGGAAACCCGGATAACCGCGAAATCACGCTATTTCGCGGGCAGGGTTTTCCGTGCCTGGATCCGGGAGGGAGGTGCGGGAAATGCAGACGCACGGAATCGTTCTCATCCTCACGCTGCTGGGCCTGGCCTGACGGGAACCGGCCGGATCCGCCGCGAGGGCGGATCCGGCCGGACCGGCTTATCCGCGAGCCCGCAGATGGTCCCGCAACGCCCGAGCGACCCGCGCCATCAAGATCTCCGCCTCCGGCTGAATCGCCGCGGGCACCCGGGATTCGGTGAGCGCGGCGACCGCGAACGCCTGGCCGTCCGAGTGCTCCACCACCCCGATCTCGTGCCGCAAGTTCAGCAGCGTCCCGGTTTTCGAGGACCACTTCGCGGAATCCGAGGCGAAATCCGGTGCCAATCGTTGCCGCAGCAGGTTGTCGCCCATCAGCTCGCGGACCCGCGCGGACACGTCCGGGTCGATCTTCGACGGCGTCCACAACGCAGTCAGCAGGTCGGCGAACGCACGGGCCGAACCGGAACTCGCCCGCGAGACGTCCAGCTGCCGCACCGGATGCCCTTGTCCCTCAGTCACCGCGCCGATCGCGAGCGAGTGCGCGAGGTGCACCTCGGCCGCGGCGAACCGTTCCACCGGCGTATCGCTCAGCTCCCGCACCGAATGCCGCACCGAGATGCCGGTGATGCCCCAGTCCCGCACCGTTCGCGTGACCTCCGCGGGCGAGGTGAGGGCGAACAGTTCGTCGGCCGCGGCGCTGTCGCTGATCGAGGAAGCCAGGTACATCAGATCGGCCACCGCCAGCCGCGCCGGATGGCGGAAGCGCGACAGCCCGGTCGGCCCCGCCGTGTCGATCCGGTCGGGTTCGATCTCCACCTGCTGCGCGCCGTCCAGCTCCCCGCGCCGGATCCGGTCCTGGGTCACCGCCACGAGCGGGACCTTGACCAGCGACGCGGTCGCGAACTCCAGATCGGGCTCGATCCCGATCTCGCGGCCGGACCCGAGGTCTCGGACGAGGAACGAGCCTCGCAGCCCGCCTTCGTCGAGTTCGTCCCGCAGCCGCGCCAGCAGCGCCTCAGTGTTCACGGCGTCAGTCTGCCGCAACGTTCGCGCCGAGACAGCGGGCGATCGCCGCGCGCAACGGCGTCCGCACCCGGTCGACGTCGTCGCCCAGCCCCGCCGCCACGTCGTACCCCCGCGCAAGCCGGACCCCGCCGACCGGCCGCCACGCCAACCCCAGCTCCCGCGCCTGATCCGCCGAGCAC
>NZ_PQIA01000289.1 GCF_003385235.1 Amycolatopsis circi | reverse complement strand
CCCCCGCGGGGGCCCTCGCCCCGTTTCGGCCCCTCACCCGGCTGAGCTGGGTTCTTAATCGATTCTTGACGTCTCCCGGCCGTGGTGGAAGTCTCGTCAGGGCAGTCCGGGGCAACGGTGCCCGCACGCTAGGGTTGCACCGATTCCGGAAGTCGCAGAAGTGCTTTCCGGGGCGGGCGCCCCGAGAGAACTTCCGCAGTGTCCAACCCGACGGTCGGCGGCCGGTGCGCCGCCGCCGTGATCAACACCAGAGGAGTGGCAGCAGTGACCGTTCGCGTAGGTGTCAACGGCTTCGGCCGGATCGGCCGCAACTTCTTCCGTGCCGTGAAGGCGAGCGGTCACGACATCGAGGTCGTCGCGTTCAACGACCTCGGCGACGTCGCCACCATGGCCCACCTGCTCAAGTACGACTCGATCCTCGGCCGCTTCCCGGGCGAGGTCAGCGTCTCCGACGAGGGCATCGTCGTCGACGGCAAGACCATCAAGGCCCTCGCCGAGCGCGACCCGGCCAACCTGCCCTGGGGCGACCTGGGCGTGGACGTCGTCGTCGAGTCGACCGGCTTCTTCACCAACGCCGACGCCGCCAAGGCGCACATCGCCGGCGGCGCCAAGAAGGTCATCATCTCCGCGCCCGCCAAGGGCGAGGACCTGACCGTCGTCCTCGGCGTCAACGACGACAAGTACGACGGCTCGCAGACGATCATCTCGAACGCGTCCTGCACCACCAACTGCCTCGGCCCGCTGGCCAAGGTCCTCAACGACGCCTTCGGCATCGAGCAGGGCCTGATGACCACGATCCACGCCTACACGCAGGACCAGAACCTGCAGGACGGCCCGCACAAGGACCTGCGCCGCGCCCGCGCCGCCGCCCTGAACGTCGTCCCGGCCTCCACCGGCGCGGCCAAGGCGATCGGCCTCGTGCTGCCGGAGCTGCTCGGCAAGCTGGACGGCTACGCGCTGCGCGTCCCGGTCCCGACCGGCTCGGCCACCGACCTCACCGTGACCCTCAAGAAGTCCGCCACGGTCGAGGAGATCAACGCCGCGTACCAGGCCGCCGCCGAAGGCCCGCTGGCCGGCATCCTGAAGTACTCGGTCGACCCGATCGTGTCCTCGGACATCGTCACCGACCCGGCCTCCTGCATCTACGACTCGCCGCTCACCAAGGTGATCGGCGACCAGGTCAAGGTCGTCGGCTGGTACGACAACGAGTGGGGCTACTCCAACCGCCTCGCCGACCTGATCAAGCTCGTCGGCTCGAAGCTCTGAACCGGATGAGCGTCAAAAACCTCGACGACCTGCTGGGCGAGGGTGTTCAGGGCCGCTACGTGCTGGTGCGCAGCGACCTGAACGTCCCGCTCGACGGGGCGGCCATCACCGACGACGGCCGGGTCCGCGCCGCGCTGCCGACGATCAAGAAGCTCGCCGAGGCGGGCGCGAAGGTCGTCGTCACCGCGCACCTCGGCCGTCCCCAGGGCGAGCAGGACCCGAAGTTCACGCTCGCGACGGTCGCGAAGCGGCTGGGCGAGCTGCTCGGCTCCGAGGTCCCGCTGGCCGGAGACCTCGTCGGCGAGTCGGCGA
>NZ_PQIA01000287.1 GCF_003385235.1 Amycolatopsis circi | reverse complement strand
CGGGGTCCTCCATCGCCTGCAGCAACGCGCGGCCCCACCAGGTGCGGGCGAACGGGCCGCGGCCGGCGCGGGCGGGGAACGCGGGGAATCCGCGGACCCGGTCGGTCATCGCTGCCTCCGGAGGGTGACGAGTTCGGCCAGTTCGGCGTCGGTGAGTTCGGTGAGCGCGGCCTCGCCCGAGGCGAGCACCGCGTCGGCGAGCGCGCGTTTCTCCCGCAGCATCACGGCGATCCGGTCCTCGACCGTGCCTTCCGCGACCAGCCGGTGGACCTGCACCGGCCGGGTCTGCCCGATCCGGTACGCGCGGTCGGTCGCCTGGTCCTCGACCGCCGGGTTCCACCACCGGTCGTAGTGCACGACGTGATCGGCGCGCGTGAGGGTGAGCCCGGTGCCCGCGGCCTTGAGCGACAACAGGAACACCGGCACGTCGCCGTTCTGGAAGCCGCGGACCAGCTCCTCGCGCCGGGCGACCGGCGTGCCGCCGTGCAGCAGCTGCGCCGGAATCCCGCGTGCGGCGAGGTGCCGTTCGAGCAGCCGTGCCATCACCACGTACTGGGTGAACACCAGCACCGCGCCGTCCTCGGCGAGGATCGTGTCGAGCAATTCGTCGAGGAGTTCGAGCTTCCCGGACCGCCCGGGGAGCGTGCTGTCCGCGGGTTCGCCGAGGTATTGCGCGGGGTGGTTGCAGATCTGCTTGAGCGCGGTGAGCAGCTTGACCACCCGGCCGCGGCGGGCCATGCCGTCGCTCGCGGAGATGTCGGCCATCAGCTCGCGCACGGTGGCCTCGTACAGCGACGCCTGCTCGGCCGTCAGCGACACCGGCCGGTCGGTCTCGGTCTTCGCGGGCAGCTCGGGCGCGATGCCCGGGTCGGATTTGCGGCGGCGCAACAGGAACGGCCGCAGCAGCCGGGACAACTGCTCGGCGACCGCGGGGGCGGCACCGGATTCGACCGGCTTTCCCCAGCGCCGGCGGAAGTCGGCGAGCGGGCCGAGCAGACCCGGTGTGGTCCAGTCGAGGATCGCCCACAGTTCGGTCAGCGTGTTCTCCACCGGCGTGCCGGTGAGCGCGACCTTCGCCGCGGAAGGCAGCAGCCGCAACGCTTTCGCCGTGTCGGAACGGTGGTTCTTCACGTGCTGCGCCTCGTCGGCGACCAGCAGATCCCAGCTCACCCCGGCCAGCGGCGCGGGGTCGGTGCGCAGCGTGCCGTAGGTGGTGAGGACGAAGCCGCCGTCGAGATCGTCCAGCGACCGCGAGGCGCCGTGGAAGCGGCGCACCGCCACCCCGGGCGCGAACCGGCGGATCTCGGTTTCCCAGGTGCCCAGCAGCGAAGCCGGGCACACGACCAGCGTCGGGCCGCTGCCGCGATGCAGGTGCAGCGCGATGAGCGTGACGGTCTTGCCGAGCCCCATGTCGTCGGCGAGACAGCCGCCGAGACCCAGCCCGGTGACCGTGTCGAGCCACTGCAAGCCGCGCAGCTGGTAGTCGCGCAGGGTCGCGGCCAGCCCGGCCGGCTGCGGCACCGGCTCGGGATCGGCCGACAGCCGGGCGCGCAACTCCTCCAGCCAGCCGTCGGTGCGGACGTCGACCTGCTCGCCGTCGACCTCGGTG
>NZ_PQIA01000288.1 GCF_003385235.1 Amycolatopsis circi | reverse complement strand
CGCGGCTTGGCGGGTCTCGGGGAGGGATCTGCTGGGTTGGCGGGTTTCGCGGGCTGGTTCAGCGGAGCTGGCGAACCGGCTCGCGTGCTGGCGCGGCTTGGCGGGTCTCGGGGAGGGATCTGCTGGGTTGGCGGGTTTCGCGGGCTGGTTCAGCGGAGCTGGCGAACCGGCTCGCGTGCTGGCGCGGCTTGGCGGGTCTCGGGGAGGGATCTGCTGGGCTGGCGGGTTTCGCGGGCCGGTTCGGCGGAATTGGCGGATCGGCTTGCGGGTTGCCGCGGCTTGGCGGGTCTCGGGGAGGGATCTGCTGGGCTGGCGGGTTTCGCGGGCCGGTTCGGCGGAATTGGCGGATCGGCTTGCGGGCCTGTCCGGTTGAGCGGGCTTCGGGGAGGAGTTCGTTCGGCTGGCTGGGTTTTGCGAGGCGGTTCGGCGGACTGGCTTGCGGGCTGGCGCGGTTGGACGGGTCCGGGGAGGGGCCTGTTCGGTTGGCGGGCTACGCGAGCCGGTTCGGCGGTACTGGCGGATCGGCTTGCGGGCCTGTCCGGCTGAGCGGGCTTCGGGGAGGAGTTCGTGCGGCTGGCCGGGTTTGCGGGCGGGTTCGGCGCGGGACTGGCGGGTTAGCTCCCGGGCTGTCCGGCCGCGGATCTCGGGGAGGGATTCGTTGGTCGGCGGGCTTGCGAGTTGGTCCGGCGGAACCGGGGGTGGCTTGCGGCTTGGTCTGGCCGGGCGGGTTCGGGGAGGAATCCGCCCGACCAGACCAGGCCGCGAGCGGACCTGACCGGCTCGATCGGATCGGACCCTGGGGAGGGGCCGATCCGGTCGACGGTCTGGTCGGCGGGACTGGTGAATCAGCTGGCAGCTTCCGGGCCGGTGCGGGCGGACGGGTTCTGGGGAGGGATCCGTCCGGCCGAGCCGGGCCGGCGGGGCGCGATGGGTCGTTGGGGGACTCATCGGGTCCGACGGAGCTGTCGGGGCACGGCCGTGCCGGAGGGGGGAGCCCTGCCGGTCGTGTCCCGGCACCCAGCCGAAGCACCGGGCTCGAACGGACCGGCTGGACCTGCGCGAACAGGCCCATCGCGCCGAACGAAAACCGCACGGCCACCGCACCGAGCAGCACCAAGCAGCACCAAGCAGCACCGAAAACAGCACCAAAGCCGCCCCAAAACCGGCTCAATCGAAAATTCACCCGAGCAAAGTCAGAGATCGATGTATCCCAGAGCCAGTTGTTCGCTCCTCAACCAAGAGCCCACCCACGGGGCACACACCGTGCCCCGGTACACCATCCGCATCACCGAACCCACCGAAAGAGCGCGCACAATTCACGATCGATCCGGTACCCGACCGGAGAGGCGACCCGCGACGGGCCCGGCCGTGCCGACACGACCGGTGGCTTGCTCGCCTGGGCCGGCCCACCTCCGGAGTGAGGCAGCTACGGTGACCGACGTGCACACCACCGAGGTAGACCCGCCCTGGGAAGGCCTGACCGGCGCCGACCTGCACGCCGCTTGCATGGAAGCGGCGCGGGACGGCGATCGGCGCGCCATGGCGAAACTTGTCGACGAGCTGACGCCGCTCGTCTGGCACGTCGCGCGCGCCAACGGGCTCGACCGGCAGCTGGCCGAGGACGTGG
>NZ_PQIA01000295.1 GCF_003385235.1 Amycolatopsis circi | reverse complement strand
CGTCCGGGTCGCGGAAAGCGTCGGCCGCACACCCGCTTGCGCGCCCACGCACCCGCCCGTGCCCGCACGCCCGCTTACGCACCCGCACGCCCGCTTGCGCGCCCACTTGCGCGCCCGCTTGCGTGCCCGCTTGCGTGCCCGCAGCCCGCGCCGCGGCATGCGGCGGCTGCGAGGCACCCGCGAGGCGGCAAGCGCGCCTGCGCACAGCGGCGGGGCGAGGCGCGGCGGGGCGGTCGGGAGGTCGTGAGTGTTTACCCCGGTTAGAACCGGGATTGCCGCTCACGAGGGGTTGACCGCGAGCGTCCGGCAGTTGCCCGCCAGCGCATGAACGTTCGCTCCCGGCCCGGGGCGCGGCGAGCATGATGGGCATGTCCGACCCTTCCCCTGACGAATGGCGCACCTACGACGAGTTCGCCGCCGGGATCGACACCTACCGGCTGCCCAACGCGGATCTTTCCGGGCGCGAACTCACCGTCACGCTCGACGACGGTGCGAAGCTCGAGCTGCGGTTCCTCGACGCCGAACGCCTCACCCTCAACGGGGTCGAGGACCCGTACGACGCGGTCGCCGTGCGTCCCGACGTCTTCTTCGTGAACCTGCCGCTGACGAGCGTCGAGGGCGAGTCCCTCACTGTCGTCTACTCGACCACCACGCACCGCGCGATGACCGTGCGGTCGGTGATCGGCGACGAGGACGTCGAAGGCACGCCGCGGGTTTCGCAGACCTTCCACGCCGGCACCACCGACGGCGGCGAGCCGACTGGTGACGTGCCCGGTCCGTCGCGAGACCTCATCGGCAAGCGCAACGTCTACCGCTACAGCCCGAACCACTTGTACGAGCACGTTTATCTCTCCTCCGAGCGCTACTGCTGGCAGTGCGTCGAGGGCGTGCAGCGCGGGCACGGCGACGTGGACATGTCGACCGTCTGGAAGTTCGCCGACGGACTGTACCTGTTCTGCTTCCGGGAGTTCCGGATCGCGGTGGCCAGCGTGTGGCTGCACGACCTCGGCTACGACCTGCGCACCACCGGCGTTTTCCTCGGCATCACCGGCGACGGCCGGTCCGAGCACTCCCGCGCGGGCGGGCACATCTACCCGCTCGGCTCGATCAGCTACCCCGACGTCCAGCCTGTCTAAGGAGTTTCCCCGTGTCCAATGTGGACGTGATCACCGCGCACTACGAGGCAAGCGACCGCGGCGACCTCGACGGCATGCTCGCCCCGATCGGCCCCGACACCACCTGGACCGAGGCGGCCGGATTCCCGTACGCGGGCACCTACACCGGCCCGGACGAGGTGAAGCGCAACGTCTTCGAGGCGATCGCGCGCGACTGGGACGGCTACCAGTTCTCGCTGTCCGCGCTGCTGGACGCCGGCGACTCGATTGTCGGGCTCGGCACCTACACCGGCACGAACCGCAAGTCCGGCAAGGCATTCACCGCGCGCGTCGCGCACGTGTGGAAGTTCGACGGCGACAAGGTCGCGAGCTTCGAGCAGATCGTCGATTCCGCCCCGGTCGCCGCGGCGACCGACTGAGTCTCCCGCGAAACGGCGGTGCCGGTCCTTCCCCCGGCACCGCCCCCGTTCTCTCTCCCCTCCCCCTCCTGGCACTGTGGACCGGAAAGCCGAGCCAT
>NZ_PQIA01000028.1 GCF_003385235.1 Amycolatopsis circi | reverse complement strand
GGACCGGAGACCGGGGGGCTGGGAGGGAAGGGTCACGAGAGCAGGGCGGCCGCGGTTGTCGGATTCGGCTCGCGCCGCGCGGGGGAATTCGCCACTCCTGCTCCTCGTTGTCCACGACGTGCTCGCCGCGCAGGCATCGCGGGGCGTCTGGTCCGCAGAGTAGCCGCACTGAGGCGGATTGCCCGCATCGTTGCTCCGGTCGGGTTACCGGCCGGTCGGGACGTGGGGCAGCTCACCGATTAGATAGTTGTCCTACGCAACCTTCGGCAGCTAAACTTGTAGAATACAAGCAAGTGGGCACCGGCCCAGGAGGAACGATGAGCCCAGCCGACGATGTGCGGCTCGAACTGCTGCGGGAGCTGAAGGCGTCCGCCCAGCTCCAGCACCTGTGGATCATGCAGGCGTGGCAGAACGAGCCCGGGCTGCACCCGGCCTCGGCGATGCTGCTGGCCGACCTCGCCAAACACGGCGAGGCCCGCCCGTCCGAGGTCGCCAAGCGCAGGCTCGTCGACCTGTCGGTGATCAGCAGGCAGATCGCCCAGCTGCAGGCCGCCGGGCTGCTCCAGCGCCGCCCCGCCCCCGAGGACGGGCGCGCGTCGCTGATCAGCGTGTCCGAAGCCGGTCTCGCCCAGCTCGAACTGTGGCGCGAGAAGTATCTCGAGTTCTTCGAGACGGCTCTTGGCGGCTGGAACGAGGACCGGATCGCCGGTCTGACGTCCCAGCTCGCCGAATTGAACGAAGGTCTGCGCGCGACGCTCGGCCCGTCCGGGTACTGCGCCGGCCAGGCCCCGCACGCGGGAAAGTGAAGTAGCGAACAGTGGAAAACACCGCATCCGGGCAGTCGATGACGCACCGGGAAATCCTCAAGGCCTTCACCGGCCTGCTGCTGGCCCTGCTGGTGGCGTTGCTGTCGTCGACCATCGTGTCCAACGCGCTGCCGACGATCCTCGCCGACCTGCACGGTTCGCAGAGCGAGTACACCTGGGTCGTCACCGCGACGCTGCTGACGTCGACCGCGACCACCCCGATCTGGGGCAAGCTGTCGGACCTGTTCAGCAAGAAACTGCTGTACCAAATCGCGATCGTCGTCTTCACCGTCGGTTCGGCACTGGGCGGGATCGCGCAGTCGATGCCCGAACTGATCGCCTACCGCGCGTTGCAGGGCATCGGGCTCGGCGGGCTGCAGGCGCTGATCCAGGTCGTCATCGCGGCGATGATCGCGCCGCGCGACCGGGGCCGCTACACCGGTTACACCGGCGCGGTGTTCGCCGTCGCGACCGTTTCCGGCCCGTTGATCGGCGGGCTGATCGTGGACTCGCCGCTCGGCTGGCGCTGGTGTTTCTGGGTGTGCGTGCCGCTGGCCGTCGTCGCGTTCATCGTGCTCGGCCGGACGCTGAAACTGCCGGTGCTCAAGCGCAAGGTGCGGATCGACTGGCTGGGCGCGACCCTGCTGGTCGGCGGCGTCGCGCTGCTGCTGATCTGGGTTTCGCTGGCGGGCGGCAGCTTCGGCTGGGTTTCGTGGTCGAGCCTCGCGTACGTCGGCGGTGCGATTGTCGCGCTGGCGCTGGCGATGTTCGTCGAATCCCGGGTCGCGGAGCCGGTGATTCCGCTGCGGCTCTTCCGCAACCGCACCTTCACGCTGTCCGTGCTCGCCTCGCTGGCGGTCGGCACCGCGATGTTCGGCGGTTCGGTGTTCCTCGGGCAGTACTACCAAATCGCGCGCGGTTTCTCGCCGACGCACGCCGGTTTGATGACGCTGCCGATGGTGCTCGGTCTCGCGGTCGCTTCGACCGGAGCCGGACAGATCATTTCCCGCACCGGACGCACCAAGCCGTTCATGGTCGCGGGCGGGGTTTTGCTGCTGGCCGGGCTGTTCCTGCTCTCGACGGTGGACCACGCGACGAACCTGACGCTGATGGGCGGCTACCTCGCGCTGGTCGGCCTCGGGCTGGGCTTCCTGATGCAGAACCTGGTTTTGGTAGTCCAAAACACGGTCGCGATGAAGGACATCGGCTCGTCGTCCTCGGTCGTCACGTTCTTCCGGTCGCTCGGCGGCGCGGCGGGCGTGTCCGCGCTCGGCGCGGTGCTGGCCGCCCGGGTGGCCACGAACATCGCGAACTCCCTTTCGCAGATGGGCATTCACACTGGCGGCGCGGTTTCCGGCGGTGGCGGCACGTTCGCCATCTCGTCGCTTCCGCCGGCGTTGCAGCCGGTGGTGCGCGGGGCCTTCGGCGACGCGACTGGCACGGTGTTCTTCGTCGCGGGCTGCATCGCCGTGGTCACCTTCCTCGCGGTGCTGTTCATGAAGGAGGTGCCGCTGCGCCGGACGCTCGACGCGGACTCTCCGGCGCCGAGCGCAGCTGCGGTGTCGGTCGAGGCGGTGTCTGTGGTCGAAGCGCCGGTCGAGATGACAAGCGTGTTGCGCGGCCGGGTTCTCGACGCGGGCGGTCGTCCAGTGTCCGGTGTCGTGCTTACGCTCACCGACATGACGGGGCGTCAGGTCGACGTCGGGCGTACGGGACGTACTGGCGCGTACGAATTGTCGGCGAGCACAGTGGGCGAGCACGTCCTTCTCGCGACAGCAGGCTCGACGCGGCCCGCGGTGTCGACCGTGCGGCTTAATGGGAACGCGCGTTGGCACGACTTGCTGTTGGACAGCCAGGGTGCCATCTCAGGTCGCGTACGCGTAGCTGGTCGGCACGCCGCCATCGCAGGCGCGGTGCTGACTCTCACCGACCGACTGGGCACTGTTACCGCGACGCACATCGCGGGCGGCGATGGCGCGTACCGCTTCACGGGAATCGAACCGGGCGCGTACACGCTCACGGTGTCCGCACACGGATACACGCCGCACGCCGAGACGATGACGGTCGGCGACGGTGCGGCGGCGCAGCACGATGTCGAGTTGGGCGAAGCTGTGGAGCGAGAGTTCGTTAGGCACCAAGGAACACTCAGCGTCGACTAAAGGGGCTCGTGAGTGTTTGTCCCGGTTCTAGCCGGGACAGGCACTCACGAGCTTTCTACTGGGAGTGGCATTTGCCGCCAAGCGATGCGCCCTCCCGGCCCTGCCTCGTCCCCCTTCCCCGGAGGTAGCGTCGAATACGTGACGCGAAGCAGGGTCGCGATGTTGCTGGCTATGGGGATCGACAACTTCGGTTCCGGACTTTTCCTTCCGCTCGCACTGCTTTACGTGACGCGGGTGATCGGCATCCCGCTCGTCGAAGCGGGCACGGCGGTCACTTTGGGCACCACGGCAGGGCTTCTCATGCCGCCGCTCGCCGGACGGCTGGTGGATCGCGCTGGGCCGAGAGCCGGAGTTCTCGCGGCGCAACTGTTGCAGGCTGCCGGAATCAGCGCGTACTTGTTCGCGCACGGCATCGGCGGCGTTGTGGTGGCCGCCATCCTTCTTGGTGCCGGGCAACAATTGTTCTACAGCTGCCTGTTCGCGCTCATCTCCGAAGTCGCCGGGGACGTGCCGAAGGACCGGCCGTTCGCCGAAGTCGGAATGGTGCGCGCGGGCGGATTCGGGCTCGGCGGGCTGATGTCGTCGGCACTGCTCACCTGGTTCGGCGACAGCGGCTACACCGTCGCGCTCCTCGTGGACGTGCTGACTTTCCTGGCGGCGGCGGGCCTCGTCGCGGTATTCATCCCTCCCGGCCACCGGTTCGCGCCCGTGGTCCGCGTGCGAAGCGGGGTGCTGCGCAACCGCCCGTACCTGACCCTGATCCTGCTGAGCGGCCTGTTCGGCCTGTCGCTCGACTTCTTCCTCATCGGCACCCCGGTGTTCGTGCTCGACCGGTTGCACGCGCCGACCTGGCTGCCCGGCGCGATCCTGTTCCTGCTGACCGTGCTGACCAGCGCTGGCGGCACGGTCGCGCTGCGGCTCACCCGGGGCCTCACCCGGATCAGCGCGATGCGGGCCGGGTCCGCGCTGTTCGCGGCGTGGTGCCTGACGAGCGTCGGCGTGCTGCTGGTGCCGCGAAGCTGGCAGGTGCCGTATCTGCTGGCCGCCACGCTCGTGTTCGCCGCCGGTGACCTGGTGTTCGGCCCGCGGTCGGGCGCGCTCGCCGAGGCCGCCGCGCCGCCCGAGGAGAAGGGCCGTTACCTCGCCGCGTTCCAATACGCGTTCACTGTGGCTCAGGTGCTCGCTCCGGCGATCGTGTCGTTGTTTTCCGTGGCGGCGTGGTTACCCTGGGTCCTGGTCGGGGGTTGCGCTTGCCTTGCCGCGCTCGGGCTCGGCAGGCTGGGACCGAGGCTGCCCGCGGCCGCGGTGGCACCAATTCAGAGTTGAGCGGAACAGACTCAACTTTGCTGACGTTATACCTGTCGACGGGCCTCGGTCAGGCCTGTCACCAGGTATTTCCACGAACGCATGAGGTGAGGGATGGACGCTTTCAACCCGACCACGAAGACCCAGCAGGCGATCTCGTCCGCGGCGCAGGCGGCCACCGTGGCCGGCAACCCGCACGTGTCGGCCGCCCATCTGCTGGGCGCCCTGCTGGCGCAGGGTGACGGGACCACCGCACCGCTGCTGACCGCGGTCGGGGCGGACCCGGAGACCGTGCACAAGGAACTCGAGCCGATCATCAACGGGCTGCCGTCGGCGACCGGCGCGACCGTGTCGACGCCGCAGTTCGACGCGCCCGCGGTCAAGTCGCTCACGCAGGCGCAGAAGCTCGCCACCGAACTGGGTGACGAGTACGTGTCGACCGAGCATCTGCTCGTCGGGCTCGCCACCGAAGGGGCCCAGGTCGCGGACCTGCTCAAGCGGCACGGCGCCACGCCGGACGCGCTGCGCGAGGCGTTCGACAAGGTGCGCGGGTCGGCCCGGATTACCAGCGCGGATCCCGAAAGCACGTTCAAGGCGCTGGAGAAGTACGGCGTCGACTTGACTGAGCGGGCGCGTTCGGGCGAACTCGACCCGGTCATCGGCCGCGACACCGAGATCCGCCGCGTCGTGCAGGTGCTTTCCCGGCGCACCAAGAACAACCCGGTGCTGATCGGCGAACCAGGTGTCGGCAAGACGGCGATCGTCGAGGGCCTCGCCCAGCGGATCGTCGCGGGCGACGTGCCGGAATCGTTGCGGGGCAAGCGAGTGGTCGCACTCGACCTCGGGTCGATGGTGGCCGGAGCGAAGTTCCGCGGCGAGTTCGAGGAGCGGTTGAAGGCTGTCCTCAAGGAGATCACCGACTCCGCGGGCCAGGTCATCACCTTCATCGACGAGCTGCACACCATCGTCGGCGCGGGCGCGACCGGCGAGGGCGCGATGGACGCGGGCAACATGATCAAGCCGATGCTGGCTCGTGGTGAGCTGCGGATGGTCGGCGCGACCACGCTCGACGAGTACCGCCAGCACATCGAGAAGGACCCGGCGCTGGAGCGGCGTTTCCAGCAGGTGCTGGTCGGCGAGCCGTCGCCGGAGGACACCATCGCGATCCTGCGCGGGCTGAAGGAGCGGTACGAGGTGCACCACGGGGTCCGGATCACGGACGCCGCGCTGGTCGCCGCCGCGACGCTGTCGGACCGCTACATCACCGCGCGGTTCCTGCCGGACAAGGCGATCGACCTGGTCGACGAGGCCGCGTCGAAGATCCGCATGGAGATCGACTCGCGGCCGGTGGAGATCGACGAGGTCGAGCGGGCCGTGCGGCGCATGGAGATCGAGGAGATGGCACTGTCCAAAGAGGACGACGCCGCCTCCTTGGAACGGCTGACCGCTCTGCGTGCCGAACTGGCCGAGAAGCGCGAGGAACTCACCGCGCTGACCGCGCGTTGGCAGAACGAGAAGGGCTCGATCGAGACCGTTCGCGAGCTGAAGGAGCAACTGGAGCAACTGCGCGGCGAATCGGAACGCGCCGAACGCGATGGCGACCTTGGCAAGGCCGCCGAGCTGCGGTATGGCCGGATTCCGGTGCTGGAGAAGGAGTTCGAGGCCGCGATGGCCGCGAACGAGGCCAGCAAGCAGAACGTCATGCTGAAGGAAGAGGTGGGCGCGGACGACGTCGCCGACGTGGTCAGCGCGTGGACCGGCATTCCCGCCGGGCGGCTGCTGGAAGGCGAGACGGGCAAGCTGCTCCGGATGGAGGAGGAGCTGAACCGCCGCGTCATCGGCCAGGACCAGGCGGTGCAGGTCGTCTCCGACGCCGTGCGGCGGGCACGGGCGGGCGTTGCCGACCCGGACCGGCCGACCGGTTCGTTCCTGTTCCTCGGCCCGACCGGTGTCGGCAAGACGGAGCTGGCGAAGGCGCTGGCGGAGTTCCTGTTCGACGACGAGCGCGCGATGCAGCGCATCGACATGAGCGAGTACTCCGAGAAGCACTCGGTGGCCCGCCTGGTCGGTGCTCCCCCGGGCTACGTCGGCTACGACCAGGGCGGCCAGTTGACCGAAGCCGTCCGGCGCCGCCCGTACACGGTGGTGCTGCTGGACGAGGTCGAAAAGGCGCACCCGGACGTGTTCGACGTGCTCCTGCAGGTCCTCGACGACGGGCGGCTGACCGACGGCCAGGGACGGACGGTGGACTTCCGCAACACCATCCTGATCCTGACCTCGAACCTCGGCTCGCAAGCGATCGCCGACCCGGCACTCGACGAACGCCAGCGCCGCGACGCGGTGATGGAGGTCGTGCAGCGCCAGTTCAAGCCGGAGTTCCTGAACCGGCTGGACGACATCGTGGTGTTCCACGCGCTCGGCACCGAGCAGCTGACGTCCATTGTGGACATCCAGGTCGCCCGGTTGGCCAAGCGGCTCGCCCAGCGCCGGTTGCACCTCGAGGTGACCGACGGCGCCCGGGAATGGCTGGCCCTGAACGGTTTCGACCCGATCTACGGCGCACGCCCGCTGCGTCGGCTGGTGCAGTCGGCGATCGGTGACCAGCTGGCCAAGCAGCTGCTGTCTGGTGAAGTCCGCGACGGGGACACCGTGCGGGTGGACCTGCCGGACCTGGAGACCGGTGACACGTTGAAGGTGTCGAAGGTCTGACGTCCTGTCGGTCCGTGAAGGGCTCCTTGAGGGAATTAGATTCCCTCAAGGAGCCCTTCACGGCGTTTGGGAGTTCGCGGCGCAAGCCTCGGGCCCAAGTCCAGCCCCGAACGCGAAACCGCCCGGCCGCAGTAGCGCGGCCGGGCGGTTTCACATCTCAAGCGTTCAGGCGTCTTCCCCGCGTTCCGATTCCGCTGGACGCGCCGGTGGAACCGAAGTCGCGCCACCTCCTGGCGGAGGAGTCCGCGGCGCGGGCGGCGAAGGCTGCCGCTCCGTAGCCCGTGTATCGGCTGGTGAAGGAGCCGTCGTCTCGACCGCGCGGGTGTCGACCGGACGTGTCGCCTGCGTGTCCGCCGGAGACGGAGCGCTAGTCGGAGTGCCCGCGGAAGGCGTCCACGTGCGGTTCGAGTCGTAGTCCTCGTCGAACGGGTCCACGATGTCGGCGATCTCGCCCAGATCGCGCAGCAGCCGCTCCAGCCGCGACGGCCCCGCACCCGGCACGACGCTCGCCAGCACCCACTCGTTCTCCAGCCAGGCCACGCCGACGTCGCCGCCCAACTGGTCGGCCGCGTCGACCAGGTCCTGGGTGATGACCTGGCGCGCGCCCTCCGAATCGTCCGCGAAGGCGTAGCGCTGGCCGATCGGGCCGAGCATCTCCGGCATGTTCTCGCGCTGGAACGGCACGCTCGACAGCCACATCTCGACCGGCACCCGGTGCGTCTTGTTGCAGCGCACGGCCACGACCACCGCGGGCACCTGGCCCTGTGACTCGATGTCGAAGATGAACACCGGACGGCGGCCGTCGGAGGTGAAGGTGGAGCCCGCGACGACGTTCACCGCCGCGTCGGCTCCGAAGTAGCCGATCGCGCCCCCCGACCACTGCCGGGGCAGCCGTTCGTCCTCTTCCACGAACTGCCAGCCGCGCAACTGGGCCCAGCGCTGCCGCTCACGGTTGCGCGAGCCCTCCCTGGCCCGGTCCGCGAAGAGCAGGCCAAGCCCCGCCACCAGCGCGACGGCGGCGATGACGAACCAGATCCACGCCGAGATACCCACGCCGGTCAGGGTATCGCTGTCGAGCCCTCCTACCGGGACGGCCGCACCGTGTCGGCGCGCCCCGTTTGGCCGGAAACCGTCCAGGTCGCGTCGACAAATCGGCTAATCGCCCGGCTCAGGTGTCCATTGCGGACGGATTCCCGCTGATCGAACGGCCCGCTGCGCCTTTCCGGCGATCACGGCGGACATCCCGGACAGAAACCTTGCCGGACCGCTCCGCCGGCGAGTAGAGGTCGTTCGGCAACCCTTTCCCGCCGCCGCCGACAGCAGGAAGGACACCGCATGTCCCTCTCGAGAAGATCGGTACTGACCGGGACCGCGGCGGCGCTCG
Organism: Amycolatopsis circi; assembly: GCF_003385235.1. Lineage (GTDB taxonomy): Bacteria > Actinomycetota > Actinomycetes > Mycobacteriales > Pseudonocardiaceae > Amycolatopsis > Amycolatopsis circi. The sequence continues at coordinate 71,244 of NZ_PQIA01000028.1, read as the reverse complement.
GCGCGCTCGCGCTGCCCGGAGCCGCGGCGGCGAGCACCGCGCGCGACTGGTCCCGCGCCGTCATCGACTCCACCATGAAGCGCTACACGCCGGCGTCCATCGGCGGCTGGAGCTACCCGCTCGGCCTCTACTTCTACGGCCAGTACCTCTTCTACCGGCGCACCAAGGAACGCAAGTACCTCGATTACCTCGTCGCCTGGTACGACCGTTTCATCACCGGCGACGGCATCTCCAACAGCTTCAGCAGCCTCGACTCGATGCGCGCCTGTCAGATGCTTCCGTTGCTGTACAACGAAACCGGCGACGTCAAGTACCGCACAGCCGCCGACCAGCTGCGCAAACGCTTCGAGACCTACCCGCGCACGAGCGACGGCGGAATGTGGCACGCGGTCAGCCGTCAGCACCAGCTGTGGGGCGACGGCGTGTACATGGCGCAGCCGTTCCTCGCGTTGTACGGCAAGGTTTTCGATGATCCGACGTACTGCTACGAGGAGTCCGCCAAGAACCTTTCCGTCTACTTCGGACACCTCAAGGAACCCGCGAAGGGCTTGATCTACCACGCCTACGACGAAAGCGGCACCCAGCCGTGGGCGACCGGCCCCGGCAAGCACTCCAGCTTCCACTGGGCCCGCGCGATCGGGTGGTTCGGCATGGCGGCGATCGACATCCTCGAGGTCCTGCCCGCTGATCACCCGCGACGGCCGGAGCTGGTCGGGATCGTCCAATTCCTGGCGGAGGGCTATCGCCGGTTCCAGGATCCGCGGACCGGCCGGTGGTATCAGGTCGTCGACCACGGCGGGGACGCCGGGAACTGGCTGGAGACGTCCGCGTCCTCGATGTACGCGTTCACCGTCTCCCGTGCGATCGAGCGCGGGTATCTGCCTGCTTCCTACGCCTCGGTCGCCCAGCGCGGGTATGCCGGGGTGCTGCAGAAGGTGTCCGTCGGGTCGGATGGGCTGACGAATATCACCGATATTTGCGAAGGGACGAACGTCGGGGACTTGGATTTCTACTTCGCGCGGAAGCGGCTGACCAATGACTTCCACGGGCTTGGGGCGTTTCTGATCATGAACGAGCAGTTCGTTCGGGATCGGGGCTCGTCGCCTGGCGGCGACATTGCTTCGGGGGCTGGCGTGGGGCACCCCGAAGCTTGATTGTGCTGACGGGCGGCGGCTGCGGGTTGCTGAAGGTCCGTGAGGGGAACCCTGAGGGAATCAGAGTCCCTCAGGGTTCCCCTCACGGACTTACGTCTCGCCGGTCGGGTTGGCGGGCTTGGCCAGCGGTCCCGGCGACCAGATCCCGGAATGCGTCACCGACTGCTGATGCAACGCCGCCGAAGCCGGGAGCGCGTTCGAGACGTCGGGCGAGACCTCGTACAACGTCCCCCAGTCCCGGTCGACGTCGCCTTCCAGGTACGTCGGCAACGCCTGCATCTGCACGCTCGCGTTCATCCACACGAACGGCCCGCCGCCCGCCGGGGAAGACCAGTAGCGGCCGACCGTGCGCAGATCGTCGCCCGCGCTGATCCGGTACTTCGGCACCTCGGCGATCCCGTTGTGGATCGACGACGGGCGCAGGCACGGGTGCTGCGCGGCGGCGGCCCACTCCAGGAACACCGGGTCCTGCCCGACCACGTCGGTCATCTTCGCGATCTTCGGTGCCCGCGGCGCGCTGAACGCGAACCAGCCCTCGCTGCCGAGCCCGCGGCCCTTCGCCACGATCCGCACCTGGTCGGCGCCCTCGGGCACGCTGACCCGCGCGTCCCGCCAGTTGGTGTCCTTCTTCTTCGCGTCGAGCTGCTCGCGGCTGAGTACCTGGAACCCGCCGGGGGTGTTCTTGCCGAATTCGGCGGTCAGCGAGTTCGGGTCGTCGGCCTTGCCCGCGAGGGCGACCACGATCGGCACCGAACCGTCGCGCGCTCGCTCCGGGATCGAGTACCACTGGGTGCGCAGGTCGGCCGCGCCGTCGCCGGACTGGTGGTAGCTGCCCCAGATCGGCGCGCCGTCCTTGCCGAATTGGTACGGCGGTTTCCATTGGTCGGCGTTGTCCGTCGGCAGTCCGCCGTTGGTCACGAAGCCCTTCTGGGTGCTGGCCAGCCAGTCGTTCGGCGTGGTCCCGCGGTCGGCGCCGGAGGGCACCTGCCAGCCGGGCGCGGCGTTCTGCGGCTGCTGCGGCGCGGCTTCGAGAAGCCCGGCCTTCGGGTCGCGCTCGACCTTGATGTAGTCGGACAGCCCGCAGCTCTTCCCGGCCAGCTGGCGGATGTTGTCGGCACCCATGTTGTAGGTGTCCCAGCGTTTCTGGATGCCCTTGGCGATGCTGCCGATCTCGAACAGCACCAGAATCGCGCACACCGTCGACAGCGGCGCGAGCCCGAGCCGCAGCGCCCGGCCGCGGTTTTCCAGATCGGACTTCGCCACCGGCGCGGGCGGTACGAACGGTTCGTGCTCGTTGTGCTTCATGTGCTCGATCGCCGCGATCGTCAGCGCGACCGCCGCCGCCACTAGCGCCATCGTGCTCAGCTTGATGCCGAACACCTGCGGAGGCAGGTCGAACCACGGCACGCCCCACGCCGAGACGTACCACCAGGCGTTCGGCCCGGTGGAAGCCAGCGCGACGATCACCATCAACCCGGCGAAGAACGCGGCACGGTTGCGCCGCGACAGCAGCACCGTCGTGCTCGTCGACAACGCAGTGAGCGCGGCGAGCGGACCGCCGACCGCGACCAGCATGCCGAAGTGGTGCGAGTGCTTGGTCGGGGCGAGCGCGAGGACCACAAAGGACAGTGCGCTGATGCCGAGCAGCCGGCGGCTCGGGCCGAGCGCGGCACCGCGGATGTTCCCTCGCCGCAACAACACGACCGCGCAGGTCGCCAGGCAGAGGAAGATCAACAGCACCGGGAACCGGCGCGTCATCGAGCCGTCCGGGCCGTTGCTGAACAGCATCGAGTACCGGTCCAGCTCGTTGTACCAGGCCCCGGTCGGCCCGAGCGAGGACCGCAGCCGCACCGATTCGAGCGTGCCGCTCAACGTCTGGTCGCAGAAAATGAGCGCGAGGATCACCAGTCCGGCGGCGGCGACCGGCGCGAGCACTGGTACCCAGCCGAACTGGCGGGCGTGCCGGAGCACGATCTTCGCCAGTGGTTTCAAGCCGACCACGAACGGCAGCACGGCCATCAGCCCGTGCGGGTTGACCGAGACGCACAGCGCCGCGACGGTCAGCCCGACCGCCGCCGGGCCGAGCCGCCGGGTCGCCACCGCGCGTTCGACCGCGCAGATCGTGATCAGCGACAGCAGCGCGACCAGGTTTTCCGGGCGCAGGCCGTTGTCGTAGGGCAGCCAGAAGGCGAGGAAGACCGCGCCCGCCGCCCAGCCGGCCGCGCTGCTGATCCGCACCTGCCTGCCGAGCCGGGGCAGCACGCCTCGGCTGATCAACATCCAGCAGGCGACGCCCATCAACAGCGACGGCAGCCGCATCCACGGCGACAGCGAACTGACCTTGGTCATGGCCGCGTAGACATCGACGAACCACGCCATCGGCGCGTCCGGCGCGGCGAACCACCGGTAGTACTCGCCGATGTACCCGGCGTCGCCGCGGACGCGCGCCATGGTCGTGAAGTAGCCGTCGTCGGCGGTCATCGCGCCGATCAGCCACCAGACGCCGAGCGTGCCGAGCACGGCTACGTCGAGGAATTTCAGCTTCCACCAGCCGCGCGCGGCCAGCCGGGTCGCGCGTCGGCCGGAGAGCCGGTCGAGGCGGTACAGCGCGAGCACCGCGCCGATGAAGCAGAGCACCGACAGGACGATGGCGGCCAGCTTGATGCCGGTCGCGGTGCTGGCCCAGCGGTTGTCGACCTGCGCGGAGACCGACAGGCCGTGCGTGTCGTCCTGGTTCGTGAGGTCTGAGTAGAAGCCGGTGACCTGCGGCCGGTGGTCGTCGGTGACGTCCGCCAGCCGGGTCCCGCCGACGGACGCTGTGGTGTGTTTCGCGTCGGTGTGCACGGTGATCGTGCAATCGCCGTCGCCGACCGGGGCCGCGCCGAGTTGCTGGCCCTGTGAGGAGAGCGTGAGCTGGCCGTCGCCGACCTGCAGGGACATCCCGGTGACGGTGCCGATGCTGGAGTTCGGCGGATTGGTGCTGAACAGCACGGCACTGCCGTCGGTGCGCGCGTCGAGCGCCCGCGCGGTCGCGCACGGGACCTTCGCGTCGAGCGAGATCGGCGCCTGGGCGGTCAGCGGGGCGGACACCGCTCTGGTGCCCTGGGCGGTCGGCCAGTCGAGGGTCGTTTGCTCAAGCGTGACGGGCAGGAACGGGACCGCGATCGCGAGAATCGCGCCGGCGATTCCGAAAACCGCAGCGAGCAACCGCGCCCGACGCCCGGCTTGGCTCTTGCCGATAGCTGTCGGAGACGCCGATTCGGCGGCAACGGATTCGAGGTCGACCACGCCCCGCAGGCTATCCAAGCGGATGCGGGCCTCCCGCTGGGGACTCTCCCGGAGGCGGCCCCACCTGGTCGAGCCGGGAATTCCCCGGTGAATAGCCACGGTGGGTAAAGGAAACGCGGCCCGACTTACGGCGAACGGGTGACGCGGATCGGCTCGCGACGGCTTGTGCCGAGGGCCGTTTCACGATCCGGAAACGGTCCGGACTCGGTTGCCGAAAGCGGACTCGGCAAGTCGATGAACTCAGCCGGGCGAGAAAGTGAACGGCGGCCCGGAAACTGTCCATCCGTTGTCGATGACCGGATTTCCGAGCACCTCCGCGCCCACGTGCTGGCTCCGGGTAACCGGAATACCCAGGGTAGTAGCGGTGCTCGTCCGCGCCGCCGCGAGGTCCGCGGCCGACAGTTCGCCGTGGAACCGGTCCGTGCGCTCCGCGGTCGACTGGCTCGTCGCGGCCAGCGTGTGCACCGGGCCGAGGTCGCCGGACACGCTGTGCCGCTCGGTGGACTCCAGCCGTGTCACGTCGAGCTGGCCGGTGAACTGGCCGAGGACGGCTTCGTCCGAGTTCGCGACGACCGAGCCCGCCGGGCCGAGGTCGACGGCGTCGGCGGAGGTGCGTTCGACGCGGGTGCCGCTCATCAGGTCGCCGGAGAACCGGCCGGCCAGACCAGTCTCGCCGCCCGTCTTGCTGCTGGAGAGCGCGTCGACCCCGTACGGCAGCTGGACGCCGTGCCGCATCGACTGGTCCAGACCGGCTACGTGCGCGCCGTCGAACGGCTGCGTGTGGTGCACGCCGAGATCGTTGCCGGTGACCGCGCGGCCCGGCTCGCCGAGACGCAGGTCGTGGGTCTGGGACTGCCCGGCGGCATTCGGGTCGAACGTCTGGCGCAGGTTCGACGCGGCGGACGCCGGCAGGTCGCGCGTCGCGACTGTCTCGTCGCGAGTGAACTGGAAGTCGGAGGAGGAACCTTGCTGGTGCAGGTCGAGCGGCAGTCCCTCACGCGGGGTGTCCGCCAGCGCCGCGGCCGGGCCGGCGAGCAACAGAGCGAGGGGCGCCGCACCGGCGGCCATCCGGGGCAGATATCCGGGCGTCCGCTTGGTGTGCTTGCCCATGCGCCGGACCATACTGCGCCGCCAACGCGAACGCAGCTGAAAAACGGGTAGCTTCACCCACATGACCACCACTGCCTTGATCACCGGAGCCACCGCGGGCATCGGCGCGGAATTCGCGCGCCGGCTCGCCGCCGAGAAGCACGATCTCGTCCTGGTCGCCCGGGACGAGGAACGGCTGAACGCGCTGGCCGGGCAGCTGCGCGCGGAGCACGGTGTCGAGGTAACCGTGCTGTCCGCTGATCTGTCCGAAGTGGACGGCCGAGGCCAGGTCGCGGAGCTGCTCGAGAACCAGGCGATCGACCTGCTGGTCAACAACGCGGGCTTCGGCCTGAGCGGCGAGTTCTGGGAGATTCCGGCCGAGGATCTGCAGCGGCAGCTCGACGTGAACGTGACCGCTGTGCTGCAGCTGACCCGGGCGGCGCTGCCGGGCATGGTCGATCGCAAGCACGGCGCCGTGATCAATGTCAGCAGTGTCGCTGGTTTCTTTTCCGGCCGCGGTTCGACATATACCGCCAGCAAGAACTGGGTCACGTCGTTCACCGAGGGCATCGCGATGTCGCTGCCGAAGGGCGTGCGGATGATGGCGCTGTGCCCCGGCTTCACCTACACCGAGTTCCACGAGCGCGCCGGTCTGCGGCGGGAGGGCCCGAAGGCGCTCTGGCTCGACGTGGCCCAGGTCGTCGACGAAGCCCTCGCTGACCTGCGTCGCGGCAAGGTGCTCTCGGTGCCGAGCCTGCAGTACAAAGCCCTGGTCGGGATCGGCGGACTGCTGCCGAGGCCGGTGCTGCGCAAGCTCGCGGGCGGAATGGGCAACCGCCGCCGCACCTGAGGGGTAGGGCCAGCCCCACCCTGTCCCGGAGTGCTTGCCCCAGGGTGTTTTCCCCCGGCAGGCCATAGCGTTTTCTCCATGGCGACTGGGGAAGCGGTGCGGCTCGAATCCGTCCGCAAGGAATACGGCCGGGTCACGGCACTGGACGGGGTGAGCCTGTCTTTTCCGCGCGGCGGGTTCACCGCGGTGATGGGCCCGTCGGGCTCGGGCAAGAGCACGTTCCTGCACTGCGCGGCCGGACTCGACCGGCCGACGAGCGGTTCGGTGCTGCTCGACGACCAGGAGCTGGGCAAACTCTCCGAGACCCAGTTGACGAAGATGCGCCGCGACAAGGTCGGGTTCGTCTTCCAGGCGTTCAACCTGCTGCCCGCGCTGACCGTCGAGCAGAACGTCGTGCTGCCGCTGCGGCTGGCCGGTCGCCGGGCGGACCGGCACCGCGTCGCCGAAATGCTCGGGCACGTCGGGCTGAGCGACCGGCGCAAGCACCTGCCGGGCCAGTTGTCCGGCGGCCAGCAGCAGCGCGTCGCGATCGCTCGCGCGCTGGTCAGCCAGCCGGCGGTGCTGTTCGCCGACGAACCGACCGGCGCGCTCGACACTCGTACCGCCGGCGAAATCCTTGGCCTGCTGTCGGAATCGGTGCGCGGCGGACTGACCGTCGTGATGGTGACGCACGATCCAGTCGCGGCCTCCTACGCCGACCGCGTCGTCTTTCTCGCTGACGGCCGCGTCGCCGGCGAACTGCTCCGGCCGACCGCGACAGCGATCGCGGAACGCATGACACACCTCGGCGCCTGGGCCGACCGGATGCCGGTGGGCGGCTTCTGATGTTCAGTCTTGCCTTGCGCACCTTGCGTTTCCGCACCGGCGGGTTCATCGCCGCGTTCGTGGCCGCTTTCCTCGGTGCGGTGATCGTGTCCGCCTGCGCCGGTCTGATGGAGACCGGGATCCGGTCCGCCACGCCGCCGCACCGGCTGGCCTGGGCTTCGGCTGTCGTTGCCGGACAACAGGATTTCGATCTGCGGAAGAACGCAGAGAAGCCCAAGACGCAGTCGGTCGCACTGTCGGAACGGGTCCGGCTGGACCGGTCGATGGCGGAGAAGATCCGCGCCACGCCCGGGGTGTCCACTGTGGTCGGTGAGGTGAATTTCCCGGTATCGCTGGGCAAACAGCCTCTCGTCGCGCACGGCTGGGAATCCGCTCGGCTGCCGGGCCCTGCGCCGCGTGCCGACGAAGTGGTGCTGCCCGCGGCTAGTGGCGTGTCGGTTGGATCCACTGTGGACCTCGCCGTGCAGGGATCGATGCGCCAATACCGCGTCGCTCAGGTCAGTGATCGCCCCGACGTGTTCTTCGCCGACGACGTGGCCGATCAGTTCTCCGGACACCCCGGCGAAGTCGACTATTTCGGTGTCGTCACTGACAATACCGCCGCGTTGCAGCTGGGTCCTGGCGTTTCCGTGCTGACTGGGGATGAGCGCGGCCTCGCCGAATTTCCGGAGGCGCAAGCGAGCGGTGATCGGCTGATCCCGCTGTCCGGTGTCGCTGGCGGACTGTCCATCTTGGTCGCCGTGTTCGTCATCGCCAGCACGCTCATGCTGTCGGTGCGCCAGCGGCAGCGGGAATTGGCTCTGCTGCGCGCGATCGGCACGACACCGCGGCAGTTGCGTCGGATGGTTCTCGGCGAAGCGCTGGTCATCGGCGTGCTGGCGACCGGAGTCGCGGCCGCGCTGGGTCCGGTGTTCGGCGGATGGCTGTTCGGACAGTTCACCTCCGGCGGGTTCATTCCGCCCGAGGTGCAGTTCCACCAGGGCTGGATTCCGATGATCATCGCGGCGGGCGCGACACTGCTCGCCGTCGGGATTTCCGCGCTGGTCGCCGGATTCCGGGTCGGCCGCATCCGGCCGACCGAAGCGCTCGCCGAGGATTCCGTGCCGCGCGGCTGGTTGACTCCGCTTCGGCTGATCGTCGCCGTGCTGTGCTTCGGCGGCGGCACCGCGCTGGGCATCGTCACGCTCGCGGTGATGACGGGACCCATCGCGGCGAGCACGGCGGGTCCGGCGGTGATGCTGTGGGCGATCGGCGTCGCGATGATCAGTCCGGGCGTCACGAAGCTGACCGCGATCCTGTTGCAGGGCCCGATGCGCCTGTTCAGCGGCGTCACCGGCTGGCTGGCGATTACCAACACGCGCAACGCGGCCACCCGGGTGGCCGGCGCGGTCTCGCCGATCATGCTCGCCGTCGGCATCGCGACCGCCAACATCTACCTGCAGACCACGACCACCGCCGCTGCCGCGCAGGCCTTCTCCGAAGATCTCCGTGCCGACGCGGTCGTCGCGGGTCCCACCGGGGTTTCGCCCGAGGCGGTCGACCGCGTCCGGCACGCGGACGGCGTCGCGGCGGTCTCGACGTACGTCAGCAGCCGGGCATTCATCACCGCGCCGTTCGACGAGAACCAGACCAAGAAGGGCTACCCGGCGCTGGGTCTCACCGACGAGACCACCACCGCGGCGACGGTCGTGCACGGCAACCTCGCCGATCTCAAAGGCGACACGATCGCGCTGCCCGACGCTGCCGAGGTGTCCCGGTCGGTCGGGGATTCCGTCACGCTCCGTTTCGGCGACGGGACCGACCGGACCCTTCGCATCGTCGCGATCGTGCAACAGCGGGATGGCGCCGAACAGCTCCTGCTGCCCGCCGGCCTGCTCGCCGCGCACACCGCCGCCGGTCTCCCCCGGCAAATGCTCGTCCGCGCCGCCCCCGGCGTCGACCAGGCCCGGCTGACCCAGAGCCTGACCGCCGCGACCGCCGGTTTCCCGGTGTCGGTCGGCGACCGGAACACCCTGACCGCCACAGCCGCCAAGGGCAACGAGACCGGGGCGTGGGTGAACTACCTGCTGGTCGGCATGATCGTCGGCTACACGGTGATCTCCGTGGTGAACACCCTGGTCATGGCGACTTCACGGCGGCGGCGGGAATTCGGCCTGCAGCGGCTCGGCGGTTTCACCCGCGGCCAGGTGTTGCGGATGGCCGCGGGCGAGGGCGGCCTGATCGCCGCGATCGGCATCCTGCTGGGCACCGTGGTGTCGGCGGGCGCGATCGTGCCGTTCTGTCTCGTCGCGACCGGCCGGGTGCTGCCGGACGGGCCGGTGTCCATCTACCTGGTGATCATCGGGACCGCGATCGTGCTCGCGCTGACCGCCGCGGTCCTCCCCGCTTGGGTGGCGACGCGGACGCGTCCGGTGACGGCGGTCGCGACCGGGGAGTGACGCGCGGAAGTTGTCGGTGGCGTGTGTAAGACTCTCGGCCGTGGCGTACCCCGGGTTGGATCAAACTGCGAAGCTCGAACTGGCCAGGCTGGTCAGCGAACTGGCCGTCGTGCACGGCAAGGTCACCTTGTCCTCGGGCAAGGAAGCCGACTACTACGTCGATCTCCGCCGGGCGACGCTGCAGCACGCGGCCGCCCCGCTGATCGGCAAGTTGCTGCGGCAGCTCACCGCTGACTGGGACTACGTCGCGACGGGCGGGCTCACCCTCGGCGCGGACCCGGTGGCGCTGGCGATGCTGCACTCGGCGGCGGCCGAGGGCGTGGTGCTCGACGCGTTCGTCGTCCGCAAGGCGATCAAGGAACACGGGATGCAGCGCCGGATCGAGGGCGTGGAGGTGCGCGGGCAGCGGGTGCTGGCCGTCGAGGACACCTCCACCACCGGCGGCAGCGTGCTCACCGCGGTCGAGGCGCTGCGCGAAGGCGGGGCCACCGTGGTCGGCGTCGCGACGGTCGTCGACCGCGACACCGGCGCGCGGGAAGCCATCGAGAAGGCCGGGCTCGAGTACCGGTACCTGCTGGGCAAGGACGACCTCGGGCTCAACTGAGCGAGAGTGGGCGGAGTCACTCACAATGCGTGCGTGACGAATGCCCGCCCCGCGGTGTCCCCCTGACGGAAGGGGGTGCCGTGACCACGACCAGTGTCCCGCTCGACGACGCCACCCTCGTCGGCCGTGCGCGAGACGGTGACGTACGCGCGTACGAACAGCTCGTGCTGCGTTATCAGGGCCAGATGTTCCGTCTTGCCCTGAAAATGCTGCGCCACCGCGGCGACGCCGAGGACGTAGTGCAAGAAGCGTTCCTCGGCGCGTGGCGGAAGCTGCCGCAGCTGAACGACGACAAGGCGTTCGTCGGCTGGCTGTACCGCGGAACGACCAACCGCTGCCTCAACGTGATCCGGGCGCGCCGCCCGCAGGCCGATGTCGACCTCGACCTGGCCGAATCCCCGCGGCGCGACACTCAGCCCGAGCACGCGGTGCAGGTCAGCGGCCAGCTCGCGGCGCTCGACGAGGCGCTTCAGACGCTCACCCCGCAGCAGCGGGCGTGCTGGCTGTTGCGTGAAGTGCACGGCCGGTCGTATGACGAGATCAGCGAGATCGTCGGCGCGAACCCCACCGCGGTCCGAGGGCGCATTGCCCGGGCCCGTGCGCAGCTGGCGGAGGTGATGAAGCCGTGGAGGTGAACCAAGACTACGAATTGCCGTGCGGCCGGGAACTGGAGACGCTCTGGGAGAACCTGGACGAGGCCGACGAGCACCAGGCGGACTGTGTCCACTGCCGTACCGCGCGGGAAAGCCTGCTGGCCCTGCGCTCCGCGACGCGGGAGCTGATCGACGAGCCCGACCCGACCCCGCCGGACCTGGTAGGACGGATCATGTCGGCCGTCCGCGCCGAGGTGCGCCGCGGCCAGATGCTGGACCTTCCCGCCGCCGAACCGGGCTCCGTCGAAGTGAGCGAGCAAGCGGTCGCGGTCGTGCTCCGCTACGCCGCCGACTCCGCCGGCAACGTCCGCGCCCGCCGCGTGCGGGTGCGAAAGGTCGGGGTCGACTCCTCTGGTGCGGCGCGGGTCGAGGTCGAACTCACCCTCACGACGCGTCTGGGGAACACCAGCGGCGCTGACACGTTGGCCCGCGTACGAGAACTGGTGTCGGCCGCCGCGACCTCGCGAGTGGGTATTTCGTTGGTAAGCCTGGATCTGCTGGTGGAAGACGTGTACGAGGACGGGGAATGACCGCCGAATACGTGATCGCCGCCCCGGTGATCGCGAGCGTCGCCGCCCGGGCGGCCGCCGAAACCGCCGGAGTCGTGCGCCTGGAACCCGGCCTGCGCGGCTTGGCGACCGCCTGGGCCCGTGAAGCCCGGCAACGCTGGAAGGGGCTGGAACCGGCTCCGGTGGACGGCGTCCGAGTCCGCGCTCATGAAGACCGCGTGACGGTCGAGGTCGACGTGGTCATCTCGGGCGCGGACCAAGCCGCCGCCGTCGGCCGCGCGGTGCAGCTGGCGGTGTTCCGGGAAGTCCTCGCCCAGACCGGCCGCTCCGTGGACGCCGTCCGAGTGTCCATTTTGGACATCGAAGTGGGGCGGAAGTGACCGATCCGCGTTCGCTGACCGGAAGAATCGCCGACGCTCTGTCCGCCCTCGACGGCCTCCGCCCCGCGACGAGCGTGGCCGCGGAGATCAGCTGGCTCCCGACCGATCCGGCTGGTGGGTCGGTGGATCTGACCTCGGAGTCAGTGGAGGTTCGGTTGGTGGCTTTGCGATTGCCGCTGCAGCCCTTGCTGTCGGCTGCCGAGGCGCGGGTGCGCGAGGTCCTTGCCGGGACGGAGTGGGCTGCGGCGCGCATTCGCTTGGTGGTGACGGACATCGACGGGGCAGCGTTCACTGGCTGAACGTTCTCTGCCCTCCTGAACCGGCCCGGTTCGGATCCAGGGCGGGCCACGGCGGCGCGGGCTAGCCACGGCCGTCCCCTGGACTCCCCGCGGCTCGGAGACGCCGCCCTTCTTGCTCGTCGGTCAACCGTTTTTCCGCGGCCGCTTTCTCTGACGATTCACACTCCGTCCGCGTGCACGGAACGGAGTCATTTACCCCGCGACGGGAGCGCCCGTGGCGGTGTTCCGGCGGGTCTCCTACCCGGAGTGATCCCTCCGTTACCTGCCGGGTGAACTCGTTGCTCCGGTGGGTCGAACATCACACGAGGTCCCCCTATTTCCCGCTCCCTGGGCGGGTAATCGGAGTAACGTCGCTGGTGGGTGCACTGGAAGGGGGCGAAGGTGGACACGACGGTCGCGCACGTTCTCGCCGACGTAACCGTGGCGGTGCACATCCTCGCCCTGCTCTTCATCGGCTTCGGCGGATTCCTCGCCTGGCGGTGGCCGAAAGTCATTTTCGGGCACATTTTCTTTGCGGTATGGGGCGTGCTGGTCAATGTCACGCCGATTCCGTGCCCGCTCACCGCGCTGGAGGATTTCTTCCGGCATCAGCAGGGGCTCGGCGACCTGCCCGGCGGGTTCAACTCGTATTACCTCTACGGCACGGTGATCCCGCGTTCGCTGCTGCCGGTGGTGGTCGTGGTAGCGCTGGCGGTGCTGGTCATCTCGTACCTCGGGGCGTATTTGCGCTGGCGGCACCGTCACGACGAGAGTCCGGCGCACGGCGTCAGCCTCGGCTGAGCGAGAATCGTCCTTCGTGACGACGGAACAACCCGAAGCGGGCCCCACCGAGTGGGTGAACCGCGAGGAGGTCGGCGTCGGTCCGTGGCCAGGCACCTGGCCGGACGACCCGCGCTACGACCCCGAACTCCTGGCCAACGGCGACCGCCGCAACGTGGTCGACGCCTACCGCTACTGGCGCCGCGAAGCCATCGTGTCCGATGTGGACACCCGGCGGCACCCGTTCCACGTCGCGATCGAGAACTTCCAACACGACCACAACATCGGCACGGTCGTCCGTACGGCGAACGCCTTCGCCGCCGCGGAAGTGCACATCGTCGGCCGCCGCCGCTGGAACCGCCGCGGTGCGATGGTGACGGACCGCTACCAGCACCTCCGCCACCACGAGGACGTCTCGAGCCTGCTGGAATTCGCCAAGGCCGAGGGTTTGACGGTGGTGGCCGTCGACAACACGCCCGGTGCCGAACCGGTGGAGACTGCCGAGTTGCCGCGCAAGTGCCTGTTGCTGTTCGGCCAGGAGGGCCCCGGCCTGTCCGAGGCCGCGCAGGCCGACTCGGCGAAAGTGGTGTCCATCGCCCAGTTCGGCACGACGAGGTCAATCAACGCGGGCGTCGCGGCGGGGATCGTGATGCACGCTTGGGTTCGGCAGCACGCGGACCTGTCCCAAGCCTGGTGACCCCCGCCCCGCCGCCGACGGGTGCCTTGTGAGTGGCTACGCCGGTTAGAACCGGTATAGACACTCACGAGAACCCAGACTTGGCTCTGGCCGCGCACTCGCGCCAAGCATCTCGAGGGTGCGCTGCCAGAGCGCTCTGTTCTGCTCACCGGTCTCTCGGGCGATCGGTGTGGCAATGGTTGGCCAACGGGCAGCAGCGACGGTGGCGGCCCGGCGCAGACGCGGATCTCCCGCGTTGTTCGGCAGTCCGCAGATGTCGTGGAAAGGCGAGTTTCCCTCAGCGCAGGCAGAATCGGCTTATGAGCGCCGATCCGTCCGAGCCCGCCGATCCTGCTGCGCGCGGCGATGCGACCGGCCCCGCCGAGCGCGCGGCCGACTCAGCCAACGGCACGACCAACCCCGTCGAGCGCACAACAGGTCCTGCCGACGGCGCGGCTGACCCTGGCAACGGCACGGCTGGCCCCGCCGAGCGAGCCGCGGCGGCCGAACGGGCGGTGTGCGCCCGGCACCTCCGTCGCCTATGGGCCATGCCCGGCACCGTCCTCGGCCGCAGCGGTTGGCCGCCCACCGTGGACCAGCGGCTCCACTGGCACTGGAACTACTGGTGGCAGGCCCATCTCCTCGACAGTCTCGTCGACGCCCAACTCCGCGACCCCACCGACGACCGAGCACGGCTGATCGGCCGGTTCGTCACGACGGTGCACCGGCGCAACTTCGGCTCCTGGGTCAACGACTACTACGACGACATCGCCTGGCTCGGGTTAGCACTGCAACGAGTACGCCAACTCAAACTGTCCACAGTGGACGAATCGACAGTGGACGAAGCGATCGAAGCCATCGACAAACGGCTGCATGAAGGCTGGACAGAAGACCTTGGCGGGGGAATCTGGTGGCGGCGGGGCGACTCCTTCAAGAATACCCCGGCGAACGGTCCGGCTGCCATCTTTCACGCTCGTGTGGGTGATCAAGAACGTTCCCGCGCGATGACGCAATGGCTCACCGACACCCTGATCGACCCGGAGACCGGCCTCGTCTGGGATGGGAAGAGGGCGGACACTGGCGAGGTAGTCAAGCATATTTTCTCGTACTGCCAAGGGGTTTACCTCGGCGCATGCCTCGAACAGGAATGGTGGGACGACGCAGCACGCACCATCCGAGCGGTAGAAAAACACGGAGCACCCGGCGGCATCCTCCCCGGCTCGGAAGGCGGCGACGGCGGCCTCTTCTCCGCGATTTCGGCGCGCTACCTAGCACTTGCGGCGAAAAACCTGCCACGACCGGAAGCGGAGACGGCAAAGAAGCTCGTGCAACAGTCAGCGGAAGCATGCTGGAACGGGGCAGCGCAAGAGAAATCCGGACCACTGTTCAGTGCGGAGTGGGCACGACCAGCAGAGAACCCGCCAGGAAAAGCAGAGCGGGACCTTTCTGTCCAAATTGGAGGATGGATGCTGCTGGAGGCAGCCGCGACGCTGTAAAAACTCAGCAACCGCAAGAAGCGCGGTGCAGGAAACGCGGCGCGAGACGAACGGACTCCGGCCGACGCTCCGGCTCCCGGCAGCGCGCCAGCAACAACTGCACCGCCCTGCGGCCAATCTCCGAGATCGGCTGCGCCATCGTCGTCACGCCAGGCGAAACCGTGCGCGCCCAGTCCATATCGCCGTAACCGACCACCGCCAGCTCCGATCCGATCCGGATTCCGCGGCGGTGCGCTTCCCACTGCACGCCGATCAGCATCGCTTCACCAGCGACGACCAGCGCAGTAGGCGAAGGCCAACCATCCAGGAGTTTCGCCGCGGCTCGGGCGGCGCCGCCCGCGGTGGATTGGCCGGAGGCGACCAGTTCCGGGTGGTACCGCAGCCCGGCGCGGCCTAGGCCCAGGCGGTAACCGAGGGCGCGTTCTTCGCTGACGGTAGTGCCTTCCGTGCCGGTGATCAGCGCGATACGCCGGTGCCGTCGTGCGGCCAGGTGTTCCACCAGTGCGGACATGGCCTGGAAGTTCTCCGACCCGACCTGGTCGACGTCGTTGCGGCCGGCGATCCGGTCGACCAGCACGGTCGGCACGCCGGTGCGCACGAGCCCGTTCACGACCGCCTCGTCACCAGGGGCGGGCACCAGCAGCACGCCGTCGACGCGGTCCGCCTGCAGCGCGCGCAGCACCTCGGCTTCCTCGCGCGCCGAGTCGCTGGTGTCGGCCAGCAGCAGGTCGCAGCCCGCCCGCGCGGCAGCGCCGCGGATGGCGCGCAGCAGCTGGTCGTGGTACGGGCTGGCGTGCCTCCCCAATGCCACCCCGAACCGATGGGTGACCGGCAGGTCCCAGCGGGGGACCTCCGGTGCCAGAACGGTCATTTCTCATGGCCCTCGTCGTAGATACCTACCCAACAGTAGCCACCTTCGGGCCGGCTAAGAGAGGGTCCGCGACGATCGGGTCCCGAGAATCACTGAGGTGAGTGAACGAAGCGCATGCTTGGTTACGCCGGGCAGTCAAGACCGGCGGCTACGCGCACCCGCACGAAGCCCGGTGCCGCAAAGTCGGCGGCAACCGCACAGTCTCGGCGGGGCGTCCGGGATCCGCCAGTCGAGCCAGCAGCAACTGGACCGCCCGGCGGCCGATTTCGTCGATCGGCTGGGCCATGGTCGTCAGCGGCGGGTCGACGAGATCAGCCCATTCGACGTCGTCGTAAACCACCACGGGCAGGTCCTGGCCGATCCGCAGACCTCGTCGCCGCGCCGCGTGCAGGACGCCGACCATCATGCTGTCGTTGGCGACCACCAGCGCGGTCGGCGGATCCGGCAGCGCCAGCAGCGTGCTCAACGCAAGGCCGCCACCGTCGCGAGAGGACTGTCCGCACGCCACCAGGTCGGGCGACCAGCTCAGTCCCGACCGGCCGAGGCCGAGTCGGTAGCCCAGCACGCGTTCGTCGCTTGTCGTGAGGCCGGGCGCGCCGGAGATCATCCCGATCCGGCGATGGCCCAGCGACGCCAGATGCGCGGTCAACGCCGAGGTCGCCTGGATGTTCTCCGCGCCGACCTGGTCAATGTCGGTCCGGGTGGTGAGCCGGTCCATCAGCACGGTCGGCACGTCCAGCGACACCAGTTCGCCGAGCACCGACCCGTCGCCGGGTGCGGGCGTGATCAGCAGGCCGTCGACCCGCCGCGACCGCAGCGCGCGCACCACGTCCCGTTCGGTCCCCGCGGTGTCGTGCGTGTCCGCCAGCAGCACGGTGTATCCGTTTGCCGACGCCTCTCGCTCGATCGCGTGCATCAGCGCCGCGAAGTACGGATTCGCGACCAGCGAGATCGCCATCCCGATGGACCGCGTACCCCCGGTGACCAGCGAGCGCGCGATCGCGTCGCCGGTGTACCCGGTGGTCTCGATCGCCCGCAGCACCGCGGCTTTCGTCTCCTCGGCCACCGCCCGCGTGCCGTTGACGACGTGGGACACCGTCGTGATCGACACGCCCGCCATTTCGGCGATGTCGCGCTGGGTCGGGCGGGCGGAGCGGGGTCGCGGCATGTCTGTCCTTCACCAAGAGAGCGAAACCAGGAGCGTTGGCAAGCGTTTGCGCAAACGCTTGCGTCATGGCATGAGTCTGTCTACCTTCCCGTCCATCGGCAAGCTCGCACCTCGATTCGGAGGGCATCTCCATGAGACACCGGAGTCTCACCGCACTCGCCTTGGCGGCCGCTGTCGCGGTCTCCTCCGCCGGGTGCACCGTCGAACGCCACTGGGGCGGCAGCTCCAAGACCGGCGGCAGCGGCAAGGCCAAGGTCGGCCTCGTCACGAAGACCGACACCAACCCGTACTTCGTCGAACTGCGCAACGCCGCGGCTGCCGCGGCGAAGGCCAACGGCGCTGACTTCAGTGCGCTCGCCGGGCAGTTCGACGGCGACAACGACGGTCAGGTGCGCGCCATCGAGAACCTGATGCAGCAGGGCGTCAACACCATCCTGATCACGCCGAGTTCGTCCACCGGCGTGCTCAAGGCCATCAAGGACGCCCGTGACGCCGGCATCCTGGTGATCGCCCTCGACACCGCCACCGAACCGCCGGACGCGGTCGACGCCACCTTCGCCACCGACAACTTCGCGGCAGGCGAGCAGCAGGGCGCGTACGTCAAGGCGGCGCTGAAGGGCGCGGACCCGAAGCTGCTGATGGTCGACGGCACCGCGGGCAGTTCGGTCGACACCCAGCGGCACGGCGGGTTCCTCAAGGGCATCGGGCTCAAGGACGGTGCGCCGGAGATCAAGGGCCACACCGCCGCCAACGGCGACCAGAGCCTCGCCCAGCAGGGCATGGAAAACCTCCTGCAGCGCACCACCGACCTCAACGCGGTCTACACGATGAACGAGCCGATGGGCCGCGGCGCGTACGCGGCGCTGAAGGCGCGTGGGCTCAACGGACAGCTCACCGTCGGCTCGATCGACGGCGGCTGCGAAGGCGTGCAGAACGTCAAGGCCGGCCAGTTCGCCGTCACCGTGATGCAGTTCCCGCGGAAGATGGCCGAACAGGGCGTGCTCGCGGCGGTCGAGTACGCGAAGACCGGGAAGAAGCCGAGCGGGTTCGTCAACACCGGTTCGACGGCGATCACCGACCACCCGATGCCGGGTGTTCCGAGCAAGGACACCGCCTGGGGTCTGCAGAACTGCTGGGGAGGCGGGAAATGACGAGCGCGACGGTCAACAACCGCGAGCGCGAGACGCTCGGCGAGTTCTTCCTGCGTGCCCCGGCGGTCGGCCCGGCGCTGGCGCTGATCGTGGCGATCGTGGTGTTTTCCTTTGCCACGGACACCTTTTTCGACCTGGACAATCTGTCCACAGTGGTCCAGCAGTCGCTGGTGGTCGGCACGCTCGCGCTCGGCCAGACGCTGATCATCCTGATCGCGGGCATCGACCTTTCCAACGCGTCGTCGATGGTCGTGGCGACGCTGGTGATGGCGAAACTGGCGTCCGTCACGAACGTTTTCTTCGCCCTGCTGGCCGGGGTCGTGCTGACTGTCATCGTCGGCCTGTTCATCGGCACCCTGGCGACGCGGATCAAGTTGCCCGCCTTCATCATCACGCTCGGCACGTTCACCGGCCTGACCGCGGTGGCGAAGCTGCTCGCAGGCGGCCAGGCGGTTCCGGTGTCCGACGGGCTGCTCACCTGGCTCGGCACGAAGCGGTACCTCTTCGGCGGCATCCCGATCACCTACGGCATGACGCTCGCGCTGCTCATGTTCCTCGTCGTCTGGTACGCACTCACGAAAACCGCGTGGGGCAAGCACGTTTACGCCGTCGGCAACGCGCCGGAGTCCGCGCGGCTGTCCGGGATCAAGGTCAACCGCACCGTGCTGTCGGTCTACCTGGTCGCCGGTCTGTGCTTCGGCATCGCCGCGTGGCAGGCGCTCGGCCGCACGCCGAACGCCGACCCGAACCAGTTCCAGCTCGGCAACCTCGACTCGATCACCGCCGTGGTGCTGGGCGGCACGAGCCTGTTCGGCGGCCGCGGTTCGGTGCTGGGCACGCTGTTCGGCGCGCTGGTCGTCGCGGTGCTGCGCTCGGGCCTGACGCAGATGGGCGTGGACGGCAACTACCAGGACCTGGCGACCGGCGCGTTGCTGATCGCCGCGGTGGTCGTGGACCGGATCGCACGGAGGCAGCAGCAGTCATGACTACCACGCAGCAGCAGCCGACCCTTTCCGCGCGCGGCCTGGTGAAGCGCTACGGCCGGGTCACCGCCATCGACGGCGCCGATTTCGACCTCTACCCCGGCGAAGTGCTCGCCGTGGTCGGCGACAACGGGGCCGGAAAGTCCAGTCTCATCAAGGCATTGTCCGGTGCGGTGGTGCCGGACGCCGGAGAGATCAAAGTGGACGGCAAGACGGTCCACTTCAAGTCCCCGTTGGACGCCCGGCATTACGGAATCGAGACGGTGTATCAGGATCTGGCGGTCGCGCCGGCGCTGGACATCGCGTCGAACATGTTCCTCGGCAGGGAAAAGCGGCTGAAGGGCCCGTTCGGCATCGGGTTGCGCAAGCTCGACACCGCGGCCATGCGCACCGACGCGCAGCGGATCCTGGACGACCTCGGCATCAAGGTCAAATCCATTTCGCAGCTGGTGGAAACGCTGTCCGGTGGCCAGCGGCAAGGTGTCGCGGTGGCGCGCGCGGCGGCGTTCGGCACCAAAGCGGTGATCATGGACGAGCCGACGGCCGCGCTGGGCGTCGCCGAATCCGCGAAGGTGTTGGAGCTGATCGGCCGGATCCGCGACCGCGGCCTGCCGGTGGTGCTGATCAGCCACAACATGCCGCACGTCTTCGAAATCGCCGACCGCATCCACGTGCACCGGCTCGGCAAGCGCGTCGCCGTGGTGACGCCGAAGTCGCACAGCATGAACCAGGTCGTCGGCCTGCTCACCGGTGCGTTGAAGCTCGACGACAACGGCGAAGTCGTCGAGGTCGCGTCCACCACGCACGCCGGGTTGACCTGACGTGCGAGTGCTGCTGGCGGGCTTGTGCACCGTCGATGTCGTACAACGGGTCGCGGAATTTCCGGAGCCGAGCGAGAAAGTGCAGTCGCTGCAGGTGGATGTCGCGGCCGGTGGGCCCGCGACGAACGCCGCGGTGACCGTCGCGGCGCTCGGTGGCGAAGCGACTCTCGTGACGGCTCTCGGTACACACCCGCTGGCCGCACTCGCGCGCGCTGACCTCGAAGCCTGCGGCGTCGACCTGGTCGACCTCGCTCCAGAACGCACGCAGGCACCGCCGGTCAGCGCGGTCGTGGTGCGGGACGGCGACGGCGAACGAACCGTCGTCTCCCGCAACGCCGCCGCCGACGAACCGCTCGAACTGCCTGACCTCGCCCCGATTTTCGACGGCGTAAAAGCCGTCCTCGTCGACGGGCACCATCCCGAGCTAGCGCTTGCTGTCGCCCGGGAAGCCCGCACCCGCGAGATACCGGTGATCCTCGACGCGGGCAGCTGGAAACCGGTACTGGACCAGTTGCTGCCACTGGTCCGCGTGGCAGCCTGTTCGGCGCGGTTCCGTGCTCCCGCACCGAGTTTGGCCGAACGCGGAGTGTCAGTGACGATCACGACGGCGGGCCCGGAGCCGGTCGCCTGGAGCACTACGGAAGACTCTGGGCAGGTCCCCGTGCCGCTCGTCGAAGCGCGGGACACCCTGGGGGCCGGAGACGTGTGGCACGGTGCGCTCGCGTACGCCGTGGCGAACCGGGACAGCGCCGTCCCCGACTGGATCGGATACGCGAACGCGGTGGCCGCGGAACGCGTCCGGCACGTGGGTCCGCGTTCGTGGACCGGGCCGGTCGGAGAACTGGCGAAGAGCAGAGAAGAGGGAGTGCGATGACGGCGTTCGAGGACCTCCTGGCGCGGGCCGAAAAGCTGGCCAAACCGCGGGAACGGCACGTGCTCGGCATCATCGGCGCGCCCGCCTCCGGCAAGACCACGCTGGCCTGGGCGATCGCCAACGCGCTCGGCTCGCGGGCCGCGGTCGTCGGGATGGACGGCTTCCACCTGGCCCAGGTCGAACTGCAGCGGCTCGGCCGCACCGATCGCAAGGGCGCGCCGGACACCTTCGACGCGGCCGGCTACGTGCAGCTGATCCGCCGGCTCGCCGAGGGCCGCGAGACGGTGTACGCGCCGGAGTTCCGCCGCGAGATCGAGGAGCCGATCGCGGGCGCGGTGCCGGTCGCGCCCGAGGTGCAGCTGGTCATCACCGAGGGCAACTACCTGCTGCTGCCGGACGACCCGTGGAGCGGCGTGCGGCAGTACCTCACCGAGGCCTGGTTCCTCGCACCGGACGAGCCGGAGCGGATCGAGCGGCTGGTGTCGCGGCACCGGCGCTACGGCCGTTCGCTGGTGGAGGCCCGGCAGCGCGCGCTCGGCTCCGACCAGCGCAACGCGGACCTGATCGCGAACACCCGCGACCGCGCGGACCTGGTGCTCGAGAACCTGCCGCTGACGAATTTCGCCCTCTGAGCAGGCTCTGAGCGGTGATGTTCGACGATCCGGCGACGACGGATCCCTACGCCGGCGCGGTCACCTGGGACCGGGCCGGCGACGCCCGGATCGCCGTGCTGTACCCGCCGTACTTCCCGCTCGTGCGCACGCACCTGAACGGGCTGCGGGCGCTGGTCGAGCGGCAGCTGACCGAGCCCGCGACACCCGCCGCGGATCCGAGGCTGGCGCTGCTGGTGGAGCGGATGCGCGAGACCACCACCGAGCCGCAGCTGGAGCCCGACGTGCTCGCCGACGTGCGGACCCGGCTGGACTGGGCGTTGTCGGTGCTGCCGGAGCACGGCGGTGTCCTCGAACTGCACACGCCGATGCACCAATGGTGGTGGGGACGCGCGCTGCTCGACGTGTGCACGGCGATCACCGCGCTGCTGGGAGCATGGCTGCGCGGCGAAGCGTGTCGACGGGCAGCATTGTCCGGACGACGCGACGTGGTGGATGTGGATGGCGCAGATGCGGTGGCTCGACGCGCAGTTCGTCGAGCCGCTCAAACCTGGCTGAGTTTTGAGGAGTGACCTGTGGGGGTTTTGGTCGTCACCGGCGGCAGCCGGGGCATCGGGGCGGCGATCTGTGAACTGGCCGCGACCCGTGGTTACGACGTGGTGGTGAACTACTCCGGCGATCCGGCTCCGGCCGAGGAGGTCGCCGTGCGGGTGCGTTCCCATGGCGCGCAAGCGCTTGCGCACCGAGCCGACGTGTCTGACGAACAGCAGGTCAGCGACCTTTTTTCGGCGGCGGCCGAGCTGGGCCCGCTCGTCGGCGTGGTGAACAACGCGGGCATCACCGGCAACACCCCGGGACGGCTCGACGAGCAGAGCGTCGAGACCGTGCGGCGCGTGCTGGACATCAACGTCACGGGAGTCTTCCTGTGCTGCCGCGAGGCGGTGCGGCGGATGTCGACGCGCTACGGCGGGTCTGGCGGAGCGATTGTGAACGTGTCTTCCACGGCCTCGCGGACCGGGTCGGCGGGCGAATGGGTGCACTACGCGGCGTCCAAGGCGGCGGTCAACACGCTCAGCTTCGGCCTCGCGCAGGAAGTCGCCGACGAGGGAATCCGGGTCAACGCCGTGTCTCCCGGTCTGGTCGAGACCGGCCTGCACGCCGCCGCGGGGATGCCGGACCGGCCCGAGCGGTTCAGTGCCGTGATCCCGCTCCGGCGCGCGGGACAGCCGAACGAGATCGCCGCGGCCGTGCTGTGGCTGTTGTCCCCGGAGGCGTCTTTCACTGTCGGCGCCGTGCTTGAGGTCGGCGGCGGTCGCTGATCGATCTCGGACTGTGAGACGCCCGGAGACGGGCAGATCACGATTGCCCCCGGAACTCGGTGAACTCGCCCAAAGCGGTTGTGCCGGTGTGCGACTCTGGAACGAAGGGGTTGAAAGGACGGCCGCGAAAGTCATGCCCAAGCTCACGTCTGTGCACCATCTGGCGCTCACCGTGACCGATGTGGACCGAAGTGTTCCCTGGTACGTCCGGGTGCTCGACCTCGAGGAAAGCCATCGGCGCGAAGACCCGGAAACCGGGGTGCGCAAAGTAGTTCTGCGTTCGGCGGGAGACGGTTTCTCCGTGGTGCTGGTCCAGCATCCGGACACCGGAAGACCCGTGTTCGACGAAAGACGCACTGGTCTGGACCACGTCGCGTTCTCGGTGTCGTCCCGCGCCGAGGTGGCCGAATGGGAGGACCGCCTGCGGGAGTACGGCGTGTCCTACCTGCCCGCCACGCAGTCGCAGACCTTCGAAGGTTCGGCGGTGATCGTGTTCCGCGATCCGGACGGCATCCAGCTGGAAGTCTGGTCCGACCCGGCCTGAAAGCTCAGGCGTGCGCGTCGTCGGGTTCTTCGACCGGACGCCGCATTTCCTGGCGGTAGCGCAGCACGCCGTACGCGGTGCCGAACACGAAGAACGCGATGCTCGCCCACAACGCCGCGGTTTTGACCCACGGGATGACGTCGAGCAGCCCGGCCCCGTAGTAGCCGACCAGCACCAGCGTGGGCACCCACAGCAGCCCGCCGACGGTGGTGGCGAGCAGGAACCGCCGCGAATCCATCCGCGCGGCGCCGGCGATGAGCGGGGCCAGCGTGCGGATCCACGGGATCCACCTGGCCGCGACGATCGCGAAGAATCCCTTGCGGTCCAGGAACTCCTGCGCGCGTTCGAGGTTGTGCCGGTTGAGCATCCGCCCGCCGCGCCGGGCGATCAGCGTGGTGCCCGCGCCGCGGCCGATGTAGTAGCCGATCTGGTTGCCGACCACGGCGGTGAGCAACGCGGCCGCGGACAGCAGCCACGCGTTGAGGTCCGAGCCGTGCTGCGCGAGCACCACGCCCGCGCCGAACAGCAGGGAATCGCCGGGCAGGAAGAGCCCGATGATGAGCGCGCATTCGATGAGCACGAACGACAGCACGATGACCCAGACGAGCACCGGGCCGGCGGTGTCCAGCCAGCTCAGGCCGATCCCCGCGGCGTGCGCGGGCTGGGCGGCGTCGAGGTTCACGCGAAGAGCCTACGTGGCCGGAACCGGCTGCAGTACGCAACCATCGAATCCTCCGCATTCGGTGACTTTGGGTATTGCTGGGGTAACCAGACTGTTCACCCTTTTCGCCCAGGACAACGAACAGGCCGCCCGGAACAGTTCCCGGGCGGCCTGTCGCGGCTTTCTCTAGAACTGCGGCAGGGACTCGCCCTGCACCGCCTCGATGTCCAGCTCCACCTTGACGGTCGTGCCGATCGCGGCCACGCCCGCCCGCACCATCGCGCTGTAGTTGATCGCGAAATCGTTGCGGTGCAATTGCGTTTCGGCGTGGAACGCGGCACGCACGCCGCCCCACGGGTCCGGGCCGTGCCCGGTGTAGCGCAGGTCGAGCGTGACGTCGCGGCGTTCGCCGTGCAGCGTCAGCACGCCGCGCAGCGCCCAGTTGTCCGTGCCGAGCTGGGAAAGCCCGGTGCTTTCGAACGTGATGAGCGGATACGCGTCGACGTCGAGGAATTCGGCCGAACGCAGGTGGTCGTCCCGCATCTTGATGCCGCTTTCGATGCTGCCCGCCTTGATCTCGGCGTGCACCGTCGACCGCTCGACCGGCCGGGCGACGTCGATCCGCCCGGCCACGTCCGGGAACCGCACCTTGATGCTTGCGATGCCCATGTGCCGCGCGGTGGCGACCACCGACGAGTGCATCGGGTCGATCGTCCAGGGGCCCTCGGGCGGCAGCTCGACCGCGCCGGAAACCGGCACCAGCGCGATGTCGCCGAGCAGTCCGGCCCCGTCGGAGCCGATCTGCACGGTGCGGGCCATCGGCGTGTATCCCGGCGCGGTGATCACGGCGGTGTAGACGCCCGGGGGCAGCGGATCGGTGACCACTGCCCCCTTCGCGTCCGTGACCTGCCGCGCGACCTGGCGACCGTTCAGATCGGTGACCGTGAGCACCGCGTTCTCGACCGGCCATCCGCCGTTCGAGCGCAGCTGTGCGCGCAGGCCCCCGCTCATGACCGGTCGACCAGCTCGTCGAGCGCCTGGTCGTAGCTCAGCCGCACGTCGTGCTGGGCCTCGCCGTCGTTCAGCGTCACCTGGCTGGTGGCGGGCGGGTAGCCGCTCGCCACGACCGTGTAGGAGCCGATCGGCAGGTCGCTGACGACATACCGGCCCTCGCTGTCGGTGCGGGCCACCGCCGCGACGTTGCCGTTCGCGTCGAGCACGGTGATCCGCGCGTCCGGCACGATCCGGTCGCCCTCGGTGCGCGCGACGCCCTGGAGCAGCACCGCGCCGGCGAGTTCGACGTCGTGGCGAAGCACGCCGCTGTCCGGCACCGTCAGCGTGACCGCGACCGGGCGGTAGTGCGGGCCGCTCGCGACCAGCGTGTACTGCCCGGCGCCGACGCCGCTGAAGGTGTAGACGCCGTCCTCGGTGGTGATGAACGCGCCGTTGACCTCGCCGCGCGAGTCGGTCAGCGTGACCGTCGCGTTGGCCAGCGGGGTCGCGGTGCCGATCGAACGGACCACGCCGGTCAGCTCGCCGGAACCGGTGAGCGTGACGTCCAGATTCGCCGGGTGCCCGCCGACCACCACGCTGGAGGCCTGCGGCTGATGCCCGGGAGCGGACACGATCAGCACGTACGTTCCCGGTCCCTGGGTCGGGATCGAGTAGCTGCCGTCGCCGTTGCCGGTCGCCCGCGCCACCTGACGGCCCTGCTGGTCGATCAGGGTCAGCGCGGCCGCGCTCACGTGGCTGCCGTCCTGGCGGCGCACGTGGCCGGTGACCGGGACACCTCCCGAGCTGGTGGTCGTGCCGAATTCGGCGTCGGCCAGCGAGTTGGTGATCGGCATCGGCCGGGCGTCAGCGATCGCCTGAGCGTCGCCGTGGCCGTTGGTCAGGGCATGCTTGCCCCCGGCTCCGACGAGCACCGGCTCGCGCGGGGCCTCCTCGAACAGCGAACCCGTCTTGATCTCGGCGGTGTCGTCCGCGACCGGGGCAGGGGCCGGCTCGTCGAGGTCCAGCAGCGCTTCGCCGCCTTCGACCGCGGCCGCCGCCGGGTTCATGCCAGCCAGCGGGATCTCCTTCATGAACAGCAGCACCAGCGTGGCCAGCAGCGCGACGCCGCCCGCGACCCAGAACACCGTGGTGATGGACTCGGTGAAGCCGATCAGGATCGGCGTGCGCACCGCTTCCGGCAGCGTCTGGATGACGCTCGTGTTGCTCGACAGGTCGTTCAGCTGACCGCCCGCGCCTTGCGGCATGTGCCCGCCGAACGCCTTGGTGATGTTGCCCGGCAGCACGTTGAACAGAATCGTCAGGAACACCGCGACCCCGGCGGTACCGCCGATCTGGCGGAAGAACGTAGCCGACGCCGTCGACACGCCCATGTCCTTGCGCGGGCCCGCGTTCTGCACCGCGATGATCAGCGTCTGCATGCACTGGCCGAGGCCGAGACCGATGATCAGCGCGGCCACCAGCGGGTGCCAGATCGGGGTGTCGTATTTGACCAGCGCGAAGAAGAACGCGCCCGCCGCGATCAGGATCGTGCCGATGACCGGGAAGATCTTGTAGCGCCCGGTCTTCGAGGTGATCCGGCCGGAGATGATCGAGGCGGACATGATGCCGACCATCAGCGGCAGCATCAGCAGACCCGATTCGGTCGGCGTGTAACCCTGCACGACCTGCAGGTACTGCGGGATCATCGTGATCGCGCCGAACATCGCCACACCGACGATCACGCCGCCGATGATGGCCACGCTGAAGGTCGAGTTCTTGAACAGCCGCAACGGGATCAGCGCGGCGTCCTTCATGAGTTTTTCGACGACGATGAACAGCACGACGCCGACGCCGCCGATGATGTACATCCAGATCGACTTCTGATCGCCCCAGCCCCACTTCTGGCCCTGTTCGGCGACGACGAGGAACGGCACCACGGCGACGACCATGGTGAGCGCGCCCCACCAGTCGATCTTGTGGTCGTGGCGGTTGTGCGGGACGTTCAGCACCTTCGCGACGACGAACATCGCGACGACGCCGATCGGCACGTTGATCAGGAAGACCCAGCGCCAGCCGTGCAGGCCGCCGAGGGTGTCGAAGCCGGCGAAGAAGCCGCCGAGCACCGGCCCGAGCACGGTCGAAGTGCCGAACACGGCGAGGAAGTAACCCTGGTACCGCGCGCGTTCCCGCGGCGGCACCACGTCGCCGATGATCGTCATGGCCAGCGACATCAGACCGCCGGCACCGAGACCCTGCACCGCGCGGAACGCGGCCAGTTCGTACATCGACGTCGAGAACGACGCTGCCGCCGAACCGACGACGAAGATCGCGATCGCGGCGAGGTAGAACGGCTTGCGGCCGTAGATGTCGGAAAGCTTGCCGTAGATCGGCGTGGCGATCGTCGACGTGATCAGGTACGCCGTGGTCGCCCACGCCTGCAGGTCGAAGCCGTGCAGGTCGTTGGCGATGCGGACGATCGAGGTGCCCACGATCGTCTGGTCGAGCGCGGCGAGGAACATGCCGCACATCAGGCCGCTGATGATCGTGACGATTTGGCGGTGAGTCAGCCGCGGACCGCTCTCGCTGTCTTCAGCGGGCGCTCCCCCTCGCGACTGAGGTTGTTTTTCAACGGTGGACGTCATGCGTTCGAGGCCCCCTTGGCCTGTCCCGCCGCCGTGATTTCGGACAGCGACGGATTGTTCTTTTCGATACCTGTGTTGAGCCGCGCGAGAAGCTCGTTGAGCGTCTCGCGCTCCTCCTGGCTCCAGTCGCCGAGTACGTCGGCCAGCCACCGGGCGCGGTGCTTGCGGTTTTCGTCGAAGACGCGCAGGCCTTCGGCGGTCGGGGCGAGCAAGCAGGCGCGGCCGTCCTCGGGGTCGGCCTGCCGTTCGACGAGTCCGTGCTGCACGAGCGAGCTGGACTGCCTGCTGATCGTGGAGATCTCCGAGTGCAGGAACTCGGCCAGCTTGCTGGTGCGTTGCGGACCTTCGTGGACGAGGCAGAAGAGGATCGCGTACGCGGCCCTTTCGATCCCGTCCGGACCGTGCTTGGCGACCTGGGACTTCGCCTTGGTGATCAAGCGCATGAACCGGACCAGCTCGTGTCCGAGCTGGTCGGCAAGGTCGAGGTCGGCCTCGGGCCTGACGGCGGAGTTCTGAGGTGCCATGTGGGTCTTCCTTGGGGTGGAGCAAACCATTGGTTGGCGACTGCAACTAGTTGCCTCAAGCAAGAGTGTGCCCGTACGGCGTATTTCGCAAGCGGCCGGCCTATGGTTGTGTCACATGACACTTTAGTTGCCGCATGCAAGCAGATTTAAACCGGAGGGGTATCGTCCGGTTTCTCCCGATATGCGGACGCCGCTGGTCACTCGGGGTCTCGGAGCGGGAACAGATCCTTCTCGCCGGGCCGTTGTAGGGGTATGACTGACGACACAGCGCTCTACGACCTCATCGCGGCGGGCAAGCAGGGGGTCTTGGCGACCCTGAAGCGAGACGGCCGTCCCCAGCTGTCGACGGTGACGCACTACTTCGATCGCGACGCTCGCCAGTTGCAAGTGTCGATCACGGACACGCGGGCGAAGACGAAGAACATGCGGCGGGATCCGCGGGTGAGCTACCACGTGGCGTCGTCGAATGGGTGGTCGTACGCGGTGGCCGAGGGGCGGGCGGTGCTTTCGCCGGTCGCTTCGGCGCCGGACGACGAGGCGGTGGAGGCGTTGATCGCGCTGTATCGCAAGGTGGCGGGCGAGCATCCGGACTGGGCGGAGTACCGCGCGGCGATGGTGGCGGATCGGCGGCTGGTGCTGACGGTGGAGATCGAGCGGGTTTACGGGCTGGCTCGCTGAGGTTCGCGGCTGAGTTCGCAGTCCGTGAGGGGAACCCTGAGGGACTCTGATTCCCTCAGGGTTCCCCTCACGGACGTGAAGTCGGGTGCCCGCGTGCGTTGGTGATCTCTGCGGCTCAGCTCTTTCGAGGTCCCGCCGCGACCGTCGCCTTGGCCGGTGCCCCGGCCTCGATCCGGTCCGCGATCTCCTCGATCTGCTCCAGCAGGCTTCCTGTCGCGTCTTCGCCCAGCGCCGCGCGCATGTAGAGGCCCTCGCCGACCAGCATCACCAGTTCCGCGGTCAACGGGTCCTCGACGTGCTCCAGCATCAGCTCGCGGGTGCGCGCGGTGCAGCGCCGCGACACCTCCGCCGCGATCGGGTCGTTGAGCACCAACCGGATCGCGGCCATCGTCGTGCGATGCAGCGCCAGGTCGCTCGTGACGTCGGTGATCGCCGAGCGCAGGTAGTACCGGACCGCGCCCTCCGGCGCGTTGCGCGCGCGTTCGAGGTCGTCGTCGGTCAGCCGCTCCAGGCGTTCGAGCAGGCCGTCGCGCAGGGCGTCCTTCGAGCCGAAGTGGTAGAGCAGGCCGCCCTTGGACACCCCGGCGTGCGCCGCGACGGCGTCGAGAGTGATCTCGGCCGGGCCGCGGTCGGCGAGGATGACCTCGTACGAACCGAGGATGCGTTCACGTGCTGAAGGTTTAGCCATCACCTTGACTATACCGTCCAGACGGTTTACCTTCTACCTCAGGAACGAAACTGTACCGTCTGGACGGTACAAGGAAGGAAGAGTGCGCCATGGTGCGGCGCGGAGGCCAGTGGTGGGCGTTGGCAGTTCTCGTACTGCCGGTCCTCTTGATCAGCGTGGATACGACAGTCCTGGGCTTCGCCCTGCCCTATCTCAGCGAGGATCTCGCGCCTACGGGCGCGGAACAGCTGTGGATCGTCGACGTCTACTCGTTCGTCCTGGCCGGGTTGCTGGTCTTCATGGGCACGCTGGGCGACCGGATCGGCAGGCGGAGGCTGCTGCTCATCGGCGGTGCGGCGTTCGGCGCGGCCTCGGTGCTGGCGGCGTTCGCCACGTCGCCGCTGATGCTGATCGTCGCGCGGGCGCTGCTGGGCGTCGGCGGCGCGACGCTGATGCCGTCCACGCTGTCGCTGATCCGCAGCATCTTCACCGAGGACCGCACGCGGCGCACCGCGGTCGCGATCTGGAGCGCGGCGTTCTCCGGCGGCATGGCGGTCGGCCCGGTCGTCGGCGGCTGGCTGCTCGAGCACTTCTGGTGGGGTTCGGTCTTCCTGATCAACGTGCCGGTGATGGTGCTGCTGCTCGTCGCGGGCCCGTTGCTGCTGCCGGAATTCCGCGACCCGAACCCGGGCCGCTTCGACCCGTGGTCGGCGCTGCTGTCGCTGGGCACGATGCTGCCGGTCGTCTACGGCGTGAAGATCGCCGCGACGTCGGGGATCACCTGGTCCGCCGGTGCCGCGATGGTGCTCGGGCTGGCGCTGGGCGCGGCGTTCGTGCGCCGGCAGCGGCGGCTTGAGCAGCCGATGCTGGACCTCGGGCTGTTCGCCAACCGCAAGTTCGCGGGCTCGGTGATCACGAACCTGCTGGGCGTGTTCGCCCTGGTCGGGCTGCTGTTCCTGCTGCCGCAGTACCTGCAGCTGGTGCTCGGCCTGACGCCGCTGGTCGCCGCACTGTGGATGCTGCCCGCGACGGTCGCCGGCGTCGTCGGCGCCCTGGCAGCCGCCTGGCTCGCCCGCCGAGTCCGGGTGCCGGTCCTGGTCAGCGTCGGCCTGTTGCTCGGTGCGGCCGGCTTCCTGATCCTGACGACCATCGGCGCCGACGCCGGACTGGCCGCGGTCGTAGTGGCCTTCGTCCTGGTCGGTGGCGGCGTGGCCCTGTCCGAAACCCTCACGAACGACCTCGTGATCTCCGCCGCCCCGGTCAACCGAGCCGGTGCCGCGTCGGCGATCTCGGAAACGGGCTACGAACTGGGCGGCGCACTAGGCACGGCCCTGCTGGGCAGCCTCGCCACGGCGGTCTACCAGTCAGGCCTGCCAGCCACCACACCCGCCGCAGCCCACGACACCCTGGGCGGCGCAGTAGCCACCGCGCACAGCATGCCCGCCGCCGAAGGCGCGGCACTGCTGAGTACCGCCCGCGAGTCCTTCGTGACGGCGTTGCACACGAGCGCGTGGGTCGGTGCCGCGATCCTCGTGTACACGGCACTGCAGGCGTACTTCCTGTTGGGACGCCGCCGAAACCGCCCGCAGGGTGCGCGACTGGAGGAGCCCGCGATGTCGGCGTGATTCGGTCCCGTCAGGCAGGTGAACAGGTGTCGCCTGCCTGACGGACGGTGCGGGTTCGGCTAGCCAGCGTGCGTGTGGGGTTGGGTATTTCGCTTGTTGGGCAAGGGAAATGCTTCGGGTTGCTCATGCTGGCACAGGGCCAGTGCCGTTCCGATCCGCCTGTCTGTTGGGACGCCGCGGAAACCACCCGCAAGCTGATCAGCCGGAGGCACGGGAAGTTTCGTTTGCTGGGCAAGGGAATGCTTCAAGTGGCTTCCGCTGGCACTGGGCCAGTGCGGATCCAGTGTCATCCGATCCATCTGTCGGTTGGGACGCCGCCGAAACCGCCCGCAGGCCGCGCAATCGGAGGAGTCCGCGATGTCCGCGTGACTCGCCTGCCTGACGGGCGGTGCCGCGCCTGCCGCGCGGGAAGTTTCGGTTGCTGGGCAAGGAAAGTCCTTCAAAGCGGGCGGCTGTCCGACGCTGCTAGTCCAGCGCGGATCCGTCCGATCGAAGATGTCCGGAACGGCCCTGACGCGAGCGGAGTCCTTTGGCACTGCTCGGACCCCGCTCGCTCAGTCCAGCGAAGCGCTCACCGCGCGAGCCTTCGAGATGCTCAGCTGGCTCGGCATCGTCTCCGTGGCCGCTCTCCGACGACCCGGGGACAGCCGCGCTTGACGGTCAGCGCTCCCGGTTCGCTGGCGAGACCTGCGGTCGCTGTCCGGCGCGGAGCCAGTCCAGTGCAAAGCATGCGGGGACGGCTGCCGGGCGGGGTTCAGCTATTGCCTGGTCAGCCCAGCGAAGCACTCGCCGCCCGCAACTCATCCAGTGCGGCCACCAAATACTCCGCCGGATCGGCATCAGCCCCGCGATCGCTTTCGGACCACTCGAAATACCCCCGCTTAAAAGCCAGCACGCCCAGCTCGCTGGCGAGCGCCGCAGTCGCGTCGGGCAGGCCTCGGGCGGTCAGGGCGGCGGTCATCGCGGCAGCCAGGCCGACGCTCTTCAACGCGTCCCGCTCCTGGAGTTCCGTGCTGGCCGCGACGGCGGCCTTCAACCGAGGGGCGAGTTCCCGGTTCATCGGGCCCATCGCGGTCGCGGCGCGGCGGAGACCGGCGGCGACTGCTGTCAACGGGCTGGCACCGGCGGGGGCGTCGGCGATTCCCTCCGCGAGCAGTCTGCTCAGCGTTTCCTGCCCGGCCACCAGCAACTCTCGCTTGTCCGGGAAATGCCGGAAGAACGTGCTCTTGGTGACGCCTGCGCGCTCAGCGATCTGCGCGACCGTCGTGGCGTCGTAGCCCTGTTCGGCGAACAGGTCGACGGCCGCTACGACCAGCCGTTCGCGCGCTCCGGGTTCCCATCGGGCCATGGAACCATCCTATGTGACGAGACCTTTGTCCCGTCACTCTGGTACCGTATGACGGGACAAGAGTCCCATCACTTTGCGGGAGAGATCCATGCGCGTGTTCGTCACTGGAGCCACTGGTTTGGTCGGCTCCGCTGTCGTCGCCGAACTGCTGGGCAACGGCCATTCCGTCCTCGCGCTCGCGCGGTCCGACGCCTCCGCCGCGGCGGCCGAAAAGGCTGGTGCCGAGCCGGTGCGGGGTGCGCTGGCGGACTTGGACGTCATCCGTGCGGCGGCGGCCAAGGCCGACGGGGTGATTCACCTCGCCTTCGCCAATGCGTTCAGCAGCGACGAAGCTCTTGCGAACGCGGTCGCCGAGGAAACGGCGGCGCTCAAGGCGCAGGCTGAGGCGCTAGTCGGAAGCGGTCGGCCGTTGGTGACGGTCTCGGGGACGCCGTATGCACCGGGTCGCGCGTCGACCGAGGCTGATCCGGTTTCGATCGACGGGCCTGTCGGCGGGAGGGGGCGCACGGTCGCCGAGGTTCTGGAGCTTGGTGCGTCCGCGGTACGCCTGCCGCGCACCGTGCACAACAACGGCGAGGGCGGGTTTGCCGGTCTGTTGACCAACATCGCCCGGCAAACGGGAGTGTCCGGTTATCCGGGCGACGGCACGCAGCGGTGGCCGGCGGTGCACGCGCTCGACGCGGCAGTGCTCTTCCGGCTCGCTTTGGAAAACGCGCAGCCCGGTACGTCCTGGCACGCGGTCGCCGACGAAGGCGTTCCGGTCGCTGACATCGCGGCAGTGATCGGACGGCGGCTGGGGCTCCCGGTCGAATCGGTGCCGGAGGAGACTTACGGTCCGCTCGGTCCGATCTTCGCGACCGATCAGCCCTCCTCCAGCGCGCACACCCGGCAAGCGCTCGGCTGGGAGCCGAAACACCCCGGTCTGCTGGCAGACCTGGAGAACCTCCGGAACTGATTTTGCGGTTCCGGCAAAGAACCTTGCCGTCCGGCGCGGTCAGCGGAATCGTGAACGGCGGAGGTGGCAACGAAAATGGCTCCGTCCGGGAAATCCGAAGCACCACACGACGCACAGTTCTGGGAAGACCTCTACCGCAGTCGCGAGCAGGTCTTCAGCGGCGAGCCCAACGGCGTGCTCGTCACCGAGGCCGAGGGGTTGCCGCCGGGACAGGCGTTGGACGTCGGGTGTGGCGAAGGCGGCGACGCGCGGTGGTTGGCCGCGCGCGGCTGGCAGGTGACAGCGCTCGACATCTCGCGCACCGCGTTGCAGCGGGCGGCTGCCGCTAACGCCGGGATCGCTTGGGTGTGTTCGGATCTGGCCGCGAGCCCGGTTCCGGCGAGGGCGTTCGACCTGGTCAACGTGCAGTATTTCCCGCTCCGGCACGACGACGGCGTGCCGCGGAAGCTGCTCGACGCAGTCGCGCCCGGCGGGACTTTCCTCTTCGGCAGTCATGATCCGCACGACCTGGGACCGGAGCACTCCGGCTACTGCCAGCCCGACGACATCGTGCGGCTTCTCGGCGAGGAGTGGACCGTCCTCGTCAACGAGACTCGGCCGAGGGTATCTCCGGCCCCGCCGGGTACGGGGCACACTCGCGACACCGTGCTGCGCGCCCTCCGGACCAGCTAATATCGGAATTAATATTCCGCACTGCGAACATCCCGGTTTACCATGCGGGAATGAGCAACGACGCCCTCCTCCAGCGGCTTCGGGACGACCTCGGCCCGGCCGCGGTGCTCACCGACGCTGACGTCACCGACGCCTACGCGCGCGACATGATGCCGCTCGCTCCCTCGGGGAAACCGCTGGCGGTCGTGCTTCCGGCGGATACCGCGGGAGTGCAGGCGACTGTCCGTGCCTGTGCCGAAGCGAGAGTCCCCATCGTGCCGCGCGGGGCGGGCAGCGGGCTTTCCGGCGCGGCCAACGCGATCGACGGCTGCGTCGTGCTCTCTCTGACGAAGCTGAACGAGATCGTCGAGGTCGACGCGGGCAACCGGCTCGCCGTCGTGCAACCGGGCGTCGTCAATCTCGACTTCCGGACCGCCGTCGAGAAGCACGGCCTGTTCTATCCGCCGGACCCGTCCAGCTACGACTGGTGCACCATCGGCGGCAACCTCTCCACCAACGCCGGCGGCCTCTGCTGCGTGAAATACGGCGTGACCACCGATTCGGTGCTCGGCCTCGAAGTCGTCCTCGCGGACGGATCGCTGCTGAAAACCGGCCGCCGCACGGTGAAGGGGGTCGCGGGGTACGACCTCACCAAGCTGTTCATCGGCAGCGAGGGCACGCTCGGCGTCATCACCCAGGCGACCGTCTCGCTGCGGCCGCTTCCGCAGGCCCCGGCCACTTTTGTCGCCGGATTCAATACCACCGAGGCGGCCGGCGAAGCGGTCGCACGGGCGGTGCGCGAGGGGCTCGTGCCGTCGCTGCTGGAGATCA
Organism: Amycolatopsis circi; assembly: GCF_003385235.1. Classification (GTDB taxonomy): domain Bacteria; phylum Actinomycetota; class Actinomycetes; order Mycobacteriales; family Pseudonocardiaceae; genus Amycolatopsis; species Amycolatopsis circi. Next base: position 36,307 of record NZ_PQIA01000028.1, on the reverse strand, counting down.
TGGACGCGGCGTCGATCAAGGCGTCCGAGACCTACCTCAACACCGACCTCGGCGCGGGCTCGGACTGTCAGGCCCTGCTGCTGGGCCAGTCCGACGCCGGTGGCGAGGCCGCCCGGCGCGAACTGGCGCTGCTGGAACAGATCTGCACCGACTGCGGCGCGGACCTCGTCTACGCCACGGACGACCTCGAAGAGGGCAAGATGCTGCTGCAGGCCCGCCGCGTCGTGCTGACCGCGCTGGAGACCTACGGCGTGTGGCTCACCGACGACGTCAGCGTGCCCCGCACCCGGATCGCCGAGCTGATCCGCGGCTGCGAACGGATCAGCGAGAAGGTCGGGCTCAAGATCGCCGTCGTCGGCCACGCCGGGGACGGGAACATGCACCCGACCATCGTGTACGCGCCCGATTCCGAGGACGAGTTCGCGCGCGCCCAGCAGGCGTTCGACGAGATCCTTGAGGTCGGCCTGTCCCTCGGCGGAACGGTGACCGGCGAGCACGGCGTCGGCAAGATCAAGCGCGAATGGCTCGCCCGCGAGATCGGCCCGGTCGGGATCCGCGTGCACCGGCAGATCAAACAGGCCCTCGACCCGGAGAACCTCTTCAACCCGGGCTCGATGTTCTCGATGGCCGACTGACCCCAGCACCACCCAGCAACGACGAAGCGGCGTCCGGAAAAGTCCGGACGCCGCTTCGGCCAGCCGAGAAAACCTCAGTCGCGCACGCGCGGGATCTGCTGCGTGACGTCGGCCGAATCGTCGGCCGGACGAGCCTTCTTCTCGCGGCGGCTCTTCAGGTACTCGATGGCGATCGGGACCACCGACACCAGCACGATGAGGACGAAGATCGCGTCGACGTTGTCCCGGATGAAGCCGATGTTGCCCAGCAGCGACCCCAGCACGGTGATGCCCGCGGCCCAGAGGATGCCGCCGAGGATCGTGTACGTGAAGTAGCGCTTCGGGTCCATCCGGCCGATGCCGGCGATCCAGGTGATGAACGTCCGCACGAACGGCACGAACCGGGCCAGCACGACGGCCTTCGGACCGTGCTTCTCCAGGAAGCTGTGCGTCTTGTCGACGTACTCCTGCTTGAAGAACTTCGAATCCGGCCTGCTGAACAGCTTCGGCCCGGCGAAGTAGCCGAGGTAGTACCCCACGACGTTGCCCAGCAGCGCGGCGACCGTGACCAGCACGCACACCAGCCACAGCGGCGCCTTCAGCGTCCCGTTCGCGATGAACAGGCCCGCGGTGAAGAGCAGCGAGTCGCCGGGCAGCACCGGGAAGATGCTGCTCTCGATGAAGATGATCAAGCACAGCACGGCGATCACGGGCGCCGTCAGCCCGTTCAGCAGATGCTGCGGGTCCAGCCACGACGGCAGCAGGGACATGGTGGTCACTGTGTTCTGGGCGAGAATCACACCGAAAACGGTACAGGGTGACTCACGGTGGCCTCATCGGGCAAGGAAATCGCAGGTCATCGGTGTAAGATCGCCGTTGCTAATCCGGCCAAAAGCAGGCCGACCCCGCAGCGGCACGTAACCGTTGCGGCGAAGTCATTCGGCCGTGGCTGTGGTCGGATTAGCAACGATCGGCACAGTAAGAACTCGGCCCGGGAGTGCCTGCCGGAGTGACCGTCCGGGCAAGCCGGGGCGGATCCCGGCCTCAGATCAGCGTCAGGAGGCCGATGACGGACCCGGCGGCCAGCCCCAGCAGCACGGCCAGCAGCAGGACCCAGTGCGCGGGCAGGGGGCCGCTCTGCGCCGCCTGAACGGGACGGCGGACGGTCGCGTCGTTGGCCCCGACCGGCGGGATCGAGCCGGTCGTGCCGGGCGAGGTGTAGTCGGCCGCATCGAGGGCGGCGCGTTCTCGGGCGAGCGAGTCGGCGCCCGCCCCGGACAACAGGCCGTAGTTGGGCGGCAGTTCGGTGGTCGGGCCGGTCTGCGACGGCGCGCCCGTCTGAGCCGAAGCGCCGAACGAGCCGGTGCCGGAAGCCGGAGCGGCGGCGAAGGAGCCGGTCCCGGCAGTACCGGGGCCGGAAATTCCGGGACCGCCGGCGGCGCTGAACGATCCGGTGCCGGAAGGGCCGGGCTGGACCGCGCCTTGCGAGCCGGTCCCGGAACCGGAGTCAGCGGCACCGGCGGGCTCTTCGACCGGGTTCGCCACGACATGCGGGGCGAAGACGGCTTGTGCACGCAGCGCGTCGGCCAGTAACCGTTCCGGGTCTTTCGGCTCGCTCATCCGCTCCGTCCGCCTGTCGAAGTGCTAGCTCGTCACGTACTCAAGGTAGCCCGGCCCGCCTCGGCGACCCACTCGCCCCGGTGCAGTACCCGGGACGGGCGCAGGTCGTCGTCCAGGATCACGGCGTCCGCGGCGAGGCCGGGGCGCAGTGCGCCGGTGCGGTCGGCGATGCCGAGCAGTTCGGCCGGTCGCGCCGACGTCGCCCGGACGGCGTCCAGTACGTCGAGTTTCGCACCCTTCACCAGGTTGCGGAAGGCGTTGTCCATGGTCAGCGTGCTTCCGGCGAGTGAACCGTTGTCCAGCGTGGCGACGCCGTCGTGGACGTCGACCTCCAGCCTGCCGAGGGTGTAGCGGCCGTCGGCGGCGTCGGTGGCCGACATGGCGTCGGTGATCAGCACCGTCCGGCCGCGGCCCGCGTGCTGCGCGGCCAGCCGCACGACCGTCGGGTGCAGGTGCACCAGGTCGCAGATCAACTCGACGGTCACGCGCTCGTCGTCGAGCAGCACGCCGACCGGGCCCGGCTCGCGGTGGTGCAGCGGACGCATGCCGTTGAACAGGTGGGTGGCGACCGTCGCGCCGGCGTCGATGGCCGGAACCAGCTGGTCAGCGACCCCGTCGGTGTGGCCGATCGCGGCGATCACGCCCGACTCCGCGAGCTGCCGGACCGCCTTGACGCCGCCGTTCAGCTCCGGCGCGAGCGTGACCATCCGGATGGCGCCGTGGCCGGCGCGCAGCAGCTTCTCGACGGTGCCGGTATCCGGCTCGCGCAGCGTGTCGGGGTCGTGCGCGCCGCAGCGGGCACGCGAGATGAACGGGCCCTCCAGGTGGATGCCCGCGAGGTCGCCCTCCTGCACGAGTTCGCGCAGCGCGGCGATCTGCTCGGTGAGCAGGTCGATCGGGTCGGAGACCAGGCTCGCGAGCATGGTCGTGGTGCCGTGCCGCCGGTGCGCGCGGACCGCGGTGCGGATCTCGTCCGGGTCGAGCGTCGAGAACGAGGCACCGCCGCCGCCGTGGCAATGGGTGTCCACGAAACCCGGCACGACCAGCGCTCCTGCGACGTCCACCGTCGCGGCATCCGCGCTGCTCGGGGGTGTGCCGGTGCCTACCGCGGCGATCTGTCCGCCGGACACGGCGAGCCAGCCGTCGTCGAGTACGCGGTCCGGGGCCACGACGCGGCCGCCCGTGATGACGAAGTCTCCGGGGTGCTTCACGCGGTCCAGCATATATTGGTCTGGACCAGAGAGGGCCGACCAGCGCGAGATTGGTCCGGCCAGGTCACTGGGGCGGCTGCATTGCCTTCTGCAGCGCCTCCAGCGCTCGGCTGGCGGTTGACTTCACAGTGCCCTTCGAAATGCCCGCGGCTTCGGAAATCTCCGCTTCGCTCAGCCCGCCGTAGTAGCGCAGCACGAGCACCTCGCGCTGGCGCGGCGGAAGCTTCGACAGGGCGTTGACCACGGCCTGGTGCTCGCTCGAGAGCATCGCGAGGCTTTCCGCGGACCGGGCGTTCACCGCGTGCGGGGGCACGTACTCGCGCGCGGTCTTGCGCCGCCGCAGCACGCTGCGCGACCCGTTGACCACCGCGGTGCGCAGGTAGCCGACCGCTGCCGCGGCGTCGCGCAGCCTGCCCCAGTTGCGGTGCAGCCCGGTGAAGGCCTCCTGCACGACGTCCTCGGCCGTGGCCGGCTCGTCGACCAGCAGGATGGCGAGCCGCACGAGCCGCATCCGGTGCTGCCGGTAGAGGTCTTCCAGGTTCAACGGGGCGGTCGGCGGCTGCGCCGGGACCGGCCCGTCCATGGTCCGCAGGTGGCCGAGGGTCGCCTCGACGCTGCGTTCCGCGTTCCCCTCCAGCATGTATCCCCGCCTGTCCTCGACGTGTCCGCTCAGCAGGCCCGTTGGCGCGCGATGGGCTCAGCGTGCACACAGGTTCCGCCCGCGCCCAGCCTATCGGGTTGGCCTTCCGCTGCCACCGCTCGCATGGTGCGTCTGCCCGGAGGTCACCGGTAGCGTCTGCGGCGTCACCGTCGTGTTCACCCCGGGAGTAAGCGCATGGCCTGGTACCTCGTCGAAATCCGCTACGTCCAGGAGAAGCTGGCCGACGTCCGGCCGCGGCACCGGGACTACCTGAAAGAGCACGTCGAGGCAGGTCGCGTCGCCGTCGCGGGTCCGCTCGCGGACAACTCCGGCGGGCTGGTGCTCTGGCAGGCCGAGGACGAGGCGGCGCTGACCGAGCTGATCGACAACGACCCGTACGCGATCGAGGGCGTGGTGGCCGAGCGCACCGTCCGCGAGTTCAAGCCGGTGTTGGGGACCTGGGTCCAGTAAGGCTCGTGAGTGTTAAAACCGGTTCTAACCGGCGTAAACACTCACAACTCCAGCACCGCCGCCCCACGCTCGACGCAAATCCGCACGCGCCCGCCGTCTTCGGCCGCTACCTCGCAGGTGCCGCAGAAGCCCTGACGACACGAGTACGGCACGTCGGGCAGCACCTCGCGCACGACGTCGAGCGTGGAGCGGTCGGCGGGCACGTCGAGCGTATGGCCGCTGCGCCGCAGGATCACGCGGAACGGCTCGCCGTCCACGATCGGCGGCGGCGAGAATCTCTCGAAGTACACTGCGGCGGCACCCGTGCGGGCCAGGTCGACGCGGACGCCGGTGATCATCGGCACCGGGCCGCAGCAGTACACCGAAGCTCCGGCGGGCATTTCCTCCAGCAGTTCCGCGCCGGACGCCGGGATGCCGAATTCTGTGTCCGGCCGGATCCGCACTCGCTCGGCCGGGAGTTCGTCGAGGAACGGCATCGACTCCCGGTCGCGGCCGGTGTAGACCAGCCGCCAGTCCGCGCCGCTCGCCTCCGCGCGATGCACCATCGGGAGGATCGGCGTGATCCCGATTCCGCCCGCGATGAAGTGGTATGCGGGCGCGGTGACGAATGGGAAAGCGTTGCGCGGACCGCGCACTGTGACGCGAGTTCCGGCAGTGAGCGTGTGTGCCTCGGTGGACGCGGAACCAATGCGCCGCACGGCAATCCGGTAATGCGACAGGTCCGAAGGCGAGCCGCACAGCGAGTACTGCCGCACCATTCCCGAAGGCAGCAGCAGGTCGATGTGCGCGCCGGGACGCCAAGCTGGCAACGGGTTTCCGTCCGGACGTACGAGCCGGAGACTCACCACGCCGTCGGCTTCGGTGCGGACGGCATCGACGACCAACGGCAATCGACGGTCGACTTCTTGCACCGGAGGACGCCGTCGGCCGGAAATCTCGGCCAGCCGCCGGTAAGCCGCGCCGACGGCGACCAAAGTGGACATCAGCCGGTCGCGCCTGCCGCTGCCGTCGAGCCGGGGCGGGAACTGCGGTGCGGTCATCGCGGAGCGTCGGCGGCCTTGGCCGCGGGCGAACTCGCCAGGTACGCCACCGCCTGATCGGTGTTGCCGGTTTCCGTGGGGTGATAGGACTTCCGGAAGTACGGCCGGATCTCGCGCAGCAGTTCGCCCGGTCCCGGCAGCAGCCCGCGGCGGGCGGCGCGGCGGTAGGCCCGCAAGTTCGCGCGGCCGGGTCGCGTCGGGTCGTTCTTCATCAGGAATCGCGTGCCACGCAAGAAAACCCACGCCAGCACCGGCGTCACCACGATCATCGACCGCACTCGCCGACCGTAACGGCCGTCGAGGTGGCAGAACAGGTCGTAGGCCACCGATCGGTGCTCGACCTCCTCCGCACCGTGCCAGCGAAGGAGATCCAGCATCGTCTCGTCCGCACCGGCCGCGTCGAGTTCCTTCGCGTCGAGGATCCATTGGCCGAGAAACGCGGTGTAGTGCTCGATCGCCGCGACCATCGCGAGCCGTTCGATCAGCCATTCCCGGCTCGATCGGGGCCGGTCGCCGAGCAGCCGCCGGAACATCCACTCCATCTGCGCGATGTACGGCCGCACGGAAACCCCGGCGGACTCCAGATGTTCGGCCGCGCCGTCGTGCGCCTGGGCGTGCATCGCCTCCTGGCCGATGAACCCGAGCACGTCCTCCTTGAGCCGCTCGTCGCGGATCAGCGGGACGGCCTGCTTGAACACCTCGACGAACCAGCGTTCGCCCTCGGGCAGCGCCAGATGCAGCACGTTGATGCTGTGCGTGGCCTGCGGCTGCCCGGGAATCCAGTGCATCGGCAGCTTGGAGAAGTCGAACTCCACGTCTCGCGCGTGGAGCACGATCTGCTCGTGGTCGGCACTCATGACCGGCCGCTCAGCTCGTAGTCGCTCGGCTCGACGCGCCGCGTCTCCAGCCAGTACCGCCAGGTGAAGCCCGGCCAGATCGTCCGGTTGACGCCCTTCGCGTCGAGGTACCAGCTCTTGCAGCCGCCCTGGGTCCACACGCCCTTGACGAGCTTGGCCTGGATCTGCTCCTGGAATTCGTCCTGCACCGACGGCCGCACGTCGAGCGCCGCCGCGCCGCGCGAATCGGCGAGCCGGATCGCGTCGACCACGTAGCGGGACTGCGATTCGATCATGAACACCACGGAGTTGTGGCCGAGCGCGGTGTTCGGGCCGAGCAGGAAGAACAGGTTCGGGAAGCCGGACACGGTGATGCCCTTGTGCGTCTGGATTCCTTCGGTGGACCAGGTTTTCGCGAGATTGCGGCCGCCGACGCCGGTGATGTCGAGGTACTCCAGCGCGTCGGTCACCTTGAAACCGGTGCCGTAGATGATCGCGTCGACCTCGTGCTCGACTCCGGCGGTGTCGACGATGCTGTGCGCGCGGACCTCGGCGACGCCGTCGGTGACCACGTCGACGTTCGGCCGGTCCAGCGCCGGGAAATAGTCATTCGACAGCAGGACGCGTTTGCAGCCCATCGTGTAGTCGGGCGTGACTTTCCGGCGCAGCGCGGGGTTTTTGATGCCCTTCGCGATGTGCCTGCGCGCGAGAACCTCGGCGGCCTGCATGAGTTTCGGATGCCCGTTGAACCCGATCGCGCGGGATTCGAGCATCCAGTACAAGGCGTTGCGGTACAGCCGCTGCGTGCCCGGCACGCGCTTGAACAACTGCCTGGCCCAGCCCGGCATCGCGTGGTCCGGCTTCGGCATGATCCACGGCGGCGTGCGCTGGAACAGCGTCAGTTCGCCGACCTCGGGCGCGATCTTCGGCACGAACTGCACCGCGCTCGCGCCGGTGCCGATCACCGCGACCCGCTTGCCCGCCAGGTCGAACTCGTGGTTCCACTGCGCCGAATGCCAGGTCTGGCCCTTGAACTTGGCGATCCCCGGCAGTTTCGGGATTTGCGGGATGTGCAGCCCGCCGACTCCGGCGACGAGGAACTGCGCGGAGAACTCGGTGCCGCCCTTGGTCTCCACCGTCCAGCGGCGTTCGCCCTCGTCCCAGTGCGCACCGGTGATCTCGACGCCGAACCGGATCTTCTCGCGAAGGCGGTACTTGTCGGCGACGCCCTTGAGGTAGTCGAAGATCTCCGGCTGCGGCGAGAACGACCGGCTCCAGTCCGGGTTCTGCGCGTAGGAGAACGAGTACATGTGCGACTGCACGTCGCACGCGCAGCCCGGGTACGAGTTGTCCCGCCAGGTGCCGCCGACCTCGTCGGCCTTTTCCAGGATCACGTAGTCCCGGATGCCCGCTTTTTCGAGCTGGATCGCCTGGCCGAGCCCGGAAAACCCGGTGCCCACGATCACGACCTTGAACCGCTCGGTCATCTTGTCGGCCTCCGCTGCGCTGGGGGTCTGGCAGCGTTGATGTTACCTCAGGTAACAGTTACTCGAAAGTACTTCCTACTCGCCAGTACCGCTCGGCAGCCGATAGACCACCAGCGTCTGCTCCGGACGCTCGGCGACGTGGAACGCGGCGTGCGTCGCGGTGACCACCCCAAGCCGGGGATGCCGAAAACGCTTGTGACCTGCGTGGCTGAACTGGATTTCGTAGTGCGGCCACCATTCGCGCACCTCGGGGCTGGCCTCGGTCAGTTCGGCCACGAGCCGGGTCACGCGCGGGTGGTCGGGGTGCCGTCCGGCGATCGCCCGCAGCCGGGCCAGGATGTTGCGCGCCTCCTGCTCCCAGTCGATCAGGACCTCGCGGGCCGCGGGCTCGGTGAACATCCAGCGCACGACGTTCGCGCCCGGTTCGATGTTCCGGAACAGCTCCGCGGCGGCGTCGTTGTACGCGAGCAGGTCGTAACAAATCCCGGTGACGTACGCGGGGTTGTCGCCCAGCATCGCCGGGACGCCCGCGACCTCGGGCGCAGCCTCTTCGGGGGCGTCCTCGGGGGCTTCTCCGCCATCGGCGAGGCGGCGGAGGTGTTCCTGCTCGGCGCTGGTCAGCCGGAGTGCGCGGGCCAGGGCGTCGAGCACCTGGTCGGACGGGCGGACGTCGCGGCCCTGTTCGAGGTAGGTGAGCCAGGTGGCGCTGATTCCGGCCAGTAGGGCCAGCTCTTCGCGGCGCAACCCAGGCGTGCGGCGGCGTCCGGTGAGCGGCAGGCCCGCGTCGGCCGGGGCGATCCGCTCGCGGCGGCTGCGCAGGAAAGTGCCCAGTTCGACGCTCACCCTAGAACCTCCAGTACCAGAATAAAGCGATTCTGGATACCAGCTTAACGCCGCGCGAGGCTTGTCGTATGCGAGCTTGGACTGTTGCTTCACAAGACGACGACCTGCGCCTCTCCGAGGTTTCGGAACCCGCTCTCCAAGGCGGTGGCGTAGTCGTGGAGGTGCTCGCGGCGCACCTCCCGGCTTACGCGAAAGCGGTCGTGACGGGCGGACGCGGTGGCCTGCTGACCCCGCTGATCCTTGGCCCCTCGTGCATCGGGCGCGTGACCGACGTCGCGCCAGACGTCTTCCATGTCGCACCGGGCGACGTCGTGTTGGACACGGCGCTGCTCAACGCGGGTGATGGCGACGAAATCCTGGTCGGCTGGGTCGGCCTGGGCGGTTCTGGTGGCAGCGAGCGCACGGACCGCATGCGCGAGGTGTGGCGTGACGGTGCCTTCGCGGAGAAAGCGTTGTGCGCCAAGGAAACCATGGTCAAACTGCCCGGTGCCGAGAATTGCCCGGACCCGGCGCGGCTGGCGTTTCTGCCGTGGCTTTGTGTTGCCGCTGCTGGACTGCGCACGGCAAGTCCGCTGGCCGGACGCGACGTCGCGATCATCGGCGCGACCGGTCAAATGGGCGGTGCGGCGGTGATGCTGGCGCTGGCGGAAGGCGCGGCGACGGTGACGGCGGTGGGCCGCAACAAGGTGTCGCTCGACCGGCTGGCCGAACTCAGTTCCCGCGTGCGTACGCACCAGCTGACCGGCGATCGCGCGACGGACGCGGCGGCCATCGGCCCCGTCGACATAGCCCTCGACACTCTCGGTGCCACGCCCACGGCCGACGCGACGATGGCCGCCTACGACAGCCTGCGGGTGCGCGGCACGCTGGTGCTTGTCGGCGGCGTACGCCAGGACCTCACCATTCCGTACGGCGACTTCATGCACCGCAGGCTCACCCTGCGCGGCTCCTGGATGAGCGACGGCGAGACGGTGACGAGGGTATGGAACCTGGTCCGCTCGGGTGTGCTGGACCTCTCCGCGGTGGAGCTGCTGAAGGTGGGCCTCGACGACCCGGAAACCGCTCTCGACCTGGCGGAACGTACTTCGGGACTCAGCTTCGTGGCCCTAGTGCCTTAGTAGGTGCCGCCGAGTTTCGAGTGATCCCAGCTCGCGATCCTCGTCGGACGCAGGATCAGCCCGACCCGTTTCGGCGCCTGCCGTTCGATGAACGTTCGCAGCTCGTCGGGCACCGGCGCGCCCGGCTCGGCTCCGGAGTAGCGCATCATCAGCGCGATCCCCATCGCGGTGACCTGGTCGGTGTCCTCGACGAACTCGACGTCGGCCTCGAAGGAAAGCCCGCGCAGCTGGTCGTAGGCGTCGCCGCTTTCGATCAGCACGGTCGCCTCGGGCAGTCGTCGCAGGTTCTTCGCTTTCTGCGAGGTGCCATACGTCCACGTCGCGACCCCGCCCTCGTGCGGGTAGTACCAGAGGGCGGTGAGGTGCGGCCTGCCGTTCGGGCCGACGGAGGCCACGTTGATGACCTTCTGCTCGGCCAGGTAGGCCTGCACCTCGTCCGGGGCCATCCGGATCTGGTCGCGACGGGACATGGCGCTCCTCAGTTGCGCTTCGTGGCCGCGCGCCCGCCGTGGCCGTTGACCGACGACTCGAACGCGCCGCGCTCCTCGACGTCCTTCAGCGCGGCCCGGTCCGCTGCCGGCACCCGGGTCCGCGCGCCGAGTTCGACGATCGGCGGCAGGAACGAGCGCAGCAGCTTCAGCCCGCCGACCCAGCGTGGCACGTGGATCGTCCTGGCGCGGCGCAGAATCCCGGCCTCCAGGTCGTCGAGCGCGACGTCCAGCGGGTAGGTCTTGCCGAGCAGGCCTGGCATCCCGGAGCGCAGCTTGCCGAACACCGGGTGCGCGTCGGCGCTTTCGACCAGGTCGGTGCGGATCCAGGTCGGGTGCGCGACGCCGACCTTCACACCGAGGTGCGCGACCTCCGCGCGGAGGCTGTTGCAGAACGCTTCGACGCCGGCCTTCGCAGCGGCGTAGTTCGCCATGCCGGGCGCGTGGGTGATCGCGGCGAGCGAGGAGATGCCGAGCAGGTAGCCGCGGCGTTCGATCACGTGCGGGAGCGTGACGCGGAACGTGCGCCACACGCCGAGCAGATCGACCTCGATCACCCGCTCGAACGCGGCGCGGTCCACCGAGCGCACGAATCCGGCGGTCGCGATGCCCGCGTTGGCGATGACGATGTCGATGCCGCCGAAGTGCTCGACCACGCCCTCGGTGACGCGTTCGAGGTCGTCCCAGCTGGTCACGTCGGCTTCCCAGGACTTCGCGCTCGGCCCGATCCGCTTGGCGACCGCTTCCTGCTCGGCGGCTTCGAGCCCGACGAGCGCGACCTTGGCTCCGCGCGCGGCGAGCCGCTCGGCCAGGCCGGCTCCGATCCCGCGAGCGGCTCCGGTGATGAGCACGACCTTGCCGTCGACCTGCTTATGAGCCACGGTGCCCTCCTGAGCCGGTTTTGCCTGTCCGGAGGGCACCGTACAACAACCTACCCGCAGTAAGCTACTCCTCGGTAAGTATCAGTTCGACGCTTCGCCCAAAGCGGTGAGTTCGGCGTCGGTCAGGTTCAGCTCGACCGAAGCGAGCAGGTCGGCCAGCTGTTCCGTGGTGCGCGCACTGGCGATCGGCGCGGCGACGGTCGGCTGCTGACGCAGCCACGCGAGCGCGACAGCGGCGACCGAAGCTTGGCGCGCGGCGGCCACCTCGTCCAGCGCGGCGAGCACTCGTTCGCCCCGGGCGTCGAGGTATGCCAGCGCCCGCGGAGCACGCGGCGAGTCGCCCGGCTCGTCCTTCGAACGGTACTTGCCGGTGAGGAACCCCTTGGCCAGTCCGAAATACGGCAGCGTCACCAGGTTTTCGCGGGCGACGAGCGGGGCCAGCTCTCGCTCGTAATCCCGCTCGACCAGGTTGTAGTGCGGTTGCAGGGCCACGTATCGGGCGAGGCCGTTCTGGTCCGAAATGGACAGTGCGGAGGCGAGCCGGTCCGGTTCGTAGTTGGACGCCGCGATGTAGCGGACCTTGCCCGCGCGCACGAGCTGGTCGAACGCGGCGAGGGTTTCTTCCTGCGGAGTGTCGAGATCGTCCACGTGTGCGTAGTACAGATCGATATGGTCGGTTCGCAGGCGGCGCAACGATTCCTCGGCCGCTGCGGCGATGTTCGCGGCGCCGAGGCCGGGGCGCTGGTCTCCCCCGCCGACCTTGGTGGCGAGGACGATGTCGTCGCGGCGGCCGCGCTTGGCGAACCAGTTGCCGATGATCGTTTCGGAGCCGCCTCCGCCGCCATAGGTGTTGGCGGTGTCCAGGAAGTTGCCGCCGGCCGCGGTGTACGCGTCGAGAACAGTGAAGGACGCGGATTCGTCCACGGTGTTGCCGAAGACGTTGCAGCCGAGGTTGAGGCCGTGGATGTCCAATTCCGTAGTACCGAGCTTGGTCATGCTTTCGAACCTAATCCGGCCGGGGCGGGAGGAAAACCGGGTTCTCGCGCGTTGGGCGGGACATGGCTATCGAATTGGGCAAGCTAGGCGTTTGGCGGACGTCGACCGCGGTGGACGGCAAGTTCGCCGCCGAGGTGGAGAAACTGGGCTACGGCACGATCTGGCTCGGCGGTTCTCCCGGCGGCGACCTGGCGATCGTCGACGACCTGCTGGCCGCGACCGAGCGGATCAAGGTCGCCACCGGGATCGTCAACATCTGGGCCGACGCGCCCGAGGACATCGCGCGGGCGTTTCACCGGATCGAGGGCAAACACCCGGGACGGTTCCTGCTCGGCGTCGGCGCGGGCCACCGCGAGCACACGCAGGAGTACAAGAAGCCGTACGCGGCGCTGGTCGAATACCTGGACGCGCTCGACGCGGCCGGGGTGCCCAAGGAGTCGCGCGCGCTGGCCGCGCTCGGCCCGAAGGTGCTCGAACTCGCCCGCGACCGCACCGCCGCCGCGCACCCGTACTTGACCACCCCGGAACACACCCGGGCCGCACGCGAGATTGTCGGCACCGGGGCGCTGCTCGCGCCGGAGCAGAAGGTCGTCTTCGACACCGATCCGGAGCGGGCGCGCGAGACCGGCCGCAAGACCGTGCAGTTCTATCTCGGCCTGTCCAACTACACCGCGAACCTGCGCAAGCACGGCTTCTCCGAGGAGGACATCGCCGGGAAGGGCAGCGACCGCCTGATCGACGCGCTCGCAGTCCACGGGGACGGGAAAGCCCTGGCCAAGGGCCTGCAGGCGCACCTCGACGCGGGGGCGGAGCACGTCAGTGTGCAGTCGCTGGACGACGATCCGTTCCCTGCCTACCGGGCAATCGCGGCGGAGCTGCTCTGAATCGCTCCAGTCGGTTTCGTCTCGTGTGAGGTAGGACCGGTCGGCGCGGCCGGTCCACCTCGTACGATGCCGCTGTAGAAGCCAGTCGTCTCGAGGAGGAACCGATGCCCATCGCCACCCCCGAGGTGTACGCGGAGATGCTCGACCGGGCGAAGGCGAACGAGTTCGCCTACCCGGCCATCAACGTGACCTCGTCGGAAACCGTGAACGCCGCGATCCGCGGGTTCGCCGAGGCGGAGAGCGACGGGATCATCCAGTTCTCCACCGGCGGCGCGGAGTTCGCGTCCGGGCAGAAGGTGAAGGACATGGTTGTCGGCGCGACCGCGCTGGCCGAGTTCGCTCAGGTGGTCGCGGCGAAGTACGACGTCAACGTCGCGCTGCACACCGACCACTGCCCGAAGGACAAGCTGGACGGCTTCGTCCGCCCGCTGATCGAGATCTCCGCCGAACGCGTCCGCGGCGGCGGCCTGCCGCTGTTCCAGTCCCACATGTGGGACGGTTCGGCCATCGACCTGGACGAGAACCTGGAGATCGCCCAGGAACTGCTCGCCAAGGCCGCGGCGGCGAAGATCATCCTCGAGGTCGAAATCGGCGTGGTCGGCGGCGAGGAAGACGGCGTCGAGGCGGAGATCAACGAAAAGCTGTACACCGCCGAGGGCGACTTCCTGAAGACGATCGACGCGCTCGGCGCCGGTGAGAAGGGCCGCTACCTGCTGGCCGCGACGTTCGGCAACGTGCACGGCGTGTACAAGCCGGGCAACGTGAAGCTGCGCCCGGACGTCCTCAAGGGCGGCCAGGAAGCGGCCTCGAAGAAGCTCGGCCTTGACCCCGGCTCGAAGCCCTTCGAACTGGTCTTCCACGGCGGCTCGGGCTCCCTCCCGGAAGAAATCCGCGAGGCGGTGTCGTATGGCGTGGTGAAGATGAACGTGGACACGGACACGCAGTACGCGTTCACCCGCCCGATCGCGGACCACTTCTTCAAGAACTACGACGGCGTGCTGAAGATCGACGGCGAGGTCGGGAACAAGAAGGTTTACGACCCGCGCAGCTACCTGAAGGCCGCTGAAACGGGCATGGCGAACCGGGTGGTCGAGGCTACGCAGGCGCTGGGTTCGGCTGGCCAGAAGCTGGGCTGATTGGGTTTTCTAAGGGGAAGGCCGTCTTCTTTGTGGAGGCGGCCTTCCTGTCTTTGTTTAGGCAGGTTTATGCGGCTCGCGTCCGTTTGCGGAAGCGGCACGCAGCCCACGATCACCGCTGGCCAGGCCAACCGGCAAGTCGAGGATTACTCGACGCAGGCCCGTGTCGCGGGACGCCGACAACAACATCGCCGTGCGTGCGGCCGAACGGGACTCCCATCCCTGAGACGTAGGATCAGCTCAAGAGCTAGCCCAGCGCAACCGGAACTGCAGGAGTACGACCATCACCGGTGTGTTGAGCGCGCGACCTCGTCCCAAAAAAGTATGGAAGCGCAAGCTAAATTCACCGACCCAGTTGAAGCGGCCTGAAACGCTATTCAAACGACGGATCCAGTGAGTTGTATTCAGCGATAGCAACTGGAAACGCAGTTGTTCAAACAGCAATAACCTCGACCATGTTTCCCAGGCCTTTGAAGTCGTCTGCGTTGCGGGTGTAGAGCGGCAGGTCCCGCGAAGACGCGATGGCGGCGATCATCAGGTCCATTCGGCGAGGTCGAGGGTCTCGCTTCGCCGCGAGAACCAGCGCGACCAGCGTGCCGTATCGGGCCGCTGCCTCGCCGTCAAACGGCAGTGACGCGAAGTCGACGAGGGCGGCACCGAGCTTCTCGGTGCGCGCTGCACGGACGGCGGCGTCTTTCGCCATCGCCACGCCCTGGTGTAGCTCGGCCATGGTGATCGCGGTCAATTCTGGGATCTTCGGCAATGCCACCGGATCGAGTAGACTGAGGTCGAGGTAAGTGCACGTGTCGAGCACGCCGGCCTCGTAGCGCTCAGCCACGAGACTGCTCCCACGCGTCGTCGGCACCCACGCGGTCCTCGGCGCCGAAGAACTCATCAGCTTCCCGCCGTAGCTGGACAGCCTCAACCGTGGGCAACTTCCGATGCCGCTCCACCAACTCCTCTGCGGTAAGGCGACGCCTGCGCGATATGGGTCGCAACTCGGCCACCTCGACGCCGTTGCGAGTGACGTAGTAGATCTCGCCTGCCTCGACGGCGTCCATGACGGCAGCAGAGTTGTTGCGGAACTCTCGCTGGGTAATCACCTTCACGGTGCCAGTGTAGCCAGCTGTAGCTCATTGAGCTACAGCTGGCTGTCTGGTCAACTACCACTCCGTCACCGTGAGCACCGCCGGGTACTCCTCCGTGAAGTCATCCGTCCGGTGCCTCGGCAGGTCGAGCACGATCCCGTCCGCAGTGCGCGTCCACGGCAGCGGCCGGGAATTCCCGCCCAGCAAGCGGATTCGCGAGCGGCCCGTGATCGGGACATCTCCCGGCACGAGAAGTCGAGAGCCGGGCCAATGGAGTGGGATCAGGTTGAACGCGCCGCGCGTGCGGGTGTAGCAGAGATCGCCGTCCATCGCTCGAATCCAGGGTGTCGAATCGTAGATCGCGCGGCTGTTGAGGCGCAGCCAGCGGCCCATGTCCAGCAGGCGCGAACTCATCCAGTCCGCGATCGTGCCGTCCTCGCGCGGGCCGATGTTGAGCAGCAGGTTTCCGTTCTTGCTGACGACTTCGGCGAGCAGGCGGATCAGCTGTACCGAGGATTTGATCTTCGCCGGATCCTCGTTTTCGTTGTAACCCCACGACTTTCCGATGTTCAGGCAAGCCTCCCACGGGTCCGGCCGCAGGACGTACTTCTTGTTATCTCCTTCTACGGTCGCGAAATCCGCGTGCGATGCCTCGAAGCGGTCGTTTGCCAGGACGCTCTTCGGGTGCGGACGGTCGGCGGCGTGCCGGTAGTAGTAGGACAGGATTTCGTCGCTGCGCCAGTCCCACGTCTTCGGCCGGAAGATCGGTCCGCCGCCGAATTCGTGGTAGCCCTGGCCGTCTGCCCATAGAATATCCGGATCGTAGTGGTCGATCAGGGTTTTCAGGTGTGCGTGCTCGTATTGCGTCACGTAGTCGGCGACTGGGCGGTAGCCGGTGTACGGGATTTCTGTGCCGGTGTATGGGTTTCTCGGCGGGGTGCCGAGTGCGGGGTTGTAGAACTCGCCCAGTGAGTAGTAGAGGCCGCGTTTGAGACGGGAGTGGGAGGCGGCCGAGAAGAGTTCGCCGACCAGGTCGCGGCCTGGGCCTAAGCGCACGGAATTGCGGTCGGACGCGGTGTTGCGGAACAGCTGGAAACCGTCGTGGTGCTTGGAGGTCAGCACGAAATACCGGGCTCCGGCTTGTTCGAACAGGCGCACCCAGGACTGCGGATGGTAGCGGCGGGCGGTGAAGCGCGGGATGAACTGGTCGTACGCGAAGTCCGCACCGTAGTTTTCAAGTGGTGGTCACGGGTTCCGGTGCCGCGCGCGGGGTCCGTGACGTTCATGGCGTACAGGTACCACTCCGCGGCGTGCTTCGCGTCGCCCCAGGCCGCGGCTGAATAAGCGCCCCAGTGAATGAAAATGCCGAATTTGGCGGAGGGGTACCACGGGGTGGGGGCGGCTTGCGCCTGGGTCGCGGTGAGTCCGAGCAGTCCGACGGCGCCCGCCGCGGCGAGCACGCTGCGGCGGCTGATGCTTGCTTGGTCCATGACGCATCCACTCCCGTCGCGGCGGCGGTCATCAGATGTCTTGACTTCCAGGCGTACCAGTTCGCAGAAGGCAAAGGCAAGGATTCTGTCTTGCCGAGACACTTGTTCACAAGCATGAATGCGACAGCGTGACGGTTGACGAGGCTCAAGGCTGTTCTTACGCTCACAGTCAATACATCAGATCTATTCTGATCACTATGGAGGCGCGGGCATGGGCGCAGCGTGGGAAACCAGTCGGCGGACGGCGTTGCGCGGCGGGGTCGCCCTCGCGGCTCTCGCGGCCACCACCGGGACAGCCTTCGCGAAACCCGCTGGCCGACGGCTGCCCTTCCTGCTCGACATGGTCCAGAACAACCCTGGCGAACCACTGTTTTCCAGCCGCTTCAACGATCCCGTGACCTTGAAGAGCTACGGCTATGACGGTCAGGTGATCAACGAGTTCACCCCGCCGCAGACCGCGATCACCTTCGAAACCTTCGACGAGCGCATTTTCCCGGAGAACTCACCGGGCCGCGCCTGGGTTGAAGCTACCGCGAAGAAGATCGACGCACACATCGCGCGAGCACACGCGGCGGGCATCGCGGCGTATTTCTTCACCGACATCATCGTACTGCCGAAACGCCTGGTCGAACTGTACGGCGACCAAATCCTCGACGGTCAAGGCAGAATCAGCTTCGACCGCCCGCTCACTCAGCAAATCCACCGCCTGATGCTGCGCGAGATCTGCACCCGTTTCCCTGGCCTGGACGGAATTGTCGTGCGTACCGGAGAGACGTACGTGCAGAACGTCCCGTTCCACACCGGAAACAACCCGATCACCAACGGCGCCACAAGCCACCTCACGCTGCTCGGCATCCTGCGCGACGAGATGTGCCTGCGCGGCAAGCGGGTCTTCTACCGCACCTGGTCCACCGGCAGCGACAAGCTGACCAGTGACCCGGACTTCTACCGGCAGGTGACCGGCCAGGTCGAAACGCACGAGAACCTGGTCTTCTCGATCAAGCATACCGAGAAAGACTTCTGGCGGACCATTCCGTTCAACCGCACCATCGGCGTCGGCAAGCATCGGCAGATCATCGAGGTGGAATGCCAGCGCGAGTACGAGGGCAAGGGCGCGTTCCCGAATTACGTGATCGACGGCGTAGTAAACGGTTTCGAAGAATTCCGCACCCAGCCGCGCACCGGGCCGATCGGACTCGCCGAGGTAGCCAGCAATCCGATCATCGCCGGAATCTGGACCTGGTCCCGCGGCGGCGGTTGGCGCGGACCGTATCTGCACAACGAACTCTGGTGCGACCTCAACACCTGGGTGATCGCCCGCTGGACCCGCGACACCGGCTGCGGCGAGGAAGGCGCGTTCACCGAATACGCGACCACGAGGCTCGGTTTGCACGGCGATCAGGTCCGCCGGTTCCGTCGTCTGGCGCTGCTTTCGGCGGCCGCCGTGCTGCGCGGGCACTACAGTGTGGTCCACCCAATGACTAGGCTGATGTGGACCCGCGACCAGTTCCTCGGCGGCTCCGACAAGGATCTGACCAGCGATTATGACGCAATAATCGCAAAGGGCCGGGTCGAGTCGGTCCTCGCCGAGAAAGCCAACGCTGCCCGGATGTGGGACGAAATCGTCGCGCTGTCCGGCACGATCCCGCTGCGCGATCGCGCCGACCGGACGTACCTGCGAGTGTCCGCGCGCTACGGCCAAGCCTGGCACCGAGTCGTGCACCACGGCTGGGAAGTGATGCTGCGCGGCTACGCTGGCGGGTACGACAACGCCGTCATGCGCTACCACCTGGCCCGCTACGACGCGGAATGGCAAGGCTGGCAACGACTTGCCAAGACCGAACCATCCTGTGCGACGCTGTATCAGCCGTACAGTTTCGGCCCGAAGGGCGCGGACGGGTTGTACAACGCCGATCCAGACCACGGCATCAAACCGGCCACCGACTACTACCGCCGCCTTCTGTCCAATTAGGACTTCACGGTGGCCCACCAGAGGAAATCCCGCGCGCGAGTGGCGGCGACGAGCCGCTGCCGGTTCCGCAGCTCGCGTTTCTCCTGCTCGGTGGCGGGGTCTTCCGGCTCCGGACGCACGAAGTCGACAACCAGCACCGCGCGGAAGTCCAGTCCTTTCGCCTTGTGCACGGTCCCCGCGTACAGCCGGTCGCCGGTTTCGCCGGTGTGCTGGTCGATCGGCTGGGTGGCGACACCAGCCGAGTCCAGCAGCTTCCGGCACAGCAGGGCATCCCGGTTGCTGAAGGTGATCAGCGCGGTCTCGCCGAGCGGAATGTCGAGGCCTCGCACCGCGGCGACCAGTGCGTTCGGCAGCTCGGATTCGGTGCCCTCCCAAGACTTGGCGATCCCGCCGTCGTTGACCGCGGCCGCGTCGCGCAGTGCGACCCCGGCCGCTCCGTCCAGGTCGTCGACCTCGTTGAGGGCGGTGATCCGCCGGGCGAAATCCAGGATGCCGACGCGGTTGCGGTAGTTGACTTTCAGCACCTCGCCACGGCCCTGAACGGGGATTCCCGCGTCGGAAAGCCGCCAGCCGCCCGGGTAGACCTGTTGCTGGCCGTCCCCGACGAGCAGCAGCTGGTTCGGTCCGTCGCCGGCGATCATGCGAAGCAGCCGCAGGCCGGTCAGCGTCATGTCCTGCACTTCGTCGACGACCACCGCGGCGTACGGCTCTTCGAGCGGCTGCCGTTCAAGCTCCCGCAGCGCTCGTGCCAGGAGATCGTCAAAGTCGTGGGCGTTTCGCTCCGCGAGGTTCTTCTGGTAGTCCAGATACACCTGCCAGACCGTGGCGCGCTGGCGATTGTCGAGACGTCGTCGCCGTCCGCGCCGGATCACCCGCTGATACTCCGCAAGGGTTTTGATGCCCCTGCCCTTGATCACCCGGTGCACCTCGTCCGCCCAGTACTGCGGCCCGGCGTCTTGAAGCGCGCTGCTGTGTGTTCTCCAGGCAAGGCTGAACGCGGTCTCGAACGCGATGTTCAGATGGATTTCCCGGCTGGCGAGGAAGGCGCTCGCCCACGAGTGCAGGCTGACGAACTCCGCCCGGTCCGCCATCTCCGGCGCCAGCCGTCGGAACGCGGTTTCGCTCACCGGCGGCAAGTTCCGCACGAACGCCGTGAACAACAACGGGCCCGTGCTCCGCCTTCCGGCATGCCGAAGCCGATGCAGTGCCACCACGGTCTTGCCCGTGCCGGCCGGTCCGCTGATCCGGGCCGGACCGCCGTAGTTTCGCGTCGCCAGCGCCGCCTGGTCCGGGTGCAGGAACGTCATCCACGTGTCGAACGGCCGCTCCACTGCTGCCGCCAGCTGATTCTCGGCGACGCTCTCCGCCGAGAGCAACTCGATAGGTTCCTCTTCCGCGGCCGACGCCTCGATGCTCGGCCAGTCGTACCCGTCCAGACGCGGTCGCAGCTCGCCGGCGATCCGCGCGACTTGCTTCGTGGTCAGATGCACTGTGTCGCGCCGGAAAAGCAGATCCAGCCGGGAGGCGGGCAGCGACCAGAACGGCCCGGCATTGCGCGGACCGGCCGGGGAATCCGGGGCTCCGATCACGACCGGGGTGACCGCGCTCGCGGCGATGCGCCGATCGCCGGGAAGCGACAACGCGGCGAACAGTTCGTCGACCTGCCGCAGCACCGCCTGCATCGTCCCGGTATCCGGGGCTGGATCTGCGACAACAATGGCGAACACCCCGACCCGGCCGATCAGGTAAGCATCCGCGGCCGAGGCAGATCCGGTCCGCACCGCGAGCTGCCAGCCCTCGGCGGTGCGCGCCACCAGCTCGGCGAAAACGTTGCGCTGCAAGGAGTTCAGCCCGGGATACCGCTCCGAGACCAGGTTTGCGGCCCGCTGCCGCTTTCGGGCGTGCGAACTGAGCGCCACGGAACCCCCTCCCCGAGGTTACTGCAGGTGTCCGCAGTATTCCGGAAAGGGATCAAGCTGGGACGACGACGATCGCGAATCACTCGAATGGCAGCGCCGAGCTACGCCGCCAGCGCGCGCCGAGAAGCCCACCGCTCCTTCGCCGGACCAGCCCCGGCCCACAACGCGAACACCGCCACCACGGCGACCAAAGCCGTCCAATACGCCACCGGCGGCGCCGATTCCGTCTGCGACTCCCCGAGCAGCCAAGGCCGCAACTGCGACTGCACCCAGAACGCGCCGTACCCGAGCACCGTCACCAAAACCGCCCCGGCCGCCGCGGGTCGCGGCAGCAGGAAGGCCAGATCCACCGCGAGCCCGACAGCCAGCAGATAGAACGGCACCGTCGACACCGGGAAGCCCAGCGCCAGCAGCAGCGCCCACATCAAACTCCGGTACGCGACATACGCGCCGGCCACGGTCAGCCCGGCCCAGCGACGTCCGACGGTCTTGCGGGCCAGCACCAGGATGAGTGCCGAAACGCCGATCCCCCACAGCGGATACACCCACTCCGGGATCGGCATCGTGAAGTGCAGCACCGCGGCCCGGTCGACCGGGTGGCCGATCTGGTTGGCGGCGAAGGAAAGCAGCGTCGGCTCCGCCTCGGGCGTGCCGCGTTCCCAGGCCCGCAGGCCGAGGATGCCGTACTCCTGCTGTCCGTTCGGGAAGAAGGTGTTCTCCAGGAAGAACGCCCACAGCGCGAGCAGCACGCCGGTGCGGAAGCGGCCCGGCGGGGACAGCCGCAGCCAGCCGAGCAGAACGCCCGCCTGCATGATGCCGGTGCCGAGGTACAGCATCATGTGCGACGGGCTCCACGCGGTCAGGTCGAGGCCGTTGACGCGGTGGTTGATCACGTCGAGCGGCGCGGCGACCAGGAACACGATCAGCCCGGCCTGCATGAGCCGCAATGAGCGCCGGTCGCAGCCGAGACCGGTGTAGCTGTGGATCGCGACCAGCACGACGATGATCACCGTGCCGACGGTGTTGATCAGGTGCGGCGGGGCGAGGTCGTCGCGCAGCCACTTGAAGTGCCACGACATGTCCCACGACGACCCGACCAGCTTGAACGCGAACGCGGTCAGCCACATGCCGTAACAGAACCGCAGCACCCACGCCGGAGCCGGCTGTCCCGGCGCGCCGCGGTGCCAGTGCGTCGCGAAGAAAAGCCTGGTCTTGCCCACTGGTCCGCGAGGGACCGCGGGGCGGGCGACGTCTTCAACCGCCTTCGTCATAGGCGCCATCATTCCCTGCCGCAAGAGCACGCGGCGGGAGAAGGGGCAAAAACCGGGGTTCACCCCTACGGGTGGCGGACTTGCCCGCGCCCGGCGCGGCACGGCAGGGTGTCGGCCCATGATGCCGAAACGAGCTGTCGCCGCCGTGCTGATCGCAGCCCTCGTGCTGGCCGGCGGGGGCGTGCTGACCAGCCTGTTCCTCTGACCCGGGGGCATCGTGGGCACAATGGCGGCATGACGCACAACCTGCTGGGCCCCGAGCCCACGCTGCTGCCCGAGCACACCGACGCGCAGGCCGCGCTCGACTCCGGTACGGACCCGACCTCCGTGGCCGCCGAACACCCCGACTACAGCGAGGCCTGGGCCGCGCTCGCCGAACGCGCGCTCGCCGGCGGCGAGACCGTCGCCGCGTACGCCTACGCCCGCACCGGCTACCACCGCGGCCTCGACCAGCTCCGCCGCGCCGGCTGGAAGGGCTTCGGCCCGGTGCCGTGGGAGCACCGGCCGAACCAGGGTTTCCTGCGCGCGCTCGCCGTGCTCGGCCTGGCCGCTGAGCGCATCGGCGAGGCCGAGGAGTACGAGCGCTGCAAGACGTTCCTCGCCGACTCCGACCCCGCCGCGGCCGAGGCGACCGGTCTGAAGTGACGCACACCGCCGGTCGCGCCCCGAAAAACCGGGGCGCGACCGGCCCGTTGCCCACCTTCGGGTGACAGCTAGAGGTGTTCGCATTTGGTGACACCTACAAAGACGGCCATGCGAGGCACGGCCATGCTCACCCCCAGGATCCGCACCCTCGGCACCGCACTGCGCGAGGCCAGGGTCGACGCCCGTTTCGGACTGCGCGAACTCGCCCGGCGAGTCGGCACCAACCCCGCGCTGGTGTCGAACTGGGAGCTGGGACAACGGGTTCCCGCACTGGAGGACGTCGCGGGCATCCTCGGCGCGCTCGGCGTCGTGGGCGCGGAGAAACAGCGGATCCTGCAACTGGCGCGCGGCACCGCCGAACCGGGCTGGGTCGCCCGCGGCAAACAGTCCGACCCGGACCACCTCGGCGGGCTGCTCGCCTGCGAACGCGCCGCCACGTCGGTCGTCGAATGGCAGCCGCTCCTGCTGCCCGGGCTGCTGCAGATCCCGGACTACGCGCGGGCGTTGTTCCTCGCCGACGGACTGCCGGTGAAGGACGCGGAACGCCAGGCGGAGATCCGGATGATGCGCCGCCCGCTGGTGGTCGGCCCCGGCGCGATCCCGTGCGAGGTGCTGCTGGGCGAGGCGGCGTTGCGCAATCCGATCGGCGGACCCGGGACGATGGCCCGGCAGCTGCGGTTCCTCGCCGACCTGATGGCGACGTCGGCGAAGCTGTCGGTCCGCGTCGTGCCCGCCAGCAGCGGCGGGCATTCGGGACTGGCCGGGCGGTTTTGCGTGTACTACGTGGAGGTCGGCGATCCGATCGTCTACTTCGAGCACCAGCACTCCGGGGCCTTCCTCCTCGACGAGGGGAACGACACCTACTGCGAGGTCGCGGACCGGATCCGCGAGTTCTCCCTGGACTCCCGCCAATCGGCGGCGTTCGTGCAGCACACCGCACAGCAGTTCCGGGAGCTGGCGAAGGGGAAAACCGCGGAGGGGCCTAGGAATACGTTCGGTTAGCCGGGACGTCGGTCGCGATCCGCAGTTCGCTTTGGAGCAGGTTCTTCGACACCGCGAATCCGTGCCGCGCGTAGGCAGGTATCGCGCGATCCGAGGAGTGCACGGTCACCCGCTCCAGCCCGAATTCCGCGGCCAGCCGCAGGGTTTCCTCGATCAGGAGGCCGCCGACGCCGCTGTCCCGAGCTTCCGGAATGACGTACACGCATTGCACATCGCCGCAGACCCGCGAAAAGTCGTGCGGCGTCGGCACTCTGGGGGTGAGCGCGAGAAACGCCATCCCGAGCACTTGCTCGTCCCGCACCGCCACGAGACAGCGATGCGTCTCGGCGTGCGCGCGAGCCCAGTCGGCGAACTCGCGCACGAATTCGGCCCGATCGCGTTGCAGCGGACCGCCTTGGTCAGCGACCCACCGCCAGCGCAACGCGGCGACGGCGGCGAATTCGTCGTCGCGAGCGAGGCGGATCCCGGTGAGCGGCACAGGGGTCACTTCCGAATTCCCGGCTGTCGCGAAGGAATGGACCCGGCCGGCCGGGGGAGGGTGCCGGCCGGGTCCGAGGTCCTTAAGCGACCGCCGCGAGTTCCCGGGCTGGGTTGACCGAGCCGACGACCCGGTTGCGGCCGCTGTTCTTCGCCGCATAGACCGCGGCGTCGGCCGCCGCCATCACTTCCTCGATGCTCGTCCCGTCCAGCGGGAACGCCGCTACCCCGATCGACGCGGTGCGGTTTTCGATCGCGACGGACTGGCCTTCGTTCGTCTGCGTCGGAATCACCAGCTCGCTGATCCGCTGCCGGATCCGTTCCGCCGTCACGATCGCGTCTTCCTTCGACGTCGACGGCAGCAGCGCGACGAACTCCTCGCCGCCGAAACGGCCGACCAGATCGTGCGCCCGGGTCTCCTGTTTCACCACGGCGGCAACGGCTTTGAGCACGTCATCGCCCGCGAGGTGGCCGAACGTGTCGTTGATCCGCTTGAAGTGGTCGAGGTCGATCATCAGCGCGCCGAAGCTGCCGTTCTCGCGCTCGGCACGGGAAATCTCGCGCTGCGCGCCCTCCTGCCAGGTGGTGGCGTTGAGCAGCTGCGTCTTCTGGTCCGTGGTCGCGAGTTCCTCGAGCCGCTTGATCAGCATCGAGCGCTGCAGCACGTACAGCGGCAGGATCACCAGCACCGACAGCAGCGGTTCCTGGCTCAGCACCATCACGAGCAGGCCGCCGACGCACAGGGTCGCCAGCTCGATCAGGTTGTCGTCCATCGTGCCGAGGCACGACTCGGCCGTCGCCTTCGCCGGGTCGGTCAGGTACAGACCAAGGCCGGTCAGCGCGGTGTTGACCAGGAAATAACCGAGCGCGCCCGCCACTACGACGGTGACGCTGTGGCCGGTCGCCAGATGTCCGGCTAGCGCGGCACCGAAGCCGGACAGGATCATCGTGGTCGCGTTGGCCGCGACGCGGTGCGCCTCACCGGGGCGCGTGCCGTTCCAGCTGCGGAACGCCAGGTAGACGTAGATGATCACGCCCAGCGCGGCCACCAGCTGCGGCGGCACCAGCAGCGCCGCCGGAAGCAGCCACACCGAGGTCACGGTGATGTGCGGGCCCTGGCTCAACATCCGGCGCTGCCGCTCGATCTGCCGCGTGACCTCGGTCTGCGCGATCGCCAGTCCGGCGAGCATGCCGAGGATGCCGAGCTGCCGGAGGCTGACCGGGAACACCAGCGCGCTCACCACGGTGAGCACCACCGTGACGGCCATGCTCGTCAGCGTGACCGCGACCCACTGCCGCGGCCGGGACCAGAGCGACCACCGGGAAACCGCATCGCGCAGCCCCAGACCAGAAAATTCCCCCAATGTGACCATTCTTCCCCCCGGGTCTTGCGCGGATCTCCAGTGACACTCGCCTTACTCACAGTTTCAGACCGTTTGCCGCCTGTCCACAAGGGCCTTAGGTGTGTACATTTTTCCCGAACACGCCGGATGAAGGGTGACCAGCGATGCGCAGCAAGGAACAGTGACCGCGTAGCAGCACCGCAAGGTCGCGCAGGTCAGAGCCTCACGCGCGGGGCATGCCGGGGTAACTAGGCATGTTCGGCGCGTGTGGCTTCCTTCGCAGACCCCTCTTTGGCCTGCCCGGAAACGGTCCGCTGCCACGCGATCGCGATCGGAATCGTGATGAGCAGCCCGGCCAATCCGAAGATCCCGACCGTCGTCTGCGCGCTCACGTGGTCCGCGATGACCCCGCCGATCAACGGCGTCACGCCCATCGTCGTGGTCAATCCGGTGTTCGACAGTCCCATCGTCTGCGCCCGGCTCTCGTCCGGAACCGCGACCGTCAGCGACGCCGTCGCCTGCAGCAGCGCGATCGTGCCGAAGCCGCCGGAGATCACGAACAGGATCACCGAGACGATCGGGCCCGGCTGCAGGAAGCAGAGCAGCAGCGGGATCGCGGCGAGCGCGGTCATCGGGCCGATCAGCTTCGGCCGGATCCCGGCGGGCACCCACCGCGTATAGATGAACGTGAAGATCACGCTGCCCACCGGGTCGGCGGCGAGCAGGAAGCCGATCATTTCGGACCCGCCGCCCGAGGAAGCGACGTACGGCGCGGCAATGCCCTCGTACACCGGCATCAGGCCGGCGAGCCACGTGAAGACCATCAAGGACCGCAACGCACTGGTCGCGAAGGCGACCTTGCCGCCCGCGCTCAGCGTGGACAGGAACGGCTTGCGCTTTTCCCCGCTGGCCGCCGCGGGGCGGGCCTTCAGTCCGAAGCGGAGGAAGAGCGCGGAGAGCACGAACGTGCCCGCGTCGAGCACCAGGGCGAGGCGGGCGTCCATCGTGAGCAGCAGCGCGCCACCGCCGGCGAAACCGAGCAGTTGCGCGGACTGGACCGTCATGCTCCGGACGCCCATGCCGACCACGAAGCGGTCGCCTTCGAGCACCTGCGGCAGCAAAGCCAGCTGAGACGCCTTGAACGGCGGATTCAGCAGTGAAACACAGCCGACGAGCACGCAGAGCGCCCAGAACGGCAGCCCGGGAATGGCAACGCACAGAATCAGCGCCGCACGCGTGGCGTCGACGGTGACCATGACCGCCCGGCGCGGGAAGCGGTCGGCGAGGCCGGTGAGGAAGATGCCGCCCAGCAGCGACGGGAAGAACGTGAGCGCGTAGGTGAGGCCGGTCAGCGTCGCGGAACCGGTGTTGGCGTAGACGAGAACGGACAACGCGACGCGGGCAAGCTGGTCACCGGCGATCGACAGCAGTTCGCCGAACCACATCGCGCGGAACTCGGCGACTCCGAACACCTCGCGGAACGTGACCCGGTGCGGTGCTGTCGTCATGCGTGTTCTCCCCGCTGCTGTGTGCGGACTGTGCCGCACTAGTGACCAACGGGTGACCCTAGATCCTCCTGGTCACGGGCCGGTCACACGAAGTGAGTTGCCAAGCTCAGTGTCTCGTGACTGTTGGTGATTCTCTAGGTTCTTTCGCCGGTATCCGACAGGTCACGGTCAGTTCGCCACGTGTCCAGACGATAGCGCTCCGCACTCCCCGCCGGGGACGGTTCGATCTTTGTGGTTTGTGACACATCCGTTCGGGTGGGCCGTCCGCAGAGTGGAACCGCCGCCGCCCGGCCACTCAGCCGCGTAGCTTCGCCCGGGTGACCGCTCTCCCGACGTTCACGCTCGCCATCGTGGGCGCCGGACCTCGCGGGGTCGGCGTCCTCGAACGGCTGTCCGCGAACGCAGCCGGCCTGCTCGGCGACCGGCGCGTCGAAGTCCACCTCATCGACCCGTTCCCGCCCGGCCCCGGCCGCGTGTGGCGGTACGAGCAGTCGCCGCTGCTGCGGATGAACTCGATGCCCGAGGACGTCACCGTGTTCACCGACGACACCGTCCGGATCGACGGACCGGTGCGGCCGGGTCCGTCGCTGATCGAGTGGGTGCGGCAGGTGCGCGCGGGCACCCTCGCGTATCCGGTGCCGGACGACGTCCGCGCCGAGTTCGAGACGCTTGCCTCCACGGACTTCCCGACCCGGCGGTTGCAAAGTCGATACCTGGAGTGGTTCTACCGCAAGGTGGTGGCCGAATTGCCGCCCGGCATCACGGTGGTCGAGCACCTCGCCACGGCCGAGAGCATCGACGATGACGAGACCGTGCGGCTTTCCGATGGCACGACCGTGACTGCCGACGCTGTGGTGCTGACGGTCGGCCACCTCGACGCGGTCCCCGACTCTCGCGAATGCGAGCTGGAGTCGTTCGCTGAGCACCACGAGCTGGCCTACTACCCCGCTGGCTACACCGCGGACGTCGACTATTCCGCTGTGCCCGCCGGAGAACCGGTGCTAGTGCGCGGTTTCGGGCTGGCCTTCGTGGACCTGATGTTGTTGCTCACGGAGGGGCGCGGCGGCCGGTTCGAGGAGTTGCCGTGTGGCGGCCTGCGCTACCACCCGAGCGGCGCTGAGCCGGTGCTGCACGTCGGGTCCCGGCGTGGGGTGCCGTATCACGCGAAGACCGGCTATCGGTTGCGCGGGAAACCGTTGCAGCTGCCGAGGTTCTTCGACAAACGCGCCATTGACGGCCTGACCGGTCCACTCGACTTTCGTGCGGACGTCTGGCCGCTCATCGCGAAGGAACTCGCCTGGGCGTATTACACCGAGCTGTTCACTGGGCATCCGGACCGCGTCCGTACCGATTTCGCGGTCTTCGCGGACAAATTCGCCGATCTGCCGTGGGGAACGTCCGAAATGGACGCTCTGATTACGGCTGCGGTGCCTGCGTTGGAAGATCGGCTTGACCTTGAGCGGTTGGATCGTCCGTTCGCGGGCCGTCGCTTCGATTCCGGCGAGGAATTCGGGAAAGCGGTGCGGAAATACGTCGAGTCCGATCTTGCGCGCCGGGCGGATGTACACCACAGCGCGGATCTCGGCGCGTTCCTGGCGCTGCTGTCGGTGATCGGCCAGCTGCCCGCGTTGCTCGCGACCGGACGGCTGACCGCCGCGTCGCAAGTGTCCGATATGGACGGCTGGTTCCACGGATTTTTCTCCTACTACGCAAGCGGTCCGCCGCCACGTCGACTCGACGAACTGCTCGCGCTCGAAGACGCTGGCGTCGTGTCGTTCCTTGGCGCGGACATCTCGATCGCCGCCGACGAGACTGCCGGAACGTTCGTCGCGTCGAGCGCCAGCCATCCGGACACGGTCGCCGCACGCACGTTGATCGAGGCACGACTGCCGGACGCAAGTGTCCCGCGAGTGTCCGATCCGCTCTTGCGCAGCCTGCGGGACAGCGGTGCGCTGGCGGAGGAAACCGTGCCGGATGTCGACGGCGCGACGTTGCCTTCTGGCCGGATTGCCACGACGCTCAACGACTTCCGACTGGTCACTGTGGACGGATCGACGCACTCGCGGCGCTTCGCGGTGGGTCCGCACACCAGCGTCCGCTCGGCGGGTGCCTTCACGCGGCCGCGCACGAACGCGATCTCTTTCCGACAGAATGACGCGCTGGCAAGGGAAATCCTGCGGCTGGCTAACCCTTGACCGTCGGCGCGATCTGCTGCGCCCACTTCCACGGCGCGGCGGTGTCGCCGGGCAGCGAGTTGAAGTACTCCCAGCCGTCGATGCCGCCGAAGTCCGGATACTTCTGCACGAGACTGCCGACGGTGTTCTTCAGCGTCGGCATATCGACGTAACCGTTGCAGTTAGCGGGATTCGTGACCGTTCCGGCGACGACCTTGCTCGCCGGAACGACGCCGTGGCCGATGATCTGGTCGTAGCCCGAGGTATCCGCCAGTGAACCCCAGCCGCAATAGAACTGAGCGTTGAACCAGGAAATCTGGTCGCCGCGTTCGCGGTAGAGCCGGTCGTAGTCGAGACCGGAAAGCCCGCCACCGCCGCTCAGTTCGGTTGCGACCGGCGCGAGCGTGATCAGGAAGTCCGGGCCGAAGTCGTTGCGCAGCGCGTCGATCACCCGGTTCAGCGCGTCGTTCGACATTTGCTCCTCGACGTCGAGATCGATGCCGGACAGCGAATGGTCGCGGATCAGGTTGCGCAGCAACGGATAGTAAGTGTCGAAGTCCTGTTCCAGACGCTGGAAGCTGCCCTTGGCCGCGCCGCCGACGAAAGCGAGCGCGTGCACGCCTTTGCTTTGCATCGTGGCGAGATCGGCCCACATCTGCGTGAATTTGCCGTCCGACGGCGGATCGTCGTTGAGCGTCATGGTTCCGCCGTCGTTGAGGTGCACGGCTCCGACGATCACGTCGGTGACGCCGACGTCGTGGTCGGTGAGCCCCAACGGGGAGATGTACGACCCGTTTTGGTGCGTAGTTTGGTAGTAGACAACGACTCTGCGCCCGGTCGCCGCCGTCGCCGGGACCGCTCCGCAGAGCACCAGGAACACCGCCAGCACCGCCGCCGTGATCTTCCTCATGGGTTCGGACCATAGGACGGCGGCGGTGCCCGCGGTAGGGCTGATCGGGTCAGCAGCGCCCCAGCATGTCCGTCAGCGCAGACTTCTCCGCCGAATTCACGGTGAGCTTGAACTTGGCCTTGACCGTCACCCACATTTTGGCGTAGGTGCACCAGTATCCGGTGGACGGTGGCTTCCACTGGTCCGGCGACTTGTCGCCCTTTTCCTGGTTCACGTTGTCGGTCACCGCGATCAGCTGCGGGTCGGTCAGGTCGTTGGCGTAGGCCTGGCGCTGCGCGGTGGTCCACGACGACGCGCCGGTGCGCCACGCGTCGGCGAGCGGAACCACGTGGTCAATGTCCACATCGGACGGAGAACTCCAGGTCGCCCCGTCGTACGGCGAGGTCCAGGTGCCCGAGGTCGGAGCGCAGTCGGAGCCGACCTTGACGTTGGCGCCGTCGCGCTTGAGCACCATCTCGCGCGTGTTGCAGCTGTTGCCCTGGTCGATCCAGTGCGGGAACTTGTCGCGGCTGTAGCCGGTCTGCGAGCCGTCCGGCTTCACCGCGAGACCGGCGAGCTGGCTCTTCGCGGTCGCCGCCGACGGGATGCCGGGCGGGGTGGCGTCGGCGACGCCGACCGTGACCGAGCCGAGCAGTGCGACGCCGGCCAGGACGGTCAAAGAGTTGCGAACTGTACGAGTGGTCGGCATATTGCTGCCTTCCTGGTCAGATGCGGGACTGATTCACCTTTGACCACGAAAGTGGCGTGCGCAACACCGTCAGGTGACAGGAAACCGACCTTCAGTAAACAGAAAGTCACCGAGAGTCCAAGTTGGCTTGAACTCGTCCGGCGCTATCGGGTCAGCCGCAGACCGCTCGAAGATCGGCTGTGTGCCGGTACCAGGTCCGCCGGGTGATCTCGCGTTCCTGCGGGACACCGTCGATGACCAGCGAAGACGTCGGCACGCAGCCGAGCTGGAAGGCGCGCCCGCGATACGTCGAGGACCGTTTGAGGAGCTTGCCGCGGGTGATTCGGGCGGTGACTCCGGACTCGTCCGGTGCGACCTCGATGCCGGAAACCAATCCGTCGAAAGCCACCTGTTCGTCGCAATACGCCTGGCCCTTGACATCGCGCAGGGTCGCGTGCCCGAGGAGCACGCCGCCGGTGTCGTCGCGCACGAGGGAGATCTCGGCGTCCTCGCCCTTCCAGGCGAGCGCGAACGCCTCGTCCGGGTCCGACGGCAACCGCCAGTGCGCCGCGACGCGAGAGCCGGTCTCAGTGGCCACGAAACCGACTGACACGCCCGGGAGGAGTTCGCGGCGCATGAGACGCACCACCACGGCGGCGAGGTCCGCGTCGGTGCCCAGCACGACGAGCCGCTCGTGTTCCCCCAGCAAGGGGTCGATTTCCGCCTTGCCGGGAAGGGGGCTGGCGTGCACCAGCGGGACGTCGCCGAGCCGCGCGGGCAGATCCGCCGCGGCCCCGCAGGCCACCACTATTCCGCGCACCCCGGCGTCCTCCGTTAAAGTCATGCACCGGCATTTACCAGCGCCACCCGTGCCCCCGTCCGGGAGCACTATTCCTATTGCCGAACACCTGGAGTGTCACATGCCGGCCATCGTGCTGATCGGTGCCCAGTGGGGGGACGAGGGCAAGGGCAAGGCCACCGACCTGCTCGGCGACCGCGTCCAGTGGGTCGTCCGCTACCAGGGCGGCAACAACGCGGGCCACACGGTCGTGCTGCCGAACGGCGAGAACTTCGCGCTGCACCTCATCCCGTCGGGGATCCTGACGCCGGGCGTGACGAACGTCATCGGCAACGGCGTGGTCATCGACCCGGGCGTGCTGCTGGACGAGCTGGCGGGTCTCGAGGAGCGCGACGTCGACACCAGCAAGCTGCTGATCTCGGCCGACGCGCACTTGATCATGCCCTACCACGTGGCGATCGACAAAGTCACCGAGCGCTACCTGGGCAGCCGCAAGATCGGCACCACCGGCCGCGGCATTGGCCCGTGCTACCAGGACAAGATCGCCCGCGTCGGCGTCCGCGTGCAGGACCTGCTCGACGAGAAGATCTTCCGCCAGAAGGTCGAGGCGGCACTGGAGTTCAAGAACCAGGTGCTGGTCAAGGTCTACAACCGCAAGGCGCTCGACGCCGACCAGGTCGCCGACGAGGTGCTCGCGGCGGGCGAGAAGTTCGCGCACCGCATCGCCGACACCCGGCTGCAGCTGAACCAGGCGCTGGAGCGCGGCGAGACGGTGCTGCTGGAAGGCTCGCAGGGCACGCTGCTCGACGTGGACCACGGCACGTACCCGTTCGTCACGTCGTCGAACCCGACGTCCGGCGGCGCGAGCGCGGGTTCGGGCATCGGCCCGGGCCGCATCACGACCGTGCTGGGCATCCTGAAGGCCTACACGACCCGCGTCGGTTCCGGCCCCTTCCCGACCGAACTGGACGACGAGTCCGGCGAGTACCTGCGCAAGCAGGGCGGCGAATTCGGCGTCACCACCGGCCGCTCGCGGCGCACCGGCTGGTTCGACGCGGTGATCGCCCGCTACGCGGTGCGGGTCAACGGCATCACCGACTACTTCCTGACCAAGCTGGACGTGCTGTCCGGCCTGGAGAAGGTCCCGGTGTGCGTCGGCTACGAGGTGGACGGCTTCCGGACCTCGGACATGCCGATGACCCAGACCGACGTGCACCATGCGGTCCCGATCTACGAAGAGCTGCCGGGCTGGTTCGAGGACATCTCGGCCTGCCGCACGTATGACGAGCTGCCGGCCAACGCGCGCGCTTACGTGGAGCGGATCGAGGAGCTGTCGGGGGCCCGGGTTTCGGCGATCGGCGTCGGTCCGGGGCGCGAGCAGACGATCGTGCGGCACGAGTTCGCCTGATTCTTTCGGTTGAGCGGCCAGGCTGGTTTCGTACCGGCCTGGCCGTTTTCGTCAGCGAACCGTTGTGGTGACTGGGGTTTCGTTGCGGAAAAGGTCGAGCACGGGGCAGTGCTCGTCCACCGCGCGGCGGAGTTGTTCGTAGACCTCGGGCGCGGCCGGGCCGTCGAGTTCCACGGACACCCGCACGTCGCTGAAACCGGGCCGGGTCGATTCGTCGAAGCCGAAGAAGCCGTGCAGGTCCAGGTCTCCGTCCACCTTCACCCGGACCGCGTCCAGCGGGATGCCGAGGCGGGCCGCCCAGAACTGGTACGTGATCACCTGGCAGGAGCCGAGCGCGGCCAGCGCGTACTCGACCGGATTCGCCGCCTGGTCGGTGCCGCCGAGGGCGGGCGGCTCGTCGACGGTAAACGCGTGGTCGCGCACCCGGACGTCCACCACTGTCTTCGTGTTCGCGGCCAGTGCGTGGTCGACGCTGAACGACACCGCCGCGTTGTGCCGGTCCGTTTGCACGGCTTGGCGGGTGCCGTCGATGACGTCGGTCAGGGACATCAGTTCCTCCTGCGGTCGTCGGGCGTCCAGGGTGCGGGTGCGCCGGACGGTCGGGCAGGGGCTCTCGTCGGCTGAGACCGCGGCTGGCACAAAGCCGCGCGCTTGTTCCGGCTGGTGAGAAACCGGTGGTGTTGCTGAATAGTTTGAAGGTATGAGCGTCGGACTGACCTTGCCCGCCCTTCCGCAGGCGAACATCACGGTGACCGAATTGCTGGACCAGGCACGCGAGGCCGAGGAGGCTGGCGCCGCATCGATCTGGTTCGCCCAACTGCCCTCGAGCCATGACGCGCTGGCGGCGGCCGCGCTGGCCGGGCAGGTGACCTCCCGGGTCGAGATCGGCACGTCCGTGGTGCCGATTTATCCGCGGCATCCGCTGGTGCTGGCCTCCGCCGCGCGCACGGCGAGCGAGGCGTCCGGCGGGCGGTTCACTCTCGGCATCGGTCTGGGGGCGAAGAACTTTCTCGCACCCGTCTACGGCACGCCGTATCCGCCGCCGGTGCGGCACCTACGGGAGTACCTGACTGTGTTGCGCTCGGTGTTCGCCGGGGAACAGGTCGACTTCACCGGCTCGACGGTGGAAGCGCACCTGTCGGAGCCCGCGCCGGCGGCACCGATTTCGGTGGTCGTCGCCGCGATGGGTCCGCAGGCGTTGCGCGTCACCGGGGAACTGGCAGACGGCACGCTGCCGTACCTGGCCAGCCCGCGGGCTCTTTCGGACCTCATCGTGCCCGGGATCGGTCCTGGCAAGCGAGTGATCGCCGCCGTTCCGGCCGTGGTGACCAGCGACGTCGACGCGGTGCGCGAGATCGCGGCGCAGCAACTCGGTTTCTACGGCTCGATCCCGTCGTACCGGCGCGTTCTGGAGGCAGGCGGCATCGAAAACGCGGCTGAGCTGGTGCTGATCGGCGACGAGGAGACGGTCGCCGCCGGCGTGCCGCGCTACTTCGACGCCGGCGCGACCGACGTGTTGCTCACCCAGACCGCCCTGCACACCGACGAGGACCGGCGGCGCACCTGGCGGTTGGCGGGCGCGCTCAACTCATCCGGTTCGTAAGGGTTGTCGTCACTGACATTTCTTCCAGGTCGAGTTCGCGCAGCACCTTCTGCAGGACGTCGTCGTCAAGGCGTCCGGCGCGGTTCTCCTCGATCATCGCCGCACGCTGGGTGATGAGGAGTTCCCGCCGCGCCTTGGCGAACTGTGCCTGCGGACTGTCGCGACGCTCCTCGCCGGACAGGGTGATCGCGGCCTGCGCGAACCGGTAACGGGTGTCCACCACGCGTTCCAGCCGTTGCTCGAGCCGCTTCATCTTCTCCGGTTCGATGTCCAATGTGGACAGTTGATCTCGAGCAAGCTCACGCAGCCGTTCGTGCGCGGCTTTTTGGGCGACCTTGCGCGCGGCCAGCTCCTCGGCCTGGTCGCGGGCATCCTCGTCCGGGTCTTGGACCTTGAGCAACCGGATCAACGGCGGCAGGGTGAGACCTTGGATCAGCACGGTCCCGACCGCGACGGCGAACGCGAACAGCTGGATCTCGGCGCGGCCAGGAGTATCCGCGGGAACACCGGACGCGGCGGCGATGGTGACGACGCCGCGCATGCCCGTCCAGGAGATCACCGCCAGCGAACGCCAGGCCGGCGGATCGTGCTTGGTGCGTCTGAGAAGTTGCAGCGACCGCGGCAGGTAGCTGGACAGGAACACGGCCGGGATCCGCACGAACATCGTGGCGAGCAACACGACGACCGCGGACAACGCGAGCGTCCCGTTGTCCCGTGCGGCGTGCTGCGCCCCGTCGAGCACGAACGGCAGCTGCAGCGCCATCAACGCGAACACCAGCGCTTCGAGCATGACGTCGATCGATGCCCAGACAGACCGGTCCTGCACCCGCGTCGCCGGTGACGCCCGCAACGACCGGTGCCCGAGGAACAGCCCCGCCGTGACGACCGCCAGCACGCCGGACCCGCTGAACTCTGCCCCGAACGGATGCAGATGCTCCGCGGTGACGTACGCCGCGAACGGCACCACGATCCCGAACGCCGATTCCAGCAGCGGATCGTCCAGCCTCGTGCGGATCAGCTCGACGACCCCGCCCGCGACCAGCCCGACGAGAATGCCGACCACCGTCGCGACGGCGAAGACCGCGAACCCGTGCCCGAGCGACCCCGCCGTCCCGGCCACTGCGGCGAGCGCGACCTTGTACAGCGTCAGCGCGGCCGCGTCGTTGACCAGGCTCTCGCCGGTGAGCACAGTCATCACGCCCCGAGGCAGCCCGAGCCGCCGCCCGATCGCGACGGCCGTCACGGCGTCCGGCGGAGACACGACCGCCCCGAGCACCAGCGCCGACGCCCACGGCAGGTCGGGCAGCAGCAGATGCACGACGAAGGCGATCACGAACGCGGTGGCCACGACGAGCAGCACGCCGAGCGTGATGATCGGCCGCAGATTCGCACGAAAGTGGGAGATCGAACTCTCCAGCGACGTCGAGTACAGCAACGGCGGCAGCACGACGGTCAGGATCAGTTCGGGCTCCAACTCGACCCGCGGAACGCCGGGAATCAGCGCGATTCCCAGCGCGACCACCACGATGAGCAGCGGCGCGGAAAGATTGAACCGCCGGGCGACCGCGGTCAGCCCGAGCGACCCGGCGAGCACGCCGACCAGCGTCAAGGTCTCCATGCTTCGCATCTTGACTCATGGGTCAGGCGAGGCGCGGATGGTGTGGGTTCGTGTCGGGACTCCCTTCGGGGTGAGGTGGACGGGTGGGCTCAGGGACGGCGGGTAGCTCGGCTTCGCGCCTTGGCTCAGGGGTTGGGCGAGGCGGGGA
>NZ_PQIA01000303.1 GCF_003385235.1 Amycolatopsis circi | reverse complement strand
CCAATGCCAGGAACTTAAGCGTGGTTGATCACGGTTCGGCGGTGGTGTGCGTGGCGGGTGGTTAGGCGACAGGGCTCCCGGCTAGGACTGGCGATTGCCTAGATCGTCCGGTCTGTTCGCGGGGAGCCCTGTTGCGTGTTCATGTTGTCATGTCCTCGGGATGGCCGGGGCCGGTGGGTGAGGTGTTGTCCCAGGCCAGGTTGGGTGTGCTGGCTCGGCTCGTCCCGCCCGGGCTGGTCGACGAGGCGCTGGCTGTCAGCGACCGGGACGAGCGGCGGTGGCGGGCTCTGCCCTCGCGGCTGGGCGTGTACTTCGTGCTCGCGTTGTGCCTGCTGCGTGCGAAGTCCGGCCCTGCGGTGCTGCAGAACATGTTCACGACCTCGATGCTGGCCCGATTGCGGGAACGCGGCTGGTCCCTGCCTGCCAGCACCGCGCTGAGCAAGCTGCGCGACAGGATCGGAGCGGTCCCGCTGCAACTGCTGTTCAGCGCCCTCGCCGGGTGGCGGCCGGTGGCGCGCCAAGCGTGGTCGCATGCGTTCGGGCTGCTGGTGTGCGCCTGGGACGGCACCGAGATCCCGCTGGCCGACACCGCCGGCAACGGAGAGCATTTCCGCTGCCACCGAGGCAGGACCGGCGACCCGGTCGGCGTCCCCAAGGCCCGGCTGCTGGTCCTGCTGGCCTGCGGGTCCCGCCAACTGCTCGGCGCGGCCACCGGCAGCCTCGCCCGCGGCGAGCCCACCCTGGCCCGCGACCTGCTCGACCGTCTGCGACCGGGGATGCTGCTGCTGGCCGACCGCAACTTCCTGGGCCACTCCCTGTGGACCGCGGCCCGGACGCGGGGAACGCATCTGTTGTGGCGGGCCAAGCTCGCCCAGCCGCAGCTGCCCGTGCAGCACGTCCTGCCCGACGGATCGTGGCTCTCGACCCTCTGCGACCCGGCCGACGCCCGCGCCCGGCGGCGCAACGCCGCCCGGAACAAGAAACGCGGCCACAACCCGCCACGGCCGCGCCCGGTCAAGGGGATCACCGTCCGGGTGGTCGAAGCCTGGATCACCGCCACCGTCGACGGCCGCACCCGCACCGAGAAATACCGGCTGGTGACCAGCCTGCTCGACCCGCATGCCGCCCCCGGCCAGGACCTCGTCGCCCTCTACGCCCGACGCTGGGTCGTCGAAACCGGCATCCGCGAGATCAAGACCGTGCTGCTGTCCGGCCGCGCACTGCGCGGCCGGACCCCGACCCGCGCACTACAGGAACTCTGGGCCACGCTGGTCGTCTACCAAGCCATCCGGCTGCTGATCTCCCAGGCCGCGCTCACCACCGGCCTGGACCCGTCCCGGATCTCCTTCACCGCCGCCCGCGACACCGTCGAGCACGCACTCGCCACCGCACCCGCCGACGCCGACCGCTGCCTCGACTGGACCTGCCACCACCTCAGCCAGCAGCTGACCACCCGCCACACCCACACCCGAATGTTCCCCCGAGCACTCAAAAACACCCTGCACCGCTACCCCTACCGAGGCAAAACCCGGCAGCCGACCAGCAACAAAACCAGCTACCAGGTCCACCCCGCACCAGCCACCACACCCACCACGACAGCACAACCCAGAGCAGCCTAAGTTCCTGGCATTGA
>NZ_PQIA01000302.1 GCF_003385235.1 Amycolatopsis circi | reverse complement strand
GACCTGGATCCACCGGTGTTTGTGGTGTTGTAGGCCGTGTCTGGACGCGCAGATGCCCTCTGGCCTGGGATGATTGTTCTTGCGAAGGAAAAATCAGTCCGAGGGAGAGGGCATCTGCTGGATGCGATCATTGCATAGTGCCGGGGCGGTGTCGGCGAGGTTCGACGATCCGAATCTGGTGTCGCACGCGGGGCTGGTGCCGGTGATGCGGCTGGCGCAGGATGCGGGGCTGGGCAGGCTGGCCGACGAGCTGCTGACGCTCGGGAGCACCGCGGGGTCCAATGCCGGTGCGAAGGTGTCGACGATCGTGGCCGGGATGGCGGCCGGGGCGGACTCGATCGACGATCTCGACGTGGTCCGTCACGGCGCGATGCCGAGGTTGTTCGCCGACGTGCGGGCGCCCTCGACGCTGGGCACGTTCCTGCGTGATTTCACCCTTGGTCACGTCGCCCAGCTGCAGAACGTCGCCATCGGGGCGTTGCGGAACCTGATCGCGCGGGCCCCGCTGCTGCCCGGGATCGACGGGCTGGCGTTCCTCGACATCGACTCGAAGATCACCCGGGTGTTCGGGGCGGGCAAAGACGGCGCCGCGGTCGGTTACACGAAGGTCCGGGGGCTGAATTTCCTCGCCGGGTGCCTGTCCTCGCCGATCAGCGCGCCGGTGATCACCGGGACGCGGCTGCGCGGCGGGCAGGCGCATTCCGCCCGGGCGGCGGTGTCGTTCGTGCGCGCCAACCTCGCCGCCGCCCGCGCCTGCGGCGCGGACGCGACGCTGGTGGTCCGGCTGGATTCCGGTTTCTACCACGGGGAAATCCTGTCCGCGATCACCGACGAAGGATCCCGGTTCTCCGTCACCGCACCGCAAAACCCCTCGGTGCGGGCCGCGATCGGCGGCATCGCCGAGAACGCGTGGCGGCGCATCAGCTACGCCAGACCGGTCTACGACCAGGACAGCCGGGCCTGGGTCCACGCCGCCGAGGTCGCGGAAATCCCCTACACCGCGTTCACCAACCCCACCCGCAACGGCCAGTTCGTCACCGCCCGCCTCGTCGTCCGCCGCGTCCGCGACACCACCCGCGACCCGACCGGCGACGCGACCGGGGAACTGTTCCCCGCCTACCGCTACCAGGCCGTGTTCACCAACACCGGGTTCGACACCGCCGCCGCCGAAACCCAGCACCGCGGCCGCGCCGGCGCCATCGAGCAGATCTTCGCCGACCTCAACGATTCCGCCCTCGCCCACTTCCCCTCCGGACGGTTCGCCGCCAACGCGGCCTGGCTCGCCCTCGCCGCACTCGCCCACAACCTCCTGCGCGCCGCCGGATCCCTCGCCAGCCGCTTCCACGCCAACGCCCGCACCGGCACCATCCGCCGCCACCTCATCGCCCTCGCCGCCCGACTCGCCCGCACCGCCCGCACCACCACCCTGCACCTGCCACAGAACTGGCCCCGGGCAGAGGCCTGCCTCGGCCTCTTCACCGCCACCCGCCGAAAACCCCGCACAACCTGACCCGCCCACCACCGACCGGAGAACCCACAGTGGACACGCTGGTGCGACGCCAGCCACACCAACGCGTCCACCCAACGGGCACCACCCGCACACCCACCACCAAGATCAACAAAAACTCAACTCGGTGGATCCAGGTC
>NZ_PQIA01000285.1 GCF_003385235.1 Amycolatopsis circi | reverse complement strand
GTGCAGTAATTGGACGGGGACAGCCCGATCAGCGTGCCGATATTGCTCGGTCCGCCGGGGTACTTGATCCAGTAGCGCGGATTCATGCCGGCCTGCGAATGCCCGACGACGTCCAGCTTCGCGGCCCCGGTGGCCTTCAAAATATTGTCCCCGAAGGTCGCGAGCTGCCCCGCCGAAGTTCCCCGCGAACACGCAGTACCCCGCGTTGGCGAGCTTCTGGGAAAGATTCGCCCAGTTCTCGTACGCGTTGGCCGTGGTGCCATTGGACAGGAGCACCGGGTTCGGATGCTCGGCGGACGGTTTGCAATTCCAGTCGTTGGCCCCCGGCGGTGCGATCGTCGGCTGCCCGACCGAGTAGAGAGCCGCGGCGATGATGTTCGGCTGCACCGGCCCGGTCGGTTCTTGCCCGGTTGCCGCCGATGCCACCGCGGTGCCGCCGCCGAGCGCGACGACCGTCGCCGCCAGGAGGACCATGCCTCGTCCGAACGCGCGTACGCCCATTCCGTTTCACCTCTCTGTGAACCCGATGCACTGGTTAACGCGGAACACGAGAAAGGGAAACGCGGTTACTAGTTTTTATCGCAGACTGGCGAGGGTTCGATCCACCGCATCGATCAAGGAGGCCCGGTTTCCCGGGTAGACGCTGATCTGCGCCGTGCCGTCCCTGGTGCTCTGGAAGCTCACCACCCGCCCGCGCCCGCTGAGATCGATCACCGACAACGGCGAACTGTAGCGCCGCTCGCCCCGTTGATCCCGGACCGCGGC
This sequence comes from Amycolatopsis circi, assembly GCF_003385235.1. Lineage (GTDB taxonomy): Bacteria > Actinomycetota > Actinomycetes > Mycobacteriales > Pseudonocardiaceae > Amycolatopsis > Amycolatopsis circi. The sequence goes on along the minus strand of NZ_PQIA01000285.1, from coordinate 901 downwards.
GTGCAACTGATGCACCGCGTCGCGCGGCGCCCGCATCAGATAGCGCAACTCGTCCGCGTCGCCGCCCTCCTCGGCCAGCGGGTCCGCGCTGCCGCCCCCGTCGTAGTACTCCCGGCTGACCCGCATCGCCCGAACCGCCGCCGGCGGGCATTCCGGCATCGCCATGACCAAACAAGCCGCAAGCTCACGGGGCGACACCGGGTCGAGCTGAACGAATTCCGCGTCCGCGATCAACCGAACGGCTTCTTGATTGGTCGCCGCGACGAGAATCGCGCCGTTGTCCTCTTGATGGGTGCCGAAATCAGTCCACCCGTACACCTCATGCCTCGCGGTAGCGAGCAGCCTTAACGTGCCTCGCAACGCATCCGCGGCTGTTTCGCCAAGCTGCGCAAGAAGATCCCGCGTCCGCTTCGCCCTTTCCGCCGCGCCCTCCTCGGTGAGGTACATCGGAGTGTCCTCAACCACCACCGGTGCTTTCCCAAGGTCCTCCGCGTGCCAAAGCGCCAAAAACACCGGCCGCGGCATCCGCAGCGGCCTGTCGATGATCGTCATCGAGCCCCTCAACCGCCAATCGTGGGAGGCGTCGGAGGCAGCCCAGTGCGGGGATCGAGCGCGCGCTCGCCGTTCTCGTCGACGAGAGAGAACGCGGAGTCGTCTTCGATTCCGTACTTGCGCTGGTGTTCTTTGTCTTCCTCGCCTTTGCCTTTCCCGCCGCCAGCCATACCGCCCATCCCCGACGATCCCTTGGCTCCGGCCGCACCCTTCCCCGCCGCTGTTGTCGCTGCCGTTGTCGCGCGACCCTCTTCACCCGCGCCCACTCCGGCCCCCGCGCCTACGCCCCCGCCTAGCCGCGCCGCGATCCCTCCGCTGCGACCACCGGCACCAGCTTCGCCTCCCCCAC
>NZ_PQIA01000281.1 GCF_003385235.1 Amycolatopsis circi | reverse complement strand
GGGTTCCCCTCACGGACCGCTCGGTCGCGCTGTGGGCGGGCGGGTTCGGGAGGGCCCTCTGCACACGGCTCATCGCAGGTCCAGCGCCGCCGCCACGGCCGTCGGGTCGACCGCGAGCGGTTCCACCTCGACGTTGCCTTCCAGCGCCGTGGCCGGGTCCTTCAGGCCGTGCCCGGTGACCGTGCAGACGACCTTCGCGCCCTTCGGGAGCCGTCCGTCCGCCGCGGTGGCCAGCAGACCCGCCACGCTCGTCGCGGACGCGGGCTCCACGAAGACGCCCTCGCGACGGGCCAGCAGCCGGTACGCCTCAAGGATCTTCTCGTCGGTGATCGCCTCGAACAGGCCATTCGATTCGGCGCGCGCGTGCACGGCGCCGTCCCAAGAAGCGGGGCTGCCGATGCGGATCGCGGTCGCGATGGTGTCCGGGTCGGAGACCGGTTCGCCGTGCACGAGCGGCGCGGCGCCGGCGGCCTGGAAACCGAACATCCGCGGGGTGTTCTTGACCACACCGTTGGCCGCGTACTCCGAATAGCCCTTCCAGTACGCGGTGATGTTGCCCGCGTTGCCGACCGGGAGGCAGTGCACGTCCGGAGCCTCGCCGAGCACGTCGCAAATCTCGAACGCCGCGGTTTTCTGCCCGGCGATGCGCACCGGGTTGACCGAGTTGACCAGCGTGACCGGATAGTCGGCCGCGGTCTTGCGGGCGAGTTCGAGGCAGTCGTCGAAGTTGCCGTCGACCTGGAGGATCCGCGCGCCGTGCAGCACCGCCTGGGCGAGCTTCCCCATCGCGATCTTGCCTTGGGGCACCAGCACCGCGCAGGTGAGCCCAGCCCGCGCGGCGTAGGCGGCGGCCGAGGCCGAGGTGTTGCCGGTGGACGCGCAGATCACCGCTTTGAGGCCGCTGGCCAGCGCGTGCGTGATCGCCACGGTCATCCCGCGGTCCTTGAACGAGCCGGTCGGGTTCGCGCCCTCGACCTTCAGGTACACCTCGGCGCCGGTCAGTTCCGAGAGGTGTGCGGCGGGCAGCAACGGGGTGTTGCCCTCGCCGAGCGTCACCACGCGTGCCCCGTCGGGGACCGGAATCCGGTCGCGGTACGCCTCGATAATTCCCGGCCACGCACTCATGCTGCCGCCTCGATTCGGAGTTTCACCATGCTCACCAGCGAGGCGGAAGCATGAATATCGATGGTTCGCTCGCAAGCGGCGCTCATGCCACCGCCTCATTTCGGAGTTTCACCATGCTCGTTTCTGAGGCGGCGGCATGAACATCCATGATTCGCTTGCAAGCTGCGCTCATGCGTCTTCGCCTTCCACCCGCATCACGCTGACAACCTCGTGCACCACATCGAGTTTCGCAATTTCGTCCACAGTGGACTGCAACGCCGCGTCGGGCGCAAGGTGCGTCACCACGACGAGGCTCGCCGTGTCGTTCGCGTCGCGCTGGCGCACCGCGGCGATGCTCACGCCGTGCGCGGCGAACGCTTGCGCCACCTGGGCGAGCACACCCGCGCGGTCCGCGACGTCGAGGCTCACGTGGTAGCGCGTCGGCGTCTGGCCCATCGGCCGCACCGGCAGCGCGGCGTGCGCCGATTCGCGCGGGCCGCGGCCGCCGAGCACCTGGTTGCGCGCCACCGCGACGAGGTCGCCGAGCACCGCGCTGGCGGTCGGCGCGCCGCCGCCGCCCTGGCCGTAGAACATCAACTCGCCGGCCGCGTCCGCTT
>NZ_PQIA01000279.1 GCF_003385235.1 Amycolatopsis circi | reverse complement strand
TCGGGGTTGCGCCGGGCGGGCTCGCCGAAGTGGGGCCGCCGGATCCGATGGTTCGCGCGGCGGTGCTGGCCGGGTTGGGGCCGGAGGGGCGGTCGAAGCTGAAGCGGCGGGCGGCGGAGCTGGTCGAGGATACGGCGCGGAGTCTGCGGTTGCTGGTCGCGGCCAGCCCGGTGCCGGATGCGAGTGTCGCGGATCGGCTTGACGCGCTGGCGGTGGAGCGGGCTGCGGCGGGGGCGTGGGGGACGGCGGCGGTGCTGCTCAACGATGCTGGGCGGCTTACTGAGGATGCTGAGCTGCGGCAGGCTCGGATCACTCGGGCGGTGGACGCGTTGATTGGTGCTGGTGACGTGTTTCGGGCCGCTGCGCTTGCGCCGGAAGTCGAAAGTGTGCGCGAGACTCCGTTGCGGGATGCGGTGCTCGGCTATCTCGCGGTGGTGCGTGGCCGGGCCGCGGAAGCTGGCGGACGGTTGAGCCGGGCGTGGGATATCGTCAACGCCTCGCGGGATCCGGAGACGGCCGCGTTGATATGTCAGCGGTATGTGCTTGACGCGCTTTGCCGGTATTCCGCGGATGATCTCGTGCGGTGGGCGGATCGGGCTCTCGAATTGGCGGTGCCGGAGACTCCGGCCGCAGTGGAGGCGGCGGCGATCCGGGGGCTTGGGCTCGCTGCTTCGGGGCGGGCCAAGCAGGCTCGGCGGGACTACGGGCAGTTGGCCGAGCGGATTCGGCACGGTGCGCAGGCGCAACGGGTCGTGATGGCGCGGGGGTGGCTGAATCTGCTCACGGACCGGATTGACGATGCCCGGGTGGATTTGGAAAGTGCGGTGCCTACTAGTTATTTGGGCGGGTCGGCGCGGATTTCCTTGTGGGCGCAGGCTTGGTTGGCGCGGACGTTGTTCCTGAGCGGGGAGTGGGACGACGCGTTGCGGGTGGTTCGGGAAGCCCTTGTGTTGGTGGACCGGACTGGGATTGTGCTTACCGCGCCGTTATTGCATTGGACTTCGGCTGCGGTGCACGCGTTGCGGGGGGATCAGGGGCGGGCGGAGGAGGCGTTGCTGGCTTGTGCGGCTGGGCCGCAGGATTACGAGATCATGCGGGTTCCTGCTTTGCTGGCTCGGGCGCAGGTTGCTGAGGCGGCGGCGGATTCTGCTGGGGTGCTGCGGGCGTTGCATCCATTGACTCGGTTGTCGTTGCCTGCTTCGGTGGATGAGCCTGGGCATTGGCCTTGGCATGATCTTTACGCGCGCGCTCTTGTCCTTAGTGGACGGTCGGAGGAGGCGGATGCGTTTTTGGCTCCGCATGAGCGGGCTGCGGGGAAGCGGGAGCATGCTTCGGCTCGGGCTCGTCTTGCTGCTGCTCGCGGTCGACTGTTGGGGGCGCGGAATGATCATGTGGGCGCGGTGGCGGCGTTTGATGCGGCGGTGGAGTTGATCGGGGGGTTGCCGTTGCGGTACGACCAGGCTCGGATCGCGTTTGCTTACGGGCAGACGTTGCGGAGGTTGGGACGGCGGGCTCGGGCGGATACGCAACTGGTTGCTGCTCGGGACGGGTTTGCTTCCATGGGGGCGGTGACCTATGTGGCTCGGTGTGAGAGGGAGTTGCGGGCTGGCGGGGTGCATTTGCCGCGGGGCGGGGTGGATCGGTTGACTCCGCAGGAGGAGGCCGTGGCGCGGATGGTGGCTCGGGGGCAGTCCAATCGGGAGGTGGCTGCGGAGTTGTTTTTGTCGGTTAAGACTGTGCAGTATCACTTGACTCGGATTTATGCGAAGTTGGGGATTCGGGGGAGGACTGAGTTGGCTGTGTTGCGTTCTGGGGAAGGGGAGTAGGGGGGGGCTCGTCGCCTGGCGGCGACATTGCCTCGTTGGTTGCGTGGGGCACCCCGAAGGTTGATTGTGCTGACGGTTCGGGGGTGCTTGTCAAGGCGGGAAAGATGCCTTGACAAGCACCCCCGAACCGCAGGGCGGCTTCGTATCGGTG
>NZ_PQIA01000282.1 GCF_003385235.1 Amycolatopsis circi | reverse complement strand
GATTGTTGGGTGCGTCGGCTGCGGTTGCGGGTTGGTGGGGTGAGGGGCGGTGGTTTTGGTGTTGCGGGTGGTTAGCGTTTGGCGATTGCGCTTGTTGCGATTTCTGCTACTGACGTCAGCGCTTTTTGTTCTGCTCCGCGTCGGGACATTGTTCGGAGGCCGGACACGGTGGCGTGGATGAAGTTTGCGATGTCGGTGGCGTCGCGGTCGCGGGTGACGCTGCCGTCCGCTTGGCCGGTGCGGGCGAAGTGGGTCAGCGCCGACAGGTGGGCTTCCGTGTCCGCGTTTACTTGCGCGGCGAACTCTGGATCTGTGGTGCCGAATTCGGCGATGGTGTTCACCATCAGGCAGCCTCGCCTGCCGTTTTCGAGTTCGTCGTCGATCGTTGAGGCGAGGAGCAGGCGGATCGCGCCTAGGCCGTCTGGGGCGTTGTCCAGGAGTGTTTCCCGTAGGCGGATGCCGCGGTGGGAGTAGTGGTCGAGCACGCGGCGGAACAGTTCGTGCTTGCTGGAGAACGTGTTGTAGATGCTGCTGCGCCCTAGTCCGGTCGCGGTGCACAGGTCCTCGGTCGAGGTCGCTTCGTATCCCCGCGCCCAGAAGGCGTTCATGGCGCCTTCGAGCGCTTCGGTCTCGTCGAACTCGCGTGGCCTCGGCATGCGACCAACGCTAACACATTTTAGACAGCTCGATACACAACCGGGCCGCCGAGGCGTGCGGGGCGCCACAGGGGCAGGATGAGCACCGTGGGTTACGACGCGTTGCTATGGCTTTCGTTCGGCGGTCCGGAGGGGCCCGACGAGGTGATGCCGTTCCTGGAGAACGTCACCAGGGGCCGGGGCGTGCCGCGCGAGCGGTTGCTCGAGGTCGCCGAGCACTACCAGCACTTCGGCGGGGTCTCGCCGATCAACCGGCTCAACCGGGCCGCGATCGCTGCGGTCGAGAAGCAGTTGGCGGCCGAGAACATTGAGCTTCCGGTGCACTTCGGCAACCGCAACTGGGCGCCGATGGTCGAGGACACCCTGGCCGGAATGAAGGACGCAGGCGTCCGCCGCGCGCTGGTGTTCCCGACGAGCGCGTACGGCGGCTACTCCGCGTGTCGCCAGTACGACGAGGACATCGAACGAGCCCGCGCCGCAGTCGGCGACGATGCGCCAGAACTGGTCAAGCTGCGCCAATTCTTCGACCACCCGCTGTTCGTCTCCGCAGTCGCCGACGCAGTCCGCGCAGCCCACGCGCAACTCGGCGACCGCCCCGGGACCCGCACGGTTTTCACCGCCCACTCGATCCCGGAAAGCGCCGACCTGGCCTCCGGCCCGCCCTCGGAAGGCGGCCGCCGCTACTCGAGCCAGATCGCCGAAGCCGCCCGCCTCGTGGCCGCCGAAGCAGGAATCGCCGAGTACGACGTCGTCTGGCAGTCCAGGTCCGGCCCGCCGCAGATCCCGTGGCTGGAACCGGACGTCGTCGACCACATCGACGCCCTGCACGCCCAGGGTGTGGACTCGGTAGTGGTCAGCCCGATCGGCTTCGTCGCGGATCACCTGGAAGTAATCTGGGACCTGGACAACGAAGCCGCCGACCGAGCCGCCGAACACGGCATGGCCTTCGCCCGCGCCGCAACGCCGGACGCGGACCCGAGGTTCGCCGAAATGGTGGTCGAACTGGTCCGCGAACACCTGGCCGACGCCCCCGCCCGGAAACTCTCGTCCTTCCCGGCCGCTGGCTGCACCCTCAACGGCGCCCCCTGCGCTGTCGCCTGCTGCGAACCCCCGCGCCGCCCCACCCGCTGACGACGGTCCGTGAGGGGAACCCTCACGGACTCTGAGTCCCTCAGGGTTCCCCTCACGACCAGCGCAAGTCTGTGAGGGGCCCCTTCACGGAATTAGATTCCCTCAAGGAGCCCTTCACGGACTCCGAACCGGCACCCGCGTACGCAAACTCGTCGGGCACTCAAGCCGTGCGCCCACTCACAAACCGCCGCGGACGCACCCAACAATCGAGGCACCCAGCCCCTCCCCCAACCCCGATACGAAGCCTCCCTGCGGTTCGGGGGTGCTTGTCAAGGCATCTTTCCCGCCTTGACAAGCACCCCCGAACCGTCAGCACAATCAACCTTCGGGGT
>NZ_PQIA01000278.1 GCF_003385235.1 Amycolatopsis circi | reverse complement strand
CCCCATCGGCCACATCCGCCTCGACCACACCAAGCGATACCAAGGCACCCTCACCCCAGCCGCCTAACATGAGACACAACAACCGAGACAACCCCGCGACAGAACAACCGAGACACAACAGGGACTCTGAGTCCCTCAGGGTTCCCCTCACGGAACGTCCGGCGGGCCGCGTCAGGCGTCGTCAGCGTCGGGGAACGCGGGCGGCGCCTGCAGGTCGTGGGCGCGGAACAGCACCGCGTGCTCGACCCCCATCGCCTTGCCGCTCATCGCCGCGAACTGCGGGATGAAGTCGGCGGGCGCGGGGTGGTCCGGAAGCGCGGCCAGGTACGCGGCGTGCGCCTCCAGAGACGCAATGCCGCGCTGCAGCGGCTCCCCCGTGACGTCGACGCCGTGGGTCGCGCCGGAGCCGGGGAGCCCCGGGACGAGGTACCAGCGCGCTGAATGCGGTGTCAGACCCTCGTCGTCGACCTGCTCCGGGAAGACCCACCGGTTGCCCGCGTCGCGGATGGCGTCGAGCGTCGCGAGCCCGGCGGCGCGGTGGTCGGCCTGGTCGAAGCCGTAGGGCGTTTCGACGTCGAATCCGCAGCCGAGCACGACGTCGGGCTTGAACCGGCGGATCTCGCGGCAGATGTCGCGGCGCAGGTCGAGGCCGTAGACGAGCACGCCGTCCGGATGTTCGAGAACGGTCAGCCGCTCGACGCCGACGGCCGCGCACGCGTTGCGCTGCTCGGCGACGCGCAGGCGGGCCGTCTCCTCGGGCGGGTTCGGCATGCCTGCCTCGCCGCGGGTGAGCAGGAGGTACCCGACCTCGATGCCGCGCGCGGTCCAGCGGGCGACGGCCGCCGACGTGCCGTACTCCATGTCGTCCGGATGCGCGACGACGCAGAGCACGCGCTGGAAGGACTCCTCGGGCAAGGCAGGCAACGTCATACCGGACATCTTCGCGCGCGGACGGCGCGTTGTCTGGCGTTATCCGGCCTCATTCCGGTCAAGTCCGGCGACCGGGCCGAACACGATCACCGCGGGCGGACGCACGCCCGCGGCCGCCGCTTCGTCGGCCACCGAGGCGAGCGTGGACCGCAGCACCCGCTGGGTCCGCATCGTCCCGTCCTCGATCACCGCGACCGGCGTGTCGCCCGGACGGCCGCCTTCGAGCAGGGCGGCGGCGAACTTCGGCAGCCGTTCGACGCCCATCATCAGCACGATCGTCCCGCGCATCCGGGCCAGCAGCGACCAGTCCACCAGCGACCGCTCGTCCCCCGGCGCGACGTGCCCGGACACGACGACCACCTCGTGCGCGACGCCGCGGTGCGTCACCGGCACGTCCGCCACCGCGGGCACCGCGAACGCCGAGGTGATGCCCGGAACCATGGTCACCGGCACGCCCGCTTCGGCGCACGCCTGGACCTCTTCGAACCCGCGGCCGAACAGGTACGGGTCGCCGCCCTTGAGCCGGACGACGAACTTGCCTTCCTTGGCCTTCTCGATGAGCGTCCGGTTGATCACGTCCTGGCTCGCCGCGCGGCCGTACGGGATCTTCGCCGCGTCGATGACCTCTACCTCCGGCGCGAGTTCGTCCAGCAGATCGCGCGGGCCGAGCCGGTCGACGACCACGACGTCGGCGCGCGACAGCAGCCGCCGGGCGCGGACGGTGATCAGGTCCGGGTCGCCGGGCCCGCCGCCGACGAGCGCGACGCCGGGCAGCGTGCCCGCCGGATGCGGCTGGCGGCCGTCCTCGATGGCGCCCGCGTGCAGGCCGTCCAGCATCGAATCGCGGACCGCGGCCGAGCGAAGCGGCTCGCCGCCGGACAGGACGCCGAACAGGAGACCGCCGTGCCGTCCGGTCGCCGGGGTCACCGCCGTGCCGGATTCGCCCTCGTCGGCGCGGACGCAGAAGACGCGTTCCCGCTCCGCCTCGGCGCAGATCTCGGCGTTGGTCTCCGGGCTGTTCGTGCAAGCCAGCGCGTACCAGGCGTCCCGCAGGTCGCCCTCGGTGTAGCGGCGCTGGTGCCAGACCAGCTCCCCCGCGTCCGCCATCCCCTGCACCGACGGCGTCGTGTGCGGCGACACCAATTCGACGCGGGCGCCCGCGCTGATCAGCCGGGGCAGCCGGCGCTGGGCAACAGAACCGCCGCCGAACACCACGACGCGGCGGCCGGTCAGGTTCAGGCCGGAAAGGTAGTGCGGGTCGTCCATGCCAGGAATCTACCAGCGGCGCGCAGCGCGTCCGGTGCGGGGGGAGGAGGGGAGGAAGGCGGAGTTATGGGCTGGGCGGCTGTTCGCACGCCGAGCGTGGGTCATGCCACGCCGA
>NZ_PQIA01000291.1 GCF_003385235.1 Amycolatopsis circi | reverse complement strand
TGATCGACTATCTGCGCACCGAATCCCTGCTCGGCGGCTACGAAGCGGCCGAACAGGCCAAGGACCGTCTCGACGGCGTCCACGCCTCGGTCGCGAGACTGCTCAACGCCACTCCGGACGACATCGCGCTCAGCGACAACGCGACCCGCTCGTGGCAAGCGATCTTCTACGCCCTGCCGTTCGGACCGGGCGACCGGATCCTCACCGCGAGCGCCGAATACGCCAGCAACGCCATCGCCTACCTCCAGATCGCACGCCGCACCGGAGCGACCGTCGAGGTCGTGAACAACGACGAAACCGGCCAGCTCGACGTCGAGGACCTGCGCCGCCGCGTCGACTCCGACGTCAAGCTCATCGCGGTGACCCACGTGCCGACGCAGGGCGGTTTGGTGAACCCCGCCGAGGAAATCGGCGCCGTCGCCCGCGAGGCAGGCATCCCGTTCCTGCTGGACGCCTGCCAGTCGGCCGGCCAGCTGGACCTGGACGTCGAACGAATCGGCTGCGACGCCCTGACCTCCACCGGCCGCAAATACCTGCGCGGCCCGCGCGGCACCGGCTTCCTGTACGTGCACCCGCGACTGCGCGACCGCCTCGAACCGGCGATGCTCGACCTCCACTCGGCCAAGTGGACCTCGCCCACCGAATACGTGGTCGACCCGACCGCGAAGCGATTCGAAATTTGGGAACGCGATTTCGCCGCCGTACTCGGCCTCGGCGCGGCCGTGGACTACGCGCTGGAATGGGGCCTGCCCGCGATCGAAGACCGGGTCACCGCTCTGGCCGCGACCCTGCGAGCCCGCCTGGCCGACCTGGACCGAGTCACCGTGCACGACACCGGCGCGCGCAAGTGCGGTCTCGTGACCTTCAACGTCGACGGCCTGCCCTCCGACGAGGTCAAGGACCGCCTGAACGCGGCGAAGATCAACACGAGCGTCGCGCGCCCGTCGTCGGCGCAGTACGACTTCACCGCCCGCCGCCTGCCGGACCTGGTGCGCGCGTCGGTGCACTACTACAACACCGAGGAGGAAATCGATCGGCTCGTTTCCGAAGTGGCGACGCTGGACAGTTGACCGGCCGGGCAGGCGAACTCGGTGCCGTGCCGCGCCACAACTCGCTGAGGTCCACCCGCATCTGACGTGCAGTTCTTGCCCGTGCCGACTGTTTCGGTCGAAGTCGTCACTGGTCGAACCGGTCAATCGAGGGCTGGAGCACAGCGGGAACGCATCGGAGATCACTCGATCGGCGCAGTATCCACGCCGCGGCGCCCCGCCTCCTGAACGTGTATCCCGCACCAGGGTGCGCTGAAGCCGGGCCTGTCGAGGGGGCAGGCCCGGCTGAACGCGAAGGTCTTCCGGGCCGGGGCTGGGGGACTCCGGCCCGGAAGACCGGCGCTCAGGCCGCCAGCGGCGGCGGCTCCAGGCTGGTCCACTCGCGATAATGGTTCCGCGCCTCGCGAACGGCGTAGGCGGCGGCCAGTACGGCGATGATCCAACCGGTGGCGCCGACCGGCAGAACGTAATTGCCGTCCGGCGCCGTCATGTAGCCGAAGACGAAGTTGCCCGCCAGATAGCACAAACCCATCCACGGCTGGACGCCTCGCGTCATGATGCTCATGCACGTGACCGACGCGAGCAGGCAGCCGGACACTCCGAGGACAGCGCTGAGGACCTCCTGACCGGCCTGATGGGCGGCTAAGCCGAGGAGCACGAGGACGATCGCCGTGAGGGAAGCCGGACGCAGCAGCGCCCGCAGCGCGGACCGGCGCGTCGACCAGTTCGCGAACCACAGCACCAGCAACGCGAAACTCACCACCCCCGGGCCGGCGAGCACCGCGAAGCCGCTGTCGAGCCATTCGTCCGAGGTCGGGCGATCGTCGCCGGAGAACAGCCGCGGGACAGCGGCTCCGAGGAAAAGCAGCGCGTCCACGGCGGTGCCGACCAGCCACATCCGGATCGTCTTCACCAGCCCGGGCGGCTCGGGCGGGACCACGATCGCGATCCCCGCCCGCCGCAGCGGCTCCAGTTCGTACCGCTCCCGGAACCGCCACGAGTAGTACCCGCCGGCGGCGAGCACCAGGAGACCGACGAACAACAGCAGAACGGGCTGGGCGGAATCCACCGCCCACCGCAGATCCGCTCGGCCGTCGGGAGTGTCGCCGTTGGCCGACACCAGCACGGCACCGGACGCCCAGCCGAACACGGTCCCGCCGAGTGCCCAGGCGGCGAGCGTGCACGGAAACGACGGCGACAGCCCGGCCCGGCCCTGTCGGATCGAGCGCTCGACGTAGTGCCGGGACAGCGTCCGCCGGGCGGCTCGGAGCGCCAGCACCGCGACGATCGCGATCGGCACCGTGACATACACAGGTGTCCACGAGACGGCTCCGTCGCGAAAGAAGCTCCG
>NZ_PQIA01000283.1 GCF_003385235.1 Amycolatopsis circi | reverse complement strand
CCCTCAGCGTGTTGTGCGGGGGTTCGACCCCCGCACAACACGCTGAGGGCGGGGAGGGGCGAGCGCAGCCTGCGAGCACGCCCCTCCCCCAACGGAAGCCTCAGCTACGGGGCTTCTCCCGCTGTTCGTAGGTCTCGATCACGTCGTCGACCTTGATGTCGCTGTACGAGCCCAGCGTGAGACCGCACTCGTACCCTTCCCGGACCTCGACCACGTCGTCCTTGAACCGGCGCAGCGAGTTGATCGGCAGGTTCTGCGCCACGACGTTGCCGTCGCGCAGGAGGCGGGCCTTGGCGTTGCGCCGGATCTCTCCGGACATGACCAGGCAACCCGCGATCGTGCCGATCTTGGAGGACTTGAAGACGTCCCGGACCTCGGCGCGGCCCAGTTCGACCTCTTCGTACTCCGGCTTGAGCATGCCCTTCAGAGCCTGCTCGATCTCCTCGATCGCCTGGTAGATGACCGTGTAGTACCGGACGTCGACGCCCTCGCGGGTGGCCCGCTCGGTCGCCTTGCCCTGCGCCCGGACGTTGAACCCGAGGACGATCGCGTCGGACGCGGTCGCCAGGTCGATGTCCGATTCGGTCACGCCGCCGACGCCGCGGTGCACCACGTTCAGCTCGACGTCTTCGCCGACGTCCAGCTGCAGCAGCGCCGCTTCGAGCGCCTCGACGGTACCCGAGTTGTCGCCCTTGATGATCAGGTTGAGGCTGCTCGTCTCCTTCAAGGCGGAGTCGAGGTCCTCGAGGCTGACCCGCTTGCGGCGCGACGCGTTGAGCGCGTTGCGGGTGCGGGCGGAGCGGCGCTCGGCGATCTGCCGGGCGACGCGGTCCTCGTCGACCACCAGGAAGGTGTCGCCCGCTCCCGGCACCGAGGTGAACCCGATGACCTGGACCGGACGCGAGGGCAGCGCCTCGGTGACGTCCTCGTTGTGCTCGTCGACCATCCGGCGGACGCGGCCGTAGGCGTCGCCCGCCACGACCGAGTCGCCCACGCGCAGCGTGCCGCGCTGGACCAGGACGGTGGCCACCGGGCCGCGGCCGCGGTCGAGGTGCGCCTCGATCGCGACGCCCTGGGCTTCCATGTCCGGGTTGGCCCGGAGGTCCAGAGCCGCGTCCGCGGTCAGCAGGATCGCCTCGAGAAGCCCGTCGATGTTGATGTTCTCCCGTGCGGAGATCTCGACGAACATCGTGTCGCCGCCGTATTCCTCGGCGATGAGGTTGTACTCGGTGAGCTGCTGCCGGATCTTGTCCGGGTTCGCGCCCTCCTTGTCGATCTTGTTGATCGCGACCACGATCGGGGCCTTCGCGGCCTGCGCGTGGTTGATCGCCTCCACCGTCTGCGGCATGACGCCGTCGTCGGCCGCCACCACGATCACCGCGATGTCGGTCGAGTTCGCGCCTCGGGCACGCATGGCGGTGAACGCCTCGTGGCCCGGGGTGTCGATGAAGGTGATCAGGCGCGGGTTGCCCTCGAGCTCGGTCTCGATCTGGTAAGCACCGATGTGCTGGGTGATCCCGCCGGCCTCGCTTTCGCGGACCTTCGTCTTGCGGATCGTGTCCAGCAGCCGGGTCTTACCGTGGTCGACGTGACCCATGATGGTCACGACCGGCGGCCGGACCTGCAGGTCCTCCTCGCCGCCGGCGTCGTCGCCGTAGGTGATGTCGAAGGTCTCGAGCAGCTCGCGGTCCTCCTCCTCGGGGGAGACGACCTGGACGACGTAGTTCATCTCGCCGCCGAGCAGCTCGAGGATGTCGTCCGACACGGACTGCGTCGCGGTGACCATCTCGCCGAGGTGGAAGAGCACCTGCACCAGCGAAGCCGGGTTGGCGTCGATCTTCTCGGCGAAGTCGGTCAGCGAAGCGCCGCGCGGCAGCCGGATCGTCTCGCCCTGCCCCTTGGGCAGGCGGACGCCGCCGACGCTGGGCGCCTGCATGTTGTCCATGTATTCCTGGCGCTTCTGCCGCTTCGACTTGCGGCCCTTGCGCGAGGGCCCGCCGGGACGGCCGAACGCGCCGGCCGTGCCGCCGCGGCCACCCGGGCCACCACGACCGCCGCCGCCGCGGAAACCGCCGCCGCCGGCCGGGGCGCCACCGCCGCCGCCGCCCGGACGGAAACCGCCGCCACCGCCGCCGCCGGCGCCACCGGGACGGAAACCGCCGCCACCGCCGCCGCCACCGGGGCCGCCGCGGAAGCCGCCGCCACCGCCGCCGCCCGGACGGCCGCCGCCGCCACCGGGACGACCGCCGCCGCCACCGCCGGGACCGCCTCGGCCGCCTGCCGGTCCGGCAGGACGGGCGCGGCCCGGCATCATGCCGGGGTTCGGGCGCGGGGGCATGTTGCCCGGGCTCGGCCGGTTGCCGCCGCCCTGCCCGCCGGGACGCGGCGCACGTTCGCCTCCGGCGCCCTGGCCGCCGCC
>NZ_PQIA01000280.1 GCF_003385235.1 Amycolatopsis circi | reverse complement strand
ACCGCCGCGCCGCGATCTACCGGCAGCTGCGGCGGTGGCGCGACGAGTACGCCGACGAGATCCGCCGCCGCTTCCCGGACATCCCGCGCCGGGTCTCCGGCTACAACCTCGACTCGCTGCTGCCCGAACACGGCTTCGACGTCGCCGGGCTGCTCGTCGGCAGCGAATCGACGCTGGTCACCGTCCTGCGCGCGGAACTGAAGCTGGTGCCGGTGCTGCCCGAGCGCGCGCTGGTCGTGCTCGGCTACCCGGACATCGCGACCGCCGCCGACGCGGTGCCGGACATCCTGCCGCACGAACCGATCGCGCTCGAAGGCGTCGACCACCGGCTTCTCTACGACGAACGTTTGAAGCACCTCAACGAAAAGGCGCGCGAAGAGCTGCCGCGCGGCCGAGCCTTCCTGATGGTCCAGTTCGGCGCGAAGACACTTGAGGAGGCCGACAAGCAGGCGCGGAAGCTGCTCGACTCCATCGACGACGCGGACGTCGCGTTCCTCGACGATCCCGCTAAGGAAGCCGAACTCTGGCAAGTCCGCGAGGCCGGCCTCGGCGCGACCGCGCACGTCCCCGGCGAGTCGGACACCTTCGAGGGCTGGGAGGATTCCGCGGTAGCGCCGGAAAAACTCGGCGCCTACCTGCGGCGGCTCGACGCGCTCTACGAGGAATTCGGGTACGCCGACGAAACCGGGCCGAGCCTGTACGGCCACTTCGGACAGGGCTGCGTGCACACGCGGATCCCGTTCGACCTCTACACCGCGTCCGGCGTCGCGACCTACCGGCGGTTCATGGAACGGGCCGCCGACCTGGTCGCGGAGTTCGGCGGCTCGTTTTCCGGCGAGCACGGCGACGGGCAAAGCCGCGGCGAACTGCTGCCGCGGATGTTCGGCAACGACCTGGTCACCGCGTTCGGCCAGCTCAAGGCGATTTTCGACCCGAGCGACCGGATGAACCCGGGCAAGGTCGTCGCGCCGTACTCGCTGGACCAGAACCTGCGGCTCGGCGGCTCGTGGTCCCCCGCCGAGCCGCAGGATCTCTACTTCCGCTTCCCGAACGACGGCGGATCGTTCTCCCAAGCCGCCAATCGATGCGTCGGCGTCGGCCGCTGCCGGCAGTCCACTCCGGAAAGCGGCGACGTGATGTGCCCGTCGTACCAGGCCACCGGCGAGGAGGAACACTCCACGCGCGGCCGCGCCCGGCTGCTGTTCGAGATGCTCAACGGACACCGCGACGGCCCGATCTCCGACGGCTGGCGCTCCACCGAGGTCCGCGACGCCCTCGATCTGTGCCTTTCCTGCAAGGGCTGCAAATCGGACTGTCCGGCCGACGTGGACATGGCCACCTACAAGGCGGAATTCCTGGCCCACCACTACCAGGGCCGCCCCTGGAAACGGCCGCGCTCCGACTTCACGATGGGCTGGCTGCCGCTGGTCGCCCGATTGGTCGGCAAGACGCACACCGCGCGTTTGGTGAACCTGCTGGGCAAAACCCGGTTCGCCACGCGGGTCGCCGGAGTCGAGGACCGGGAAATCCCCCGCTTCGCCCCGAAAACGCTGCCCCGGTGGTTCGCCCGGCATCAACCCACCGGTACCGGCGCGCGCGGCACCGTCATGTTGTGGCCAGACACCTTCACGTCTTATTTCCATCCGCACGTCGCCGAGGCCGCGGTTCGGGTGCTGGAGGACGCGGGGTGGCGGGTAACGCTGCCGGAGCCGTCCGTGTGCTGCGGTCTGACCTGGATTTCCACTGGTCAGCTCGGGGTCGCGAAGCGAGTGCTGATCCGCACCGTGCGCATGCTGGCTCCGCACCTCCGGGACGGCGGGCTCGTGCTCGGTCTGGAACCGAGTTGTACTGCGGTGTTCCGCTCCGACGCGGCCGAGTTGTTCCCTGGCGACCAGGACGTCCGGCGGCTGCGGGATCAGACCGTGACGCTCGCCGAGCTGCTGACCAAGCACTCCCCCGGGTATCGGCCGCCGAAGATTCCGGGACACGCGCTGGCTCAGGTGCATTGCCATCAACACGCCGTGCTGGGCTGGGACGCGGACCGTTCGCTGTTGGAGGCGGCGGGGGTGGATGTCGAACGGCTCGATTCGGGGTGCTGCGGTCTCGCGGGGAACTTCGGGTTCGAGCGCGGGCATCTGGAAGTGAGCAAGGCCTGTGCGGAACAGGTGCTGCTTCCCCGGGTGCGCAAGGCAGACCGGCGGACGGTGGTGCTGGCCGACGGATTCAGCTGCCGGACCCAGCTGCACGAACTCGACAGCGGCGGCCGGGAAGGCATCCACCTCGCCGAACTGCTGGCCGCGGGTCTCACTGAGGAAGGCCGGTAAAGGTCCGCGAAGGGCTCCTTGCGGGAATCTGACCTGGATCCACTGGTTGTTTTTTGTGGTGGTTTCTGGTGTTGGTGGCGGGGTGTGCGGGTGCTGGTTGGGGGTGTGGGCGTGGTGGTGTGGCTGGCGT
>NZ_PQIA01000027.1 GCF_003385235.1 Amycolatopsis circi | reverse complement strand
CCGGTTCGGTGGGTGAGACGCTGCCCGCCGGATGCGGGAGCCGCAGGCCGCCGTAGCCGAAGCCGAGGCCGTCCAGCCGGCCCGCGAAGAACGAGCCGGACGACCATTCGTGGTAGTCGATGTCCTCGTCGTTCCGCGCGTGCTGCGGTTCGGCAGCGGCCTGTGTCGCACCAGCCGTGAGCATGACGATGGACAGTAACGTGCACAATCCGCGAACCCGCATTCCGGCTCCGTCCCCAGACCCCAGTGGTAGCCAAAGATTTTCGCCTTCCGGAGCGGGTAAGTAAAGAGCCGCCGCTACAACACTGCTTGCGTCTGGGTGATTTTCGCGGCCAGCTTGCCGTCGTCGTCGCGGATTTCGGTCTCGACGACCACGACGCGGCGCCCGGTGTGCAGTGGTCTGGACGACGCAGTGGCATACCCCGAACGGACGCCGCGCAGGAAGTTCGTCTTCGACTCCAGCGTCGTCGTGCCCTGCGCGCCCTCAGGGAGGTTGAGGAACGCGCAGACGGCACCGGTCGAGTCGGCCAACGCCATCAGGGTGCCGCCGTGCAGCACGCCGCCGAGCGTGCACAGCGATTCGTCCCACGCGATCCGGCTGCGGACCAGGTCCGGGCCGTGCTCCAGCACCTCGATGCCGAGCCGTTCGCTGAACGGCATCGTCTGGTGGAACAGCTGCGTGCCTTCGACGTCGGTCATGCCGAGCAGTCAACCGCAGCCGGACGCATGGCGTCGATTACCTCGCGGGTAATCAGCTGAGCGGGTTAGCGAGCAGAAGCTCGGTGTTGCGATCGCCCGCCTCGCCGACGTGGCTGAGGTTCGCGTGGATGTCGTTGTAGGAGAACTCGCGGTACATCGAGGCGAGCGCGTCGGGGGTGCGGGCGGAGTAGTCCACGGCGTACGGGGCGTCGGCCTCGATGAGCGTCGTGAACACCGACAGCGTGCCGTCGTGGTTGTCGGCCAGCTCGATGATCCGTGCGTGCTGCGGGAAGTCGATGTGGCTGGCGGTGTTGATCTCCCAGAAGCTCTGCGCCGGGGTTTTGCCGACGTGCGGGGTGATCTTGTTGAGGTGCGTGTGCCCGTTGACCCAGGCCACGACGTTCGGGAAGCGCTGCAGCATCGCGACGAACGTGTCGCCGTTGAGCCGCGGGTCCAGCAGATGGCGTGCGTCCGGGAGGAGGTTGCCCATGGTGCCGCTGGTGTGGTGGCTGAAGAGGACGAACAGCTCGTCGGTGACGGAGTGGGCGACCTTGCGGCCGAAGAAGTCGTAGTACGTCGAGCTGTTGCGCTTGAGCGTCGACTCGACCCAGTTGAACTGCGCGAGCCCGATCGACCCGTCGGCGAACCCACCCTGAGTAGTGGTGTCGAGGCTGATGCCAGTAACCCCAGGCGCGATCCGGAACGTGTAGTAAACGTTGCGCCCATCAGAGTTGGCGTCAGTGAAGCCATGCCCGATCGGCCCCGGCCCGGTGTTCTTCGCGGCCAGATGCGCCTTCACGAACTCCGAAGTACTGAACGGCCGCCGACGCGGATCCGGCGTGACCTCGCGAACGGTGCCACCACCGAACAACTCGCCAAGCGGCACACTCTTGCCCTGTTGGATGGCGGTGCCGAGCTTGCGCGCGCTGCTCTCGTCCTTGCCGATGACCTTGTATTTGCCGGTGTACCAGGCCTCGATGCCCGGAATGCCTTCCGGCAGCGTGCCGACGACGCTGTCATCGTGATTGCCGAACGTGCAGTACCACGGCAGATTCAACCCGGGCGCGGTGAACGACGCGATCCCGGCCTCGAGCAGCCCGGGGATCTGCGGAAAGCCCTTCTTGGTGTAGTCGTCGGCGAGCCGCGTTCCCGGATTCCAGAACTCCGGGTTGCCAGACGATTGAACCCCCTCGTAGCGGTTCGGGTCGCCAGAATTGGGCGTGATCGCGCCGCCGTTGAGCGTCGTGAGGAACCAGTCGAGTTCGAGCAGCTCGTGGTTGTCGGTGTTGTCGCCGGTGGTCATGACGAAGTCGAACTGCCGCCCGGTGAACGGCCCCGCCCGGAGACTGTTGACCCGCCTGACGAGCGCACTGGTAGCGACCGTGCCCAGCGTTTCCTGCGGCCGATGCGCGGACCCGATGAACGGATGCAGGTACTCGAACCGAGCAGGCGATTCAGTGTCGGTGATGTGCAGGTCAGTGAACTGCACAAAGGACCCCAGCGCGGTCCGCCGATCATCACGCCCGGCTTTGCCGTCGACAAGATCCGCCCGCACGGCAACCGGCCAACCAGGCCCGGCAGACAGCCGCGAGTACCCAGTCGACGCCCCGGAAGCAGCCTGATCAAGCGTCGTACCGCCGGTCCGGACCGCCCGCTGACTGGTCCGCCTCAACGCACGATCCAATGCGTTGGCCGTCGGAGTGCAGAGCAGCAACCCCACTCCGGCCGCTCCCGCGGTGGTGAACGCCCGCCTGGTCAGTTCCGCCATTTTCCCGCTCCCCGCCTCTTCGCCCGTGCTCCAGCACGCTCCCGGATGTCCATGTCCGACCGGTGAACGAGACCAAAGCAGAACGCGAAGGTATCTCACATTTGCCGTGACAACGCGGCAGACTCTGTCACACAGGAACGGGAGCCACTACCGCCGAACGGAGGGCGAGATCACGCGATGGCCAGCCGTCCGTGAGGGGAACCCTCACGGACTCAGAGTCCCTCAGGGTTCCCCTCACGACCAGCGCAAGTCCGTGAGGGGCCCCTTCACGTCCGCAGATTCCCTCAAGGGGCCCCTCACGACCAGCGGCGGTCCGTGAGGGGCCCCTTCACGGACCTAGATTCCCTCAAGGAGCCCTTCACGGACCACTCAGCAAGCACCCGCGCCCCCAGGCCACCCACTCGCCCAAGCCGCTGCGCCCACCACCCAGCCGCAACCGATGCACCCACTGCACCCACCCAACCGCAGCCGATGCACCCAACTCACCAGGCACCCACACCACCCCCGCACCCCGATACGAAGCCAAAAATGCGGTCTGGGGTTGCTTGTCAAGGCATCTTTCCCGCCTTGACAAGCAACCCCAGACCGTCATCACAATCAGCTTCGGGGTGCCCCACGCAACCACCACGGCAATGTCGCCGCCAGGCGACGAGCCGAGCCCCCAAGACCTCAGCAATAAAACGCGCAGCTAGCCCCCACCGCGGACAACGACACAAAGAACCAGATCAAGAAAATCACCGCCGGAATAGCGGCCAGAATCCCGCACACCAGCCCGGCGATCCCCATCCCCTGCCCAGTCCACCCAGGCTTCCCGGCCTGCACCATCCCAGCCCAGGACAACCCGATCGCCGTGATAGCCGCGACCACGTCGAAGAACGGAACCCAAAAGAAGATCAACGCAACAATCCCGACGACCATCCCGGCCACCGCGAGCCCGCTGGTCTTCAGCGGCACACCCCCGGGATACGGAGCGCCATACGGCGCTCCGTACATCGGCGCCCCGTAAGGCACCGGAGCCTGGCCGTACCCAGGCGTCGGGACGGGCCCGGACGGATACCCCGGCGCGGGCACTGGCCCGGAAGGATGACCGGCCGGGTCTTGGCCGGGGTAGGGCTGCTGCTGGTAAGGGTCCGTCATGGGTGCACTCCTGCTACGACTGTGGCGACGGTGAGTCGTCGGCGGTCAACGGCGAAACGTTACGCGCGGTTGCCGGTCGATGTGACGGTTTTCAGCCTTTCAACCCGGATTCGGTGACCCCGCGTACCAGATATCGCTGGAGAAAGGCGAAGAGTGCCACGATCGGCACGATCGACAGCACCGCGGCCAGGAACAGCAGGTTGAGCTGCGGGTTCTGCGCGGTCAGCAGCCCGGACAGCGCGACCTGCACCGTCCACGAGTCCGGCGACTGCGCGATGATCAGCGGCCACAGGAACGCGTTCCAGCTGCCGATCACGGTGATCACCGCGATCGCGGCGAAGAACCCGCGCGAGTTGGGCACCACGATCTTGCGGAAGACGCCCCAGCGGGACAGGCCGTCGACGCGGCCGGCGTCTTCCAGCTCCTTCGGGAAGTCCAGGAAATACTGCCGGAACAGGAAAACGCTGAACGCGCTGAACAGCCCCGGGATCACCAGTCCGCGGAAGTCCGAGAGCCAGCCCAGCGTCGACACGACGACGAAACTCGGCACGAACGTCACCGACGTCGGGATCATCAGCGTCGCCAGCACCGCGTAGAACACCGGCTTCGAGTAGCGGTACGGCACCCGCGCCAGCCCGTAGCCGGCGAGCGAACACACCACCAGCAGGCCGACGGTTTGCAGGACCGCGACGACGACCGAGTTCACGATGCTGCGCGCGAACGGCACGTCCTGCTGGTCGAACAGCTTCGTGAAATTCTCCCAGTGGATCTGCTTCGGCCACAGCGTCCAGCCTGGCGCGGTGATCTCCGCCCGCGACGCGAGACCGTTGCGCAGCAACAGGTAGAACGGCAGCAGGAACAGGATCGCGGACACCCCGAGCGCCGTCCAGCGAAACACCGCGCGGATCATGTCGCGCTCCGATCGAACCGGAAAAGCCTGCCTTGCAGGAGAGTCACCACGGCGATCAGCAAGGCCAGGATGATCGCGCCCGCGCTGCCGCGGCCCAGATCCTGGCCGCCGGAGCCGAGCGAGGTGTAGTAGAGGTACACCAGCGGCGGCCGCGCGAAGGGCGGATAGCCCCGGGAATCGCCCATGATGTTGTAGAACTCGTCGAACGCTTGGTAGGCGTTGACCAGGTTCAGCAACAGCACGGCCACCGACGTCGCGCGCAGCTGCGGCAGCGTGATGTGCCGGAAAACCTGCCAGCCCGGCTTCGCGCCGTCGAGCCACGCCGCCTCGTACAGATGCTGCGGAATCCGTTGCAGCGCGGCGAGGAAGAGGATCATGTAGAAGCCGAGCTGCAGCCACAGCCGGGCGGTCACCAGCACGATCCAGTACAGCGGCGGGTGCACGGTGCCGGTCCACGCCACCGGGTCGATGCCGAAGACGCCGAGCACGGCGTTGGCGAGGCCGTAGCGGACGCCGGAGAACAGCGACGTCTTCCAGATCAGCGACGCCACCACGTACGAACACGCGAACGGCAGGAAGAACACCGAACGGAAGAACGCTTTCGCGAACCGCAGCTGGTTCACGCCGACCGCCAACGCGAGCGACAGCACGAAGGTCAGCGGCACGATGAACACGGCGAACACGCTGAACGTGCCCAGGCTCGAGACGAACGGGCCGTCGGAGAGCATGTGCGCGTAGTTGTCCAGGCCGACGAAGACGCTGGGGGTGACCGTGTTGCGCGCGTCGAAGAACGACAGGTACAGGCTCCACCCGATCGGCACGTAGGCGAAGATCGCCAGGCCGGCCAGGAACGGGCCCACGAACCCCCAGAACGCCAGCGTGTCCCGGGTTTTCCGGGACAGCTTCATCCGAACAGGCGTTTCAGCTCGGACTGCGCGACGGTGACCGCGGCCTTCGTCTGTGCCACCGGGTCCGCGCCCTCCTTGGCGATCTTCGCGACCGCGTCCGACAGCGCGGTGTTCGCGGTCTGTGTCCACACTGGACCGCCGATGAGGTGGCTGTTCTCCTTGACGAACTTCACCACGTCGGCGGCCGGACCGGTTTGCAGCGTCTGGGCCTTGTCGATCAGGCTCTGCCGGGCGGGAACGTGGAAGCCGTAGCGGGTGGCGAACTCCAGCTGGCTGTCGGTCTGGTCGATCCACAGCCACTTCACGAACGCCTTGGCCTCGTTGACGTGCGCGCTCTTCGCGTTGACCATCGCGCCGTACGCGCCGACCGGAACCGACGGCTTGCCGCTGTCGTCCAGCTTCGGGAACGGCAGCACGCCGAAGTCGTCGTTGAGCGCGTCGCGGACCTTCGGGACGTTCCACAGCCCGGTCCACTGCATCGCGCAGAGCCCGTCGACGAACGCGCCCGGATCCGACCAGTCGGCGGGAGCGCCGAGCAGCAGGGAACCGTTGGTGTTCAGCGTGTGCAGCTTGCTGAACGCGGCGGCCGCGCGCGGATCGTCGAAGCCGACCTCGCGGTTGTTGTTCTTCAGGTAGTCCAGCCCGGCCGACCACAGCAGCGGCCCGGTGAGCGTGCCGACACCGCCGTCATTGCCCGCGAACAGGCCCTTCACGCCGTCCTTCGACAGCTTGCCCGCGGCGTCGATCAGCTCGTCCACGGTCTGCGGCGGCTGCACGCCGGCGGCCTGCAGCATGCTCTTGCGGTAGAACAGCACCTGCGTGTCGGTGGCCTGCGGAATCCCGTAGACCTTGCCTTCCACGGTCTGCGCGGCGAGCACGGCGGGGCTGAAGTCGTTCTTGACCGGCCCGATGATGTCGTCGAGCGACACCACCTGGTTCTGCCGGACCCAGTCGATCTTCACCTGGGCCTCGAAGACGTCCGGCACCGGGCTGTTCTGCAGCGCGGTGACGATCTTCGAGTCGTAGTCGCCCGGGTTCCACACGACGTTGACCTTCGCGCCCGAGTAGCCGGCCGCGTAGTTCTTGACGGCTTCCTGCACGCCGTCCTCGCCGTAGGCGTGGTACCACTGCTGCAGCGTGACCTTCGGGGCCTGCGACGGCGTCGAGGCTCCCGCCGACATCGCCGTGGACGGCGGCGGATCCCCCGGACGTCCGGTGTCCGACCCGCACGCGGCCGCGACCGCGCCCACCGCCGCCGTTCCCGCCAACGACAGGAACGCCCTCCTGCTTCGCTGCTGCATCCCCAGTTCTCCTCCGACGTGCTGGGAAGGACTCCTTGCGTGCAACAGATTCCCGCACGAAGTCCTTCCCAGGCCGACAACTCGCCGGAGATTTACCGCTCAGAGATGTGAGATGTCGAGCTTTCCCTCGGAGTAGGACGCGCGCAGCCGCTTCTTGTCGAACTTGCCGACACTCGTCTTGGGCACCTCCTCCACGAACGTCCAGTTCTCCGGCAGCTGCCACTTCGCGACCTTGTCCGACAGGTACTCGCGCAGTTCCTCGGCGGTGGCCTGCTGGCCTTCCTTCACCACGACGGCGACCAGCGGGCGTTCGTCCCACTTCTCGTCCGGGATGCCGACCACCGCCGCCTCGGCGACCGCCGGATGGCCCATCACCGCGTTCTCCAGGTCCACCGACGAGATCCACTCGCCGCCGGACTTGATCACGTCCTTGGCGCGGTCGGTCAGCGTCAGGAAGCCGTCCGGGCTGATCTTGCCGACGTCGCCGGTGCGCAGCCAGCCGCCGTGGAACTTCTCCGGGTCGATATCCGACCCGCCGTGGTAGGCGCCCGCGATCCACGGACCGGAGACCTCCAGCTCGCCGACCGCGTCGTTGTCCCACGGCAGTTCCTCGCCGTCGTCGCCGATCAGCCGGGCCGCCACGGACGCCGGGAACCGGCCCTGGGTGTATCGGTAGGCCCAGCGCTCCTCGTCGGTCGCGCTGGCGGGCGGACGCGCGACGCTGCCCAGCGGCGACGTCTCGGTCATGCCCCACGCGTGCAGGATCGGCACGTCGTAGCGCTCCTCGAAGGCGTGCATCAGCGACGGCGGCGCGGCCGACCCGCCGACGACGACCTCGCGCACGTGGCTGATGTCCTGCGGGTTCGCGTCCAGGTGCGCGAGCAGGCCCTGCCAGATCGTCGGCACCGCGGCCGCGAACGTCGGCTTCTCCGCGGCCAGCAGCGCCGCGATCGGAGCCGGCTGGAGGAACCGGTCCGGCATCAGCAGCGAGGCGCCGACCATCATCGCCGCGTACGGCAGGCCCCACGACATCGCGTGGAACATCGGCACGATCGCCAACGCCAGGTCTTCCTGGGCGAGCCGCATGCTGTCGGTCATGCAGACCTGCATCGAGTGCAGCCAGATCGACCGGTGCGAGTAGACGACGCCCTTTGGGTCACCGGTGGTGCCGGACGTGTAACACATCGCGGCGGCGGCCCGCTCGTCAATCTCCGGCCAGTCGAACTCGTCGGACTGCCCGGCCAGCAGCTCGTCGTAGGAGTGCACGGTGACGCCCTCGGGCGCGCTCAGCGCGGACGCGTCGCCGTTGGCCACGATCACGTGCTTGACCGTCTTCATCCCCGGCAGGTTGCTCGCCAGCAGCGGGACGAGCGTGCCGTCGACGATGACGACGTGGTCCTCGGCGTGGTTCGCCACGAAAACCAGCTGTTCGGGGAACAGCCGGATGTTCAGCGTGTGCAGCACCGCGCCCATGGCGGGCACTGCCAGGTAGGCGGCCAGGTGCTCGGCGTTGTTCCACATGAACGTGCCGACCCGCTGGTCGCCGGTGACGCCGAGACCGCGCAGCGCGTTCGCCAGCCGGGCGGCGTGCTTGCCGAGCTCCGCGTACGTTTCCCGGCGGGCTTCTGAACCGGTCCAGGTGACGACTTCGCTCTTCGCGTGCACCTTCGTGCCGTGGCGCAGCAGCTTCGCGAGCGACAGCTGTCCGTCCTGCATCGTGCTCAACATGGGTGACTCCCGTGGTGCTGGTTCGCCGGTGAACTGGGGGTGCGCCCGACTCTAATGCGCATCCGCCGGATCGGGCACGAACAAGTTCGGTAACGGCTTGTCGGGCCTCTCCCGCCATCGGGTGGCGGTCCCGGCCGTTCATGATCGACTTCTGTCGCGCTTTCTGTTGCGGGACAAGAAAATGCGTTGTGTTAACTGCGGCGAAATACACTCCCGTTCGGGTGAGGTAATGGGGTGGAAATGAGCCCTTCGAGGCCGTTTTCACAGGTCGCGAGGGGTCCCCTCGCGCAGGTCCGCCGTGCCCGTCGACGGGTGATAAGTGCGTGTCGGTTGCGCGTACTGCGGGCACGTGGCGTTTACTGGGGCCGTGGTAAGTGACGGCTGGCCAGCGCTTGCAGCTGCAAGCATCGGCTGAGACCGTCGGCCGCGAAAGCGGAGACCTGAGAGGAAAGGACATTACGTTGGCTCTGCCCACGTTGACTCCGGAGCAGCGCGCCGAGGCCCTCGCCAAGGCGGCAGAGGCTCGTAAGGCGCGTTCGGAGCTGCTCGCTTCGATCAAGTCCGGCAAGGAGAGCATCGAGTCGGTGCTCAAGCGGGCCAAGGAGAACAAGACCGTCGGCAAGACGAAGGTCACGCAGCTTCTCAAGGCGGTGCCCGGTCTGGGCGCGGTCAAGGTCGCCGCGCTGCTCGAGCAGGCGGGGATCGACCCCGACCGCCGGGCCGCTGGCCTGGGCGAACGGCAGCGCGAAGCGCTGATCGACGCGCTCAAGTAACGCTGATCCGGCGGCCGCGGGGAAGGTGTGCGCGAAGGTGTTGCACCGGCGACACTTTCCCCGCGGCGCTCCCGGATCCTGAGACGCTGGTGGAGTGACGACCAGTACCGCGCCGGCGACCCCGGCGCAGACCACCGTCCGCTACCAGCGCGGCGACTTCTTGTTCGCGACCGCCCGGCGAGCCCTGCTCGCCCGGGGCGCGCTCGAGACCGTCACCGACGCCGACCCTCGCCGCCTGGCCCGCTCGGCAGCCGCTGAGCTGGACCGTTCCGGCGTGCCGCTCGCCGTTGGTGTGCTGCCGTTCGACACCGGACCCGGTGCTTCCTTGCCGGGGCACCTCGTGCTGCCCCGGACGGTGCACCGCGCCCAGTCCGACGCCGAGACCCCGGCCGCTCCGCCTGCTGCCGACCTGCCTGCTCCCATGGCCACCCGGCGGCTCCCGTCCGCCGACGGCCACCGCGAGAACGTGCGGGCGGCCGTCGCCGCCCTGCGAGACCGTGACCTGCGCAAAGCCGTGCTGGCCCGCGCACTGGAGCTGGAATTCGACGCGCCGATCCCGGTCGAGGGGATCGTGCGCAACCTCGCGCGCGGCAACCCGCGCCATTTCACCTACGCCGCCGAACTGCCTGGCGGCCGCACTCTCGTCGGGGCCACCCCTGAGCTGCTGCTTTCCCGGACTGGCGACTCCGTGTTCACAACGCCGCACGCCGGGTCGATGCCGCGTTCGGCCGACCCGGAGACCGACCGGGCCAACGGCGAAGCCCTCCTCGCGTCCGCGAAGGACCGCGAGGAGCACGACCTGGTGATCGACTACGTCGTCGAGTCGCTGCGGCCGTTCTGCCGCAAGCTCGACGTCCCCGCTGGCCCCGAGCTGGTCTCCACGCCCGCGATCTGGCATCTCCGGACGTCCATCACCGGCGAGCTGGCGGACCGCTCGGTGACGGCTCTCGACCTCGCCGCCGCGATGCACCCGACGCCCGCCGTCTGCGGCACCCCGACCGTCGCCGCGCGCGACCTGGTGCAGGAGCTGGAGCCGTTCGACCGCGGCTACTACGCGGGCGCGGTCGGCTGGGTCGACGCGGCGGGCGACGGCGAGTGGGCCGTCGCGATCCGGTGCGCCGAGGTGGCCGAGAAGTCGATGCGGCTCTACGCGGGCGGCGGCATCGTGCCCGCGTCGGATCCGGACACCGAGTACCGGGAAACGATCGCGAAGTTCCGCACGCTGCTCGGCGCGATGGGGCTGGACGACAGCGCGTCGTGAGTGTTTACGCCGGTTCTAACCGGGATTGCCACTCACGACCCTTACGGCAGCCAGCGCTCCTCGGTAACGCTCAGCCTGCCCGCGGTCAACGCCGCCACCGCCGCCCGATGCCCGTCGGCCGCCTTGAGGTCCGCGAGCCGGGTCCGCGCCGGGTCGAGCGCCTCGTCGCCGGACGCCACCAGCTCGGCGGGAGCGTCGTAGCGGGAGAACGTGATGCTCTGCAGCGGGATCTTCAGCCCCTTGCCGGTGGCCTTCATCACCGCTTCCTTGCGCGTCCAGTAGATGAAGAACGCCGCCGAGCGCTCCTCGTCCGACAGACCCGCGACGGCTTCCCGCTCGGCCGGGCTCAGCGCGTACTCCACGAGCGAGGCGTCCGCCTTGCGGCTGGCGGTCTCGACGTCGAGGCCGACTGGCACCCCGTCAGTGACCGCGAGGCCGATCAGATTGCCCGAATGCGAGATCGACAACACGAGGTCCGAACCCGGTACGCGCGGACGGCCGTGCGGTTTGCCGCAGTCGTCGCAGGTCGCGTCGAAGCGCACGGACTCCGCCGCGCCGCCGAGGCGTTCCGCGACGAGCGTCTTCGCGAGCACCCGGCCGGTCAGGAAGCGACGCTGGTCAATTTCGAGCCGGTACGCGTCGTAGCGGCCGCGCTCCAGGTCGTCCAGCAGCTTCAGATACCGGTCCTCCGCGGGCAGCGGTTCGGACCAGCGCACCACGATTTCGGTCACCGGCAATACCCTCCCTCGTCCGCCTCCGATCTTGCCCGGGTGCGCCGAGGTTTGTCATGCCCCTATCCCGAACGCGGCGAAGGCCCCCTCGGAGTCCGAGAGGGCCTTCGCGGCGGAGATGACGAGTGCTAAGACTTGTTCTTGTCGCGCATCGCGATCGGGACCCCGGCTAGGTCCTCCTCGTTGCACAGCAATTTCACGTCGTAGTAGGGCGAACCCTGTCGCTCGTCGTAGTCTAGGTGGATCGCGAGGACGTCGAGCGGTTCTCCCAGCCACTCCTGCGCTTGGCGCAGCCATACTGCGCAGCGCTCGAGCGCGCTGGGCAGGTCGTCGTCACGAAACTCGACTGGTCGATACGGCACGTCCTGGACCTGATCGCGCGGGTTTGAGGGTGCGGGCAGGCCAGGCGAGAGTCCCGAGTCGTCCAGTTCGAGTTGGATCGTTTGCTCAGTCACCCTTCGAGCGTCCCCCACGTTCGCCGTCTGAGCAAGGCGTATGGCGCTAAAAGCCCTCTTGGGCAGGCAAGTCCCACACCTGGGCGACCACCTCGAGGCATTGCCGGAGGTCGTGCGCACGCACCGCGACCGGATGCCCGAGCACCCGCAATGCCAGTTCCGCGTAGTGCGTGGCCAGGTCTTCGAGCTTGAGCGGGCCTTTCGGCGAATACCACCGGGCCACGCCGCTGCACATTTCCAGCAATGCGAGCCGGGTCACGGCCGGTTGTGCGGTGTGGAACACGTTTGCCGCGGCGCCGTCTTCGATCGCGTTCGCCCAGTACTGCTCGTATTCGTCCCGCAGCGCGACGACCCGGGTACGCGCCGGAGCCGAAAGCGCGTCGACTTCGTTGTCCACCACCCGGGTTTCGCCGGGCTGCGCGGCGTGCGCGAGGACGTGCAGCGCGACCAGGGTGCGCATCCGGACCACCGGGTCGTCGCTGCCCGCGGTGGCCTTCGCGACCGCGTCGATCAGGCGGCGCAGCGAAGTCGTCATGATCTCGACGAGAAGATCTTCCTTGGTGCCCATGTAGTGATAGAGCGTTGCCGAAGAAAGTTCGGCCTCCTGGGCCAGATCCCGAATGCCTGTGCCGTGGAAACCCTTGGTGGCGAACAGTTTTACGGCCGCCGCCCGCACTCGCTCACCGCTGCTCACTGCCACTCCCCGGTGCTGCGGTCCCAGGAGCCGGCGCGGAGGTCGGCGGCCTTGCGCAGCTCGCCCTTCGCGACGCGTTCCGACGGCGTGCGCGGCAGGTCGTCCGCGAACGTCCAGAACCTCGGCACCTTGAAGTACGCCAGCTGTTGCGCGCAGAACTCGGCCAGCTCCTCAGGTGCCGGCCGGTTCTCACCGCACACGACGTACGCCTTCACTTCCTCGCCGCGCAGCTCGTCCGGCACCGCGAGCACGGCCGCGAGCTGCACCTTCGGATGTTGCAGCAGCGCGCGCTCGACCTCGTCGGCGGAGATGTTCTCGCCGCTGCGGCGGATCATGTCCTTGGTGCGGCCGAGGTAGTAGACGCGGCCCTCGGCGTCCATCCGCGCCAGGTCGCCGGTGTGGAACCAGCCGCCCGCGAAGGCGCGCGCGGTCGCTTCGGGATCCTCGTGGTAGCCGTGCATCAGCCCGATGCCGCGGATCAGCAGCTCGCCGGTTTCCCCGCGTGGCAACGGTTTCCCGTTCTCATCGGCGATCATCACCTCGCGGTCGCGGGTCGGCCGCCCGATGCAGCCGGTGCCCACCGCGGCGTCGTGATCAGCCTCGGAGACCCGGATGTCGCCGCCGGTCTCGGTCATCCCGAACGCCTCGTACCACGGCACACCCCAGCGCTGCTCCAGCTGCGCGTGCAGGTCCGGCGGGATCGCCGACGCGCTGATCGCGCGGACGCGGTGGTTCCGGTCGTCCGGGTGCGGCGGCTGGCGCAGCAGCAGCGTCGGCATCAGGCCGAGGCAGTAGAACCAGGTGACCTCGTGTTCGCGGACCTTCTCCCAGAACGTGGAGGGGTGGAAGCGGTCCAGCACGACGAGCGTCGCTCCGGCGGCCAGCGCGAGCGCGACGTTCCACTGTGGATCAATGTAGTGGAATGGCTGTGCGGTAAGCAGAACGTCGTCTTCGCCGACGGCCGGGAAGCCGGTGGCGAGGCCGATTGCGAGCGTGGTCCAGTACCGGTGCGGCAGCACACAGCCCTTCGGCGCGCCGGTGGTGCCGGACGTGTACTGGATGTTCACCGGCTGTTCGGCCACGACCGATTCCGGTTCGCAGCGCGTTTCCGACTGCAGCGCATCCGGAGTGAGGACGCGTTCCACGGCCGTTTCCGGGGCGATTTTCTCCAGCAGTTCCACGAACTCTTCAGCGGCTAGCGCGAGTCGCGCGCCGGAGTGGCGCAGGACGTGCGCGCCGTCGAATTCGCGGTAGTTGATGTTCACCGGGACCAGAACTGCGCCGAGTTTGGCGAGTGCGAGCCACATGAGCGGGAATTCCGGCTCATTGCGGAGCATCACGGCGACGCGATCGCCCGCCTGGACGCCTTGGTCTTGGAGTGCTTTAGCCAGGCGTCCGCTGCGGTCGTCGACCTCGGCGAAGGTGAACCGGGTGCCGGTGCTGTCGAAGATCCACGCGGTGCGCTCGGGCCAGAGCTGCGCGGCGCGCGTGACCAGCGCGACCAGGGTGTCGACGTTCTGCAACGGCGTCACGCCCGGCTCCGGAACGCTTCGGTCGACTCGCGGACGGCGGCCGAGTGCTCGGTGATCAAGGCATGGGTGACCTCGAGTTCCAGCGCCGAATCGAAGGCATGGTCGATCCCGGCGTCCAGCGCCCGCTTCGCCATCGCGGCGGCCTCCGGCGGGTGATGCGCGATCTTCTCCGCCCAGCCGAGCGCGAGGGGCATCAGCTCGTCGGCCGGTACGGCGGCGTTGACGAGGCCGATGTCGTGCGCGCGACGGCCGTCGAACCGGTCGCCGAGCAGCAGGAGTTCCTTCGCCTTGACCGGCCCGACCAGCAGCGGGAGCAGCCTCGACGCGGCACCGGTGACGCTCAGTCCCAGCGAGACCTCGGGGAACGCGAACACCGCGTCCTCGGCGGCCAGGATCAGGTCGCAGCCCAGCGCGAACTCCGCGCCCGCGCCGATCGCGTACCCGTGCACGGCGGCGATCACCGGCTGACGCAGCGCACGCAGCCGGCGCGTGACGTCCTGGAGCCGCTCCAGCCTCGCCCGGGAATCACCCTCGGGGGTGGGTTCCTTCAGGTCGTGCCCGGCGCAGAAGGCGCGGCCGTTGCCCGACAGCAGCACGACGCGGGCATCACTGTGCGCGACTTCCTCCAGCGCGGTCAGGAAGTCGTCCACCAGCACGGGTGCGACGGCGTTGAGCCGCTCGGGCCGGTTCAGCCGGATCTGCGCGATGCCGCCCTCGACGGCCAGGTCAACGGTGCTCATGGAGGGGAGCCTAGACGTTCGATCGATCGATCGATAGTGTCGAAGGCATGCAGGTTGACGCGGTGTACGAGAACGCCAGGCTGGTCACCGGCGACACCGCGCTGGCGGTGCTGCACGGCCGGATCGTGGCGCTGGGCGACGACGCGCGCGAACTGTCCGCCCGTCGGCGGGTGGATCTCGGCGGAGGCTTCGTCGCGCCCGGGTTCCACGACGCGCACAACCACATGGCCTGGTTCGGCATGGGTCTGGACGACGTGCCGCTCAGCGACTGCCGCAGCGTCGACGAGGTGTACGCCGCGGTGGCCCGGCGCGCGGCCGAACTGCCCGCCGGGAGCTGGGTCGTCGGCAGCGGCTACGACCAGAACAAACTCGCCGGCGGCCAACACCCCGACCGGCACGGCCTCGACCGCGCCGCACCCGGCAAGCTGGTGCGGCTCAAGCACACGTCCGGCCACATGACGCTGGTGAACTCCGTGGTACTGGACCTGCTGGACCTCGCGAACGTCCCCGTCGGCGGCGACGTGGTCCGCTCGGCCGACGGCTTGCCGACTGGTCTGCTGCGCGAGCAGGCGCAGTTGCTGCTGCGTCCGCTGACGTACCCGACGCCGCTCGAATCGGTGGTCCGCGGGCTCGACCGGGCGAGCCAGCAGTACCTGTCCGAGGGCATCACGAGCGTCCAGGAAGCCGGAATCGGCGGCGGCCTGGTCGGCGAGACACCGGCCGAGCTGGCCGCGTACCAGCTCGCGCGCGAACGCGGCGTCCTGCGAGTGCGGAGCACGGTGATGGTCGCCGCGAGCGTCCTGCACGACCTGCCCGACGGTGCCGGCTTCGGCCTGGACCTGGGCCTGCGCACCGGCCTCGGCGACGAGTGGCTGCGGGTCGGCCCGATGAAACTCTTCGCCGACGGCTCGCTGATCGGCCGCACCTGCGCGATGCACGAACCGTTCGACGGCGAACCGGACAACCGCGGCTACTTCCAGGTGCCCGAGGACGAGCTGACGCGCACCATCCGCCAGGCCCACGACGCCGGCTGGCAAATCGCGACCCACGCCATCGGCGACCGAGCCGTCACGGTGGTCCTCGACGCCTACGAAGCCGCCCTCGCCGCCACCCCGCGCGCCGACCACCGGCACCGCATCGAGCACTGCGCCGTACTCCCGCCCGCGGAGCTGACCCGCCTGGCCTCGCTGGGCCTGATCGCCTCCCCGCAGGGCCGGTTCGTGAACGAACTGGGCGACGGCATGCGCGCAGCCCTCGGCGAATCGCGGGTGCCGTGGTGCTATCGGCTGCGCAGCGTCCTGGACGCCGGATGCGTGCTGCCCGCCAGCTCGGACCGTCCCGTCGTCGATGGCGCCCCGCTGCTGGGCCTCGCCGACATGGTCCACCGCCGGACGTCCACCGGCGAACCGTTCTCGGTCGAGGAGGCGCTGACCCCGGCGGAGGCCCTGCGCGCCTACACCTACGGTTCGGCCTACGCCACCTTCGCCGAGAGCTACCTCGGCACACTGGAGCCCGGGAAGCTCGCGGATTTTGTGGTGCTGTCCGCGGACCCACTGTCCACTGTGGAGAACGCCCGGGTGCTCGGCACGGCGGTGGGCGGCGAGTTGCTTTACGAGGCCTCGTGATGGGGATGCCGTCGTTCCGCTTGGCTCGCTGGGTGGGTTGCTCGCCGGGTGGCTTGCGCGCTCCGGCTGGCTCGCGTGCTCGCGACCGTGGTCCGGTTGGCTTGCGCGCTCCGGCTGGCTCGCGTGCTCGCGACCGTGCTCCGGTTGGCTTGAGCGCTTGCCGTCGCTCGCCGGTTGGCTTGAGCGCCACTCGCTGCTCGTCTGCGGGCTTGCCCGCTCGCATCCGTTCGGCGGTTCGCTTCGACGCTCCCGCGCGCTTGGCGAGGGGCTTGCCCGCTCTCCGCCGTTCGCCGATTCGCTCGAGTATCGCTCGCTGCTCGCCGATTCGCTCGAGTGTGGCTCGCTGCTCGAGGATTCGCTCGAGTGTGGCTCGCTGCTCGAGGATTCGCTGGGTTGCTCCCACCCGCCCGGCAGTTGCCTTGCGCGCTCTCCACCGCTCAGCGGCTTGCTTGCACGCTCGCGACCGCTCGCTGATTGGAACGGGTGCTCCTAGCTGTCCGGCGGTCGGCTTGCACCCTCGCCATCGTGCGGCGGGTGGCTTCCGCGCTCCTCGCCGTTCGCCGATTGGCCTGCACGCTCGCCATGGCGCACCGACGTGCTTGCACGCGCCGCGCCTCCCGAAGGCTCACCAGCCGCGCCGGTCGGCCCGCTTGCCGACTCGTCCGCTTATTCAGTTGTCGATTCACCGACCGACCGTCACCAACTCCTTCCGCTTAACGCAGCTCCACACCGGCTCCGCCGCGCCGGACTTCCCCTGCCCTGCTCTGATACCCGCACCGTAACCGCCACCACCGACAAAAAAGGGGTGCCCGATGCCCGTTCGCGACGCCGTCTTCGAGGACGTCGAGGAGATCTGCAGCCTCATCGAGGAACACGCGGTCTACGAGGACAAGCACGACCTCAAACTCGACCGCGCCGAGATGAGCGGCCACCTGTTCGGTCCGGAACCGAAGGCGTGGGTGCTGATCTGCACGCCGCCGGGACGGCCGGACGTCGTCGCCGGGTTCGCGTTCTGCAGCTGGAATTTCTCCACCTGGGAGGGCCGCCCCGGGATCTGGCTCGACGACCTGTTCATCCGCCCGGAGCACCGCAGGCACGGGCTCGGCGGAGAGCTGCTCGACGCACTGCGCGCCCGGACGACGGGGCGCGTCGAGTGGGACATGCAGGCGGGCAACGCCAAGGCGGAGTCGTTCTACGCGCAGCTCGGCGCGGAGCCGGTGCCGGGCTGGGTCCGTTACCGCTGGCGGCCGTGACTCCGCAACGGCGGGGCCAGCCCGGCGCTTCCGGCCGGGCGACCGTGCCGGACACCCGTGGACGGCCCTGACCGGCCGACCGCGGCAGGCCGGGCCCCGTATCGTATGCGGCATGGGAGATGGTTCCGTCCGGAGGTCGTCGTCGGTCGAGGACTACGTGCGGGTGATCTACGGGCTGGTCGAACGGGGCGAGGCGGTCACCAACGCGTCGCTGGCCGGGCGGCTTGAGGTGAGCCCGTCGTCGGCGTCGGGCATGGTCACGAAGCTTTCGCAGCTCGGCCTGGTCGCGCACGTGCCCTACCGCGGCATCGAGCTGACCACCGAGGGGCGTCAGCTCGCCCGGTCGGTGCTGCGCAGGCACCGGCTGATCGAGACATACCTCGTCTCCGAACTCGGCTACACCTGGGACGAAGTCCACGCCGAGGCCGACGCCCTCGAACACGCCGTCTCCGATCGGCTTGTCGAGCGCATCGCGGCCAAGCTCGGCAACCCCGTTCGCGATCCGCACGGCGATCCGATCCCGGCTCCGGACGGCAGCGTCGAGGAGCTTCCGATGCGCATCCTCGACGACCTGCCTCCCGGCGCGGTCGGCGAGATCGTGCGCGTGTGGGACACCGATCCGGACCTGCTGCGCTACCTCACCGAGCACGCGATCGGCCTCGGCGAGCGCATCGAGGTGGTCGAGCGGCAGCCGTTCGGCGGGCCGATGGTGGTGAAGGTCGGGCAGCCGCCGGACGCCGCCACGCACGCCATCGGCAAGGAGATCGCGCAGGCGTTGTCGGTGACCTTGCGCTGACCGCTCGTGAGTGCTGATGCCGGTTAGAACCGGCGTAGCCACGCACGAGGGATGCGCTCCGGGGCGTACGCGCGAATGTCGCCGCCGGACGGATGTGCCGCGAAGACCCCAAGCCGACGATAAGCGGCATGACCACTACCAAGCCGTTCCGCTTCGGGATCGTCGTCGGGTACGCGCCGGATCTGGCGGGCTGGACCGCGCAGGCTCGGCGAATCGAAGACCTCGGATTCGACACGATGTTCGCGACCGACCCGGTCGGCGGGCTCGATCCGTTGACGCTCGTTCCGGCCGCCGCCGCGGTCACCAGCAAGCTCACCCTCGGCACCTTCGTGCTCGCCGATCCGTTCCGTGCCGCGCGGAACCTCGCGTGGCAGGCCGATTCACTGCATCAGGCGACGGGCGGCCGCTTCCTGCTGGGGCTCGGCGTCGGCCATCCCGGAGCCGGGAAGCACGCCGCGACGCTGGGGCGCGAGTTCGTTTCGCCGGGGGAACGCGTCGCCCGGTTGGCGGACACCATCGAGGTGCTTTCGCAGCGCCCCGACCGTCCTCGGCTATTGCTCGCGGGCTCCGGGCCCAAAATGCTCGCGCTCGCCGCGCGCACTGCCGACGTCGTGACGTTTTCCTGGGGGCCGCGCACGACCGAGGAGCAGGCTGACTCCATTGTGGACACTTTTCGCTCGTTCGCGGGAGACCGGGATGTCGAATTGGCGGTGAACCTGTCCGCGATCGGGGACAAGCCTTCGCCGCAGCTCGCCCGCTACACCGGTGTCGACGTGCCGCAACTGGTCGCGGAGAAAGCTGTCACCGTGCTGCCGGAAAACCCCGACGCCGCTGGGGAAATGCTTCTCCGCTGGCGAGAGCGGTGGGGGATTTCCTGTGTCACGGTCAATTCCGGCTATGCGGAACCGTTCGCCGCGATTGCCCAGGCACTCTCCGCACAAGGGTGACAGCCCTTCCGATCATGCGTTATCCGGCCTACGCTGCGAGGTTTCCCAGCGACGTGGTTCGGAGCGTGTGCGATGACCGGTCAGCGAACACCGACGATCGACCGGGGGAGTACAACAGGACGGGATCTCGGGCAATTGCTCGAAACCGGCCCGTTCGCCGAAGCGCTGCGCGCGGCCATCCGGGCCCGCGGGCTCGGCCTCGAACGCATCAGATATCGGCTGCGGGGAAGGGGAACCACGGTCAGCCTCGCGACCTTGAGCCATTGGCAATCCGGACGCTGCCGCCCGGAACGCCCGGAATCGTTGCGGGCACTGCGAAATCTCGAGCAGATCCTCGGCGTCCCGGACGGGTCGCTGCGCAGGCTGCTCGGCCCGCCGCGTCCGCGCGGCCAGTTCCATCAGCCGGGCCAGCAGCTCTCCTGAGTGCGCCCGGCCGCGGCGGACGGCGAGTGCGCCGGCGTATCCCGACGCCTACGCGCCGTCGTCCGCCGCGTTCGCCCCGGACTGCCCTGCGCGCCCCCGCTCCCGCAGCTGTCCGTGAGGGGAACCCTGAGGGAATCAGAGTCCCTCAGGGTTCCCCTCACGGACCTCTACGGTGGCGGGGCCGCGCATCCGGGGGCACGCAAGCCCGGTGAGCTGAAGCCGAGGCGGCTTCTACGATCGGACTCATGCGTGCGGTCGTGATCGAAGAGTTCGGCGTGCTTCCGGAAGTGCGGGAAGTACCGGATTCGGTGACCCCGGACGGCGGGGTCGTCATCGCCGTCGAGGCGACCGGGGTGTGCCGCAGCGACTGGCACACCTGGCAGGGGCACGACGACGCGGTCCGGTTGCCGCACGTGGCCGGGCACGAACTGGCCGGGCGGATCGTTGAGGTGGGAAAGGGCGTCAAGGGCTGGGCGAAGGGCGACCGGGTGACGGTCCCGTTCGTGTGCGCGTGCGGCGTCTGCGCGCAATGCGCCAAGGGCGACCAGCAGATCTGCGACGACGAGTTCCAGCCCGGCGCGACCCACTGGGGTTCGTTCGCGGAACTGGTCGCGATCGAGCATGCCCAGACGAACCTGGTCGCGTTGCCGGATTCGATGTCGTCGGCGGAAGCTGCCGCGCTCGGTTGCCGCTTCGGGACGGCTTTCCGCGCAGTGTTGCGCCAGGGCGGTGTACGCGCGGGGCAGTGGGTGTCTGTGTACGGCTGTGGCGGTGTAGGCATCTCCGCGGTCCTGTTGGCGGCCGCTGCGGGCGCGAAGGTGGTCGCGGTTGACGTCTCGCCGCAGGCGCGCGCGTTGGCGGAGCGTTCTGGCGCCGTGCTGAGCGTCGACGCCAGTGCGTTCGACGGGCCAGAAGCGTTGGCCGCGTACGTCCGCGAGCGCACGGAAGGCGGTACGCACGTGTCGCTGGACTGTCTCGGCTCTCCGGTCACCTGTGCGGCTTCGGTGGGCAGCTTGCGCAAGCGCGGGCGGCACGTGCAGGCCGGGTTGATGCCGCCGAGTCAGGGAGTGCCGCCGATTCCGATGCATCGGGTGGTCGGCGGTGAGCTGGAGATCGTCGGGATTCACGGGCTGCAGGCGTACGAATATCCCGAGCTGCTCGGGGTGGTGGAGCGGTCCGGGATCGATCTGGACGGGTTGATCGGCACGCGGATCGGGCTGGATGGAGTTCCGGCGGCGCTCGCTGCGATGAGTGACCCGGTGCCTGCCCGGGCCGGGGTGACTGTCGTTGAGTTCGGGTGACGAATGGTGACTGGCGAACACCCTGGGTGGCGAGTCCGAGTTGTAGCTGACGAAGGCCTGGCGGGAGCCGTGACGGTGTGGAAGTGTCCGAAGCTTGGCGGCAAGTGGCGAGGGGAACCCGCCGCAGGAGCGCCCGTCAGGGTGACTCCTGCGGCCACCGGGGCGGCGTGATGGAGCTGCTGCCGCGTCCGCGCAGAGAAATCTCACCGGGAGCGGTGCACGTCCCGGATTGGCTCACCGAGCAAGAACAACGCGACCTCGTCACGGCCTGTCGCGGCTGGCGCGGTTACCGTTCGACCCGGCTGCCGAGCGGCGGGGTGATGTCGGTGCGCACGGTCTGTCTCGGCTGGCAGTGGCTGCCGTACCGCTACGACCGGCTGCGCGAGGACGGGTCGCAGGTGGAGCCGTTCCCGGACTGGCTGGCCGACCTCGGCCGCCGCGCGCTCGCCGACGCCTACGACCGGCCAGCCGACGATTACCAGCCCGACGTCGCGCTCGTGAACTACTACGACGACACCGCGAAAATGGGCATGCACCAGGACAAAGACGAGCGTTCGACGGAGCCGGTGGTCTCGCTCAGCCTCGGCGACACGTGCGTGTTCCGCTTCGGCAACACCGAGCACCGAAACCGGCCGTACACCGACGTCGAACTGCGCTCGGGCGACCTGTTCGTATTCGGCGGCCTGGCGCGGTTGGCATTCCACGGAGTGCCGAAAACGTTGCCGGGCACTGCGGATCCGGAGCTTGGGCTGACTGGGCGGCTTAACCTGACGTTGCGGGTGTCGGGGATGTGAACCGGACCCGTTGCCCTGGTCGGAGTTGCGCGGCGAGGTCCAAATCGTCCTCGTCCACCACGGCAGCGACGGGGTAGCCGCCGGTGACCGGGTGGTCGGCGAGGAACAGGATCGGCACCCCGGACGGCGGCACCTGCAGCGCGCCGGAGACGGCGGCTTCCGGGGCCAGTTCGCCGACGCGGGCGCGGGTCAGTGCTGGGCCGTCCAGGCGGACGCCGACGCGGTCGAGGTCGTTCGTCACGGTGTAGGCACCAGTGAGCAAAGTGGACAGTGCGGACTCGGTGAACCAATCCAGCCGCGGTCCGGGTTCCAGTCGCAGCACGGGTTCTTCCGCAAGACGGGTCAGCGGGGCGAGATCGACACAAGGGTTGCCCTGTACCACCGAACCGATCGGCAGCGACATTCCGGCCGCGAGGACGGGCGGGCCGAGTTTGCCCAGCGTGTCGGTAGCTCGCGCGCCGAGCACCGGTGGCACGTCCAGGCCGCCGCGCACCGCGAGGTAGCTGCGCAGGCCGAGCGAAGCGACGCCTAGTTCGAGTTCGTCTCCGGGTCGCAGCACGATCGGCGCACCCACGGCGGCGGCCCGCCCACCAGCGCGGATCGGCACCTGCGCGCCGGTGACCGCGACGGTGGTGTGTTCGGAAACCCGCAGCCGAAGGCCGCCGAGGGTGATCTCCAGCGCCGCATGCGTTTCGGGGTTGCCGACGAGCCGGTTCGCCAGCTTCAGCGAACCTCGGTCAGCTGCGCCGGACCGGCCAACGCCGACTGCTGCGTACCCAGGGCGGCCCAGATCTTGCACGGTCGCGAACGGACCGGGCGCGAGGATCTCGATTTTGCCGGTCACCGGATCGCCTCGAACCGCACGAGGGTGCCTGGGGCCAGCAGGTTTGGCTGTTCGCGGTCGACGTTCCACACCTGCGCATCGCTGTGGCCGAGCAGATGCCAGCCGCCGGGCGACGGGTGCGGGTAGATCGCGCTGTACTCGCCTGCGATGGCCACCGCACCCGCGGGCACGCGCGTGCGCGGCGTGCGGCGGCGCGGCAGGTGCAACGCCGGATCGAGGCCGGTCAGGTAGGCGAAACCGGGCGCGAAACCGCAGAACGCCGCGACATAGGTGCCTGCCGAATGGCGTTGCACCACTTCGGAAACGGACAGTCCGGTGGCCTCGGCGACGTCCGCCAGGTCAGCGCCGTCGTAGCGAACCGGCAGGGTGACAGTGGAGACCGAGCGCGCAGAGACGTCCACTGTGGACAGTGCGGCCAGCGAACGAGTCAAGGCGGCGGAATCGGTGCGGGCCGGGTCGAAACGGACCAGCAGGGTGCGTGCGGCGGGGACGAGTTCGACAACGCCCTCGGGCTGGGCGGCTTCGCAGGCCGCTTGGAACCCGAGCACGTCATCGACCTCCACCAGCAACGCGGAACGGCCGTAGCGCAAAACAGTGCTCATACCGCTCACACGAACGACCTCAGCACAACGCCGGATTCGGTGAGCAGCTCGCGAATCCGCCGGGCCAGCTCGACCGCACCGGGCGTATCTCCGTGCACGCAAAGGGAATCTGCCGGCAATGTGAGCTTGCCGCCGTCGGCGTCGACGACCTCGCCGGTGGTCGCCATGGTGAGCGCGCGCGCGGCGACTTCGTCGGCGTCATGCAGCACCGCGCCTGGCAGCTTGCGCGACACCAGCCGTCCTTCGGGCGTGTACGCGCGGTCGGCGAACGCTTCTGCGTACGCAGGCACGCCTGCCGCTTGAGCCGCGCGCAGCATTTCGGAGTCCGGAGGACACAGCAGTGCCAGATCGGTGTGATAACGCCGTACGCCTTCGACAAGCGCAGCTGCCTGCTCCGGATCGACAGCTGCGGTGTTGTACAGCGCGCCGTGCGCCTTCACGTAACGCACGCAGCTGTGCGCCGCGCGCGCGAAGGCGTCGAGAGCGCCGATTTGGTACAGCACTTCGTCCGCGAGGTCTTCCGGCGCGATGTCGAGCGCGCGACGGCCGAAGCCGGCCAGGTCGCGGTAGCCGACGTGCGCGCCGATGGTGACGCCGCGTTCCGCCGCGCGTTCGCACACCCGGCGCATCACGCGCGCGTCGCCCGCGTGGAAGCCGCACGCGATGTTCGCGCTGGTCACGATGTCGAGCATGGCTTCGTCGTCGCCCATGGTCCAGGCGCCGAAGCCTTCGCCGAGGTCGCTGTTGAGGTCCATGTCATCCCACCTGGTAGTCGCGGTCGGGTTGGTCGGTCAAGAACATGTATCCGGGAGCGTGCGTGATGGCGAACGGCGGCCGGGACGCCATCAGCGCCGCCTGCGGGGTGACGCCGCAGGCCCAGAACACCGGCACGTCACCGGGCTGAGCGTCGACCGGATCGCCGAAATCCGGCCGGGCGAGGTCGGCGATGCCCAGTTCGGCCGGGTCGCCGACGTGCACCGGAGCGCCGTGCACCGCGGGCATCGCGGCGGTGATGCGCACGGCGTCCTCGACCAGGGTTTCCGGAATCTGCCGCATCGACACCACCATCGGGCCGCTCAGCCGTCCAGCAGGTTCGCACTGCCGGTTCGTCACGTACATCGAGACGTTGCGGCCCTGCTCCACGTGCCGCAGCGGGATGCCCGCGGCGCGCAGCAACGTCTCGAAACTGAAGCTGCAACCGATGGAGAACGCGACCATGTCACTGCGCCACACCCCGGTGGCGTCGGTGATTTCGCTGGTCAGCGCGCCGTTGTGCCAGACGCGGTAGCGCGGCAGGTCGGTGCGCAGGTCCGCGCCGGGCGCGAGCCGCGTCGCCGGGTCGCCGGGTTCGCTGACGTCGAGGACCGGGCACGGCCGCGGGTTGCGGGCGCAGAACTCGCGGACGTCGTCGGCCCAGTCCGCGGGGACGGCGATCAGGTTGGTCTGCGCGTAGCCAGCGGACCAGCCGGTGGTCGGGACATCCAGGCCAGCGCGGAAGAGGGAGCGGGCCTGGCCTGGGGAGGTCGTGAGTGCTGATGCCGGTTCTAACCGGGATTGCCACTCACGAGACGTCGCGCTCATACCTCCACCAGTTCCTTGCCTCGCGTTTCCGGCAGTCCGAGCAGGGCTACCGCGGCGATCGCGTAGCCGACCGCGCCGAGGACGATCGCGCCGCCCGCGCCCAGAAAGCCCACTACCGCAGGGAAAGCGGCACCGACCGCGCGGCCGAAGTTGTAGGTGAAGCCTT
Organism: Amycolatopsis circi; assembly: GCF_003385235.1. Taxonomy (GTDB): domain Bacteria; phylum Actinomycetota; class Actinomycetes; order Mycobacteriales; family Pseudonocardiaceae; genus Amycolatopsis; species Amycolatopsis circi. The sequence goes on along the minus strand of NZ_PQIA01000027.1, from coordinate 55,654 downwards.
GTCCGGTGGCGCGCAGCTCGGTCGGGTACAGCTCGGCGAGGTACGCGCCGAAGCCGCTGAAGATCGCCGAAGTCGAGAAGCCGAGGGGGAAACTGATCAGCAGCATCAGCCCGTTCGCGCCGTAGGGCAGCTGCACGAAGAGCACGATCAGCAGCGCGGAAATGACGGAGAACAGCAGGAACGTCTTCTTCCGGCCGAGCAGGTCGGTGAGGTAGCCGCCGCAGATGTAGCCGATGAACGCGCCCGGGATCAGCAGCGCGAAGTAGCCACCGGTGTTGACCACGGACAGGCCGCGACTGCTCTGCAGATACTTCGGCATCCAGGTGAAGAGCGTGTAGTAACCACCCTGGACGCCGGTCGCGAGGAGCGCGGCGAACACCGTGGTACGCAAGAGATTCGGGCGGAAAATCCCCGCGAGCGAGCCTTTGACTTTGGCCGAAACCCGGCGCGCGGCCGCTTCCGGTGCGTCCTCGACACTGCGTCGGACCCACAGCACGAGCAGCGCCGGAATGACGCCGACCCAGAACAGCACGCGCCACGCGATGGCTTGGTCGAGCACGCTGAACAGCACCGTGTAGACGATCACCAGCAGGCCCCAGCCGACCGCCCACGCGCTCTGCACGAACGCCACCGTGCGGCCGCGGTACTTGGCCGAGCAGTACTCGGCGACCAGCGCGGCGCCAACGGCCCACTCGCCGCCGAACCCGAGTCCCTGCAGGCCGCGGAAGATCAGCAGCGTTTCGAAGTTGGGCGCGAATCCGCAGAGCACGGTGAAGATCGTGTACATCGCGATGGTCAGCTGCAGCGTGCGGACACGGCCGATGCGGTCGGCGAGCACGCCGGCTCCGACACCGCCGATCGCGGACACGACCAGCGTGACGGTGCTGAGCAGGCCCGCCTCGCCGGACGTGATGCCGAAGTAGGCGGTGATCGCGGCCAGGCCGAAGGGGAGGGTCTGGTAGTCGAACGAATCGAGGCCGTAGCCGCCGAACGCGCCGAGGAAGGCGCGGCGGCCCTTGTGGCCGAGCGAGCGATACCAGCCGAACGGGCGGGCCGCGTTCGCGGTGCCGTCGGCGACGTTGACGTTCATAGGGCACCTCACAGGGGGACGAACTCATGGTGGCACGAGTCACATGGCCGCTACCGTACGGATCGTTCAACAATTCCACAAGTCCCCCATTTTATTGTTGACCGTCCGCTGGCTACGCTGGGCGACGTGGTCACCGACGGAGAGCCCATGGGCCTGGAAGCGGATCGCGGCCTGCTCGGCCGGACGAGCACCGCGGAGCGGGTCGCCGGCGTGCTGCGCACGCGTGTTTCCGAGGGGTACTTCCTGCCTGGGGTACGGCTTTCGGAGCAGGACATCGGCAGCGCGCTCGGGGTCTCGCGCAATACGCTCCGTGAGGCCTTCCGGTTGCTGACCCACGAACGGCTGCTGGTGCACGAGCTGAACCGCGGGGTGTTCGTGCGGGTGCCGAGCGTCGAAGACGTGCGCGACATCTACCGAGTCCGCAAGATCATCGAATGCGCTGCGGTCCGCGAGGTGACCGAGAAGCCGGCGGCGTACGCGAAGATCGCCAGCACTGTCGCGGACGGCGATCGCGCGGCGAAGCAGGCGCAGTGGCAAGACTTGGGTACTGCGAACATCCGCTTTCATGCGGAACTGGCGGCGCTCACCGGCAGCGAGCGCATCGTCGAACTGATGCAGGCGCTCGCCGCGGAGCTGCGGCTGGTGTTCCACGTGATGGCCGATCCGCGCCGCTTTCACGAGCGGTATCTGCCGCGGAACCACGAAATCCTGGACGTGCTCGTGACCGGCGACGGGATCCGTACGGCGGAGATGCTCGCGGTCTACCTCGACGACGCGGAAGCGCAGCTGGTCGAGGCCTACGCGGAGTTGTCCGGCACTCGCTGAGCGGTCCGGCCGAAACCGGCCGGTTTGCCCGGGAAGGCAGCGAGAATGGCCGTTCGGCCCATCCTGTCACCCGGAGGTCTCCACGGCGCCCGAGGCCTGGCTACCTTCGGCAGTGGGCCGCGTGAGAGCGCCGCCCCGGGCGCCGGGACCCCCAGCCGACGCGCGGAGGACGGCTCCTGGCCGGGCGGTTGACTTCGGTCCCGCCCGGCCCGCGCGGTTTCCGCGGCGGACCGTGGCCACCGGGGGGAGGTCACGGCCCGCCGTCTCTATTCGTCCACAGTGGACGGCTACTGGTTCACCGACCATTTCTGGTTGACGTTGCCGGTGCACCTCCACAGCTGCAGTTTCGTCCCGTTGGCCGAACTGACCCCCGCCGCGTCGAGGCATTTGTTCGCGTGCGGGTTGACGATGTCGTGCGCCGCGGTCACGACCCACTGCTGCGCGTTGCTGTTGTTGCAGTCGTACATCTGGACCGGGGTGCCGTCGTCGGTGCCGGAGTACTTGACGTCCATGCACTTGCCGAGCGCGCGAATGGTCCCGTCGCCGCCGATGGTCCAGTTCTGCGCGGCGTTTCCGTTGCAGTCGGTGATCTGCAGCTGGGTGAAGTTCGCCGGATTGGCCCAGGGCACATCGACGCATTTGCCGCCGATGCCGATGATCCGGCCGCTGGACCCGCCGTCGTTGCTGGTGTTCACGTGCACGTAGTCGACGACCAGCTGCTGCGGGAATTGCGTGTTGCCGTCCGGATCGCCGGGCCAGTCGCCGCCGACCGCGAGGTTCAGGATCAGGTAAAAGGGATGGTCGAAGACCCAGCGGTTGCCGTTCAGATCGGCCGGGGTGCGGGTCTGGTACGCGTTGCCGTCGACCGACCAGACGATCTTGTTCGGCGACCAATCGACCGCGTAGGTGTGGAAATCGTCGGCGAAGACGGGGCCGTTGTACGCCGCGCCGATTCCGCCCGCGCCGGAGTAGCCGGGGCCGTGGATGGTGCCGTGCACGGTGTTCGGCTCCTTGCCGATGTTCTCCATGACGTCGATTTCGCCGTCGTTTGGCCAGTTTCCGCCGCCGAGCATCCAGAACGCGGGCCACATGCCCTGGCCGCGCGGGATCTTCATCCGGGTCTCGACGTGGCCGTAGGCCTGGCTGAATTTGCCGGCGGTGTTGAGCCGGGCGGAGGTGTACTGGCAGGTGCCGTACCAGCAGGTGTGGCCGGAGTTTTCGCGTTTGGCGGTGATGACCAGGTGGCCTTGGCCGTCGAGGGCGCCGTTGGCGGCTCCGGCGGTGTACCACTGGCGTTCGTGGTTGTTGCCGTTGTTGTCGCCGGTTTCGTAGGTCCATTTCGACCCGTCGGCGGCGGCTCCGGCCGGGCCGTTGAAATCGTCGGTAAAGCTCTCGGCGGCGGATGCGGTGGGAGGGGCGAGCACCGCTGGGGCGGTCTGAAGGCCGAGCGCTAAGAGCGCCGCCGCGGCGAGGGCGGTGGGGACGCGTCTGAGGAATCTGGGCATGCTTGGTCACCTCGGTTTCGGGGAGGAACCTTGAACGAGGGAGTGCTTTGTTGTGGCGGGCAACAAAGTAGGAAGAGTATGCCTGGTCTGGACCTCTGCGGCAATGGTCCAGGTCCGTGAGGGGAACCCTGAGGGACTCAGAGTCCGTGAAGGTTCCCTTCACGGACAGTTCGGGGGGTCACCTGGGCGAGGGTAAGGCTGTCCCTACTGAGGTGACGCCAGTCGGCACCATGGTTCGCCGGAAGCGTCCGTCCTACGTTCGGAAGTGCCAGCCGAGACGACGACGGAGAGAGGCCGACATGACGGCGGGGACGGATCTTCGACCACCGCGGGCCACGCCCGCAGGGGAGCGAACGGTGCGGGTCGAGCCGAGAAAGCACTGGTGGCGGCGGCCGTGGGTCGGGCCGCTGGGATTGGTCGTAGTCGCGTTCCTGGCTTATTCGCTGCCGCCGTATCTGGCGTTCGATCCGGCGCAGTCACGGGTCCCGTCGACGTTCCCCGCGCACTACCTGTTCCTGGTGGGGCACGTGGTGTTCGGGTCGATCGCGATGGTGACCGCGTTGCTGCAGATCTGGCCGTGGATCCGGCGGAAGTACCCGGTGCTGCATCGCTACTCCGGCCGCGCGTACGTGTTCGCGGGAGTGCTGCCGTCCGGCCTGCTGGCGTTGACGATCGGCGCGGCGACTCCGTTCGGGCCGGTGACGCGGGCTAGTGACGTGCTGCTCGCGGTGCTCTGGCTCGGTACGACATGGGCGGGCTATCGCGCAGCTCGCGACCGTCGATTCGGCGATCATCGGCGCTGGATGGTCCGCAGTTTCGCGCTGACGATGTCGATCATTCTCAACCGGCTCATCGGCCCGATCGCGGCGATCTTCCTGGAACCGCAAATCGCCACCACGTTCGGCGGCAGCGAGATCGCGTTCGGGCAGTCGATCGCGGCGCTCGGGGCGTGGGTGAGCTGGACGGTCGCGCTGATCGCGGCGCAGCTGTGGCTCGACCGGAAACCGAAGCGCCGCGTCAGTGTTTAGCCCTGGCTGAATAGTTTGGCTTCCGCGCCGCCTGCTTGTTAGAACACCAACAGGCGGCGCGGATGCATTCGGTGCGAGGGGTACACCGAATGGCGGCTCATCCGCGCCGCTGCAGGGAACGCGCGATGATCGTCCGCTGGATCTCCGACGCGCCTTCGTAAATGCGCGGTGCGCGGACTTCTCGATACAGATGCTCCAGAAGGTGCCCGCGCTGCAGTGCTCGGGCACCATGCAATTGCACCGCTTGATCCACGACGTATTGTGCGGTCTCGGTCGCGAACAACTTCGCCATTGCCGCGCGACCGGCCAGGTTCTGCTCGCCCGCGTCGTAAGCCGCTGCGGCGGCGTACACCAGCAGGCGGCCAGCTTCCGTTCGCGTCGCCATCTCGGCCAGCGTGTGGGCCACCGTCTGCTGCTTCACCAACGGGCCACCGAAGGCCTCGCGCGAAGCCGTGTACTCGACGGTCGCGTCGAGGGCTGCTTGCGCCATGCCGACGGCGAAGGCGCCGACGCTCGGGCGGAACAGATCCAAAGTTCGCATGGCTACGGCGAAACCACGGTTTTCCTCGCCGAGCAGTTCGTCGCGATTGACTCGGACGCCGTCGAACACCACGGTGCCAATCGGGTGCGGGCTTACCAAATCCAGGTGTTCGCCGCTGAGTCCGGCGCGGTCGCCGGGGACGACGAAGGCGCTGACGCCGCGTGCGCCGGCGTCGGGAGTAGTGCGGGCGAAGACCGTGTAGAAGTCGGCTTCCGGGGCGTTCGAGATCCACATTTTCGTGCCGGTGAGCCGCCAGCCGTCACCATCGGGCTCGGCGGCTAGTTGCAGGGCGGCGGCGTCGGATCCGGCGTCCGGTTCGGTCAACGCGAAAGCGGCGACGGCGTCACCAGCGGCGACGGCGGGGAGCCAGCGCTGAACCTGTTCGTCCAAACCGGACTGGAGTACTGGGTAGCTGCCTAGGCCCTGCAACGCCAAGGCGGTCTCGGCTTCGGTGCTTTGCGTGGCGAGGGCTTCGCGCAGCAGGCACAGATCGGTCGCGGCGGCTTGCCGAGTCGGCTGTCCACTTTCGACACCGGGGAAGAGCCGCGCGAGTAAGCCGTGTGAGCCCATTGCCTTGAGCAGCGGGCGGTTTACCGCGCCTTCGGCACCGGCGGCGGCCAGTTCGACTAGCTGTTCGGCGGCGATCTTCCGGACGGAAGCGGCGTAGGCGGTCTGTTCCGGAGTGAAAGCGAAAGCGTTCATCGGGCGTCCTCCGGTCGCCAGCGGGCGTGGGCGGTTTGGTGGCCGCCGGTGCGTACCAGGTCGAGTCGCGGTTCTGGACCGTCGGAGCGGCCGGTCTGCGGTGGGCGTTTGCCCGCTGCCCACTGTTTCGGCCACGCCACCGGATACTCCTGCGCGGCGGCGGCGTGCAGAGTCCATTGTGGATTGAAAAGGTGGGTGCGCCCGAGTGCGCACAGATCGGCTCGACCTGCCAGGATGAGCGAGTTCACGTCGTCGTAAGAGGAAATCGCGCCGACGGCGATCACCGCGGTGCCGTATCGGCGGCCGACCTCGTTGCGGATCCGGTCGGCGTACGGCGTTTGGTAGCTGCGGCCGAACTTCGGCTTTTCCTCGCTGACCACCTGGCCGGTCGACACGTCGATCGCGGCCGCGCCGTGTTCGGCGAACGCCTGCGCGATGGCCACGGCTTCGTCGGATTCGTTGCCGCCCTCGAACCAGTCGGTGGCAGAGATCCGGACCGTCAGCGGACGGTCGGCGGGCCACGCGGCGCGGACCGCGTCGAAGACCTCCAGCGGGAAGCGCAGCCGGTTTTCCGGGGAGCCACCGTAGGAATCGGTGCGCTGATTGGTCAGCGGGGAGAGGAAGGACGACAGCAGATAGCCGTGCGCGCAGTGCAGTTCGAGCAGATCGAACCCGGCGCGCGCGGCGGCTTCCGCGGCGGCCACGAACTGATCCCGGATCTCGCCCAGCTCGGCGACACTCAGCTCACGCGGCGTCTGGTTGTTCGGCGAGTACGGCAGCGCGGACGGTGCGCAGACCTCCCAGTTGCCTTCCGGCAGCGGGTCGTCAATGCCTTCCCACATCAGTTTCGTGGAGCCCTTGCGGCCGGAATGTCCCAGCTGCAACCCGATCTTCGCCGGGGTTTCGTGGTGCACGAATTCGACAATCCGCTTCCACGCGGCTTCCTGCTCGGAGTTGTAAAGCCCGGGGCAACCCGGCGTGATCCGGCCTTCGGCGGACACGCAGATCATCTCGGTCATCACCATCCCGGCTCCGCCGAGCGCCTTGCTTCCCAGGTGCACCAGGTGGAATTCGCCGGGCACGCCGTCGACCGCGGAGTACATGTCCATCGGCGACACGATGATCCGGTTCGGCAATTCCAGCGAACCGATCCGCACGGGCTGGAACATCGGCGGCGCCACGGAAGTGCCGAGCGAATCGGCGAACCACTGATCCAGCGACGCGGCGAATTCCTTGTCCCGCAGCTTCAAGTTGTCGTAGGTGACGCGACGGCTGCGGGTAAGCAGGTTGAACGCGAACTGCTCCGGTTCCTGGTGCGTGTACTGCGCCAGATTCTCGAACCACTCCAAGCTCGCCTGCGCCGCACGCTGCGTCGACGCGACGACTGGACGGCGCTCTTCTTCATACGCGGCAAGGGCTTCCGGGACACTCGGCTGTTCGTGCAGGCAAGCGGCGAGCGCGAGCGCGTCCTCCATGGCGAGCTTCGTGCCGGAACCGATCGAGAAATGCGCAGTGTGCGCGGCGTCGCCGAGCAGTACGACATTGTCGTGGACCCAGCTGTCGCAGCGGACGGTGCCGAAGGTGGCCCACTTGGAGTTGTTGGCCAGCAACTGATGTCCGTCGAAAATGTCGCCGCACAGTTCGCGGATCAGCTCGATCGACTTCTCGTCGCTTTCGCCCGGGCCGAGTCCGGTGGCGGCGATCGGGCCGAATGCCCGCTGCCACACGTCTTCGTGCATCTCCAGGATGAATGTGCTGCCGTCGCGGCCGTACGGATAGCCGTGGACCTGCATGATGCCGTGCGGCGTTTCGAGCACGTAGAACTTGAACGCGTCGAAGACGAGGTCGGTGCCGAGCCAGATGTAGCGGCACTGCCGGGTCTCGACGCTCGGCCGGAACGAATCGGCGAACGCCGTGCGCACCGCGGAGTTCACGCCGTCCGCCGCGACCACGAGGTCGGAAGAAGCGGCCAGCTCAGCCGGATCCGGCGCGACACTGCGGAAACGGACATCAATACCCATTTCGCAGCACCGCTGCTGCAGGATCGCGAGCAGCCGTTTCCGGCTCATCGCGGCGAATCCGTGCCCGCCGGAGGTCGAGACGGTGTCGCGGTAGTGCACGTCAATGTCGTCCCAGCGCGCGAACTCCCGGCTCATCGCCTCGTGCACGGCCGAATCGGCGTGCTCGATGCCGCCGAGCGTCTCGTCGGAGAAGACGACGCCGAAGCCGAACGTGTCATCCGGCGCGTTGCGCTCCCAGACCGTGATCTCGTGGTCCGGGCCGAGTTGTTTCGCGAGCACGGCGAAATAGAGGCCCGCTGGCCCGCCGCCGACTACTGAAATCCGCACGCGACCCAGGATATGTCGTGTGTCCTACGGTCGTCAAGAATACGATAGATGGGTTACGCTCCCGGCATGGAGCGGATCAATCCCCCCGAACTGGGCAAGCCGTCGGGGTTCTCGCACGCGGTGGCGGCGCAGGGCCGGTTGGTGTTCCTCGCCGGGCAGACCGCGCTGGACGCGGACAACCGGATCGTCGGCGACGGCGTCGTGGAGCAGTTCGAGCGCGCGCTCGGCAACCTGCTCACCGCGTTGCGCGCGGCCGGCGGCGAACCCGCGGACCTGTGCAGCCTGACTGTCTACATCGTCGACATGGACGATTACAAGGCGCACGCGCGCGAGATCGGCCGCGTGTGGAAGCGGCTGGCGGGCGCGGATTACCCGGCGATGGCGGGCATCGGCGTGAACCGGCTGTGGGATGTCGAGGCGCTGGTGGAAGTGCAGGGCTACGCGGTGGTCAACCGCTGAGCACCTGCTGCAGGTGGGTACGCGCGGCTTCTTCGAGCCGGTCGTGCAGCGTGAAGAACACCTCTGCGGCGCGGATGCCGGACCAGCCCTCGGGAAGCAATTCCGCGGGCAGGCACGGGTCGAGGTACGGCATCCGCCGCCAGCCGGTGAGCACGCGCAGGTAATCGGCGAACGCTTCGTCCGCGGGTGTCGTGCGGCGGCGCTGCCACCGGCGCAGCGCCGGTTCGTGCTCTTCGAGGAACGCCGTGTACAGCTCGTCCAGCTGGTCCAGGTCCCACCATTCGCGCACCTTCTCGCGCGGATCGCCGAACGCGAGGTGCTCGGCGCGGAACACGTCGGCGTACTCGGCGAGACCGAGCCGCTCCAGCGTGCCGACGGTGGCCTCGTACAGGTGCGCCGGCGCGATCCAGACGCCGGAAGACGCGGTGCCGAAGCCCAGCCGCGACAGTTGAGTGCGCAGCACGTGCCGCTTGTGCCGTTCGGCTTCCGGCACCGAGAACACCGCGAGCAGCCAGCCGTCGGCGAGTTTCGCGCGATCGCGGCGGAAGATTCGCTCGTCGCCTTCGCGGAGCAAATCCAAGGCAGTAACGGACAATTCGTACCCGGCGGCTCCGTCGCGGCGCACCGCTTCGAGCACCCCGCGCCGTTTGAGCCTCGAAATCGATGACCGGACGGCGGGTTCGTCGACCCCGACCGCGGCGAGCAGATCGATCAGCGAGGCGACCGAAAGCCACTCGCCTCCCGCCTGGTGGTGCACGCCGTAGACCGACACAATGAGGTGCCGGGGCTGGGCCGCGCGCCCGCTGTCGGCATCGGCTGCTTCCGGTACGGCCGTCACCCGATCACCATACAGTGCTGTTTGTTGCCAATCCGACTACCGCTAGAGGCGGAGACGGGTTTCTCCGAGCACCTCGGCCGCGGACCGGATCCGCCTACTTCTGGTCGGATTGGCAACAGGCTAGGGGTAGCATTTCCGGCGCGATGGCGTTTGTGAGCAATGCACCTTTGGCGAGCCGGCTGACCCGCCGCGGACGGCTGATGGCGAAACGCACCTGCGACCGGCGGGGACACGCCTTCGCGTTCGGCCGGTTCCTTTTCCGCACCCCCACCGCGTGGGAGTACGCGTCGGCGGTCGCGGGCGGCAGCGATCCGGCGGCGCAACGCTGGCTCGGCTGGCTGGCCGACTCCGTGGTCGCCGAACCGATGCGCGGCGAGGCGCTGCGCGTCATCCCCGGCACCGGACCGGACTGGACCACGCCGGACCCGCATTCGGTGGACGTCGTCGCGATCGATCTCGTGGCGGGCCGCTGCGCCGGTCTCGTGAGCGTGCACGCGGGCGAGGACGGCGGTCCGGAAACCGGCGGCTACCTCGCGCCGGAGTATCGCGGACAGGGATTCGGCCGGGACCTGTTCGCCGCCGGTCTCGTACTGGCGCACGAGCATCTCGGGCTTTCGCGGGTGCGCGCGGGCGCAGAGGTCGGCAACGTCGCGAGCGGCCGTTCGCTGGAAGCGGCGGGATTGCGCCGGGCGCCGGGGCCGCCGCGGTACACGCTGCCGGACGGGCGCGCCTGCGAGGCGTGGTGGTTCCAGCACGACGCGGCTTGGCCTCGGACGTGCGCTGGACCGCAGGCGCAGTGGCTAGTCGCCTCGTGAGTGGCGATCACGGTTAGAACCGTGATCGCCACTCACGAGTACTCCTCGTAGACCTTCAGCGTCTTGACCACCAATGCCCGCTCGCTGGGACTCAACGGCCGCAACGCCGCCTCCCACGCCTTCGCCCCGCGAGCGAGCCACGCGTCCACGGCCGGCCGCTTGTCCGCGTGGATGCTCACGATGGTGCGCCGCCGATCGTCCGGGTCCTCGGCACGTTCCAGCACGCCTTGCCGGGACAGGTCGCCGATCATCAGACTCGCTGTGGTGGGCGCGATTTCGAGCCGTCCGGCGAGTTCGTTGACCGTCATCGGGCCGTCGAACAACAGATAGGCCAGGAGCGACAGATGCCGCGGCGCGAGCGTGACGTCGTCGAGTTCCGGAGGCGGCGGCGTCCGCTTCGCGCGTCCGACGAGGCGGGGCATGAGGAGCAGCAGTTCGCGGACCCCGTCCTCGACGGTCGGGCCGGATTCGGTGGCCATGCCGCGACAGTACCTGCGCGTGTGTTGACAGCCCGATTCGCGCGATCCTAGGTTTGTTGTTACATCAGCAACAGGGAGTTTTCCGATGTCGGACTGGAATCAGCAGATTATCGACGAGTTTCACGCGAACGGCGGCAAGGTCGGCGGCATGTTCGAGGGCAAGAACATGGTGCTGCTCACGCACACCGGCGCGAAGAGCGGCAAACAGCGGGTGACTCCGCTGGTGTACACCACCGACGGCGACCGGATCGTCGTCGCCGCGTCCAAGGCAGGCGCGGACACCAATCCGGACTGGTACCACAATCTCGTCGCCAACCCGTCCGTCACGGTCGAGGTCGGCACGGAGAAGTTCCCGGCGACGGCGAAGCTCGTGGAAGACCGCGCCGAGCGCGACCGGCTGTACGCCGGGATGGTCGCGCACTCGGAGGGCTTCGCGGACTACGAGAAGAAGACCGACCGCGTGATCCCGATCTTCGTTCTCGAACGCTGAATCAGCCCAGCGGCTGTCCGTAGACGAAGCTCCGCAGCCGTCCAGTCGACATCGGGTCAAGCGGAGCGAACAGCTTGGCGTGCGCGGCCTGCACGGTCGCCGCGTCCGGTTCGATCATCGACAGCGCACGCACGGTGTAGCGCGAATCGGCGGTGAAATCCGGTGCCGTCGAGTGCTGGTACGCGCCGCCGAGCAGGTCGATGATCAGCACAGTCGGCACGGGTGCGTCCGGGCCGGCGTGGTCGAGCACGGTGCTCAACACGTCGTCCCGGAGCGTCGGCAGCACGCGGTTGTCGCCGAGGTAGGAGTGCGGGTTCGGCGGTTCGGCGGCGATCTTGCCGGAGTCGGTGAACGGCATCGTGGTGAGCGTTTCCTGCAGCGGGTCCAGCGCGCGCAGCGGCGCGACGAGCTGGTCGCCGTCGCTGCCGAGGTAGGCCACCCGGATGTGCGCGATGTGCTTGCCCTGCAACGGTTCCGGCACCATCGGCAGATCCGGGTAAGGCACCAGTGCGACCGAGGTGCCGACGGTGTCCGGCAGGTCGGCGGTCCAGTCGCGCCAGGTGCGCAGGACGTCCGGGATCTTGGCGGTGTCGAAGTACAGTCCGCCGCCGTACAGCGTGGTCACCGGGACCAGTTCGAACTCCAGCGCGGTCACGATCCCGGCGTCGATCGGGCCGGTCGTGCGCGTGCCGTCGGGCCGGACGATCTCGGCGGAGCGGACGCGGTCCGAAGCCAGGCCGAAGTGCCGGCCGAGGAGACCGAAACCGCCGCCGAGGGTGTAGCCGACCACGCCGACGCCCGGAGCCGAGCCGCTCAACGGCGCGAGCCCGTGTTCGGCGGCGGCGGTGATGACGCTGCCCCAGGTGGTTCCGGCTTCGACGCGCGCCACGGCGCGATCCGGGTCGATGGTCACGCCGGTCATCCGGCGCGTCGAGATCAGCACGCCCTCCGCCGGCGCGCGCAGCCCGTGTCCGGTCGCCTGCACGGACACCGGCAGGTCGCGTTCGGCCGCGAGCCGGACCGCGGCGGCGACGTCGTCCGCGCTGGTGGCGGCGACGACCAGCTGCGGAGTTGAGGTGATGCCGGTCTGGAACCCGGCGATCTCTTCGCGGTAACCGGCCTGGTCAGGGGTGAACGTCTGCATGCCTTCAGCCTGCTGGCTGTTTGCCGATAAGTCCAAGAGATACTAGTTCCAGTAGCTAGAATGACTGGTTATGGAACTGCATCAGCTCGAGTACTTCGTCGCGGTCGCGGAGGAAGCCAACTTCACCCGCGCGGCGGCCCGGATGCACGTCGCGCAGCCCGGGGTCAGCGCGCAGATCCGGCGGTTGGAACGCGAGCTGGGGCAGCCGTTGTTCGACCGGTCCGGACGCACCGTACGGCTCACCGGAGTCGGCGAGGCCGCCCTGCCGCACGCTCGGGCCGCGCTGGCGGCGGTCGCGGCGGTGCGCGAGACGGTCGCGGAGCACGAGGGGCTGGTGCGCGGCCAGGTGGCGATGGGGATGGTGACTTCCCTCGGGCCGGTGGAGCTGCCGGAGTTCCTGGCCGAGTTCGCCGAGCGCTACCCCGGCGTGGAAATCACGCTCAGCGAAGCGAATTCCGACCTGATGGTCGACGCACTGCGCGAAGGACGCCTGGACGCCGCGGTGATCGGCCTGGCCGACGGCGTGCCCGCAGGGCTGACCACGCAGATCGTGCTCGACGAGGAACTTGTCGCGGTCGCCTCGCTGCGGGACGAGTTCGCCGACCGCGCCTCGGTCACCTTGGCTGAGCTGGCCGAGCGTTCGTTGATCTGCCTGCCGAAGGGCACCGGGATGCGCGGGGTGCTGGATCGCGGATTCGCGGCGGCCGGGCTGCATTCGCGGGTAACGATCGAGGCGAGCGATCCGAACGTGCTGGCCAAGCTCGCGATGCGCGGTCTCGGGGTGGCGCTGGTTCCGTCTTCGCTGGCGCGCTACTACGCCGAGGAACTGCACACCTTGCGGCTGCGGCCGGAGCTGCGCGGACAGCTGGCGTTGGCGTGGCGGTCGGACGGCCCGGCCGGACCCGCGGCCCGGGCGCTTATCGAGTTCGCCCAGTCGGTGCTTTAACTCGTCCGCGGGCGGCGAAGGATACCCACGCCGTCTCGGATTCGCCAAGGAATTCGGACCGGAATTCCCGAACCGACGACCCGGCGCTCCCGAACAGAACCGGCCGAGTGGGCCGTTCAGGTTGTCTTGCCGCGAATTCCCGGGAATTCGCCGTACTGTCGGCATCGGCCGCGAGTGCGGTCGAAGTTTCCGAGAAGACGGAGGCATTTCCGTGAAGCTTGTTCGTCTCGTGCGCAAGGCCCTCCCGAGCAAGAGCCTGAAGTCTTACGCCTGGTACGGCTGGATCTGACGGTCCATCAGGTCAGTGCTGGCCGGTTCCGGAATTCCCGGAACCGGCCGGCGCTGCCGCTCGCGAGGAGTTTCTTCGGTGACTATTCCCGCTGAACGGAACAAAGTGCGGCAGGTCGTATTCGCGCCGCGGATTCAAGAACTGTTCGACCGTTATCGGGGGAAATCCTTCTTTCGGCTGGAACCGGACACGGTCGGCGTTGCCGGAGCTGAGTTGATGGACGCGTTGCTGCGCAGCCGTCCGCCGAACGCCGAGGAACGGCCGACGTTCAAGCCCGTGCGCGGCCGGGTCGTCACGCGGCCGGAATCGTCCGCGCTGATGCGGTCGGTCGGCGCGGACGTGCGGGCCGCGCTCAAGAAACCGCTCGGCGAAGCCGACCTCGCCGGAACCTGGCCCGCCGCGCCGCACAACTACCTGCGTGACCTGGTCTTCGGCCGCGAACAGCGCCGGTTCCGGGTCCTGGTCGACCGTCGGCTGGAGCTGACGCCGAAGATCACCTGGGCCGCGGTCGCCACCGGCGCCGCGCTCTGGGGACGGCCCGCGCCCGAGGTCGCGCTGTCCGCGTTGGCGCGGATGGTGCTGGAAGCGGACACCTTCGAGGAACGCCGCTTCGCGATGTACCTCTACCGGCGCGTGGCCGGGCCGATCTGCTTCACCGTCGCCGCGCTGGTCACGAACGCCTTGTGGCTCAGCTCGCCGCTGGACGACGACGTGCCGGCCGAGTACGTGCTCAACGAGGCACTGCGCCTGCTGCCGCCGTCGTGGAACATCCTGCGCGTGCGTTCGCCGGAGTTCGCCGAGGTGGACGCCCGGATCGGCCCGGGCGACGACGTCCTGCTGCTGCCGCTGCTCAGCCACCGCGACCCCGAACTGTGGGACGCACCCGACGAGTTCCGGCCGAGCCGCTGGGCCTCGCTGGACCCGGACACACACCCCGGCTACCTCCCGTTCGGGCACAGCAACGAACGCTGCTGGGGACGGCACATGGTGCTGCCGCTGGCGGAACGCGTCCTCGACCTCGCCCGGCGCGACGGACTCGTCGTCGATCCGGCGCAGACGCGGGCGCGGGTGCACCTGGACGGGCTGATGGAGGTGTCGGACGTGCGGGTCGTACGTGCCTGACGGCTCTTGACAAGGTGTCAACGGAGGCGTTCCCCTAGACGGATGCTCCAGGACGGCATGCTAGGCGTCAGCCTGCTCGCGGGCGGCGCGAACGTGATCATGCAACTGGGCCGGCCCGAAGTCGGGTACGGCGTGCTGGAAAGCCGCGTCGATTCGGGGAATCTCTTCAATCATCCCTTGAAACGCACGCGCACGACCGTCACCTACCTCGCGGTCGCCGTGCTGGGCACGGACGCTGACCGGGCGGCGTACCGGCGAGCGGTGAATGCCGTGCACTCGCAGGTGGTTTCGACTGAGGCGAGTCCGGTGCAGTATCGGGCGTTCGACCGGGAGCTGCAGCTGTGGGTCGCTGCCTGCCTGTGCCATGGCATCGAGGACGCGCACCGCGCGTTTCTCGGTCGGCCCGCGCCGGAATCGTGGTACGCAGAGGCCGCGGTGCTGGGCACGACGCTGCAAGTGCGTCCCGAAGACTGGCCGGACGACTTCGCCGCGTATTGGGCGGACGGACTGGCCCGAGTGGACATCGACGACCGGCTCCGCGAATACCTCACCGCCATCGCGAATCTGGAATTCCTGCCGCTGCCGTTGTCGTTCCTCTTCGGACGGTTCCATCGGTTCGTCACGACCGGGTTCCTGCCGGAGGTGTTCCGCGAGCAGATGCGGCTGCCGTGGTCGGCCGCGGACCAGCGCCGGTTCGATCGGCTGATGCGCGGGATCGGCCGAACGGTCGAACGGCTTCCGTCGCGCGTCCGGCGTTTCCCCTACGACGCGTGCCTCACGGACTTCCGGCGGCGGTTGCGGAAGGGAAAACCGCTCGTCTAAGCGGTTGACCGGGCTCCGGTGGTGGGCAAGGGTTGGCGGTATGGCCACTGCCGACGTAATCCCTGCCGCGGAGGCAGCATGAGCAAAGCGGATGAGGTGCGCGAAGGGGTCTCCCTGACGAACCTTGACCAGGAGCTGTTCGTCGACGCCGGGGTGACGAAGCGCGACCTCGTCGACTACTTCGACGCCGTTTCGGACCGGTTGCTGCCGGTGCTGCGCGACCGTCCGCTGTCGGTGATGCGGGTGCTGCGCGGGCAGGACGCGTTCATGCAGAAGAACCTGCCGAAGTACACGCCGGAGTGGGTGCCGCGGGCGAAACTGTGGGCGGAGAGTTCACAACGGACAGTCACCTACGGCCTGTGCAACGACCGCCGGACGCTGCTGTGGTTCGGCAATCAGCGCGCGGTCGAACTGCATCCCGCGCTGACCCGGGTGGAGCCGGTCGGCCAGACCGATCTGATCATGGACCTCGATCCGCCGGAGGGCGCGGACTTCAGCGTCGCGGTGGCAGCGGCTCGGTTGGTGCGGCAGGCACTGGCGGACGTCGGGCTCGCCGGTGCGTTGAAGACCAGCGGGTCCAAGGGCGTGCACGTCTTCGTGCCGCTGGTTCCCGGTCTGTCCTTTGAGGACGTCGCGGCGGCGACCCGGGCGGTCGGCGCGCGGGCGGAGCGGATCGATCCGCAGCTGGCGACCACGGCGTTCATCCGGGAAGACCGGCACGGCAAGGTGTTTCTCGATTCGACCCGCGCGGGCGGGGCCACGGTTGCGGCCGTTTACAGCCCGCGGATCCGGCCGGGCGCGCCGGTGTCGTTCCCGGTGCGCTGGGCGGACGCGGACAAAGTCAAAACGGCGGATTTCACGGTGAAGACCGCGGTGGAGCTGCTGGGCAGCGCTGATCCGTGGGCGGAGGAATTGCCGGAGCCGCAGGAACTTCCGGCGGATCTGGTGGCCGAGGGGCATACGATCCCGGTCGCCCGGGTCGCGGCGATGCACGAGGGCAAACGCCGGGCCCGGGCGCGACGGGAGTCAGGGGAGAGCGAGTAAATCCTGGTGGTGCACGGTGACTTCGGTGATCTTCCGGTCCTGAGGCACTGCCAAGGACGGGTCTTGTTCTCGTGCTGCGGCAACGAATCCGCGATACCAGGTGTCGATGAGTTCGCGATGTTCTGGGCCGAGCCGCCACGGTGACGGTCTGGTGTGGACTGTCCAGCCGTGCCGCTGGAACTCTGCCGCGGTGAACGCGACGGCTTCCGGACCTAGCTTTCCGTCTCGCCGCTGGTGGTCGTTGAAGGCGGCGTTGAGGGCTTCATCTCCCGCGTCCGCAGGGCCGATCTGAGCTGATCCGGTCACGGACAAGGTGAGCAAAGCCGGACATCGGGCGTCTACACAGGACTTCACTAGTCGCTGGATCTCCTCCTGGGTAAGAAGATCCAGCAACGCCGAAGCCGTGACCAAAGAAGTGCCGTTGATATCCAGCCGGGTCACATCGGCTTGTTCCGTCTCGACGCTGATCCCCGGCGGAAGGCTGCGCGCGGCGATCTCCAGCAATCGCGGGTCCTGGTCGTGCAGGATCCACCGCTGCGGCTTCGGGAGGCGACCGCCCAGCCAGCGTCCCATCGCGCCGGTGCCGCAGCCGAGATCCCGGATGACCGCCGGACTGGGCGGCAGCAAGGCAACCAGATCGGCCGCCCGGGCCGCGGTATCGGCTGGCTCTCTGAGTTGCAGCCATTCCGGCGCGTAACCGGAAGAGTCCACTGTGGTCACAAGGAACGCTCGTATCCGGCCGAAGCGGCGTGGGATTCGTGCAGGGTAACCGAAATCTGCGCCAGCCCTCGAGCGTTCTCGCCGAGTTCCCCGGCGTGAATGCGGCCCGCGAGCCGGTCGGCGATCACCTTGGCGAGGTACTCCGTCGACGTGTTGATCCCGGCGAAATCGGCTTCGTCGTCGAGGTTCCGGTAGTTCAGGTCGGCGAGCACCGCGCCGAGCTGCTGGGTGGCGAGCCCGATGTCGACGACGATGTTGTCCGAGTCCAATTCGGACCGCCGGAACGTCGCGTCGACCACGAAGGTCGCGCCGTGCAAGCGTTGCGCCGGGCCGAAAACCTCGCCGCGGAAACTGTGGGCGACCATGATGTGATCGCGCACGGTGACACTGAACAACGCGTTCTCCTTACGGGTAGGTGATCCGGTGAGCCAGTCCGCGCAAAGTTCCGTCCGCCAGTCGCGCCGCGACGTCCGGCAGCTCGGCGAAGGCGGATTCGCTGGTGACCAGGACGTCGAACGCCGGGTCCGCGAGCAGCCGCAACGCCAGCGCCATCCGGTCGCCGTAACCGCGCCGCGCCGCGCGAGCCGGTGACACGGTACCGACCTGGCTGCCGCGCACGGTGAGCCGCCGCGAATGGAAGTTCTCGCCGAGCGGCACCGACACCTGACGGTCGCCGTACCAGCTCAGCTCGACGACCGTGCCCTCGTGGCCGAGCAGTTCCAGCGAGCGCGCGAGCCCGGCGTCGGTCGCGCTGGCGTGCACCACGAGGTCGAGGTCGCCGGTCGCGGTTTCCGGGGTGGCGTAACGGATGCTGAACGCGTCCGCGACCTCCGCGCGGTCCGGGTCGGGGTCGACGAGCTGGACGTCCACGCCGGGAAACCGGGACAGCAGCCGCGCGACACTGCAGCCGACCATGCCCGCTCCGACCACCGCGATCCGGTCGCCGACCAGCGGTGCCGCGTCCCAGAGCGCGTTCACCGCGGTCTCGACGGTCCCGGCGAGGACTGCCCGCGCCGCAGGAACGTCGTCCGGCACCACCGTGACCGCCGACGCGGGCACGACGTACTCAGTCTGATGCGGATACAGGCAGAACACCTGGCGACCGGTCAGCTCCGGCGGTCCAGATAGGACTTCGCCGACGTTCAGGTAGCCGTACTTGACCGGCCACGGAAAGTCGCCCTCCTGATACGGCGCGCGCATGATGTCCTGCTGGCTCTCGGGCACGCCGCCGCGCAGCACGAGACTTTCCGTGCCGCGGCTCAACGCCGAAAATCGCGTTCGGACCAGCACTTCGTCGGCTCGCGGAGCAGCCAGTTCGGCCGATCGGATCTCCCCGCCCGCGGCCGAAGTGAACCAGAAGGCCTGCGCCGCCCGTGTCAAGGTTGTCCTCCGTTGCTGCCGGATCGAGGAGAAATGGCTGTCTCCACCTGTACACGAACCCCGGCCGAGCTGGGTTCAACCGTCGTCCAGCAGGCCCCCGCGCTGCTGGCGCAGCTCGCGTTGCTGACCCTGCTGACGGTGACGACCGGCCTCGGCCTGGCCGGATGGGCAGTCGGCGTGGCCTACCTGCTCGGCCTGCTGGTGCTGCTCACCCAGGGCGCCTGGCGGATCCGGGTCTACCGGCTGGGCCCCGCCGACCAGGTGACCCTCGCCCGAGCGGCCCTGATCGGCACCGTGACCGCCTTGGTGGCCGACCGCCTGGACGGGCACCCGCCGCTGGCCTTGATCGTCCCGATCGCAGCGGTCGCCCTGGCCCTGGACGCACTCGACGGCTACGTCGCGCGCCGCACCGGCACCGTGTCGGCGCTGGGGGCCCGTTTCGACATGGAAGCGGACGCGTTCCTGATCCTGGTGCTGAGCGTCCTGGTCGCCACGACGGCCGGCCCGTGGGTGCTGGCAATCGGCCTGATGCGCTACGCCTTCGTGGGCGCGGCCCGGCTGTGGCTGTGGCTCCGGGCACCGCTGCGCCCCAGCCGGGCCCGGAAGGCGGTGGCGGCTTTGCAGGGAATCGCCCTGACCGCCGCAGCGGCAGGACTCGCCCCGGTGGTTCTGGCCGGGGTTGCGGTGGCGGCGCTGAGCTGGTCTTTCGGTCGGGATGTGTGGTGGCTGTACCGGAACCGCGCCGCCTAAGGCGCGAATTCCGCTACCGCGATTCTCCACAGCCGGGGTTTTCGTATCGGAAACCGTGCTTCCCGGACCGGAGCGGCTCTTGATTCCGCACTGCGGCAAAGGGCCAGCCGTTCGCCCTGAACAGCGCCGCCTCGGCGGACTACTGCAGGTAGAACGGGCTGGCCCCGGGATGCGGTATCGGCCCCCCTCAGGCTGATTGCCAACCTCCCAATGCCCACCATAGCGGTGCCCGAATAGCCGCGCTTAACCCGTCCGTGGCTAACCGGTCGGTATTCCTTTTCGCGGTATCTGTCGGTGAGTCAATAGTGCCGGGAATTGCTCTCGAGCTGCGGATCCGCGGTGATTAGCGATCGCAAAAAGAAACCGTACGGGGATCTTGCTGGCTCGCTCCGCGCCTAGCTTGCCGTCGGGACCGCCGCCGACGACCACGACCCGCGCGTCCGCGAACAAGCGACGAACGAGTTCACTGGCGACGGTGCCTGGCTCACTTCTCCATCGCGCAGTCCCCTTCCGGCGACGTGAATATGCCCGCATACCCGCGAAAGGCGGATACGCGAGCCCTCCATCAGCGCCTCAGCCCTTGGCGCTCAACTGCCACGACACGCCCCACCGGTCATTCACCCACGCGAACGGGCCGAAGCCGTAGTCGTCGAGCGGCATCAGCGTTCCGCCGCCCTCGCCGAGGGCTTCGTAGATCCGCTTGAGTTCGCCGGCCGAGTCGACGGTGACGAACAGCGAGGTCGACGGCGTGAAGTCGAAGGCGTGCTGGACGAAGCTGTCGCTGCACCGCACCCGCTGCCCGGCGACGGTGAACTCGGCCATCACGATCGTTCCCTCCGGGCCGGGGCCGTCGGCGCCGTAGCGCTCTTCGGACAGCACGGAGTCGCCGGGGAACAGCGAGGTGTAGAAGGCCATCGCCTCGGCGGCGTCGCGCTTCTGGAACATCAGGAACGGCACGAGGTCGGTCATCGGGCTGCCTTTCGCGGGTTGGGGTCAGGTCCGAACGTCGCATTGACAAGAAGTTTTGTCAAGCGCGCAGCACGACGCAGGCGAAGCCGAACGAATGCCGGTAATCCCGGAGCCACTCGTCACGGTGGGTGGCCGCGGCGGCGAGGGCTTCGGTCTGGTCGGGGTCTTCCGGGTGGTCCAGGGCCCATTCGGTGACGCTGCCGGTCCACGACCATTCGTAGGCGTCCAGTTCGCCGCGGGTGCTGGTGTGGCCGTGAGTCGGCGTCCAGCCGGCGGAAGCCACCTGGTCGAGGAGTTCGGGCAGGTCTGGCAGGTCGCCGAAGATCTCGACGGCGGCGGGGGTCGGCTCGGATTCCCAGTAGGCGTCGCCGATCAGGGCGCGGCCGCCGGGGCGGACGTGGGCTCGGGCGGTGTCGAGGGTCGCGGGGAGGCCGCCGAAGGCGTGGGTCGAGCCGATGCACAGGACGGTGTCGAATTCGGCTGCGGCGGGGAATTCGGCGGCGGGCTGCTGGTGCAGCGTCAGGCGGTCGGCGACGCCTCGCTCGGTTGCGGCGGCGCGGGCGCGGGAGAGGGCGAATTCCGAGGTGTCGACGCCGACGGCGCGGAGTTTCGGGTACGCGGCGAGGGCTCGGATGAGCCATTCGGCGCCGCCGCAGCCGAGGTCCAGCACAACGGCGTCCTCGCGCGGGATGCTGCGGTCTAGCAGGCGCTGGACCTCGTCGTCGCTGATCGGGGACGCGATGGGGTGCCGGGCGTGGGCGAGTGCGGAAAGTCGTTCACGGTTCACGCGCGGCAGGCTGACACGCGCGCCCCGGAACGCGCACCTCGATTACGAGCGGGTGCGCATCGACGCCGACGGGGCGGTGCCGAGCACGCGGGTGGCGACCCAGGCCAGGCCGTCGGCGGTTTCGGCGGGTGTGCCGGACGGCTGCATCACGTGGCTCAGCACGGTGCGGACGACGAGGTCCATGACGACGGTGAGCTGACCGTCGTCGAGCGGCGGCGCGTAGCTGCGGACCCGGTCGAGCAGGACTGCTTTCGCTTCGGTGAGCAGGGTGCCGGCGCGGGTGGTCAGCAGCGGCAGGAATTCGTTGTCGGTGCCGTGCGTCGCGGAGGCGATGGCGCGCAAGAGGATGTTGTCGTCGGCCAGTTCGAGCACCGCGCGGACGGCGTCGTAGATCGCCTCGACCAGGTCGTCCGGATGTCGGTCGAACGCGGTGCTCACGACGGCGAGAAACCGGCGCAACTCGTGCGAGATCATCGCCTCGGCGAGCGCGGTTTTCGAGCCGATCTCGTTGTAGACGGTCTGCCGGCTTACCCCGACCAGGTCGGCCAACCGCGCCATGGTGACCGCTGACCAGCCGGATTTCGCGGTGAGTTCGATGGCGGCGGTGATGATGGGCTGCCGGTACTGGCCGCCCGCGGGCACCGGAAGCACGCTCATGGCCGTCATTCTAGGCGGCCATTTCGTTGGCGAAGGAGACTGCCTCGGACCACGGGGCGCGGGCGGCGATCCGCTTGCGGTACTTCATGATGTCGCGCGGCCGGTCGACGGTGAACGCGCCGACGAGCCGGTCGCCGCGCCGGTACAGCGCGGTGCAGCCGTGTTCGGCCGGGACCATGCTGACCTGGTCCGCCCGCGGCGTCCCGACGAACTGGATGCGGTGCGAGTACCAATCGGACCAGAAATACGGCACGGCGCTGAACACCCGCGCGCTCGCGGGGTCCAGCGCGTGCCGAGCCGCGGCCGCACCCTGCTCGGCCGCGTTCGTCCAGTGCTCCAGGCGCATCAGCTCGTCGTCGAACAGTGCGTTCGCCACGTGCGCGACGTCGCCAGCTGCGTAGACGCCGTGTGCGGCGGCGAGGGTGCCGTCGCAGACGATGCCGCCGTCGCGTTCGTGCAGCAGGAGTCCGCTGTCGCGCAGCCAGCCGGTGGCCGGGACCGCGCCGATTCCAGCGACGACGAGGTCGGCTGGCAGGACTTCGCCGCTGGACAGCTGGACTCCGGTCACCGCGCCGTCTGTCGTGGTAAAGCCGGTGACCCGGGTACCCAGGCGAAGGTCGGTGCCTGCCGCTCGATGCAGCTCCGCGCAAGCCTCGCCGACTTCGGGGCCGACCGCGCGTACCAAAGGCGTGTCGAGAGCTTCCACAATGGACACTGGCAAGCCGCGTTTACGCGCGGCGGAAGCGACTTCCGAGCCGATGAAGCCAGCGCCGATCACGACTGTCCTAGAGCCACTGTCCAATGCGGACCGAATAGCAACGGCGTCGTCCGCAGTGCGCAGGGAGTGGATGCCGGAGATCTCCTCGGTGCCGGGGAGAACTCGGGCGGTGGCTCCGGTGGCGATGACTGCGGCGTCGTAGCGGACCGTCGTTTCGCCGGTGTGGATCTCCCGGGCGATCGGGTCGAGTCCAGTCGCGGGAGTGCCCAGCTGGAGTTCGACGCCAAGGTCGTGCAGGTCGTCCGCGCTGAGAAACGGTTCCACCGCAACGGGTCCGTCCGCCGCGAGGAAAGCCTTCGACAGCGGCGGCCGGTCATAGGGCAGGCGATCCTCCGCGCCGATCAGCACGATCCGGCCGTCGTATCCAGTTCGTCGCGCCGATTCGACCGCTCGCAGTCCCGCCAGCGACGCACCGACCACCGCGAGCGTCATGACACCAGCTTCAACGCGAGCACCGGGCAGGCGTCGACCGCCGCGGCGAGGTCGGTCCGGTGCTCCTCGCCGGGGTTCCCGTCGAGCACGACGACCGTGCCCTCGTCGCCCACCTCGAAGAAGTCCGGAGCCATCGCCTCGCACATGCCCAGGCCGTCACACTTGTTCAAATCCGCTTCGATCCGCATCACACACTCATCCTTCCGGGAGCGACGAAGTCGACCTTTTCCCTTACCCCGCAGTCAGGACAGCACCAACTGTCCGGAATGGACGACCACGGCGTACCGGCAGGGAAGCCTTCGCGCGGGTCGCCGCGCTGCTCGTCGTACACATATCCGCAGCCGGGGCACATCCCGCCTTCGCTGGCGTCGCCGCGCACGTCGTCCGGCACGGCAGCCGTCTCGGGAGCGGAAGACCCATACCGGGCAAGGACTTTCTCCCGCTTCGACGGCTGGATGTTCGCCCGGCTGAGGTCGCCTTCGAAGTGGTTGAGCACCCGCTGGTCCATCACACGCCGCCACAGCGGCGGAAACAGCGCGAGCACGATCATCCCGGCGTACCCGGTCGGCAGCACCGGCGATTCGGCGAAGTCGCGCAGGGTCTGGTAGCGACGCGTCGGGTTGGCGTGGTGATCGCTGTGCCGCTGCAGGTGGTACAGCAGGACGTTGGTCGCGATGTTGTTGGAATTCCAGCTGTGGCTCGGATCCACGCGCTCGTACCGGCGCCGCTCCGGCGGCCCGACCTTCTGCCGCAGCATCCCGTAGTGCTCCATGTAGTTCACGACTTCCAGCAGTGAGAACCCGATCACCGCCTGGATCACCAGGTACGGCAGGATCCCGACGCTGAGCCACGCCACCATCGCGACCCACAGCACCGCGGACATCAGCCACGCGTTGAGCACGTCGTTGCCGATCCGGAACGGATGCTTGTCGCGGCGCGCGTAACGCTTGCGCTCCAGCCCCCACGCGGATTTCAGCGAACCGAACACCGTGCGCGGCCAGAACCGGTAGAAGCTTTCGCCGACGCGGCTCGACGCCGGGTCCTCCGGGGTCGCGACGCGTACGTGGTGGCCGCGGTTGTGCTCGATGTAGAAATGCCCGTAAAAGCTTTGCGCCAGCGCGATTTTCGACAGCCAGCGCTCGTGGCTTTCCTTCTTGTGGCCCAGCTCGTGCGCGGTGTTGATGCCGATCCCGCCGATGCAGCCGATCGAGATCGAGAGGCCGATCCTGTCCACAACGGACAGTTCGCCGCGGGCGATCAGCCAGAAAGCGAAGACGAACCCGACGTACTGGATCGGCAGGAACAGGTAGGTGATCCACCGGTAGTACCGGTCCTGTTCGAGCCGCTCGATCACGTCGTCCGGCGGATTGCTCCGGTCGAGGCCGGCGACCAGGTCGATCGCGGGCACGATCGCCAGGATCACGATCGGCCCGATCCAGAGCCAGACGCCCCAGCCGGTCGCGGCGTGCAGGCCGATCGCGAGAAACGCGAGCGACGGCACGACCAGCCCGATCAGCCACAGGTACCGCTTCTTGTCGGTCCAGCGTTCGGTCGACCCCAGCGGCACCGTGCCGGTCATCTCGCTCATCGCGCCCTCCTCCATTGGCTGGCTTTACATGACGGTAAGACATGTACACCCCGATTGACAAGAGCCGAAGAAATGTAAACCAGCCACGACCGGGTGAGTCCGCAGGTGGAGCTGTCCGTGAGGGGAACCCTGAGGGACTCTGAGTCCCTCAGGGTTCCCCTCACGGACGTCGGCCGAGCGGTGAGCGAGCGGCGGTTACTCCGCGTCTACTGAGAGAAGCTGGTGTCCGTCCCAGGTGAAGCGGGCGGTGGTGACCGCGTCGTCACCGTCGGCGCCGGTGATGAGCTGGTGGATCCCGATCCCGCTGAGTTCGGCGTAGACGCACCATTCGTGGTCGGACGTGAGCATGAGATCCAGGTCCAAGGCGGACAGGAGGGCGAACACCTGGCCGCGGTTCGTCGTGTCGACGCCGACGAAGACCTCGTCGAGCAGGATGATCCGGGGCGCCTCCGGCACGGCCTGGTAATGCGCGGCGACGGCGGCGAAGAGCGGCAGGTGCAGCGCGATGGCCTTCTCCCCGCCGGACAGCGCGCCGTGCAGTTTCCGGGTCAGCGGCTGCCAGCCCTCGCCGTTGGCCCGGTCGACCTTCACCACGAACCGGTGCCACGCGGTGTAGTCGAAGACCTTGGCCAGCTGCTGTTCCCAGCCGGTGGCGGTGTCGTCGGCCTTGGCCTCTTCGATCCGGTCGCGGAAGAACTGGTGCAGGGATTCCCGATCGGCGGCGGTCAGCCGGACCGGGTCCTTCAGCAGGAGGTCGCGGGCCGCCTTCGTGCCGGGCGGGAGGTCGGCGGCGACCTGCCAGACCAGCCGGACCGCGACCTTCGACGCGGTGCGCACCTGCTCCAGCCGGTTGTTCATGTTCTCGACCAGCTCGTTGGCCTGGCGGATCCGCGCGGCGAGGTGCCGTCGCGTGTCGCCGGTGAGGGTCTGGTCGAAGAGTTCTCGCTCCCGCTCGGTGATCTCGCGGCGGCTTTCCTCGGCCTCGGTGTGCAGGATCTTCAGCAGTTCGGCCGCTCCGACCCGGATCCCGTCCACCACGGCGGTGAAGATCTGCACGTCCTCGTCTGTTTCGAGGTCGAGGTCGGCGCGAGTGTGGAGAACGTCCCGGCACGTGTGCATGGACTCGGACAGCCGGTGCAGCGCGTCGCCGATGTTGCTCGGGGAGTGCGGGACACTCGGCCAGGCCGCGGCTACCAGCCGTGCGGCATCCAAAGCGGCGCGCACGCCGTCGCTTGAGCCGAGGACGGTTTCGAAGCGCTCAAGGTCGCTCAGGCCGCTGTCGGCGGGGAACACCCCGGACGCCAGCCTGCGGAAGCGGAGCGCTGCCGCATCGCGGTCGGCCACCGCTTTCTCGTGTTCGGCCGCGTCCGTTTCCCGGCGGTTGCGCCATTCCCCGACCTCGATCGCCAACTCGGTATGCCGGCTTTGCGTGGACTTCCGCGCGGCTTCGAGTTCGTCAAGGTGCACGCGAATCTTTTCGATCTTGGCCGCGACCTCGCGATACTCGGCCCCGGCAGTGCTGTCTACGGCTTCGAGAGTCGCCGCTAGCTCCAGGTACTGTTCCTCGTCTTCCGCCGCTTCTTCTGCCCGCTGACGGGCATCGTCAGCAGACCGGTCCGCCTGCGTGGCCAAGGAGTCGAGCACTTGCCGCGCCGAGCGCAGCCCCTCGTGGCTTTCCAGCCAGTTCTCGCACGCGGTGCGGAACGCGCGGGTGGCCGAGGCCAGATTCGCCAGCGCGGCCCGTTCGCCGGGCATCCCGTATTCGGCGGCGCAGGCGGTCAGCGTCCGCAGGGCATCCGCGACCTCGTGTTCTCGCCTGCCTACCCGATCGATGCGCTCGCGCACTAGCCGATCGGCCGCGGCGAGTCCGATTTCCGCTCGGTCGAGGTGCCTGGCGGCGGTGTTGAGGACTGTGTGCGGAGGCAGGCTCGCTCGCTCGTCGCGCACTGTTCCCCGGCGTAGGGACAGTGCGGACAGCTCCGTCTCGACCTCGGCTATTTCCGTGCTCAGTAAGAGGGTTTCGTTTTGCAGTTCCTCGATTCGCAGCTCGCGAGCACGTCGGCGGGCGGCCGCGCCGATGTAGGCCGGGCGCTCCTTGCGCCAGCTGCCGGTGAGGTTTCCGAGCCGCCACGATCCGTCCGCTCCGATCGCGGCGGGG
This sequence comes from Amycolatopsis circi, assembly GCF_003385235.1. GTDB lineage: Bacteria > Actinomycetota > Actinomycetes > Mycobacteriales > Pseudonocardiaceae > Amycolatopsis > Amycolatopsis circi. The sequence goes on along the minus strand of NZ_PQIA01000027.1, from coordinate 28,948 downwards.
CCTTCTGCGGGCAGCACGTCGCCGAAACTCACCGAAGCGAGCAGCTTGCGCATCACGGGTGCCGGGACCTCGCCGTCGGGCTCCGGGGAAAGGACGTCCGCGAGCGAACGTCCGGCCGCCGCGGGCAAAGCGTCCGGGTCGGCGAAGACGTCGTGCCCCTGAACCTCTCCGCGCGAACCGACCCAAGCGTCCAGCAGTCCCGCGCCTTCGAGCGCGGCTTCGATTCCGGCACGGTCGTTCTCCGGACTGGCGGCGGAGAAGTCGACAAGCCGCCACAACGGCGCACCGGTCATCCGCGTCCGGTCAGCGGTGCGGGTCGGCGGCGCGGGCGGGGGAAGGTCTTTCTCGGACTGGAGCCGGGCGATCTCCGCGCCGCAGTCGTCCCGTCGCCGCCGCAGTTCGGCCACCTGCGCTTCGCGGGAAGCTTCCTGCCGGGTGATGTCCTCCAACGCCGTGTTGACCGCGTTCTCCGCCTCGGCGTTCAACGCCCGCTCTGATTCGAGGAGGTCCAGCAGCAGGTCAGGATCGGGAAACGACAGTTCTCGACAGGCACCTGCCCACGCGAGCACATCGGTTCGCAGCTGTTCCAACGCGGCTGTCTGCTGCTCCGCCGCAAGATCCAGTTCGTCCTTCGCCGCGGAGAACGCCGACCGCGCTTGCTCCAGTTCCTCCTCTGCCTGGCCTCGTCGCTCGACTGCGCGCTCGTGGCCGTCCAGCGCTTCGTCGACTACCCGCAGCTGCTCCTCCCGGCTTTGCGCGGCGGCGCGCAGCAACGGCCGGGCTGCGGCCGGGTTGTCACCGTCCAGCTGCGCCGCGATTTCGCCGTGCACGCTGGGCATCCCGGCGCGTGCAGCGGCCTGCCGGGTTTCGTCGGCCAGGTTCCGTACGTGCTCCGTCCGGCGGCGGACGTCTTGCTCCGCATTGCTCCTGGCGCGCTCGTCGTCCTCCGCTGCTTCCTTCTTTCGGCCGGACTCGGCCCGCGACCGCTCCGCCCGGGACTTGGCGTCGCTGGTCCGCCTGCGGAGAAGGTCCAGTTCGGAACCGCGCTGGTATGCCTCGCTCTCGAGCAACCCGGTCTTGCGAGCCGACGAGGTGCGGATCTGCTTGGCCAGTTCTTCGATCTGCTGCTCGGCGGCTTCCTTTTCCCGCGTCGCGGTTTCGTATCGGGCCGCTGACTCGTGCGCTGTCGAGGCTCGCTTCTCCATCTCGGTGGTGGCTGAGATGAGCGTGCCCGCGCCGGCGCGCAGCACTCGCTGGGCGTACGTCCGTTGCCTGGCAGCCAGCGCGCGGGTCGATTCGACCAGCTCCTCCAGCTCTTTCAGCCGCTCGTGATGCTTGTCCAGCCTTTCGAAGCCCTCGGCGAGGTCGGCGATTTCCTGCTGGCCCAGCGGCGGGAGTGCTTTGGAAAGCAGATCGGACAGCATGCCCGGGTCCAGCCGCTGCGACAGCTTCGGCATGCGCAACTGGAGCAGCGCGAGGATCAACGCGTCGAACCGCTGTTCGCTCAGCCCGGGGAAAAGCGTGGTGCGGACTTCGGCCCGGTAGTCGGTCGCGTTCCCGTAGAGCGTGCCGTCGGCGCCGAGCCGTTGTTCGAGCACCTGCCGGGTCAGCGGCTGACCGGAGTCGTTGACCAGGCTGAGGCCGCCGGGAACCCCGATCCGCTGGGACGTCGTGAAATAGTCCGGGTGCACGGCCGAGGTGCGGGAACTGGCCTGAAGCCGTGCGCCGCAGGTGAACCACCTCTCGGGGGCGCCCGGGAAACGGAACTCCAGCCAGACGTATCCGACCCGGGTCACGCCGGTCGCGCCTTCGCCCATGAGGTTCCAGTGCATCGTGCGCTCACCGGTGCCGAACGTGGACAACCTGTTCGCGCGGAGGCTCGCGTCGAAGAGGAACGGCAGCAGCAACTCGAGCGCTTTCGACTTGCCGCTGCCGTTCGGGCCGCGGAGCAGGAGCCGGCCGTGGTGGAATTCGAAGACCTCGTCGTAATACCGCCAGATGTTCAGTATTCCGGCGCGAGCCGGTTGCCAGCGGTCCGCCTGGCGGGAGAACGTGTCCTCGGCATGCCGGGGGAGTTCGGTGACCGTCATCCTGACGCTCCTTCGGAATCGGCGGTCCGGGCCTCGCGGACGGTGTAGCGCGCCGCCGCGGGAAGCGGCCGGACGATTCCGGAAGACAGCTGGGCCAAACCGAATGCCATCAGCACCTCGATCGCGTCGGCGGCCAGCCGCGCGGCACCGTCCGGACCGCGATATCCCTCGGCCCAGCGAGGGAAACGGCTGAGAAGTCCGGCCGCTTGGACGCGCAGTTGCTCGACCGTGACCGGGCCGGCGAGCGTTTCGAGCAAGAGGAGCGCAGCCACTTTCGCGTTGCCCGCGTCGTCGGGGAACCGAGAATCCGTCGCGACACTCTCGACGTCCACCAGCAGCACGCCCTCCGCGCGCTCTTCCAGGACGAAGCCGCCTTGTTCGGCGGCCCGGCGGAGCAGCTGCCGTCCGGTGGGCGAGGCGAGGTACGCGCGTTCGGCATCGCTGAGGTCGTCGAAGTAGAGCACGGGGTCGTCGACCAGCCGACGGAAAACCGAGTGCCGGAGCCACAGATTGCGCTGCACCTCGGATTGCCCGGGGCGATCGCTGTGCGCGCTGGAGACGCCGTAACGACGTTCGCGGGAAACCGCGGCGAGGAGTTCCTCGAAACGAAGCGCGACTTCGTCAAGCGGCACCTCGAGACGAGAAGGCCCGATCGGCGCGGACAACAATCGCAGCACTAGCGTGCCGTCGATCTGGTACAGCACCTTGGCTTCGGCCGATTCGACGAACGCTTCGGTCGAGCCGTCGACTGCGTCGAGAACGCCGTAGTGCTCCAGCAGCCGGAGGACGTCGACCAATGCCCTCCGTTCTTCGCGGCTGGCGGTGTCCAGCGTCGTGATCGCTTCGTCGGCGGCGGTGGCTTGAACCACTCGCTTCGCGAGCAGCCCGATGGTGGTCACCGGCGTCGCGAGCAGCTCCGCCGCGGTCACGCACAGCAGCACGTAACGCCGCCGGTCGAACGGAGCTTTGCCGGAGCGGAGCCGGCGCAGCGGCCGGCGTGGGTCGTCGGCTATCCGCACTTTGGCCAGTCGCGCGTAACCGAGTCGCGACTCGATCGTCAAGGCCCAGCCGCAGTAGTAGTCGAACCATTGCCGGATCGGCTCGCCGCGTCGCCGGATCAGGTCGAACGCGTCCGGCTTGCCGCGTTCGGTGATCAGCGGGGCGGCGAGGAGCTGGCGGATTCCCAGCGCGACCTCCTCGCGCTCGGCCGCGGCCAGTTGATTCGCCAGCTGGCTCATGCCGTCGCCTCCTTGAGGAGTTCCACCGGGGTTGCCCGGGAGCCGACGGCATGAATAGCGATGATTCGCTGGCAAGCTGCGCTCATGAGCCGCCTCCGCTCGCCCGCCGGGCCTGGCTGCTGCCCGCAGTGCGGATCTCGATCTCGTAGTCGGGGCCGTGGAAGAGCCCGCGTGGAGTGGTGAGCCTTGCGACGGCTCCGTCGGCTGGCGGACGGAGCAGAATCTCGATCCGGCCGTCGGAAGTCGTGCTCTGCCGGACACCGCCTCGGCCCGGGGCGGTTCCGAGGGCGCGGCCGAGCAAGTCGAGCAGCCTTTCGAACACGGCGTGGTCGAGCCTGCCGAAGGCGGAGAGCCGGATCGGCCCGCCGGTGTCGAGCAAGTCCCACGCGGCTTCCAGCTCGGCTCGCTCCGCACGGGCCTGTTCCGCCCGCGCTGCCTTGATCGCGGCGACGTCGCGGACCTTGCCGGTGCGACTGAACCGTTCGGTTTTCCCCGACGTGCGCAGCAATGGGGAGACCTCGACCGGCGGAGCTTCTTCCCAGGACGTGCTCGAGCTGATCAGCTCGGGATCGGGATGGGCGAGATGCGCGTGCCGAGCCGGGCTGAGCCCGAAGACCGTCGACCACAACCGGTGCAGGTCGCCCTGTGCGGGGACGACGGCGAACCACCTGGCCAGCTCGCGGAAATCGGCCGCCGCGCTGCTGGCCCGCCGTCGCGACTCGGTGATCCGGTCGAGGACTTGCAGCAGCGTGATGATCGCGCGCCGGGCGACGGCATGCAGCTGCTCGGCCCGGGGCGTCGACCCGTCCGACGGCAGGAACCAGGCGCGGAGTCCGTCCCATCGAGCCCGGCGATGCGCCAGCCATTCGGGACCGGGATCGGCACCCGACAACCGCGGGAGATCCGCCCCGACCAGTGCGCGCTGGTGCATCAGCCCGACCCCGCGGTCTTCGACCCGCTGGATCCGGACGCCGATCGTGTGCCTCCGCTGCTCCAGATCGGTCAGGAATTCCTCGAGGTAGGCCACGGTGGACGCCTTGACCTCGTGGAAGGTGGCGAGGGTGGCTCCTTCCGAACGCAGCAACCGCTGCAGTTCGCCGTTGAACTGCTTGGTGTTCGCGCGCAATGCTTCGAGATGGCTTTCCAGTTCGGTCAGCGCGGTGAACACCCGGCGATCCGACCCCGCGTCCAGTTCGCGCGCCAGGTCGGCGAGCCGGTCGGCGATCGCGTCGAGAACCGCTGTCTGCAGCGCTCCGGCCGACGCGAGCATGCTCATCGCGTGCACGACGCCGGCGAACGCGGCTTCGCCTTGCCGCGTCAGGGAATACTGCAGGTTGCGCCGTTCGTACTCGGCGGCCGACCGGTAGTTCTCCGAGTGGTTTTGGACGATGTCGACGAGATGCCACGCGTGGAGCTGTTCCAGGGCGCGCCGGAGTTCCTCGTCTTCGAGCGCGTCGAGCCAGCCGACCGAACGCAGGCGGGCCCGGACGTCGTCCAGTCCGAGGGAAGTCTCCAGCCGCTCGTTCGCCTCGCCGAAAGCGTGCAGCACCGACACGTACAGCCCGGCCAGGTCTCCGCTGGTGAAGCGGAACATCTCAGGCGGGACACGGATCGGGTCCATGCGTCCTCCTGCCATCGTCACCGGCAACGGTACGGGAGGGCGCCGACAGTTCAGCCGGGCTGCTCCCGACCGCTAGCTCGGTTGGCTGACGATCTCGTCGAAAAGACTGTCGGCGACGCGTTCCTCCGGCACCGTTTTTCCTTGCTCAGCCAGGTGGATCGCCAGTTCCGGGTCCCAGGGGACCGGGGTCACCCTTCCGGCCGCGGGACCGTCGGCGACCGCGGCGAGGTAATCGGCGCTCGTCATCCGCCAGGGCTTCGCACCGGTACGGGCTACGACATTCGCGGCGATTCGCAGTCCGTCGCCATCGAAATCGCCGTGGTAGTACAGAGTTGTTCCGATCTGCGCTAATTGCTTCAGCAAGGCGACCCCGGCGCTGCTCGGCCAGCCAGAGGTGCAGACCAGCGGCGGACAGGAGCTGCCGAAGCGCGCCAGTGCGAGGGTCAGCACGCTGGGGTTCTCGAACACCCAGACCGCGCTCGGCGCGGCTGTCAGCCTGCTGCCGCGGAGGTGCTGCAACGTCACGACCGCTGCGGTTCCCGCGTCGTGGCACGCATCGAGGATCCGGCCGACGACGTGGTCTCCGGGGACCTGGAGCCCGGCCACGAGCACGGTTGACGACAGCTCGTCGTCCGCGACGCCTGCTCGCTCCCACAGCGCTCGGCGTTCCGGCGCGTCCGCTGGAGGCGGCACGTCGTAGATCGCGGTCAGCGCTTTGAGGACGAGATTCGCGGTGCGGGTGCCGTCGTCCAGCGCATGGGTCGCGTCGAGCACGGAATCGGCGAATACCGGCAGCGGCATCCCGGCGGCCGGCAGTTCGGAAAGCACGCGCAGCGCCCGTTCGAGTTCGAGCCGGGTGCGTTCGATCGAACCCTCGATCAAGCCGGCCCGGCGAATACCTGACGTCCAGGACCGCAAGGCTGGTTGTGCGGTGATCACGGGATGGCCGTCCAGCCAGGCCCACAGACTTTCGCGGGCTTCAGCGGCCGTCCGGCGATCCTCGGCGCGGTTGCCGATCGGGCCGACCAGCCTCGCGACGACTTCGCGCGCCCCGGCTCCGATGGCTTCGTGAAGGGTCTCGTCCAGCCGGGTCAGGGAGATGTTCGTGTACTCGCCGGGAAACTGTGCCAAGCCGAGCAGGTCGGCGACGGCCGTTTGCTGCTCGGAATCGAGCGGGCCGACCCGGACGCGGCTGACCGGAAGCCCGGACGAGAGCCGGGCGTGCACCGCTTGCCACACCGGAGCCAGCGCCGCGGGAAGCTCGCCGACGGAATCCACTGTGGCGAGTGTAGGGGTCGTGAGTGGCAATCCCGGTTAGAACCGGGATTGCCACTCACGAGACACGAGCGTGCCGCAGCACCTCGACCACCGGGTCCAGCCGCGTGTCGGCAGTCCGCCGGATCAGGAACGTGGTGAGCGTGGCGACCAGATCGTCGATCGGCAGGACCGCGCATTCGTTCGGGTCCAAGGCCAGTGCCGTCGCGGATTCGACCGGCGCGAGGGTGAAGCTTTTGGTGCTGCGCAAGAAGATCAACAGCCCGCTGACGTCGGAGAACTGCGCTTCCGGATCGACCAGCACGCCCCGGGCGGAGAGCTGTTCGGCGCGCCGGGAGCCGAGATCCCAGTGTCGCGGGCCCTGCAGGTACTGGAATCCGCGCAGGTCGGCGAGGGTAAGCGAGGTCCGGCCGGGGAACCGCGACGCGTCCACCACGGCACCGAGCGGCTCACGGTAAAGGACGATGGTGGACAGCCGGTCGTCGGAAGTGCCCAGATGGGACACGGCGAGGTCGAGCGAGTTGCTGAGCAGGGCCGATTCCATCCCGAGCGACGGCATCTGCCGCAGCGTGAACCGGTACGAGCCGTCCAGCGCGCGGATCGATTCGCTGAGCTGGCGGCGGTGCGCGGGGTTGAGCACGTCGGGGATGGCGAGGCGGACGTCAGCGCGCTGGTCGCGGGCGCGCATCCGGGCCGGGATGGCGTCGAAGCCCGAAACGACCGATTCGGCGAGCGGCAGCAGCGCTTCGCCCGCCTCGGACAGTCGCGTGTGGTGGGTGGAGCGGTCGAACAACGGTTCCCCCAGCTCGCGTTCGAGGTCGCGAATGCGCTGGCTGAGCGGCGGCACGGACATGTTCAACGCCCGCGCCGCACGGGTGAAGTTCAGCTCGCGCGCGACCGCGAGGAAGTACCGCAGGTGGTGGATCTCCACGCTGAGCAGCGTACCCACGGTGTTATCACCGTGGTCATACCGATCTGATGCACTCGGTCATTCCCTTCCGGTGAGCAAGCGCTTAGCGTCAGTGGTGAACCAAAGATCGTCAACGGGAGGACCGCGAAGATGGATGCCACCGGACCGCTTTCCGGGGTTAAGGTGCTCGACCTGTCGTCCGCGGTGATGGGCCCGTACGCCACGCAGATCCTCGGCGACTTCGGCGCCGACGTGATCCGGGTCGAACCGCTGCGCGACGTCGCCCGGCACTCGCCGGCCAACACCGGCCGCACGCCCGGGATGGCCCCGCTGTACATGCAGGTCAACCAGAACAAACGCAGCATCGAACTCGACCTCAAGGACCCCGCCGGCCGCGAAGACCTCTTCGCCCTGCTCGCCGACGCCGACGTCCTCGTCACCAACATGCGCGCCGCCGCGCTCGACCGGCTCGGCCTCGGCTACGAGCAGCTGCGCGAACGCTTCCCCCGCCTCGTCTACGCCCACGCGCAGGGTTTCGCGCCCGGCTCGTCGCGCGCCAACCGGCCCGCCTACGACGAGGTCATCCAGGCCACGTCCGGCCTGGTCAGCCTGCAGGACCGGGCGGGCGGCACGCTGCAGTTCGTCCCGACCTTCATCGCCGACAAGACCGCCGCGCTGTACCTGCTGAACGGCGTGCTCGCCGCGCTCTTCGACCAGCAGCGCACCGGCAAGGGCCAGCAGGTCGAACTGGCGATGGCCGACGCGATGATCGCGGTCAACCTGGTCGAACACCTGGCAGGCGACGTCTTCGTCCCGGCCGCCGGCGACGTCGGCAACCCGCTTTCGCTCAGCGACACGCACGCGGCGATGCGCACGGCCGACGGCGGCGCGATCGCCGCGGTGCCCTACACCAACGACGCGGTGCGGACGCTGCTGATCGGCGCCGGTCTCGACGACGTCGCGGCCGATCCGGCCTGGGACTCCCCGGTGATCGACCGGGAGATTTTCACCGCGGGAGTGGAGAAGGTCCTGGCCAACTCCGCCAGCCGCACCACCGCGGAGTGGGAGGAGTACCTGACCGCCCACGACGTTCCGTACGCGGTCGTCGTCGACATCGCCGACCTGCCGACCGACCCGTACGTTCGGGAAGTCGGGCTGATCACCGAGCGGGAACACCCGACCGAGGGCACGATCCGCGTCGTGGAGAGCCCGCTGCATTTCTCGCGGACCCCGGCCGGGTTCCGCAGGCACGCCGAACGCGCCGGAGCGAGCACCGCCGAAGTCGTCGGAGCCGTACGCACCACTGAAGGGGTTTGATCGATGGATCTCGAACTGTCTAAAGAGGACCTCGCGTTCCGGGACGGCCTGCGGGAGGTGTTCCTGGGTGCGATTCCCGAGGAAATCCGCAAGCGCAGCGCACTCGGCCTGATCACGCGCGACGACATCGTTACCAGCCAGCGGATCCTGAACGAGCACGGTCTGGCGGTGCCGCACTGGCCGACCCAATGGGGCGGCCAGGACTGGACCCCGACGCAATCCCACATCTACGCCTCTGAACTGCAGCGCAACGCGGTACCGCAGCCGCTCGCCTTCAACGCGAGCATGGTCGGCCCGATCATCGCCGAGTTCGGCAGCGAGGAGCAGAAGCAGAAGTTCCTCCCGGCCACCGCGAATCTCGACATCTGGTGGTCGCAGGGCTTCTCCGAGCCGGAGGCCGGTTCGGACCTCGCCGGGCTGCGCACCACGGCGAAGCTCGAAGGCGACCACTACGTCCTCAATGGACAGAAGACCTGGACCACGCTCGGCCAGTACGGCGACTGGATGTTCGTGCTCGCGCGGACCAACCCGGACGCGCCGCGCAAGCAGCAGGGCCTGTCCTTCCTGCTGCTGGACCTGAACACGCCGGGCATCGAGCGGCGTCCGATCAAGCTGGTCGACGGGTCCGCCGAGGTCAACGAGTTCTTCTTCGACAATGTGGTGATCCCGGCGGAGAACCTGGTCGGCGAGGAGAACAAGGGCTGGACGTACGCGAAGTTCCTGCTCGGCAACGAGCGCAACGGCATCGCCCAGGTCGGCACCGGACAGCGGATCTTCGCCGACCTCGCCGCCGCGGCCGCCGAACTGCCCACTGAGGACGGTCCGCTCGCCGGCGACGCGGAGTTCCGCGCGGCCATGCACACCGCGAAGACCACGCTGCTCGCGCTCGAGGCGACCCAGATGCGGGTCACCGCCGCTTCGGAGAACGGCCAGCCGAGCCCGGTGTCGTCGCTGCTCAAGATGGAGGGCACGCAGGCCCTGCAGGCGCTCACGAAGCTGCGCATGCGCGCGGCCGGTTCCGACGGCATGCTGCTGGACACCGAATCGCCGGTGAAGGCCGACGAGGCCGCCGTGGTGGCCGCGGCGCAGTACCTGAACCAGCGGAAGCTGTCGATTTTTGGCGGCTCCAACGAAATCCAGCGCGGCGTCATCGCGAAGACGATCCTCGGTCTGTAAGGGACGGCGACTCATGAACCTCGAATTCAACGAAGACCAGAAGCTGCTGTTCGAGACCGTCGACACGGCAGTCGGCCGCGGCTACCCGGCGGGCGGCCGCGCGGCCGCGACGAGCAGCGAACTCGGCTGGAACGACCAGGTCTGGAACACCCTCGGCGAGCTGGGTCTCGCCGGTCTCCCGATCTCCGGCGACCACGACGGCGCCGACGCCGGTCCGGTCGAGGTCTACGCGACGCTGGAGGCGATGGGCAAGCACGCGGCGGCCGAACCGCTGCTCGACGGCGTGTTCCTGCCGTCGTGGATCATCGCCGAGCTGGGCACCGACGACCAGGTCAAGGCGCTGCTGCCGGTGCTCGCCGCCGGTGGCACCACGATCGCGGTCGCGCACGCCGAGCCGGGACGTCCGTGGGGCGTCGCGCCGTCCGTGTCGGCGGCCGGTTCCGCGCTGACTGGCGTGAAGTCGCCGGTGCGCAACGCGGACCAGGCCGACAAGTTCCTGGTCACCGCGGTGGACGAGAACGGCCGCACCGGGGTGTACCTGGTCGAGGCGACCGCGGAGGGCATCACTCGCGTTGACGGCCGGGCCGCGGACTGGGGCCACACGTCGCAGGTCGAATTCGCTGGTACGCCAGCGGTTCTGCTCGGCACCTCGGACTCCGACGCGCCGGCCGCGCTGCGTCGCGCGTTCTCGCGGGCGCGGGTCGCGGTGACCGGCGAGGCGATCGGCCTGATGGAGACCGGACTCGCCATGACCGTCGAATACCTCAAGACCCGCAAGCAGTTCGGTGTTCCGCTGGCGGCGTTCCAGGCGCTTGTGCACCGCGCCGCCGACCTGTACGCGAAGGTCGAGTTGGCTCGTTCGCTGGCGCTGTGGGCCACCGCGACGGTCGAGGCTTACGACAACGGTGCGTCCACAGTGGACCTCGAGACGACGGCGGACGACGCGTTCGTGTTCGTGTCCGACGCGGCGACCGCGGCGGCCGAGGAGATCGTCCAGCTGCACGGCGGCATCGGAATGACTTACGAATCAGAGGTCGCGCACCACGCGGCGCGCCTCATCGCCATTACGGAGAGTTACGGCGGAGTGAGCGCGGCCCGGCGCCGCGCGCTAGCGTCGGACGCGTTGCTGACGCCGCCGAGCGCGCTGCTCAACAACGCGGACGCGGTCACCGCCTGAGAAAGGAGTGCGCCATGCCGGTCGTCGCGATCGTCGGCGCTGGGGTCATCGGAGTGTCGTGGGCTCGGCTGTTCGCCGAGGCGGGCTGGACGGTGCGGGTCACCGATCCGCGTCCGGACCTGCGGGAAATCGTCTCCCGGGACCTCGCCGGGCTGCCCGCCACGGCAGTCGCGGACCTCGCGGAAGCCGCTGACGGGGCCGACTTCGTCCAGGAGTCGGGCCCGGAGCGGATCGAGCTGAAGCGGGAAATGTTCGCGACGCTCGCCGCCGCCACGCGCGACGACGCAGTACTGGCTTCCTCCTCGTCGTCGCTGTTGCCCTCGGTGATCGCCGAGGGCAACGCGGCGGCCTCGCGGATCGTCATCGGGCACCCGTTCAACCCGCCTGAGCTGATGCCGCTGGTCGAGGTGGTGCCCGGAGTTTCGACCTCCGAGGAGACCGTGGAGAAGGCCGTCGAGGTCTACCGCGGGCTGGGCAAGAAGCCGATCACGCTGAAGAAGGAAGTGCCCGGCTTCGTCGGGAACCGGCTGCAGAAGGTCTTCAACGACCAGGCGATGTACCTCGTGCAGCAGGGCGTGATTTCCGCGGCGGACCTGGACGAGCTGGTCAAGGCGTCGCTCGGGCCGCGGTGGGCGACCATCGGGCCGTTCGAGAGCATGCATCTCGGCGGCGGCCCGGACGGGATCCGGCACCTGGTGGGGCACGTCGGCTCGCAGATGAAGTTCGAGATCGGCCGCCCGGACCGGGAGCACCTCGACGCGGTGATCGAGGAGGTCGAGCAGACCTACGGCGCCGCGGACACTTACTCCGCGCGCGTCGAAGCGCGAGACAACCGGACTCGCGCGCTGCTGGACGCGCTGGAGAAGGAATGACTCTCACCGAGCAGCTCGAAGCCGCGCTCGCCAAGCCAGCCACCACCGACGAGTACGACCTGCATCAGCCGCTGGCCGATCTCCTTGGCTCAGTGGGCCTGCAGGAATCCGACGCCGGCGGCCGGATCGAGTTCACCGGAGCCGACCCGGTCCTGCCGGGCGCACTGCGGCTGGCCGGGGCGACGTCCATCGCGCTGGCGGCGAAATCCGTTGCGGTGGCGAAGATCTGGCAGCTGCGCGGCGGACGCGGGCAGGACATTTCGATGGACCTGCGGACCGCGCCGCACCGGCTGTGCCCGTTCTACGACAAGAAGTGGGAACTGCTCGACGGCTACCCGCAAGGCGACCCGGCGCGCGTCGATCCCGCCTTCGGCACGGATCGGTTCTACTCCACTTCGGACGGACGCTGGGTGCACCCGATCAGCCCGTACCCGAAGCTGCGCAACGACGCGGCCGCACTGCTGGGCGTTCCCGAGCGGGATGCCGTGGTGCAGCAAGCGATCTCGCAGTGGAACTCGTTCGAGCTGGAGGAAGCCGCCGAGGCCGCGGGCGTCATCATGCCGGTGGTGCGCACGACCGAAGAGCTGATGGCGACCGAGCAGTACCAGTCGGTGCTGTCGGCGATGCCGCCGGTGATCGTCGAGCGGATCGGCGACAGCCCGCCGGAACCATTGCACCCCAACCCTTCGACGCCGCTCGAAGGAGTCCGCGCACTCGGCCGGGCACACATCATCGCGGGCGCTGGCTGTGGTCGGGCGTTGGCGCTGCACGGCGCGGACGTGCTGAATGTGTGGGATCCCGGCGAATACGAACTGCCGGTGCTGTATGCGACGTCCAATGTGGGCGTTCGCTCCACCCGGCTCGCCTTCCGCCGCGCCGCGGACCAGGAACGAATGCACTGGCTGCTGACCGGTGCCGACATCTTCTACGCCAACCGTCGCCCGGGATACCTTGCGCGCCATGGGCTTGACGCGGAGACCGCCGCCGAGATCCGCCCCGGCATCATCCACGCCGAGGTGACGCTCAACGGCGCCACCGGCCCGTGGTCCGGCCGCGTCGGCTTCGACCAGACGGCTGGGTGCCTGTCCGGCGTCATGCTGCTGGAAGGCGAGGGAGGCGTCCCCTCGCTGCCCGCGGTGCCGGTGGTCAACGACTACATCACGTCTTGGTTCCTGCAGTTGGGAATCCTGCGCGCACTCATGCTCCGCGCGGAATGGGGCGGTTCTTACCGAGTGCAGGTTTCGCTGACTCGAGTCGCCTTGTGGTTGCTGAGCCTGGGAATCTTCGACAAGGGCTACGCCGCCGAGGTCGCCGGTGCCGCGCCCGGACACGAGTACTTCGATCCCGAGACGTTCACCGCGGACACCCCGCTCGGCCGCTATCGCGGGGTCACCGAGCAGATCCGGATGTCGGAAACGCCGGGCTATTACACGAATCCTTTGATCCCCAGGGGATCGCACCGTCCAGAGTGGAGGTGACATGTTCAGCGAACTTGTGGTGCTGGGCATTCGCACCGGGACGATTTACCGCGTCGGGCTTCCCGACGGGCAGGTTACCCCGCTGTACAAAGACGCCGGTGTCTCGCCGGATGGCGTAGTTGTCGCCGACGGCACCGTTTATTGGACCACCATGGGCATGCCGACGCGTGATCCGTCGGTGCCGGGTGAAGCCGGTCTCGACTACTCCGCGCGCAACGGTGGCCTGCACGCGGTTTCCTTCGACGGCACCGGTGCGCGCGACGTTGTCCCGAATGGAACTCTGACTACCGGGAAACAGTTGGCGTACAACGGTTCCCTGTACTGGGGAGACCGGGAGGGGTGCCGGATCACTCGGGTGCGTCCGGATGGCACGGGACTCACGGACCTGATCGTGAACGAGCCGGACGACAGCGGGATGCAGGAATGCGTCGGCGTTACCGTGGACGCTACGCATCTGTACTGGACGCAGAAAGGCCCGGCTAAGGGCGGCGTCGGGCGGATTTTCCGTGCCGGGCTGGAGATTCCGCCGGGCGAGACTGCTGGTGATCGGTCTGACGTCGAGACTCTGTGGGATCACCTGCCGGAACCGATCGACCTGGAAATCCATGGTGGGTACCTGTATTGGACCGACCGCGGTGCGGCTCCGAAGGGCAACACGCTGAACCGTGCGCCTCTTCCCGGACCGGGGAGGAAGGGCGTCGAACCGGAGATCCTGGCGAGCGGGTTCACCGAGGCGATCGGCCTGGCGGTGGACGACGAAGTCGCTTACGTCTCCGATCTTGGCGGGCGGATTACCGCGGTGCCATTGAGCGGCGGCGAGTCGCGGGTGGTGGTGGACATGGGCGAGTTGCTGTCCGGGATCGCGGGCATCCGGGCCTCGTGAGTGTTTATCCCGGTTAGAACCGCGATAAACGCTCACGACACCTACTCCACCGCGATCCCGCGCAAAATCATCTCCACCAGGTTCAGCAAATGCTCCTGCAGATCGAACGGCGCGGCCTCGCTCTCGATCCACGAACTAAGCGTCCCGAAGTATGATGTAGCAAGCAGTAACCCAGCCTGCGCCGGATCGATGTCCGCGCGGATCTCCCCGGTCTCCTGCGCCCGCGCGACGAACGCGGCGAACTGGCGGGCCAGTTCCGGGTTGCCGAACACGTTGGTGGAGTGGATCGCCGCGCCCATGCAGGCGATGGTTTCCGTCCGGGAGTCGAGGCTGTTGCGCGCCAGTTCGATCAGGTAGCGGCTGAGCACCTCGCGCAGCGGCCGGTCCTCCAGGTTTTCGGCGCGCACCGCGGTCATCGCGCGTTCCCGCCGGCGCAGGCTCCACTCGTCCAGGAACGCCGTCTTGCGCTGGAAGTGGTTGAACACGGTGGCGCGCGCGGTGTCGGCGCGCTCGGCGATGTCCTCCATCGTGGTGTTGTCGTAGCCGCGTTCCACGAACAGCTCCACGGCCGCCTGGAACAGCCGGTCCCGGCGTTCGTGCCGCTGCCTCGTCCGCCGATCGCTCGTCGCCTGTGCCGTCATGTCTCGCAGTCAACCATCATTTCCTCGCGGCGCCTGCTGAACGGGCGCCCCTTGACGCTGCTTCCGCCGCGGCCTAGCTTGATTGGACGCAAGTCCAAATTTGAACTCCAGTTCAAGGAGGCGGCGATGCGGCTGGTCACCTACGAATCCGCGGGCACGGCCCGGCTCGGTGTGCTGCACGGCGACTCCGTCGTGGATCCCGCGCGGGTCTTGCGGGCGGCGAAAACCGGAACCGAAGTCCCGACCGAGATGGTCGCCTTTTTCGAGGGCGGCGCGGAGGCGCGTGGCCGGGCTGAGCAGGCGCTTTTGCTGGCAGATACCGCAGCTGACCGGGGCAATCCCCTGCTCGACGAGGGGCATCCGGCAGTGCTCCCGCAAGAAGAAGTCCGGCTGCTCGCCCCGGTGCCGAGGCCGCGCCGGATCCGCGACTACCTGACCTACACGCAGCACGCCTCGGGTTCCGGACTCGCTGTTCCGCCCGCCTTCGAGGCAATGCCGATCTGCTACCAGGGCAACGTCGAGACGGTGATCGGGCCGGAGGAGCCGTTGCTGTGGCCGTCCTACACCGAGCAGCTCGACTTCGAACTCGAACTTGGCTTCTTCACCTCTGGCGGCGGCAAGAACTTGACCCCGGCCGAGGCTGCCGGACGCATCGCCGGTGTCACGATTTTCAACGACGTCAGCGCCCGCGACATTCAGATGTTCGAGATGAGCCTGACTATCGGTCCGTCCAAGGGGAAAGCCTTCTGCACCGCGATGGGCCCGTGTGTGCTCACCATGGACGAGGTCGACGAATGGGCAGTGCAGATGTCGGCGACCGTCAACGGCGAGGTGTGGGCAGCCGGGTCCACAAAGGACCGGCAGTTCTCGTTCGCTGAGGTGCTCGCGTGGGCATCGCTGGACGAAGACGTTTACCCAGGCGAGTTTTTCGGGCTCGGCACCGTCGGCGGCGGATGCGGGCTGGAATTGGACCGCTGGATCCAGCCGGGCGACGTGGTGGAACTCGCCGCGTCTGGGGTCGGTGTGCTGCGAAACCCGGTGGGGCAACGGCAGGTCGCGCCGGAAGGTGCGGGATTGGCTTCGTATCAAGGTGCACCCGAGGTGCACATTCCTAGGAGGTAGGCATGCCCGAGGCTATTCCCTACGCCAAAGGACATCACCGGCTCACCGAACACTGCTCGGCCTGGCTGGTCCCGGACGGAACCTGGGGCTGGAGCAACGCCGGACTGATCGCCGGGGCAGGAGAATCCCTTCTCGTCGACACCCTCTTCGACGTGCCGATGACCCGGGAAATGCTGACCGGGCTGCAAGACACCACAATGGACAGTCCAATCAAGACAGTCGTGAACACGCACGCGAACGGAGACCATTGGTTCGGCAACGAACTGGTCGCCGACGCCTCGATCATCGCTTCCGAAGCCACGGCAGAAGAAATGCGCACCAACGGCCCCGACCTCATGCGCGGCTTGGTGGGACTGGACGGCCCGACAGGGCGCTTCGCCCAGCACATCCTCCACCCGTTCGACTTCGACTCCATCACCGCCACTCCCGCCACCCGGACGTTCGCCGAACAGTTGAAGCTCGACATCGGTGGCGTGGCAGTGGAAATCCGCTGTCTCGGTCCCGCGCACACCGAGGGCGACAGCGTCGTGCTGGTCCCCGACGAGGGCGTGCTGTACGCCGGGGACCTGCTGTTCATCGGCGGCACCCCGATCACCTGGGCGGGGCCGGTGTCGAACTGGATCGCCGCCTGCGACGCGATGTTGGCGATGGACGCCGAATTCATCGTCCCCGGCCACGGCCCGGTCACCGACGCCGACGGCATCCGCTCGGTCCGCGACTACCTGCAGTGGGTGCAAGCCGAGGCCGCCGACCGCCACCGCCGGGGGATGACCTCGGAGGAGGCGATGCGGGACATCTCGCTCGGCCGGTTCGCGGACCTGGACGAGCGGGGCCGCCTCGCGCAGAACGTGCTCGCCGTGTACTACGAACTCGACCCGGAGATGGAGCGCGTGGACACCCGGGAAGTGTTCCGCCGCATCGCCGAACTGGAAGGGTTCGCGTGAGCCGCTAACCCGCCACGGTCAGTATCCCGAGCGCCAGCAACACCAGCACCTTCACGGCTTCCGTTGCGAGGTAAACGAAATGCGCCGGGGATCGCGGCAACTCCGTACCTTCCGGAGCAGCGAGGACGCGGTCCGTCCGCCGGTTCAACGCCGGACGGACCGCCCCCAACTGCACGATCAGCACCACTGCCGCCACCGCCGCCAGCACCGTCACCGCGGTGCTCGGCTGCCCGGCTACCACGGTGATCGCCATCCCCGCCGCGAGCACAATCTCGGCGATGTTCAAGGCCCGGAACACGATCCGGCCGATGCCGAGACCGATCGGGATCGTCACCCCGGGCGCCCGGAACTTGAGCGGGGCCTCCAGGAACGAGATGGCGAGCACCATCCCGAACCAGACGAACGTGAAGGCGCCAATCAGCGCAACAGCATGCACAGCGCGGAAAACCTCGATTCCCGTGTTCGATCCGCCGCTGTCAGGCTACCTCCGTTGCCAGGTGACCGGCAGCCGCACCGGGCCGTAGATCGACGCGTCGTGCGGCAGTTCCACCTCGGCGAACGGCACCGCGAGCCGCAGGTCCGGGAACCGCGCGAACAGCCGGAACAGCGCGGTCCGCATCTCGACCCTGGCCAGCTGCTGCCCGAGGCACTGGTGCACTCCGTGCCCGAAGGCGAGCTGCCCGGCCGCCCGGCGCGTGACGTCCAGCTCGTCCGGGTCCGGGAACTTCTCCGGGTTCCGGTTGGCGACCGGCAGCGACATGACGACAGGGTCGCCCGCCTTGATCGTCACGCCGCCGAGTTCGACGTCCTCCAGCGCGGTGCGGATCGGGCCGATGTGGATCACGCTGAGGTAGCGCAGCAGCTCCTCGACCGTGCCCGCGGTGAGGTCCGGATCGGCCGTGAACTTCGCCAGCTGCTCCGGATTCTCCAGCAGCGCCAGCGTGCCGAGCGCGATCATGTTGCGGGTCGTCTCGAATCCGGCGACCAGCAGCATCATGCCGATGTTGGCGAGTTCCTCGTCGGTCAGCTCGCCGCCGAGGACGAGGTCGGACAGCAGATCGTCGCCCGGTTCCGCCCGCTTCTCCGCGATCTGTCCGGTGATGAACGCGACGACGCCCTGGGTCGCGTCGATCCGCTCGGCGATCGGAACGTCCTTGGAGAACATGATGGCGGTGTAGCGGCCGAACTCGTCGCGCCGTTCGTACGGAGCGCCGAGCAGCTCGCAGATCACCAGCGACGGCACCGGCCGCGCAAACGCTTCCACCAGGTCGACCGGACCGTCCGCGGCGGCCATCGCGTCGAGGTGGTCGTCCACGATCTCGGCGACGCGGTCCTCCAGCTTCCGCATCCGGTGCACGGTGAACGCCCCGGTCAGCAGCTTGCGGTAGCGGTGGTGGTCCGGGTCGTCCATCCCGCTGAAGACCCCCGGATCCGCCGGTTTCGGTTCCGGCAACGGGCCGAAGTCGAGCGGGATCTTCAACAGCTCCACCCGCGCGGACATCCGCCTGTCCGAGAGGACTGCCCGCACCTCCTGGTATCCGGTGACCAGCCAGCCCTCAGTGCCGTCCGGATACGTCAGCGGCTCGACCGGAGCCTGCGTGCGCTGGGCCGGCGCCGGATCGAACGGACACGCGCCCCTTTCGAGCGGGAGTCCTGCCTGACGGGTCATCGTCGCTCCTTCCCCTCTGAATAGTTCAGAAGGTACACAGCTTTCACAAACTTGTGAAGAGAATGGCGAGGCTGAAAGTGCGGCGAGTGGGGGATTCACTGACCTAGCCCAGCTTGCGCGAGGTGGCGGAGCCCAGGTCGGTCGTGCACTCCGGCTGGAGCCAGGAAGCACTAGCGTCGCCTATGCCGGATAGCAACGCTAGATCTCAAAGGGGTGCGGAAAATGCTCAACCTGCAGAGTCTCGACCCGGCCACGTCGATGTTCGCCCAGTTCGAAGAGAAGGCCGGACCGATCGTCCTGGCCAACACCTTCTTCGTCCCGGAGGGGCGGCTGGAATCGTTCCTGGACCTCTTCCGGAGGCAGGTCGCGTTCATGAAGGCCCAGCCGGGATTCGTCTCCGTGCGGATGCACCGGGGCATCGCGGGCAGTCAGCTTCTGATGAACGTCGCGGTATGGGAATCGACCGAGGCGCTCGCCACGGCGTTCGGCAGCCCGGAGTTCCAGCGCCTGGTGGCTGAGGCTTCCGACGACATCGTGTCGTACCCGCACATCTTCGAGCAGATTGACCTCTGAGCCCTAGTCCGCCTCCGCGGCGTCGAAAGCGGGAACGAGCGGTTCGAGCATCCGCCGCAACAGATCCGGCAGCGAGCCGGACACCACGACCAGACCGTTGCCCGCGGGTCGTGTCCACTGCTCCAGCGCGACCCGCACCGCCGCCGCGACTGAAGCGGCCAGTACGCGCGCGGTCTGCGGGTCGCCGATCCGGGCCGCGATCGCTTCCTGCAGCGGGTTTTCCAGCGCGGCCGGAGCGTCGAGGAAAGCCGTGCGCAGGCCGGGGTTCGTGGTGATCAGCAGCAATGCGTCGCGGCTCTGCTCGCTGGGATCGGTGTACTGCTCCGTGATCGCGTCGACGATCGCCTTGGCCAGTGGGGTGTCCGGCAAGCGTTCGGCGACGGCGGCGGCGATCCGGCTTTCGCGGTCCGCGGTGACCGCGGCGACGATCGCCTCTTCGCGGCTGGAGAAGTAGTTGTTGTAGGTCCGCGGGGAAACCCCGGCGGCCTCGGCGATGTCGTCGACGCGCACGTTCGCCGCCCCGTGTTCGAGCGCCAGCCGCAGCGCGGCCTCGCGCAGTGCGACGCGGGTGGCCTGCTTCTTCCGTTCGCGCAATCCGGTCACGTGCTCAGTCTCGCAGGGTTCGTGCGCCTACGCAAACTTGCGTGCACGCAAGTTTGATGCGTATGGTGGGCGGCGTCCCCGAACGAGAGGAAACCGCCATGCGCGGCAAGGGAATGACGTACGACACCGGGTTCGTCCGCAATGGACGGTCGTCGCGGGAGAGCTTCGAACCGGAGGTGGTGAAGCGCGAGCTGGCGATCATCCGCGACGACCTGCACTGCACCGCGGTACAGGTCGTCGGCGGCGATCCGGACCGGCTCGAGCAGGCCGCGCGGTGGGCGGCCGACCTGGGGCTGGAGGTCTGGTTCTCGCCGTATCCGCTGGAGCAGTCCCACGACGAGATGCTCGCCCTCTTCGCCGACTGCGCGACCCGAGCGGAACGCCTGCGCGCCACCGGGGCGAACGTCGTGTTCGTGACCGGCGTCGAGCTGAGCATCATGAATCACGGCTTCCTGCCCGGTGAAGACCTCGCCGAGCGGCTCGGGCTGCTGTTCGCCGAACCGGACGGCCGCGCTGAGCGGCTCGCCGAGGTGAGCAAACGGCTCGACGCGTTTCTCGACACCGCCGTCAAGGTCGTGCGGCACCGGTTCCGCGGCGCGGTCACCTATGCGTGCATCCAGTACGAGCGGCTGGACTGGAGCCGGTTCGACTTCGTCACGATGGAACTCATTCGCTCCGCCGAGGTCGCCGACATCTTCCAGGACGGCGTGCGAACCCTGGTGGCGCAAGGGAAACCGGTCGCGATCACCGGATTCGGCACGGCGACCTGGCGCGGAGCGGGCGACGTCGCGCCGCAGAGCATGGAGATCACCGAGTACGACAAGGAAACCGGCGATCCGCTCCGCATCGACGGCGAGTACGAACGCGACGAAGCCGGACAGGCCACGTATCTGCGCGAGCTGCTGGAGATCTTCGACGAGGAGGGAGTGGACAGTGCGTTCGTGTTCCTGTTCGCGCTTTACAACTATCCGCACCGGCCGGGCGGCAACGATCTTGATCTAGCCAGCTTCGGCCTGGTGAAGGTCCTGGAGGACCGCTCGGGCACGACATACCCGGGGCTGAACTGGGAACCGAAGGAAGCGTTCACGGCGGTCGCGAAGCATTACGCAAAGCCTTGACTCGGCAGGGTCCGGACAGGTGAGATCCGGACATGCCGACGAAGACGAGCGCACTGGGCAACCGGGTCATGGCCAAGGCGGCGGTGCGGGTCATGCCGCTGCTGATGCTGCTGTACTTCGTCAACTACCTGGACCGGGTCAACATCGGGTTCGCCGGTCCGAACGGGATGAACAAGGAACTCGGCCTGACCGCGACGGCGTTCGGGCTCGCGTCGGGGATCTTCTTCATCGGCTATCTGATTCTTGAGGTGCCGAGCAATCTCGCACTGCACCGGTTCGGCGCGCGCCGCTGGATCGCGCGGATCATGATCACCTGGGGCGCGGTGGCTGTCGCGATGGCGTTCGTGCCGAACACCACGACGCTGGTGGTGCTGCGGTTCGTGCTCGGTGTCGCCGAGGCGGGGTTCTTCCCCGGCATCATTTTGTATCTGACGTACTGGTTCCCGGCGGCGCAGCGGGCGAAGGCAGTCGCGCTGTTCATGTGCGCGGTGCCGGTGTCGAGCGCGATCGGCTCGACTGTCTCCAGTCTCCTGATCAGCGGCGGGCACGGCATCTTCGGCCTGTCCGGCTGGCGGTTCATGTTCCTGGTGGAAGGCGTTCCGGCGATCCTGCTGGCCGTCGTCACGTGGTTCTGCCTGAGCGACCGGCCGGAAACCGCGAAGTGGCTGTCCGCCGAGGAACGCGACTGGCTCACCAGCGAACTCGACGCCGAACGCCGCGCCACCGAAGCCGAACACCACTGGCCGCTGCGGAAAGCGCTTACGCACCCGCGGATCCTCGGGCTGGCGTTCGTGTACTTCGCGGTCGTCTACGGCCTGTACGCGCTGGGTTTCTTCCTGCCGACGATCATCGCCGGGTTCGGGGAGGAGTTCGGCACCAAACTGACCGTGCTGCAGGCGGGTTTGGTGAACGCGATCCCGTACGTCGCGGGTGCGCTGGTGATGGTCCCGTGGGCGCGCCACGGCGACCGGACCGGGGAACGGACGTGGCACGTCGCGCTGCCGATGCTCGTCGGCGGCGCGGCGATCCCGGTGGCGCTGTATCTCGGAAACCCTTACGCCACCATGACCGCGGTGACCATCTGCGCGATGGGCGTGTGCGCGGCACTGCCGACGTTCTGGGCGCTGCCGTCGAACTTCCTGTCCGGCGCGGCGGCCGCCGGCGGGATCGCGTTGATCAACGCATTGGGCAACTTGAGCGGGTTCGTCGCGCCGTATATGACGGGCTGGCTGCGCGATCTGACGGGTACGCAGCGGACCGGGTTGTGGGTGGTCGGCGCGTGCATGGTGGCTGGAGCCGTACTGGCGGTGGCGTTGGGGGCGAAGCCGCGCGCGTCTCGCCGGTGATCAGGAGGCGCGGCAGACCCGGTCCGTCAGCACTTGTACTTCGGTCTCGAACAACGCGTCGGCGTCGAGGCCCATCGCGGTGAAGCCGCCGCCGATTTCGAGGCTGACAAAGCCATGCAGCCGCGACCACAACGCGACTGCCAGCTGATGGTTCTCGGTGTTCGCGCGCCGGGCGTCGAGCACTTCCTCGTTCTCATACGCAGTCGGCTTCTCCGCGGCGGTGGAATCGAGGTGGTGCAACGCCCCGAGCACCACGCCCATCAGCGACCGAGCCGCTTCGGCGAGCGGCTTGGCGTGCGCGTCGTATCCGGGAAACGGTGCCTTGAACAGCAACTCGTACCGATGCGGCTCTTCCCGCGCCCAAGCCCGGTAGGCGGCGGCCAGCAGCCGGATCCGCGCTTCCGCGTCGGGCGCGTCGGTGTCGAGCGCGTTCGCCATCGCCTCGCGGAGGTCGTGGTACGCGTCGATGACCAGGACGGTCAGCAGCTCGTCGCGGCTGGAGAAATAGCGGTACAGCGCGGGTCCGGAAACGCCGAGCTGCTTGGCGATGGCGTTGATGGAGATCGCCTGGGCGCCCCCGGCCGCGAGCTGGTTGAGCGCGACGAATTTGACCTCCTCGCGCACCTGCTCGCGGAACCGTTCGCGCATCGGCTTGCGGGTGCCTGCTGCGGGCATCCCCACCTCCTTGACGACGCCCGACGGTAACATGGCCGATCGTTCGGAAGACCTTCTAACTGTTCAACCGAGCCTCGAAAGCCTGCTCGACGTCGTCGCGCCCGAGGGCGGGACCGGGTACTTCGATCGGTCCTTCGGTCGCGATGCCGTTGAGGAAGTGCGCGATCTGCCGTCTCGCCAGGTGGGTCCAGTCGAGGACCGAGGCTTTCGGCTGCGTGAGCAGGGTGCTGAACGCGACGAGGTCGGTGGCGTTGATCGCGCCGCGGATGCTGCCGTCCTCGCGGCCGGTGGCGAGGAAGAAGTCGAGCCGTCGGTAAATCGACTTTCGGGCGGCTACCGCTTCTGGGGTGACGAGCGGGGGCCCGCCGTGCAGTGGAAGGACGAGCTGGTCGGCGAGGTCCACGGTGCCTTCGAGATAGCAACGGACCTGGTCGAGGCCGGTGCTGTCCTCGTCGATCTGGTCGAGCAGGCTGTTGAGCAGGCCGTAGGCGCGGTGCTCCAAGGCGTGCAGGAGCGCGTCGCGGTCGGAGTAGCTGCGGTAGAGCGTGCCGATCCCGAGACCGGCCTCGGCGGCGATGGCGGCCAGCGGGACATGGCGGCCTTCGCGAAGCATCGCCGCGGCGGCCGCGACGAGCAGCCGTTCGCGGTTGGCCTCCGCGTCCTTGCGGACCTTGCGCGGGCGGGACATTGAGACTCCTTGCGGTGCCTGGACACTGCCCGCCAGCTTAGGGCAATCGGTATAAGCGGACGGAATGTTCCGGATTTTGTGTCGTGTTGTCCGGCTGCGGATTCCGTTGTCTCGCAGGGAAAAGTCGGTTGACCAGGCTGGCAAGGTGGAGTCACGTGAGTGATGACGCGAACCACCTTCTCCGTGCCGCCAGTCTGGCGACTCCGATGGCGTTGCGAGTCGCGGTAACGCTGGGCCTGCCCGACCGGCTGCGCGCTCCCGGCACTGTCGACGACGTCGCCGCGGAACTGGACCTCTCGCCGATCGCGCTCGACGTCCTGCTCGGCCACCTGGTCACGCTCGGCGTGGTCGAACGCACCGACGACGGCTACCTGACCACTGCGTACGGCGCGAATCTCTGTCAGGACAAGGAAAACGGCGTGGCCAACCTCCTGCACCTGGACCGCGCCGCCGGTCGAGCCGAACTCGCTTTTGTCGAGCTGGCGCACAGCATCCGTACCGGCGAAGCGGCTTACTCCCGCCGGTACGGCAAGGATTTCTGGTCTGATCTCTCCGAGCAACCGCACCTGCGGCAATCCTTCGACCAGCAGATGACCAACCGATTCCGCACTGAAATCCCGCAAGTGGTCAGCGGAATCGACTGGTCTTCCTTCGAGTCGATAGTCGACGTCGGCGGCGGCCGAGGAGATTTGCTCGCCGCGATCCTCGAAGACAATCCAAAACTGCGCGCCCACCTGATCGACCTCGAACCCACCGCAAGCGAGGCCCGTGCCGCCTTCGCCGCCCGCGGGCTCGCCGACCGGGTCGAGGTGCGCGGCGGCAGCTTCTTCGATCCACTCCCGTCCGGAGCGGATGTCTATGTGCTGGTGGACATCCTGCACAACTGGGACGACGAGAACGCTCGCCGCATCCTCCAAAGGTGCGCGGAAGCGGCGGGCCCGTCCGGCCGGATTCTCGCCATCGAAGCGGTCAGCGGAATTCACGCGCGTACCGAAATGGACCTGGTCATGCTGGTCCATTTCGGCGGCCGCGAACGACGCATTGAGGAATTCCGCGCACTCGCCGCTTCCGCTGGCTTAGTAGTGGAATCAGCCGCGCCGTTGACTGACCAGCGAGGTCTGCTGGAATTCCGCGTCGGCTAATTCGGCGATCGCCCGAGCAGCGCGGCCAGCCGATCCAGCGGCGACGCGTCCTCAGCGACCGGAACCGGCGGCGCGAACGGGCTCCGCTCCGGCGGAAGCTTGGCCAGTTGAGCCGCGCTGCACGCGATTTCCCGCTCCACTAAGGCGTCCTCGAACTTCGGCTCCTGACCGGTGGCGCGAGCGAGGTCCCAGCCGTGCACGAGTTCCTCGACGATCCGCAGATGTGCCGCGGCGATCCCCGGAACCGTCCCGGCGGGGACCTCGAAGACCTGCTCCAGCACCCCCGGCTGCCGGAACGCGGCGAGCAGGCCGGCGGTCGCGTCCCGATAGGCAGCGACCGGATCGTCCCCGAGCGCGTCCGAAGAACGAGGATCCAGCGAGCCGCTGGCCTCGCCGCGCAGGACGGCGGTGAAGAGCCGGTGCCCGAGGACCAGATGGTTCACCAGTTCGCGGACAGTCCACTCCGGGCACGGCGTCGGCGCGTCCCAGCGAGACACGCCAGCGACCAGCTCGCCGGCAGAATCGAGGACGGCGGCCAGATCGTCGACAGGGTTCATCGTTTCACCTTTCACAGGGGTCGCCAGTAAAGACACCGCCCGCCCCGGAAACGGAACGGTGGCAGGATGCGAAGGGTGGGCCAGGACATCCTCGATCGCGCACGCGCCGGAGACGCGCACGCCTTCCGCGAGCTGGTCGAGCCCTACCGGCACGAGCTGCAAGTGCACTGTTACCGCCTCCTCGGGTCCCTCACCGACGCCGAAGACCTGCTGCAGGAGACGCTCCTCGCCGCCTGGCGCGGGCTGGACGGCTACGCCGGTCGAGCCTCGGTGCGCGCCTGGCTGTACCGCATCGCGACCAACCGATGCCTCAACGCCCTCCGCGACGCCGGCCGTCGCGTCCCGGCCGAACCGTCGCCGCCGTTCACCCCGACCGAGCCCACCCGCCGCACCGAGGTGACGTGGCTGCAGCCCGCGCCGGACGATCCCGCCGCGCACTACAGCGCCAAGGAAACCTTCGAGCTGGCGTTCGTCGCGGCCCTGCAGAAACTCCCGCCGCGCCAGGCCGCCGTCCTCGTGCTGCGCGACGTGCTCGACTACTCCACCGCCGAGGTCGCGGAGATGCTGGACACCAGCTCCACCGCGGTCAAAGGCGCTCTGCAACGCGCGCGGGCCCAGCTGCGCCAAACTGTCGAACCTGCTCCACCAGCACCACGCGAGCGGGAGATCGCACAACGATTCGCGGACGCGTTCAGCGAGGGAGACGTCGAAGGCGTTGTCGCGCTCCTGACCGACGACGGCTGGCTCGCCATGCCGCCCGCGCCGCACGAATACGTCGGCCGGGAAGCCGTCACCGCGTTCCTCGCCAGGTTCGGCGAATGGCGTGGCACCCGGCAGTTCCGCCTGCTCCCGACGCGCGCCAACACCCATCCAGCCTTCGCCTGCTACCTCACGGAACCCGACGGAACTGTGGCGCATCCCGCGGGAATCCTCGTCCTCGAGCCGTGGGGCGACCGAATCCGCACTGCCACCTGGTTTCTCGAAACCGCGTTGTTCCCCCGCTTCGGCCTGCCCGCGGAGGTGCCGGCGTGCTGACCACCCTGGCGATCCAGAACTACCGCTCGCTGCGCGATCTGGTGCTGCCGCTGTCGCAGCTCACCGTGATCGTCGGAGCGAACGGCACCGGCAAGTCCAGCCTGTACCGCGCGCTGCGCCTGCTCGCCGACGCCGGACGCAACGGCGCGGTCGCCGCTCTCGCCGGGGAAGGCGGCCTGCCGTCGACGCTCTGGGCCGGTCCGGAGACGATCAGCCGAGCCGTCCGCGAGGGCCGGTCGCCGGTGCAACCCTTGCAGCGGACCAAAGCGGTCGGTCTGCGCCTCGGCTACTCCGGCGACGAATTCGGCTACGCCCTCGACTTCGGCCTGCCCGTGCCCACCGATACGGCCTTCAACCTGGACCCCGAATACAAACGCGAATGCGTCTGGCACGGCCCAGTATTACGCCCGTCCGCGCTGCTGGCCGACCGCTCCGGCACGAGAGTCCGCATCCGCGACGAGTCCGGATCGT
Organism: Amycolatopsis circi; assembly: GCF_003385235.1. Lineage (GTDB taxonomy): Bacteria > Actinomycetota > Actinomycetes > Mycobacteriales > Pseudonocardiaceae > Amycolatopsis > Amycolatopsis circi. The sequence continues at coordinate 2,327 of NZ_PQIA01000027.1, read as the reverse complement.
GGGTCGAAAGCGGCCACTCGATCGCGCTCACCGACAGCATGCTGAGCGAATTCGCCGACCCGCGGCAGTGCCCGGAACTGCTGATCGTCCGCGACCGAGTCCGCGCGTGGCGCTTCTACGACCACTTCCGCACTGATGCCGGCGCCCCCGCTCGGCAAAGCCGAATCGGCACCCGCACTTGGGCCTTGGACCACGACGGCGGCGACCTGGCCGCAGCCCTGCGCACCATCCAAGAATCCACTGACGCTGACGCCCTCTCCACCGCGATCGACGACGCCTTCCCCGGCTCATCCGTCGAAGTGGTCACCGCCGACGGCAGATTCGACCTCCGCTTCCACCAACACGGCTTGCTGCGCCCGCTGAGCGCCGCCGAACTCTCCGACGGGACCCTGCGCTACCTGCTGTGGGCGGCGGCACTGCTCAGCCCACGCCCGCCGGAGCTGCTGGTGCTGAACGAACCGGAAACCAGCCTGCATCCGGACCTGCTGCCAGCGTTGGCCGCATTGATCACTGCCGCGGCGAAGAAGACGCAGCTGCTGGTGGTGTCGCATTCCCAGCTGCTGGTGCGGTTTCTGGAGGATGCCACAGTACTGGAACTGGAAAAGGACTTCGGCGCGACGGTGGTGGCTGGGCAGGGGCGGCTCGATCAGCCGCCTTGGCATTGGCCGAAACGGTGAACCCCGGCGATACGGCCGATCCGTAAGCATGCGCGTTCTGACCGTTGTTTAACGTCCGTGAGGGGAACCCTGAGGGAATCAGAGTCCCTCAGGGTTCCCCTCACGGACCGTAAACCGCCCGCGCGACGTCCTAGGCGGTGCTCTCCACTGCCGCAGGGTAAGAGTCAGCGAGGCCGCACCGGTCGTCGTGCGCGAGTCGTCTTCCCCGAAGCCCGGACCGGCCGATACGGCTCCGGCACCGGCAACCGCAGAACCCGCCCGATCTTGCCCGGCCCGAGATGATTCAGGTCCGCCACCGCGGCGGGCTCATGCCGGGCGCAGCTGGCGAGCACGCCGAACAGGAACATCGTCACGATCAGCGACGTCCCGCCGTACGACACCAACGGAAGCGTCACCCCGGTAACCGGCAGTGCGTTCACGACGTACCCGATGTTGACCGCCGCCTGCGCGACCAGCAGCACGGTGATCGTCGCGGCGACGATGCGGATCCACGGGTCCAGGTTGCGCGTCGCGATCCGCAGGCCGACCAGTGCGAGCCCGCCGAACAGCAGCAGCACCACCGCACAGCCGAGGAAGCCGAGTTCTTCGCCGATCAGCGCGAAAATGAAGTCGTTCTGCACGTTCGGCAGGTACTTCCACTTCGACGCGCCCTGTCCGAGCCCGACGCCGAACAGCCCGCCCTCGGCGAGTGCGTACTGCGCCTGCACCGCCTGGTATCCGGCGCCGGAGGTGTCCGCGTCGGGGGAGAGGAACGACAGCACGCGCGCGAGCCGGTAGTCCGCGACCAGCGCGAGCACCACGAACCCGCCGACGCCGCCGGCCAGCAGCGCGGCGAACAACCGTCCCGGCGCGCCGGAGAACCACAGCAGCGACAGCAGCACGATGCCGAGCGAGATCGTCCCGCTGAGGTTCGGCTGCGCCATCACCAGGGCGAACATCAGCAGCGCGACCGGCACCAGCGGCACCAGCAAGTGCCGCCAGTGGTGCAGCAGCCGGGCTTTCACCACGAGAATGTGCGCGCCCCACAAGGTCAACGCGACCTTCGCGACCTCGACCGGTTGCAGCGTCAGCGGACCGAGCGCGAACCACCGCTGCGCGCCGTTCACCTTCGCACCGAACGGGGTGAGCACCAGAGCGAGCAGCACCAGCGTGACGAGCATCAGCATCGGCGAGAGGGACCTGATCCGCCGCAACGGAATCCGCAGCCCGGCCCACAGCGCGACCAGGCCGATGAGCACGAAGATGACGTGCTTCTGGAACGTGCTGTACACGCCGCCCGGCTGCGCCGAGGACGCCGACAGCACCATGATGACGCCGAGCAGCGTGAGCAGGCCGCACAGCGCGAGCACGAGGTGGAACGACGCCAGCGGCCGGGACAGCCAGCCGACGATCGCGACCGGAACCCGGCTTCGTCTGTTCCGTGTCGTAGCCACCCGAGCACCGCCGTCCGCCGATTTTCGGCGCGGGAAAGAACGCGCCGGACCGATTATGCCTGCGTTGTCCTGATAGGACATTGAGGCGCGCGGAGTGTCCGTGCTCTCATTCGCGGTGCTGAAGTTATTTCACGCAAGGGATTCCGCCTCTGCTCAACGCCGGCGGGGGAGCCGGGGCGGGGGCTGTCCCTTAAACACATCTTACGCGGCCGGCGAA
>NZ_PQIA01000275.1 GCF_003385235.1 Amycolatopsis circi | reverse complement strand
AGATTGGTTTAAGAGACAGCCCTCAAGGAGCCCTTCACGGACGGCGTCCGCGGGGGATCGGAGGGATGGCGGGGGCAGCGCGCCGGATTGGGGAGGACGGGCGGGCTGCGCCGCGACGCCGGTACTAGGCTCGGCGTCATGTCGAGCCGATCCCTCCACACGCCTGCTCCCGACGCCGCCGCGCTCCGCGCCCGTCTCGACCGCGCCGCGAAAGCCGCTGCCGCCGCCGGCACCGACGCCTTGCTCGTCGCGCCCGGGTCCGACCTGCGGTACCTGCTCGGCCAGGCGGGCGGTTCGTTCGAGCGGCTGACCACTCTCGTCGTTCCCGCAGACGGCACCCCTGCGCTCGTCGTGCCGAAGCTCGAGGCCCCCGGCTACGCCGGCGTGCCCACCGACGACCTCGGCGTCGAGGTGCTCACCTGGGTCGACGGCGACGACCCCTACCGCCTGGTCGCCGACCGGCTCGGCAAGCCCGGCCGGATCGCGGTCAGCGACTTCACCCCGGCGCTGCACGTGCTGTCCCTGCGCGCGGCGTTCGGCGACGCCGAGCAGATCCTCGCCGGCCCGATCGTGCGCGAGCTGCGGATGCGCAAGGACGCCGCCGAGATCGAGGCCCTGCGCAAGGCGGGCGCGGCGATCGACCGCGTCCACGCGCGGATGGGCGAATGGCTGCGCGCGGGCCGCACCGAGGCCGAGGTCGGCGCGGACATCACCGCCGCCATCGTCGAAGAGGGCCACACGCACGCCGACTTCGTCATCGTCGGCTCCGGCCCCAACGGCGCCAGCCCGCACCACGACGTGTCCGAGCGCGTCATCGAACGCGGCGACGTCGTAGTGATCGACATCGGCGGACCGGTGCCCGAGGGCTACAACTCCGACTCCACCCGCACCTACTCGATCGGCGAACCCCGCGACGCTGACGTCGCCGAGACCTACGCCGTGCTGCAGCGCGCGCAGCAGGCCGCGGTCGACGCGGTCCGCCCCGGCGCCACCGCCGAGAGCATCGACAAGGCCGCGCGCGACGTCATCGACGCCGCCGGATTCGGCGAGTACTTCATCCACCGCACCGGCCACGGCATCGGCCTCGACGTGCACGAAGAGCCCTACATCATCGCGGGCAACGCGCTTCCGCTCGAAGCGGGCATGGCGTTCAGCGTCGAGCCGGGCATCTACCAGCCGGGCCGCTGGGGCGCCCGGATCGAGGACATCGTGCTCGTCACCGAGTCGGGCGTCGAGCCGGTGAACACACGGCCGCACGAACTGGTCGTGCTGGACGCATGAGCGCGGCTCGCAAGCGAATCGTCGCCGTTCAGACCGTCGCCTCCCGGGCGATCAGCGGGAAACTCCTCGAGGAGGCGACGGCATGAGCGGGCCGCTGGAACCGCTCGACCAGGCGATCGTGCAGGAGCTGGCCGCCGACGGCAGGCGCAGCTTCACCGATCTCGCCGAGCGGGTCGGGCTGTCGGTGTCGGCGGTGCACCAGCGGGTGCGCCGCCTCGAACAGCGCGGCGTCATCCTCGGCTACACCGCCCGGCTCGACGGCGAGCAGATCGGCCTCCCGCTCACCGCGCTGATCTCGCTCACCCCGAACGACCCGGCCGCGCCCGACGACTACCCGCAGCGGATCCAGCACATCACCGAGATCGAGTCCTGCTACTCGGTCGCCGGCGACGAGTCCTACATCCTGCTGGTGCGGGTCGCGTCGCCGCTCGGCCTCGAGGACCTGCTCCGGCGGATCCGCGAGGCGGCGAAGGTGTCCACCCGGACCACAGTCGTGCTGTCCACGCCGTTCGAGGGCAGGTCGCCGACGCTGTGAGAGCTGCCGACGCTGTGAGAGTGGTACGGTAAAAGGTATGGCAACACGTAAGGTGACACTCTCGCTCGACACCGGTGCGCTCGAGTACGCCGAGCGGGCCGCGAAGGCGCACGGTATTTCGGTCTCGTCCTGGCTGTCCAAGGCGGCTCGGCGCGAGGCGGTTCGGACTGGGTATACCCCGCAGCGTGCTCCTGCCGCGCCGTCAGCTGAAGCGGACGAGGCGGAGCGGGCGGCTGCGGAGAAGGAGATGCGTGCGCAGGGGTGAGGTTTGGACTTACCACCCGCCTACTGATCCCGCGCGGCAGCGGACTGTGGTGCTGCTGTCGTCCGACGGGGTGAATGAGTCTGAGCGGCCTTGGTTGCTGGGGACTGAGCTGTTGGATCGGGATCCGCAGGACATTCTCGGGGTGGCGGTGGATGCTCGGTATTGGGTGTCTACTTTGAATTTGACTCGGTTGTATCGGCCTTGGCTGGCGGATCGGGTTGCTGAGGTTGATTCTGAGGTTCAGGAGCAGATCGATGTGGCTTTGAGGGCTGCGTTGGATTTGTGAATCCTTCGCTTCGGTCTCGGGCGGCTCGTCGCCTGGCGGCGACATTGCGCACGGGGGTTGCGTGGGGGCACCCCGAAGCTGATTGCCGCGTTTTTGGCTTCGTATCGGGGTGCGGGGGGTGTGGCTGCCTTAGTTGGGCTCTTATACACCTCCGACGCTGCCCACGAA
>NZ_PQIA01000277.1 GCF_003385235.1 Amycolatopsis circi | reverse complement strand
GCGCAGGATGTTCGCCGGTTTGGGCCGCAGCAAGGCATTCGCCGCGTTCGGCCAAGCGATGATGCCCGCGGACCGCCTGCTCCTCCGCATCAGCGGCGGCCGCGTGGGCGTAGGCGCGGCGGTCGGACTGCGCACCCTCCTGCTCACCACGATCGGCCGCACCACCGGCGAACCCCGCCAGGTCCCGCTGCTGTACGTCGAACGCGCCAGCGGTTACGTAGTGATCGGCTCCAACTGGGGCGGAGAACACCATCCCGCCTGGACAGCGAACCTCCTGTCCCACCCCGACGCGACAGTCTCCGTCCACGGCCGCACCCTCCCAGTCCGAGGCCGTCTCCTGAAAGACGCCGAACGACAGGAAATGTGGGACGCCGTCGCCTCCTACTGGCCCGCCTACGACCGCTACGCCGAACGCGCCGCCCACCGCGAAATCCGGGTATTCCTCCTGGAACGCACAAACGCAGCCGCCTGACCGGACCTGCCGCACTCCGGATATTCGCGCCCTCCCGAGCTGACCGGCCAGCACCCGCTCGCTGAGCGGTCCTTCCCTCGCCTGGCAACTCCACCGCTCGCCAAACAGCCTCCGCTGGCCTGGCAAGTCACCCGCCCGCCAAACAGCCTCCGCCGGCCTGGCAACTCACCCGCCCGCCTAACGGCCTCCCCTGACCGGCCAGCACCCGCTCGCCTAACAGCCTTCCCTGGCCTGGCAACTCACCCGCCCAGCCAATCCGCCTACCCTCCCCGCGGAAGGAACTTCGCCGCCTTCGTCTGGAGATATCGGCGCTCCGGCATGCTGCTCGTGCGTTTCGCCGCGCGCAGGTAATGCTCGTGCGCACCCGCGGTGTCGCCGGAGAGTTCGAGCAGATGCGCACGAACCGCGTCGAGCCGATGGCCCTGTCTCAACCGCGCGTCGTCTTCGAGCGTGGCCAGCAGCGCCAGCGCTTTCTCCGGACCGTGAACCATCGCGACCGCGATCGCCCGGTTGAGCGTCGTCACCGGGCCGGGCGCGAGTTGTTCGAGCAGGCCGTACAACTCCAGGATCTGCGCCCAGTCAGTGGAATCCGTGCCCGTCGCCTGGTCGTGCAGTGCCGCGATGGCGGCTTGCACCTGGTACGGCCCCACCGGGCCTCGCCCCAATACCCGGTTCACCAATTCCAGACCCTCGACGATCAACGGCACCGTCCACTGTCGACGGTCCTGTTCGGCGAGCGGTGTCAACGCTCCGTCGGGCCCGGTGCGAGCCGGCCGTCGCGCGTCGGTGAGCAGCATGAGCGCGAGCAACCCGGCGACCTCGCCGTCGTCCGGAAGCAACGCATGGACGGCGCGAGTCAGCCGGATCGCTTCCTCGGACAGTTCGACGCGGTGCAGATCCTCGCCCGACGTCGCCGTGTACCCCTCGTTGAAAATCAGGTACAGCACGTGTAACACGACCTGCAGCCGAGCCGGCCAGTCCTCGGCGGACGGAGTCGCAAAGGTCGAACCGGCCGCCACGACGCTTTCTTTCGCCCGCGTGATCCGGCGCGCCATGGTGCCTTCCGGCACGAGGAACGCGCGCGCGATCTCAGCCGTCGTCAATCCGCCGACCGCGCGCAGCGTCAGTGCGACCTGCGAACTGGCCGTGACCGCCGGATGGCAGCACAGGAACAGCAACGTCAGCGTGTCGTCCTGCCCCGGCGACTGCTCGTCCTCCGGTCCGGGCACGACCGCCGTCAGCGCGACGTCCTGCACCGCAACGGTTTCTTCGCGTGGCCGCCGCGCGCTTTCGCTGCGCCACAGGTCGGTCAGCCGCCGGGTGGCGACCGTGAGCAGCCAGGCACGCGGGTTGTCGGGTACCTCGCCTGCCGACCACTGCTCGACCGCCGCGACCAGCGCCTCCTGCACCGCGTCCTCGCACGCCTCGATCTGCCCGTACCGCCGCACGAGCGTCCCGAGCACCTGCGGCACGAGCGGCCGGAGCAGCTCGCCGACGTCCGCCATCAGCCGAGGTCGGACTGGGTTTCCGCGTCGGCGAAGAACACGACCGGCCGGACCTCGATGCCGAGCCCGTCGATCCCCGCGTCGGGAATCATCACGGCGACCTCCAGCGCCCGGTCGCGGCTTTCGCATTCGACCAGGTAGAACCCGGCGAGGAACTCCTTCGACTCCGCGAACGGACCGTCGGTGACCGCAGGCACCCCGCCGCGCACCCGCACGACAGCGCTGTCGTCCGGCCCGCCGAGCGCCTGCGTGTTGATCATCTCGCCGGACGCGCGGATCTTGGCGATGAAGTCCGCGTGCCCGTCCATCACCTCCTGGCGGGTCTCCTCGCTCAGTCCTTCCCATACCTCGGGGTTCATGTGCATCGTCAGCAGGAACTTCACGTCGCTCTCCCCAGCCAGCCGGTTCAGGCGCACCAACCTAGCGGAGCCGCGCGGCGATGCCGTCCAGCAGACATTCGAGGCCCAGCTCGAACTGCGCGTCCTCAGCCGCCGCCTTCCGGGCATCGGCAGCAGCTTCCGCACCCGCCGCCTGCCCCGGAACCGACCGACCCGCAGCAGCCGCACCGGCAGCTCCGGCCCGCCCCGCCCCGGCACCCGCCTGACCGGACCCAGCCGCTTCGGGACGGCTCTCGCC
>NZ_PQIA01000272.1 GCF_003385235.1 Amycolatopsis circi | reverse complement strand
GTAATGATCACCACCCGACGAGCCCCGGCGACAAGATCCATCGCCCCGCCCATCCCCTTGACCAGGGCCCCAGGCACAGTCCAGTTAGCCAAATCCCCATTGGCCCCGACCTGCAACGCCCCCAACAACGCCAGGTCAATGTGCCCACCGCGGATCATCGCGAACGACTCAGCGGAATCGAACAAACTGGCCCCAGGCTGCAACGTAACAGTCTGCTTGCCAGCATTCACCAGGTCAGGGTCTTCCTCGCCCTCCCAAGGAAACGGCCCCAGCCCAAGAATCCCGTTCTCGCTGTGTAACGTAACCTGCACACCGTCCGGAATATGATTGGCAACCTGCGTAGGAATCCCGATCCCGAGATTCACGTAATCGCCGTCCCGCAGTTCGCGAGCCCCGATCGTGGCCATGTCGTCCCGGTTCCAGCTCACGCCGACGCCTCCTCACGCACGCGCACGGTCCGCTTCTCGATCTGCTTTTCCCGCGCAGTCGCCTGGATCAACCGCTGCACGTAAATCCCCGGCGTGGTGATCCGCTCCGGATCCAGGTACTCCTCCGAGACCTGCTCGGCCTCGGCGATCGTCACCTTCCCGCACGTCGCGACGAGCGGGTTGAAGTTCCGCGAGGCGTACCGGTAGATCAGGTTGCCGGCCGGGTCCGCGACATACGCGTGCACCAGCGAAAGGTCGGCGACGATCCCGCGCTCCTGCACGTAGGTGACCCCGTCGAACTCGGCGTGCGGCTTGCCCTCGGCGATCGGCGTGCCGACCCCGGACTTGGTGTAGAACGCCGGGATCCCCGCGCCGCCGGCCCGCATCCGCTCGGCGAGCGTCCCCTGCGGGGTGAACTCGACCTCGACGGTCCCGTCGAGGTACTGCTGCGCGAACAGCTTGTTCTCGCCCACGTACGACGCCACGACCCGGCGCACCTGCCGGTTGTCGAGCAGAATGCCGAGCCCGGCCCCGTCGACTCCCATGTTGTTCGAGACGATCGTCAGATCGCGCACGCCCGAGTCCCGGACCGCCTCGATGAGGTCGTTCGGGTTCCCGGTGAGGCCGAAGCCCCCGACCGCGATCGTCAGCCCGTCCTCGAGCAGCCCGTCGAGGGCCTCCGCGGCGCTGCGGTACTTCGTCGGCACGGCATCCTCTCCACTTCGTTCGGTGAGTGGTCAGTCCCCGCATACAACCCAGCGCAGGCGAAACGGGTCAACCGACACGCCGGGATCCCCGGCAAACCTCTCGCGCACCGAACACCCGCGCCCGATGCGTCCACTGAGCGGACGTACCCTCGAACCCGTGCCCACCTCGCCTCCTGACCACGTAGTCGGACGGGTGTCCGCGGTCCTGCGCGCATTGTCCACCTACCGCGACGGAGCGTCGACCTCGCAGCTCGCGCGCCAGTGCGGCCTGGCCCGGCCGACGGTGCACCGGCTGCTCGCGTCGCTGGCCGCCGAGGGCTACGTCGACCGCGATCGGCAGAGCGGCCGCTGGTACCTGGGCCCGGAGCTGTACCTGCTGGGCGAGGCCGCCGCGCCGCGCTACGACGTGACGCAACAGGCGCGCGCGAGCGTCCACCGGCTGGCCGCCGCGACCGGGGAAAGCGCGTTCTTCTCCGCCCGCCGCGGCAACGAGACGGTCTGCCTGCTGCGCGAGGACGGCGACTTCCCGATCCGGTCGTTCGTGCTGTACGAGGGCGCGCGGTTCCCGCTGGGCGTGGTGTCGGCGGGGCTGGTGGTGCTGTCGATGCTGCCGGACCGGGAGGTCGAGGAGTATCTGTCCACAGTGGACCTGACCGGCGAATGGGGCCCGGCGCACCGGGCGGAGGACGTGCGGGCCCGGATCGCGCGGACGCGGGAGGACGGGTACTCGACCAACCCCGGGCTGGTGGTCGAGGGGAGCTGGGGGATGGCGGCTGCCGTGTTCGCCCCGGCCGGGGAGCCCGCGTGGGCGTTGACGTTGACCGGGGTGGAGTCGCGGTTCCGGGAGGAGCGGCGGGCCGAGCTGGGTGCGTTGCTGCTCAAGGAGGCGCATACGCTGACGAACGTGCTCCGGCAGGCGTGAGGGGTTGCTCCCCTCCGTCCGAACGCCGGTCAGGCTTCCTCGATGCGCTTGGTGTCGTCGTCCTCAGTGCAGGAGAGCGCTTCCAGATTCGCCAGCAAGTCGCGGGGCGACTTCAGCAAATGCTGGTTCTGTTCGAGCGCGCGAACTTGCGCGACCGAGAGGGTCTGGGAGAAGGAGTTGACCCGGCCTGCTTCGTCGGTCTGCTTCGCCACCAGCAGAGAGCCGACGAGCGCGACGAAGTTGTCGCACCCGGCTGCCGCGGCGAACAGCTTTTGCACCGCGTCGGCGTGCTGCGCGTTGACCTCGCTCATCGGTTTCTGCAAGGCGACGACTTCGACCGCGTGCTCGACCTTCTGCAGCCGCTGCTTGACTTCCGACCGGGACGCCGTGCGCTTCACCTTGAACGTGAACCGCTGCATCCAGGACGAGATCACCGGAGGCCCGTCCGGGACGGCGTCGATGCCCTCTTGCGCGAGCAAGTCCGTGAGCGCCTCTGCGAGTCGTCGCGCTGCCGCGTGATCGTCCCCGGCCACATAGACGAAGCAGGAGCGGTCCTGCACCCGGACGGCGTCGTCCCCGGGCACCGTGCGCCGCCGGGCGGAAAGATCGCGAACGCCGGCCCCGGTCCGGGAGGCCCCGGGCGCCGGGCCCGGCAATCGAGCCCGCCGCCCCGCGGCGACCGGCCGTTCGCCCCGCCCTCCTGCGAGCAGATCGCGCATCGAGTCGAGGCAGCGGCCCCTGGTGGGCCCCACGCTGCCGCGCGGCATCTGCATAGCCTCGGCGACCGCGCGGTACTCGGCACGGCCGGCGAGGACGGTCAGCCG
>NZ_PQIA01000274.1 GCF_003385235.1 Amycolatopsis circi | reverse complement strand
CTGAAGACGAAACTGGCACGCATCGCTCTCGTGATTCCTTGGTTCGGGGCGGGACGGGTCGGGGGCGGTCTGTATAAGAGACGTATGCCGTAGACGCCCCGGGCGTCGTCGCGGATCACGCGACCGAGCTGCAGCTCGACGACCCGCCGCCGCATCGAGTCCACGATGGAATGGTCGTGCGTGGCCATCAGCACGGTGGTGCCGGTGCGGTTGATCCGCTCCAGCAGCAGCATGATGTCCTGGCTGGTGTCCGGGTCGAGGTTGCCGGTGGGCTCGTCGGCGAGCAGGACGAGCGGGCGGTTCACGAACGCGCGGGCGATCGCGACGCGCTGCTGCTCGCCGCCGGAAAGCTCGTTGGGCAGCCGGTCGGCTTTGCCGTCGAGGCCGACGAGTTCGAGCACCTCGGGCACGACCTTGCGGATCGTGGGCCGCGGTTTTCCGATGACCTCGAGCGCGAACGCCACGTTTTCCGCGACGGTTTTGTTGGCCAGCAGCCGGAAGTCCTGGAACACGCAGCCGATGGTCTGGCGCAGGCGGGGGACCCTGCGCCGGGCGAGCTTGGCGACGTCGAAGTTCGACACCATGACCCGTCCCTTGGAGGGCACCTCTTCCCGCAGCAGCAGCCGCAGGAACGTCGACTTCCCGGAACCGGACGGGCCGATGAGGAAGACGAACTCACCCTTGTCGATCTCGACCGACACCCGTTCGAGGGCGGGACGGGTCGAGGTCTTGTAGACCTTGGAAACCTCTTCGAGCCGGATCACGGTTCGGCATCCTACCCATGGACCCCGTTAAGCCCGGGTTGCCGGTGCCTTGGGTGACCCGCGCCTCGTCCCGGCGCGGGCCGGCTCCGGTGCGGATCAGATCGCGTTCGTCTGCTTGCGCCAGCGGATTCCGGCTTCCAGGAAGCCGTCGATGTCGCCGTCGAGGACCGCGGTGGGGTTGCCGACCTCGAATTCGGTGCGCAGGTCCTTGACCATCTGGTACGGGTGCAGCACGTAGGAGCGCATCTGGTTGCCCCAGCTGGAGCCGCCGTCCTTGAGCGCGTCCATTTCGGCCCGTTCCTCCTCCTTTTTGCGCTGCAGGAGGCGCGCCTGGAGGACCTTCATCGCGGCCGCTTTGTTCTGCAGCTGCGATTTCTCGTTCTGGCAGGAGACGACGATGCCGGTCGGGAGGTGGGTGAGGCGGACCGCGGAGTCGGTGGTGTTGACGCTCTGCCCGCCGGGACCGGAGGAGCGGTACACGTCGACGCGGATGTCTTTTTCCGGGATGTCGACGTGGTCGACTTCCTCGACCTCGGGCAGGACCTCGACGTGCGCGAAGGACGTCTGCCGCCGGCTCTGGTTGTCGAACGGCGAGATCCGCACGAGGCGGTGGGTGCCTTGCTCGACCGAGAGGGTGCCGTAGACGTACGGGGCGGTCACCTTGAAGGTGGCGGACTTGATGCCCGCTTCTTCGGCGTAGGAGATGTCGAAGACGTCCGTCGGGTAGCCGTGCCGCTCGGCCCAGCGCAGGTACATGCGCAGCAGCATTTCGGCGAAGTCGGCCGCGTCGACGCCGCCTGCTTCGGAGCGGATGTTGACGACGGCGTTGCGGTCGTCGTATTCGCCGGACAGCAGGGTGCGGACTTCGAGCGCGTCGATGTCTTTGCCGAGGTCGGCGAGGTCGCCCTCGGCCTCGGTCATGCTGCCGGAGTCGCCTTCGTCGGCGGCGAGCTCGTAGAGGACGCCGAGGTCGTCGAGGCGCTGGCGCAGTTCGGAGACGCGGCGCAGCTCGGCCTGCCGGTGGGACAGCTGGCTGGTGACCTTCTGGGCTTCTTCGACGTTGTCCCAGAGGGTGGGGCTGGACGCTTGCTCCTCGAGCTCGGCGACCTGCGCCCGCAGCGCGTCGAGGTCCATCACCGACTCGATCTGCGTCAGCTTGCCGGTCAGGTCCTTCAGCGCCGCATCGAACTCATCACTCACGTCGGACAACGTTACGGCAAAACCCACGACCGGTCGCGAACCGGTCGTGGGGCCGTGGCGAAGCTCAGGCCTGCGGGATCGAGTCGAGCAGCTTCAGTGCGGCCTTGGCCTGCGCCTGGGCGAACTCGGCGACTGCCTTGGCGTAGGGGCCGTCGGCGGTCTTGGTGGCGTTCTTGGCCTCTTCGAGCTGCGCCTGGTAGGTGGTGCGGGCGCTGTCGAGCAGGGCGGTGCGCTGTTTGGCCGTCAGGGAGCCGGCGTGCACGAGCCGCAGGATGAGCGGGCTGCGGAGGTGGTCGGGTCCGGCCTCGGACGTGAGCCACGTCTTGAAGGCCTTCTTGCCTGCCGCGGTGAGCACGTACTGCTGGCTCGAACGGGGTCCTTGTTTGCCGAGCCGGACGAGACCCTCTTTCGAGAGCGCCGGGAGTTCGCGGTAGACCTGGCTGCGGGTGACGCTGAAAAAGGCGCCGAAGCGCTCGTCGGCGCCCGAGACCAGCTGCCCGCCCGTGGCGGGGCCGTCGTGGAGCAGACCGAGCAGAGCGGCGGCGGTTGCATTCAATTCGGACACCCCTCTACGGTCCCACTTATCCGCCCCTGTGTCCACAGTGGTCACGAATCAGTCCATTGTGGCCTGCGGCAACCCCTCTAACAGCCCAGTCCGCAGGTATGTCCACAATAGACTTTGCGACGCTCCGCAACCACCGCCGAAACGATCACCGCGCCGCAACCACCACCCGAGCGACGGCCAAATGGCGCACAAAAAAGCCGGGGCCCGTGCATCCGCACGAGCCCCGGCTTTGTATCCAAGTAGCGGGGACAGGATTTGAACCTGCGACCTCTGGGTTATGAGCCCAGCGAGCTACCGAGCTGCTCCACCCCGCGTCGTTGTGAAAACAACAATACACCCCCCGCCAGACCCCCAAACACCACC
>NZ_PQIA01000276.1 GCF_003385235.1 Amycolatopsis circi | reverse complement strand
AAGGCGGGTAAGAGGCCTTGACAAGCACCCCCAGACCGCAGGGAAGGCTTCGTATCGGGGTGCGGGGGGTGTGGCTGCCTTGGTTGGGTGCGTTGGCTGCGGTTTGTGGGGCGGGGGTCCGTGAAGGGCTCCTTCAGGGAATCTGGTTCCGTGAGGGGCGCCTTGAGGGAATGGCTGTCCGTGAGGGGAACCCTGAGGGAATCAGAGTCCCTCAGGGTTCCCCTCACGGACTTTCTCGGCCGTTCAGTCCACAGTGGACTTCGCAAGTGCTGGCAGGCGCTCGCGGTGAAGATCTCACGAGGCTGTTCGGGGGTGCGTCGATGGCCTCAGCGCCTGCGCGGCTCTAGGCTTTGCGGCTATGGGAACTCGCCAGGTTTCGCGCAGTGCTCTCATCGCTGCTGCGCCGGAACGGATTTTTGCGTTGCTTGCTGATCCGGCTCAGCATCCGCTCATCGACGGGTCCGGCACGGTGCGCGCCAGTCGTGGGGCGGCGCCGGATCGGTTGTCGTTGGGGGCGGAGTTCGGCATGGAGATGCGGATGGGTGCGCCGTATCGGATTCAGAACACTGTGGTCGAGTTCGAGGAGAATCGGCTGATTGCCTGGCGGCACTTTTCTGGGCATCGGTGGCGTTGGCTGCTTGAGCCGACGGGGGACGGGCGCACCGAAGTCACCGAGACGTTCGACTGGTCTACTGCCCGGTCGCCGCTCGCGATTCGGTTGCTCGGGTTTCCCAAGCGCAACGCCGAGGCCATCGAGAAGACTCTCGCCCGGTTGGGCGGGATGTTTCCCGGCTGACCTCGGCGTCGCCAGTGGGTCAGCGGAAGCTGATTTGCAGTACTGGTTCGCTGGTTTCGGAGAAGAAGTCGTTGCCCTTGTCGTCGATGACGATGAACGCGGGGAACTCTTCGACCTCGATTTTCCAGACTGCTTCCATGCCCAGTTCGGCGTACTCGAGGACGTCGACCTTCTTGATGCAGTCCTTCGCCAGCCGTGCGGCCGGGCCGCCGATGGAGCCAAGGTAGAAGCCGCCGTGTTCTTTGCAAGCCGCGGTGACCTGCTTCGAGCGGTTGCCCTTCGCCAGCATCACGAGCGAGCCGCCCGCAGCCTGGAACTGGGCGACGTACGAGTCCATCCGGCCTGCGGTTGTCGGGCCGAAGGAGCCGGACGCGTAGCCGTCGGGGGTCTTCGCCGGGCCTGCGTAGTAGACCGGGTGGTCGCGGAGGTACTGCGGCATTTCCTCGCCGGCGTCCAAGCGCTCGGCGATCTTGGCGTGCGCGATGTCGCGCGCCACGACCAGCGGGCCGGTCAGGGACAGGCGCGTCTTCACCGGCAGTTGCGCCAGCTGTGCGCGGATCTGGTCCATCGGCTGGTTCAGATCGACCGACACGACCTCGTCGGACAGGTCGTCCTCGGTGACGTCCGGGAGGAAGCGGGCCGGGTCGCGTTCGAGTTGTTCGATGAACACGCCTTCGCTGGTGATTTTCGCCTTCGCCTGGCGGTCGGCCGAGCACGACACCGCGACGCCGACCGGGCAGCTCGCGCCGTGGCGGGGGAGGCGGATCACTCGGACGTCGTGGCAGAAGTACTTGCCGCCGAACTGGGCGCCGATGCCGAACTGGCGCGTCATCTCCAGCACCTGCTGCTCGAGGTCGCGGTCGCGGAACGCGTGGCCCAATTCGGAACCCTCGGCGGGCAGGTTGTCCAGGTAGCGCGCGGAGGCGAGCTTCGCGACCTTGAGGTTGAACTCGGCCGACATGCCGCCGACGACGATCGCCAGGTGGTACGGCGGGCACGCGGCCGTGCCCAGGCTGCGCAGCTTCTCGTCCAGGAACCGGGCGAGCCGCTTCGGGTTCAGGACTGCCTTCGTTTCCTGGTACAGGAACGTTTTGTTGGCGCTGCCGCCGCCCTTGGCCATGAACAGGAACTCGTACGACGGGTCCGTCGCGTCGCTGTCTTTGTGATACAGCTCGACCTGCGCGGGCAGGTTCGTGCCGGTGTTGCGCTCTTCCCAGAAGTTGATCGGTGCCATCTGCGAGTAGCGCAGGTTCAGCTGCTGGTAGGCGTCGAAAATGCCCTGCGACAGCGCGCGCTCGTCGTCGCCGCCGGACAGCACGCCCTCGGTGCGCTTGCCGATGACGATCGCGGTGCCGGTGTCCTGGCACATCGGCAGCACGCCGCCGGCCGAAATGGCCGCGTTGCGGAGCAGGTCCATCGCGACGAACCGGTCGTTGCCGCTGGCTTCGGGATCGTCGACGATCGCGCGCAGCTGCTGCAGGTGTGATGTACGCAACAGGTGCTGGATGTCGGTGATCGCCGTGCGCGCGAGCGTCGTCAGCGCCTCCGGGTCGACCTTCAGAAACTTCCGCCCGGCGGCTTCGACGGTCTCGACGCCGTCGGCGGTGACCAGCCGGTATTCGGTGGTGGTGTCCTTGCCGAGCGGCAGGACTTCGGTGTGCTGGAACGTGGTGGGCGGCACAGCGAGGCTCCTTTGCCCTGATCGGGATTGGCTCACGGTACTCAGCGGGTTCCGCCCGGTCGCACGGGCGCGGGGACGCTGTGGGATAGCGCACGCCGACGGTGCTTTCCGCGGGTTTCGGGCAGGCATGGTCGGGAGGCCGGGCCCACCCCGACGGACCCGACCTCCCGGGGAAAGCGGACCGGATGCGCACACATCCGCCCCGCGTGACTAACGGGACCCCCGCCGGCGCGTTGACCGGACGCCGCACAGCGGGGGTCGCGAACGCTTGCTACCCAGTGCCCGGAAACGCCAAACGCGAACGAGACGCGAATTCCACGATCGGGTGCACAGAGTGGTGACGATATTGCGGTGGGTGTCCTTCTGAAACGGATTAACCGGATAAAACGGGACACCGGAGGAGGTTCGTGTGTTCTATCGGGGCTAAAGG
>NZ_PQIA01000273.1 GCF_003385235.1 Amycolatopsis circi | reverse complement strand
CCAGGCACCGCCTGCGCGCGCCCGACCGCCGCCCCCCGACCTCCCCTCTCCCGGGCCTCCGGGGTGGAGCAAACCCGGGTTGCCCCACCCGCCCCGCACCAGCCATCCCGCCCACGCGGCAGAGCGGCGAACCTCACTCACCCAACCCTCGCCCCAGCCGCGAAGTCACCCACCCGGGAACCCTTCCGCTGATTAGATTCGACCGTATGCAGGCACTAGACCTCCCGAAGCCGGTCGCGTTCGTTCTCGGCGGGGGCGGCAGCCTCGGCGCGCTGCAAGTGGGCATGCTCCAAGCCCTGGACGAAGCGGGCATCACGCCGGATCTGGCAGTCGGCACGTCCGTCGGTTCGCTGAACGCCGCGGTGCTCTCCCTGGCCGGCGGCGACCGGCTCGGGCGGCTTCGCGACATCTGGGCGCACATGACCAAAGCCGAGGCCTTCCCCGGCGGCGTGCTCAGCCAGGTCCGGACTCTCCGGCACAGCAAAACCCACCTCTTCCCCAACTCCGGCCTCGCCAAAATCGTCGACGATCACCTCGGCGCCGGCCGCCGGTTCGAGGATCTGGCGCTGCCGCTGGGCGTCGTCACCACCGACGTCGACACCGCCGAGCCGGTCCTGATCACCTCGGGCCCGCTGCAGGCGCCTCTCCTGGCGAGCTGCGCGATCCCGGGCATCTACCCGCCGGTGCCGTACGAGGACCGTCTCCTCTACGACGGCGGCCTGGTCGCCAACGTCCCGATGCGCCAAGCACTGCGCATGGGCGCGAAATCGCTGGTCGTCCTCGACTGCGCGTTTCCCGGCAAAATGCCCGGCGCGCCCCGGACGTTCGCCGAGGTCATGATGTTCACCGCGATGATCAGCATGCGCAACCAGGCCGTCCTGGAAGCTCCGGTCGCCGCCCGGCAGGCGCCGGTGGTCTACCTGCCGGGTCCGGCGCCGGTTCAAGTGAGCCCGCTGGACTTCTCGCGCACCGACGACCTCGCGTCGCAGGCCTACCACGCCGCCCGGGACCACCTGAAAGAACTCACCGTCGACGGCCCCGGCCTTTACGGCGCCCCTGGATTGCTGCGACCCTGATCGGCTCGACGGCCGGAATTCACGACCGTGATCCGCGTCACCCCAATGCACCGATGCGCCGGTCGGAGCGTCTTTCCGATCGCGTAGTTTTGCAGTTGAACCCTGCCGGTCCGCGACCCTCACAAAAGAGACATAATGTTCCCGAAGAAGACATTTTTTCCGGTTGCCGGAATTCTCGCGGCGACCCTGCTGCTTTCCGCTTGTTCCTCCGGGGACGGCGGCAATTCCGCTGGCACGCCCGGTGCGCCGGGCGGGTCCAGCCAGACCGCGACACCGGCTTCGGTGTCGATCGAACCGGCCAACGCGTCCGGCATCAGCCCGAGCACGCCCATCGTCGTGAAGGCGGCGAACGGGAAGCTCACGGACGTCACGGTCACGAGCTCCAAGGGCAAACCCGTCGCGGGCGAGTTCGCGCCGGACAAGCTCAGCTGGACGACCACCGAGGTCCTCGGCTACGGCGGCACCTACCAGGTGAAGGCGCACGCCCAAAGCGCGGACGGGAAATCCGTCGAGCAGCAGGGCCAGGTGACCACGCTGTCGCCGAAGAAGCAGGCGAACGCGAACCTGATCCCGGCTCCGGGCGCGGTGAAGAGCACCGGCGTCGGCGTGGGGCAGCCGATCGTGTTCAGCTTCGGCGTCGCGGTGAAGAACAAGGCGGCCGTGGAGAAGGCGCTCACGGTCGAGTCCTCGCCGAAGCAAGAAGGCAGCTGGTATTGGATGGACGACAAGAACGTCCACTACCGGCCCAAGGAATACTGGAAGCCGGGCACCACGCTGACGGTCAACGCGAAGATTTACGGCGTCGATTTCGGAAATGGCGTGTACGGAGCGGACGATCGCACCGAAACGTACAAGGTGCACGATTCGTGGATTGCCAAAGCCGACGGCAACAGCGAGCAGATGCAGATCTTCCACAACGGTTCGATGGTGAAGTCGATGCCGATCTCGATGGGCAAGGACGCGACGCCCACGCACCTCGGCCCGCACGTCGTCTCCGACAAGCAGGCGAACTACACGATGGACTCCTGCACGTACGGCGTGTGCCCGCCGGACCCGAAGGCATACCGCTCGGACGAGAAGTTCTCCGAACGCATCTCGAACGACGGCGAGTTCGTCCACGAGAACCCGCACAGCGTCGGGCAGCAGGGCAACTCGAACGTCTCGCACGGCTGCATCAACCTCAACGCCGCCAACGCCGAGTGGTTCTTCAACAACTTCGGCCTCGGCGACGTCGTGGAGGTCACCAACTCGGGCGGCCCGCAGCTCCCGGTGTGGGACCTGTACGGCGACTGGTCCAAGTCCTGGACCGACTGGCAGAAGGGCTCCGCCCAGTAAGGCCAGCGGCCGGAACGGGGACCGGGTTCGGTTCGACTCAGCGGTTCGACAGAAAGGTGCCGGAGCTTCGCGCTCCGGCACCTTTTTCGTTGCCCGGAAACGGGATCGACGCGGGCTTCAGATCCGAGCAGGGTCGCCGCGGGCCGGGCGGCGAGACCAAGAAGTCCGCCGCGGACAGCTGTTCCCTGTCGCCGGCGCTACTGGCTGCGCCCTCCTCGCATCGCCCCGTCGTGCACTCACCCGTTGTGCCATAGAGCGCCTGCACCAGACAGCTGGGAGATCCCGCGGCCCCAACCTGCTAGCTCATCCGCCTCCGCTCCGCTGTATCGCCCCGCAGGCAACACGGAGCAGGCCGCAGTGGAGATAGCCCCTCATGCCGCTGACGGCCCTGCCAGGCCGCCAGAGATAGCTTGGACATGACGAAGGCCCGAACCCTGTGCCGGGTTCGGGCCTTTCGCTTGTGGGCTTGGAAATGAGTCTGGGCCCCGGGAGAACCGCGAGGGTTCTCGGACCGGGGCCCAGACTTCTCAAAGTAAGTTCGGCGGTGTCCTACTCTCCCACAACCCTTCGGTTGCAGTACCATCGGCGCAGTCAGGCTTAGCTTCCGGGTTCGGAATGGGACCGGGCGTTTCCCTG
>NZ_PQIA01000270.1 GCF_003385235.1 Amycolatopsis circi | reverse complement strand
ACGCTAAAACACCCACTCCCCTTCACACTCCGCCTCCCCGTACCCGAATGCGGCTACGCTGGGTAGTACCTGGGCGAAGGGAAGAGAACCGTGGTTGGAGTTCGTCGGGTTGCCTTCGTGGTCGCCGCGGTGCTCTTGCTGTTCGGCGAGCCGTGGTCGGTGCTCGTGTTGCTGCCGGACTGGCCGGTCGCGGGCACCATCATCGGCACGGTCGTTTTCGGCGTAGCAGCGCTGAGTTTTCCGGTGCTCATGGTGCTCGGGCACGGTCCGAAGCAGAGCGACGCCGCCGCGCGGATCGGGGACGTCACGCTCGGCACGGTCTGGGTGCTGTTCACCTGGAGCGTCCTCACGCACGTGCTGCGGCTGGTCCTGCTGGTGTCCGGAGTGGACGATCCCGCGCGGCCACGGATCGTAGCCGGGGTCACGCTCGCCGTCGCCGCGGTGCTGCTCGTCAGCGGGAACCGGATCGCCATGCGGGTGCCGCCGGTGAAGGCGGTCGACGTCGTGCTGCCGAAGCTCGGCGCCGGGCTCGACGGGCTGCGCGTCGCGGTCATCACCGACACCCACTACGGACCCCTCGACCGCACCCGCTGGTCCGAACGCCTGGTCGCCGAGCTGAACCGGCTGCAGCCCGACGTCGTCTGCCATGCCGGGGACCTCGCCGACGGGTCGGTCGCCAAGCGGCGCAAGCAGGTCGACCCGCTCGGCGGCGTGCAAGCTCCGCTCGGCCGGTTCTACATCACCGGCAACCACGAGTATTTCGGCGAGGCCCAAGCCTGGCTGGACCACATGGCGAGCCTCGGCTGGGACACCCTGCACAACCGCTCGACCCTGCTCGAACGCGACGGCGCCCGCCTGCTCTTCGCCGGCATCGACGACCCCACCGGAGCCGCCTCGGGCCTCCCCGGTCACGGTCCCGACCTGGCCGCCGCCCTGGACGGCTCCGATCCCGAGGTCCCCGTCGTCCTCCTCGCGCACCAGCCGAAACAGGTCGCCCAGGCCCGCGAGGAAAACGTCGACCTGCAGATCTCCGGCCACACCCACGGCGGCCAGATCTGGCCCTTCCACCTCCTGGTCCGCCTGGACCAGCCCACCCTGTCCGGCCTCACCCGGCACGGCCCCACCCAGCTCTACAACAGCCGCGGCTCCGGCTTCTGGGGCCCGCCCTTCCGGGTTTTCGCCCCGAACGAGATCGCCCTGCTGACCCTCCGCAGCGCCTAAACCCACCCCTTCCCTCCCCGACCACACCACCAGATCCCACCGACTAATTTTTTTGTCTTGACAACTCAACTGGTCGGATGCGAGAGTTCTCCTCACGGCACCACCCGAGGAGGAACCCCATGCCCACTGTCACGTCCGCCGACGGCACCCAGATCGCCTACTCCCGCATCGGCTCCGGCCCCGCACTCGTCCTCGTCGACGGCGCGCTCTGCTACCGCACCTCGACCCCCAACGACGACCTCGCCAAGGCCCTCTCCGACCGCTTCACCGTCTACACCTTCGACCGCCGAGGCAGAGGCGAAAGCGGCGACACCGGCCCGTACGACGTCGAGCGCGAGATCGAAGACATCACCGCACTCGCCAAGGAAGCAGGCGGCGAGATCGGCCTGTACGGCATCTCCTCCGGCGCCGCCCTGGTACTGGAAGCCGCCCACCGCGGCGTGCCGGTCAAGAAGGTCGCGGTGTACGAACCGCCGTTCGTGGTGGACAGCACGCGCAAACGAGTCCCGGCCGACTACCAGGCGAAACTCGAAGCAGCCGTCGCCGCCGGAAAACCGGGCGACGCGATCAAGACGTTCATGGTCGAAGGCGTCGGACTTCCCGCCCTGATGGTCACGATGATGCGCCTGATGCCCGCGTGGCCGCGAATGAAGCGCATCGCCCACACCCTCGCCTACGACGCGCAAATCATGGACGACAACCAAGCAGGCCGCCCGCTCCCCGAGGCCCGCTGGTCCGGAATCACCGCCCCCACCCTCATCCTCGACGGCGGCAAGAGTCCCGCGTGGATGCGCAACGGCGTCGCAGCAGCAGCGGATCAATTGCCCAACGCCGACTACCGCACCCTGCCCGGCCAGACGCACCTGGTGAAGACCGCCGCACTGGCCCCGGTACTGGCGGAGTTCTTCGCCACGAACTGACTCCGCCGCCACTCCCGATGCGGCAAGCTGCGAAACGTGGCCACGCGAGCATTGATCTTCGATTTCGACGGCACCCTCGCCGACACGGAGGCAGCGGTACTGCAGTCCTGGCAGGAAACATTCGCCGGACACGGCGTAGAACTGCCGATGGACACCTGGCACGCGGTAATCGGCACCCACCGCCTCGCGGCAACGATGTTCAAACTGCTGGCCGAACACGTAGCGGATCTGGACCCGGAAACCCTGCGCCCCGCAATGCGCGCCCGAGTAGACGAACTCCTAGCCGAAGACGGCCCCCGAGAAGGCGTACTCGCCTACCTGGACGAGGCCGCCGCGAGAGGCTTGGCGCTAGGCGTCGCCTCAAGCTCGTCAGGCACCTGGGTACACGGCCAACTAGAACGTCTAGGCCTGTCGTCCCGCTTCACCGCAGTAGAAACGGGCGACCGCCACAAACCCAAACCCGACCCGGACACCTACCTGGCAGCCCTGCGCACCCTAGGCGTAACAGCGGAAGAAGCCCTGGCGTTCGAAGACTCCCCACACGGAGTGAGCGCAGCGAAAGCAGCCGGAATCACCACCATCGCAGTACCAAACCCCATCACCGCCCCCCTGGACTTCGCAAAAGCAGACCAAGTCCTCCCCAACTTCACCACCACCCCGCTAACCGCGCTGCTGCAGCAATTCGGTACGTGAGGGGAACCCTCACGGACTCTGAGTCCCTCAGGGTTCCCCTCACGACCCGCCGCCGTCCGTGAGGGGCCCCTTCACGGACCTAGATTCCCTCAAGGAGCCCTTCACGGCCCACCCGCAGCCGCAGCCGCTGCACCCACCGATCGAGGCACCCAGCCCCTCCCCCGCACCCCGATACGAAGCCTCCCTGCGGTTCGGGGGTGCTTGTCAAGGCATCTTTCC
>NZ_PQIA01000271.1 GCF_003385235.1 Amycolatopsis circi | reverse complement strand
ACCCGCCGAGCCAACCGCCTGGCAATCCTCGGCGACTCGACAGCCGTAGGACTAGGCGACCCCCTCCCGAACCGCGGCGGCTGGCGCGGAGTTGGCCCCTTGGTCGCGGAAGCATTGGGCATCGACGAAACCGGCTACCTGAACCCGTCCTTCACCGGCGCCCGCATGGCTTGCGTACGCACCGACCAGCTCCCGCTGGCG
The DNA here is from genome assembly GCF_003385235.1 of Amycolatopsis circi. GTDB lineage: Bacteria > Actinomycetota > Actinomycetes > Mycobacteriales > Pseudonocardiaceae > Amycolatopsis > Amycolatopsis circi. The sequence goes on along the minus strand of NZ_PQIA01000271.1, from coordinate 2,932 downwards.
ATCGCCCACCGTCCAGACGTAGCCCTGGTCGTAGTAGGCATGAACGACACCCTCCGCCCGGACTTCGACCCGGACGACGTCGCCGCGGACCTGACCGCCATCGTCCGCGAGCTGACCGCGGTCGGAACCACCGTCCTGCCAGTACGTTTCCACGACCACAGCAAGGTCTTCCGCCTCCCGCCGTCCCTGAAACGAGCCCTGAGCGCCCGCGTAGCGGAACTGAACGAGGCAATCGACCGCGTAGTAGCAGCAGAAGGCATCACCTGCCTGAACCTGGACGCCCTGCCCGGCGCCTACGACCTCACCGTCTGGAGCGTCGACCGCCTGCACCCCTCCGAACTCGGCCACCGCCTGCTCGCCCAAGGCTTCACGAACCTGGCCGCAGCAGCCGGTTTCGCGATCCCAGAGCCAGTAAGCCTCACCTGCTCCGGCGGAGTGGAGCCCAGCGCCGCCGGACACTTCGGCTGGCTGGTAGCGAAGGGCGTGCCGTGGCTATGGCGGCGCGGACGCGAGTTTCTGCCCTACGCCGCGGTCATCATGTGGCGTTCGTTCCGTGAGCGCGTGGGCTGAATACCCGCAACGCCTCCGCATCCGACGCCGGATTCCGTATGAAGTAGTCGTTCCAGTCCTGAATTCCGGGATACTCCGACGTCTCAGCCAACTCCTGGCACACGGCCTCCGCGTCGAAGGCGGTACGCCGCAACTCCACGCCAGGACCGAGCCGCGCCCAGTGCGCACCCGTTGTGCCGTAAGGCATTCCGATGCTTCCCGGGTTCACGATCCGGCACCGGTCGGCCAGGCGGAGAAACGGCATGTGGGTATGCCCGCACACCACGGTTTCCGCGGTGACGCCGTCCAGGACTTCGGCCCACCGCGACAACGGGCTGTCCACGAGCGCGACCTCTTCGTCGTCGCGCGGAGTCGCATGGCAGAACAGCACTTCGCCGAGACCGTCGATCTCCAGCGTGACCGTCAACGGCAAGCTGTCGAGGAGCGCGACCTGGTCCGGTCGCAGCTGCGTCGCCGCCCAAGGACCGATCGGATCCGGGATTTTCGTGGGGCCGCCGCGCGCGAGGGTGACGAGTTCGCGATCAGCATTGCCGCGCACCCACACCGCGTGATCGCCGAGCGCGATCAGCCGGTCGAGCGTCTGCCGGGGCAGTGGTCCGGCGGCGAGGTCGCCGCACAGGACGACGAGATCGGCAGCTTGGAAGTCGGGTTCGGCGAGGACCGCGTCGAGCGCGGGCAGCACGCCGTGGATATCGGACAACACCGCGACCGAGGAGACCATCGCCCCAGTCTGCCCCTCCGGCGGCGCCGCGGGGCCGGGCGAGCGGGATTGTCGGGGTCGTCGGATACCGTCGTCGGCGTGGCACAGGACGAACTCTTCACGGTGAACCCCGACGCGGGGCCGCCGCCGGAACCCTCCGGAGCGAACCAGGCCGAACCGCAGGCCGACCCGGCGACGTCGCCGCTCGCGGTCCGGATGCGGCCGCGCACCCTCGACGAGGTGGTCGGCCAGCAGCACCTGCTGCGGGAAGGGGCTCCGCTGCGCCGGCTGGTCGAGGGGGCCGCCCCGGCGTCCGTGCTGCTCTACGGGCCGCCCGGCACCGGCAAGACCACGCTGGCGAACCTGGTGTCGATCGCCACCGGACGCCGGTTCGTCGCGATGTCCGCGCTGTCGGCGGGCGTCAAGGAGGTGCGCGGCGTCATCGAGGAGGCTCGGCGGCGCCGGCAGTACAACACCGAGAACACCGTCCTGTTCATCGACGAGGTGCACCGGTTCTCGAAGACCCAGCAGGACGCGCTGCTCGGCGCTGTCGAGGACCGCACGGTACTGCTCGTGGCAGCGACCACGGAGAACCCGTCGTTCTCGGTGGTGTCGCCGCTGTTGTCGCGGTCCTTGGTGTTGCAACTGCGGCCGCTCACCGACGACGACATCGTCGCTGTCCTGGAGCGCGCGTTGACCGACGAGCGTGGGCTTGGCGGGGAACTCACGCTTACTGATAAGGCGCGAGCGCATCTCGTGCGGCTAGCCGGCGGGGACGCACGGCGGGCGCTCACTGCGCTGGAGGCGGCTGCGGACGCCGCGGCTTCCACGGAAAACAAGACGATCGATCTTGCCGTTGTTGAGTCCACTGTGGACAAGGCGGCTGTTCGTTATGACCGCGACGGTGATCAGCACTATGACGTGATCAGTGCGTTCATCAAGTCGATCCGGGGGTCGGACGTCGACGCGGCTTTGCATTACCTGGCGCGGATGATCGAGGCGGGGGAGGATCCTCGATTCCTCGCGCGGCGGCTGGTGGTGCATGCGAGCGAGGATGTCGGGCTTGCCGATCCGACCGCGTTGCAGGCGGCGGTGGCTGCGGCGCATGCGGTGCAGTTCATCGGGATGCCGGAGGGGCGGCTTGCGTTGGCGCAGGCGACGATCCATCTCGCTACCGCGCCCAAGTCGAATGCTGTGGTTACCGCGATCGATACCGCGTTGAGTGACGTTCGCAAGGGTGCGATCGGGACTGTGCCGCCACATCTGCGGGATGGGCACTATGCGGGGGCCAAGCAGTTGGGCAACGCGCAGGGGTATCGGTATCCGCATAACGTGCCGGAGGGTGTGCTGGCGCAGCAGTATCCGCCGGATGAGCTGGTGGGGCGGGATTATTACGAGCCCACCCAGCGGGGCGGGGAGCGGACGTTGGCGGAGCGGGTGCCTCGGTTGCGGCGGACTATTCGGGGAGAGCGGCAGGGGTGAGTCCGTCCCGGTCAGCGGTGCCTGCGTGAAGGTTGCCACTTTCTGCCCGGTGAGGGTTTGAGCGGGAACATTCGGGTGCGTCGCTGGTTGGTCCTCTTCAAGGAGGGGGCTGCGATGACGTTGTTGACTGTGTGGCCTGACGATCAGCCTGGGCATGTGGTTTTGCGGACTGAGGACACT
>NZ_PQIA01000265.1 GCF_003385235.1 Amycolatopsis circi | reverse complement strand
GTACGAAACGCCCGGCTGCGTCGGAGCCGGCGTTGTTGAAGTGCGCGGCTCCGACGCAGCCGGGCGTTTCGTACCTTGCGCGGTCGACATCGAAAACGTGGGCCATATGAACTGAATACAGTAATGGTGATCTGTGTGCAATACTCTTCACATGGTCAAGAGACTTATGCGCGGTGAACTTATCGAGGAGATCACCGCGCGCGTCCTCGACGGACGGTTTCCCCCGGATACCCGCATCAACGAGGTGCACCTGGCGAACGAGCTGGGCGTGTCCCGGACGCCGTTGCGCGAGGCGCTGATCGGCCTCGCCGACCGCGGGCTCCTCGTCGCCGCGCCGGGCCGCGGATTTCTCGTCGCGCCGTTCGATCCGCAGGAGGCGCGCCGGCTGTACCCGCTGGTCGCCGAGCTGGAAGCGCTCGCACTGCGCTGGACATCGCCGCTCGAACTCGCTTCGCTGCCGGACGCGCTCGACCGGATTTCGGACGAGATAGCCGATACCTGCGACCTGCCCGCGGCCGACGACCGCTGGCACGCGCTGCTCACGTCCCGCTGCGACAACCCGCATCTGCTGCGCATGATCGAGCAGACAAAGCCGTTGCTGAAGCGCTACGAAACGGCATACTTCGGCGGTCGGGACCGAGTGGCGGAGAGCGTGGCCGAGCACCGCGAGATCGCGGCGGCACTGCGGGCGGGCGACCTGCCCGGCGCGTCCGCGCTGCTCGTCCGGAACTGGGTGAAAGCGTTGGCGTACTTGAAAGGGAGCTGATCCGGTGCGGGTTTTCGCGCATCTCTCCGACATCCACCTCGACGGCACCGACCGCGCCGACGCACGGGCCGCAGCGGTGACGCGTTACCTGCGAAACCTCGAAAAGCCGGTCGACGCTGTGTTCGTCACCGGCGACATCGCCGATCACGGCCTGCCCGAGGAGTACCGTCGCGCGGCCGAACTGCTGGACCTTCCGGTGCCGGTGGTGGTCTGCCCTGGCAACCACGACGTGCGCGCGCAGTTTCGCGAGGCGCTGCTGGGAGAACCGGCCAGCGACGCTCCGGTGAACTCCGCGACCAAGGTGGCCGAAGTGCTGCTCGTGTCGTGCGATTCGACGATCCCGGGCAAGGGTGCGGGCTACCTCGCCGACGAGACGCTGGCCTGGCTGGACGACACGCTCGCCGGGCATGACGGTCCGTCGTTCGTCGCCTTCCACCACCCGCCGCTCGACGTCGGAGTGCCGCTGGTGGACGCGATCCGCCAGACCGGCGAAGACCGGCTCGCCGCTGTGCTGAAGCGGCATCCCGGCGTGGCGGCCTTGCTGTGCGGACACGTGCACACCGGTGCGGCGACCGAGTTCGCGGGCGTGCCGGTGCGAGTCGCGCCGGGCGTCGTCTCCGGTTCACTGCTGCCGGTGGAACCCGGCGCGGGGCGCGGCTGGGACGAGGGCGGGCCGCTGGACTTCGACAGCCCGCCGTCGCTCCTGCTGCACGTCCTGCACGACGACGGCAGGCTGACGACGCATCAGCGCGCGGTCACGCAATAACGGTCATGCGGTGAAGACCGGCAGCGTCACCCGCGACGGCCGAGTCTCGTCGTGGAACACCTCGAACCGGTTCGGCGCGCCGCGCACGGCGGACGAAACCCGTTCTCCCGTACCGTGATTGCGCGCGAACCGGGGGAACGCACCGCCCGCGATCTGAACGCGCAACCGGTGCCCGCGGCGGAAGCGGTACGCGGTCGGGTCGAGTTCCACCTCGGCCCGCACCACGCCGTCGGCATCGGCTTCCGGCGCGCCGGGACGCAGCCGCAGGATGCCGTCGGTGACGTTGCGCGAGATGCCGCCGGGGTCGACGTCGCACAGCCGCACGTACACGTCGGCGTCGGCCAGTTCGGTCCGCACGAACACGGTGGCGGACACGTCGCCGATCACGTCGACGTCGTGCACCAGCGGCTCGCCGGTGAACACCAGCACGTCGTCGCGCGCCTCGGTCGCGGAATTGTCGCGCTGCTTGGTCTTTCCCATCAGCAGCGGGCCGCCGACGGCCGGCGTCGGATCCGCCGGGTCGTAGGTGAACGGCGTCGGCAAGGCCTCGCCGGGCACCGTCTCGCCGAGACCGCCGACCGGCCGCAGGTGTGCGTGCGTGGGTTCGGAAGGGGGCGGCCAGTGGTCGAAATCGAGCCAGGCGGACGCCTGCTGCAGGAAGATCCGGACCGGAGAGCGCTGCAGCTGGGTGCCGACGTCGGCCAGGTGCGCGCGCAGGAAGCCGAGCTGATCCTGGATCAGGACGCGGAAGCTCGCCGGTTCGCCGTGCGACCACGGCCCGACGGTGATCCGCGGCGACCGTCCGGCGTCCTGCAGCGTGCGAAAGTCCCGCAGCTGCGCGCGGACGAACAGGTCGTACCAGCCGGTGACCATGCTGACCGGCACGCCGAGTTTCGCGACTTCGGCGCTGTGGTCCGACATCTGCCAGAAATCGTCGTCCGGGTCCGCGTGCTCGGTGACGTCCTGCAGGAATTGCACCGGCTTGCCGATCGCCGCCACGTCCGCGCCCGCGATCGGCAGGTACGCCATCGCACTGCGCGTGCGCCGTGTCTGCAGCGGGTTCGGCAGCGCGGCGAACCGCTCCTCCTGCTTCCCGATCATGGCCGACCAAGACACCATGTTGTCCGCCGCGAGCACCCCGCCCGGATAGAACGTGCTGACGAATTCCGAGGCGGTGATTCCTAGACACATCGCGGAGAGCGGCGGGTCTAGGTACGGGCCGATCGCCCACTGGGTGTGGCCGAGGTAGCTGGCGCCTGCCATGGCGATACGTCCGTCGCACCAAGGTTGCTCGCGCAGCCATTCCGCGGTGGCGATTCCGTCTTCGCGTTCCAGGTGGAAGGGGCGGAATTGGCCTTCTGAACCGAAGGTGCCGCGGGTGCTTTGGAGGACTGTTTGGAGGCCGTGGCGGGCGAAGGTTTCGCCGAAGAGTTTGGCGAGCGGGCCGGTGCGGCCGTAGGGGGTGCGGATCAGGACGACCGGGCCGGTGGTCAGGCCGGGCGGGGTGTAGCGGTCGGCTAGGAGGTGTGCGCCGTCGTGCATGGGGATGCGGAGGCCCTTGGCGGCGGTGGGGGCGGGGCCTTCGGCGGCGGGGAGACCGAGCAGTCGGTCGACGATTCGGTTCAGCAC
>NZ_PQIA01000262.1 GCF_003385235.1 Amycolatopsis circi | reverse complement strand
CGCTTGTCCCCCACCGCTTGTCCCCCACCGCCTGTCCGCCACTGCACTCTCCACCGCCGCGCCATGCCACCCCGCGACAACGCGCCTGTCCCGCGCGAGTATGTCTCGTGAGTGTTTATGACGGTTCTAACCGGCATAAACACTCACGAGGCCCGGCCCCGCTCCCACCAGGCCACACAGGTCCAGACCACCCTGCCCGCCCGACCGGGTCTGGACCAGCCGCCAAGAGGTCCGGACCACCTGACCGGCACCCTGTCCCCGCCCGAACAGAACCAACCGGAGCCCCGCACCCGTCCGAACAGAACCAGACGGTGCCTGTCCCCGCCCGGACAGAATCGGTCGCCGCCATGCCTGGCCCCCGCTCAGCAGAGGTCCGGACCTGTCTCCGCTAGGTCCGGACCACCCGGTCCAGCAGCTCAAAGGAGTCCTTCACGCCTTAGGCCAGGAGCGCTCGCGGCGAACTGCCGCCGCTGCCACCAGCGCACCGCCGACTCAGACCCGTGCCCGTCCCGGGAACTAAAAAACCACCGGCCCTCGCCCTCGCGGACGGGAAGCCGGTGGTCCCGGAGAAACCGTGCCTCAGATCAATTCTCGGCGTTGGCGGAGGCGCTCGAGCGCTTCGGCGAGGATGGCCTCGCCGTCCGCGTCGCTGCGACGTTCCTTCACGTAAGCCAGATGCGTCTTGTACGGCTCGGTACGAGGCGCGGCGGGCGGACTCTGCTCGTTCTGCCCGCCGGGAAGCCCGCACCGCGGGCAATCCCATTCTTCGGGGACCTCCGCGTCCATCGCGAACGACGGGCGGGCTTCGTGCCCGTTCGCACACCAATAGGACACCCGGCGCCGTGGCGCCGATTCACCCCGCTCCGATTCGCCCGAAGGACCGGCACCCACGCGGGTGCCGCGAATCGCGTTACCGCCAACCATGAATCCTCACCCGTTGGAATCGGCGGCGCGCCCCCCAATAGGCACGCCGATCGCAAGTCCCCTTCCGGGGACCCGGTCATACCTTGAGCAGGAGGCCGAGACCCACGATGCTGATCAGCCAGATGGCCCCGAGCAGCAGCGTGATCCGGTCGAGGTTCTTCTCGGCGACGCTGGACCCCGCGAGGCTCGACTGCATCCCGCCGCCGAACAGGGACGACAGGCCGCCGCCCCGGCCGCGGTGCAGCAGCACTGCCACCACCAGCAGCACGCTGGAGGCGATCAACAGGATTTGCAGGAACAGCTTCATGTCATCCTCTGTGCTTGTCGGAGCATGCAGGGGTACGGCCGGACCCGCACAGCGTGCGGATCTTCACCGTACCCCTGGACTCGTCCACTGCTCTAGTGACGGACCGAACACACAGGCTACCCGGTAGTGCCCACGATCAGGGCAGCGGGCCACCGGCGGCGAGCGCGCAGAGCTTGGTGAACTCCTCGCCGTCGAGGCTCGCGCCGCCGACCAGCGCCCCGTCGATGTTGTCCGCGCCCACCAGCTCGGAGACGTTCCCGGACTTCACCGAGCCGCCGTAGAGCACCCGGACCGCCGTGGCGACCTCGTCGCCGTACTTCTCCGACAGCGTCCCGCGCAGGGATTTGCAGACCTCTTCGGCATCGGACACGGTCGCGACCTTGCCGGTGCCGATGGCCCACACCGGCTCGTACGCGATCACGACGGCCTGCACCTGCTCGGCCTTGAGTCCCTTGAGACCCTCGACGAGCTGGTTGCGGGTGTGTTCGAGGTGCTCGCCCGCTTCGCGGATCTCGAGTTCCTCGCCCACGCACAGGATCGGCGTGATGCCGTGCTTGAGCGCGGCCTTGACCTTCTTGTTGACCAGCTCGTCGGTCTCGCCGTGGATCGCGCGCCGCTCCGAGTGGCCGACGGTGACGAAGCTGCAGCCCAGCTTCGCCAGCATCGGGCCGGAGATGTCGCCGGTGAACGCGCCCGAGTCCTGCGGCGACAGGTCCTGCGCGCCGTAGGTGAGCGAGAGCTTGTCGGCGTCGATCAGGGTCTGCACGCTGCGGATGTCGGTGAACGGCGGCAGCACGGCCACGTCCACCTTCGCGTAGTACTTCTCCGGCAGCGCGAAGGCGATCTTCTGCACCAGGGCGATGGCCTCGAGGTGATTGAGGTTCATCTTCCAGTTGCCTGCCACCAGGGGCTTGCGTGCCACTTAGTTCTTCCCCTCCAGCGCCGCCACGCCGGGCAGCTCCTTGCCTTCCAGGTACTCCAGCGAGGCGCCGCCGCCGGTGGAGATGTGCGAGAAGCCGTCCTCGGGCAGGCCCAGCTGCCGCACCGCGGCCGCCGAATCGCCGCCGCCGACGACGGTGAACGCGTCGCTCTTCACGAGCGCCTCGGCCACCGCGCGGGTGCCGCCGGCGAACGCTTCGAATTCGAAGACGCCCATCGGGCCGTTCCAGAAGACGGTCGCCGCGTCGGCGAGCTTCTCCGCGAACAGCTTCGCCGAGCGCGGGCCGATGTCGAGGCCCATGCGATCGGCCGGGATGGCGGTGACGTCGACGGCCTCGTACTCCGCGTCGGCGGCGAACCCAACGGCGGCGAGCACGTCGACCGGCAGCACCAGTTCGACGCCGCGCTTCTCGGCCTCGGCGAGGAAGCCCTTGACCTGGTCGAGCTGGTCCTCCTGCAGCAGCGACGTGCCGACCTCGTAGCCCTTGGCCTTGAGGAACGTGTACGCCATGCCGCCGCCGATGAGCAGCCGGTCGACCTTGGTGAGCAGGTTCGCGATGACGCCGAGCTTGTCGGACACCTTCGAGCCGCCGAGCGCGACCACGTAGGGCCGCTTGACGTCGTCGGTGAGCTTCTTCAGCACGTCCAGCTCGGCCAGCACGAGGCCGCCCGCGTACGCCGGGAGCACCGCGGCGATCTCGTAGACCGAGGCCTGCTTGCGGTGCACGACGCCGAAGCCGTCGGAGACGAACGCCCCGCCCGGCGTCAGCGCGGCCAGCTCGGCCGCCAGCTCGGAGCGGTCGACGGCGTCCTTGCTGGTCTCGCGCGCGTCGAACCGCACGTTCTCCAGCAGCACGACGCTGCCGTCGGCCAGCCCGGCCGTCAGCGCCTTCGCCGACTCGCCGACGAGGTCTCCGGCCAGCGGGACCTCGGAGCCGAGCAGCTCGCCCAGCCGCTTCGCGACCGGCGCGAGCGTGAACTTCGGGTCCGGCTCGCCCTGGGGACGGCCGAGGTGCGCGGTGA
>NZ_PQIA01000024.1 GCF_003385235.1 Amycolatopsis circi | reverse complement strand
CCATCTCCTTCATGCCCTCGACGATCTCCGCCGGGTACTCGTCGGCGTGCTCCAGCGCCTGCGCGTGCGGGATGATCTCCTTGTCCACGAACGACCGCACCGTGGACAGAATCTCCTGCTGCACATCCGACAAACCCGCGGTCCGCGCCAAACGAGCCATCAGGATCAGCTCCTCATCGCGGCGATGACGCGAGCGAAATCGCGCATCGCCGGTTCGGGCACCGTGACGTAGCTGACGCCGAACGTCTTCCGGTGCTGGTGAAGGGTTTCCGCGATCTCCGCCGGAGGTCCGGAAAGGACAGTGGGCACCTGCGCCAAGTCGATCTGTTGTGCCTCGAACCGGGGCAGCCGGTCGGCTGCGGACTGGCGGTCGCCGTCGAGGGCAACGGCGTGGACCAGCAGGTTGAGTTCGAGGTCGTCGAAGCGGTGCGGGGCCGCTTGCCGCACGTGGTCCACGCGGGCGGCGAGCGCGTCCCCGCCGAGGAACCGGAGCGTCCCGGGGTGTTGCCCGGGTGCGGCCCCGCTGAACGCGACGATGTCGGCGTGTTCGGCGGCGATCCGCAGGACCCGGTCGCCGTTGCCCGCGACGCACAGCGGCGGCCGCCGGACCGGGCTCGGACGGTGCTCCGGGTCCGCGAGGAGCCGCCCCACCTCCAGCACGGTGCGCTCGAGGTGGTCGACCCGTTCGGACGCGCTGCGCCAGGGAATCCCGGCGCGGTCGAATTCCGCTTTGACGTAGCCGGTTCCGAGCGCGACCTCCAGGCGTCCGTCCACCAGCGCACCGGTGCCGGCGAGATCGCGGGCCAGCAGCGCGGGACGGTAGAACCCGGAGTTGAGCACGAACACCGCGAGCTGGGGCCGGGTGGTGGCTTCGGCCGCCGAGACAAGCGCGGGCAACGGCGCGGGCATGCCCAGGTGGTCGGCGACGGCGATGACGTCGTAGCCGAGGTCTTCGGCTTCGCGGCACCGCGCCCGCCATTTCGTGCGCGAGGACGGCGTGAGCAGGTTGACGCCGAACCGGAACTCCCGTGCGGTCATCCGCGGGTCTTCCGGATCGCGTCGACGGCGTTGTCGCGGTCCGCGGCGACGTAGACAGTCCCGTTGGAGCCGAGCGCGAGACCGCCGGAGCGGGCGTACGGGACGTCGAGGCAGCCGACGTCGAGCCCGGTCGCCAGCACCTCGGTTTTTCCTTGCCGGTTCACCGAAAGCACGCGGTGACCGGTGGCGTCGAGGACGACGGCCGTTCCGTCCGGCCGGACCGCGACGGCCCGCAGTCCGCCGAGCCCGGCAGCTCGTTCGACGACCTTTCCGGCGGCGGGTTCGACCTCGACGAGACGGCCGCGAGCATCGGCGACCAGAACTGTCCCGCGCTTCGCGACCGCAAGACCTGTTGGTGCGCCGAGGTTTTCCGCCAGCGGACGGACGTCCTCGCCGACGACGCGCAGCAGCCTGCCCTTCGCGGGTTCGGAAATCACCAGGCTGCCGTCGGACAGTTCGACGGCGTCCGCGGGATTGTCGAGGCCGTGCACCTCTCGGACAACCTTCCCGTTGCGGCGGTCCACCACCTGGACGGACCCGATCAGCTCCGAGGTGAGCACGAAATGCCCTGCGGTGACGCTGATGCCGGACGGAAACTCCAGCGAGGACGACAGCCGACGCTGGATTTCGTCGACCGCACCGGTGCGCGGGTTCACGGTGCGCAGCGCGGTCGCGTCCGCGATGTAGAGCGTGCGCCCGTCGGAGGCGAGATCTGCGGGGAAAGCCAGTCGGCTGGACGTAATGACCGTGACAGCGCCGGTGTTCAGGTCCACCCGGGAGACGGAACTGTCGGCCATGTTGCTGACATAGGCGTGCCCGTTGGGGTCGATGATCATGTTGTCGTCCGCGGCGGGCAGCATCGCCACGGTGTGCTTGGCGCCGTCCGGGTCGATCCGGGCCAGCTGACCGGTCGCGCCGTCGAGCGCGTAGAGGCGGTTCCGCGGATCGAAACGCACGGACACCGGCTGCCGGAATCCTTGGGCCAGCACCGAAATCGCTCCGGTTCGCGGATCGACCCGGGCTACTTCCCCGTATTTCGATCGCGGCGCGTAGATCATGCCGTCCGGTCCGAAGGCGAACGCGTTGAGCCCGCCCGGATCGCGCACGACGAGGCGGGGCGCGGCCTGGCCGGCGAGGTCGATCTCCCACAGCGCGTCGGCGAAGGTCAGCTGCCCGACGTACAGGTGCTGGCCGGACCGGTCGAACGCGATGGAGTTGACGCCGGGCAGGTCGCGGGCGACGGTGCGGATCCGGCCGTCCGGCGCGCGGCCTTTCACCACGCCGCCGACCGGGTCGGTCCACAGGATTTCGCCGGAGGGGGCCACCGCGAGGTCGTCGGAACGGCCGTCGCGCGGGCCGACGAGGGTGTGGTTCCGTCCGGTGCGCGGGTCCACCGCGGAAATGGTTTCGCTGGCGAGGCTGGCGGTGAGCAGGTCGCCGTTCGGGGCGAGGGCGATGCCGTTCGGCGAGTGCAGCGTGGTGCCGCTGACCAGCCGCTGGACCCGGTAGCGGGTGGCGGCGGCAGCGTCCGGGACAGCGGTCAGGGGCAGGGCAAGCGCGAGGGCGAGCGCGACAGAGCGCAGGCGTCGAACAGGGGGCACGGGTCTTCTCCTCCGCGGTCGGTCCCCGGGGCCGCACGGTGCGGCCCCGGGGCGGCGCTGGGTCAGAGCTGGGCGGCGCTGGCGTAGACGGACTGGAATTCCAGGTAGCTGTCGAGCGCCTCGGGCCCGAGTTCGCGGCCGACGCCGCTGCCCTTCATCCCGCCGAACGGCGCGCCGAGGTCCTGCAGGTAGTAGTTGAGGCCGATGGTCCCGGTCCGCACGCGGCGGGCGAGGGCGAGGCCGCGGTCCTCGTCGGCGGTCCAGACCGAGCCGCCGAGCCCGTATTCGCTGTCGTTGGCGAGGCGGACCGCGTCGTCCTCGTCCTCGTAGGGGGTGATGGTGACGACCGGGCCGAAGATCTCCTCCTGCGCGATCCGCTCGCGGTTGTCCACGTCGGCGAACACCGTCGGCTCGACGAACCAGCCGCGGGACAGCGCGGCGGGACGGCCGCCGCCCGCCACCAACCGGGCGTCGGAGGCGCGGCCCAGTTCGAGGTAGCCGAGAACTCGGTCGAGCTGTGCCTTGCTGGCCATGGGACCGCACGTGACGGCCGGGTCGAGCGGATCGCCCAGCACCATTTCGCGCGCGTACTGCGCGACCGCGTCGACCACCTCGGCGTAGCGCGAGCGCGGGGCGAGAATGCGGGACTGGACGGTGCAGGTCTGGCCGTTGTTCTGGAAGCAGGCGTTGTCGAGACCGGCGACGAAGGTGTCGAGGTCCGCGTCGTCGAGCACGATGGCCGCCGATTTCCCGCCCAGTTCCAGCGTGCATCGGCGGATCAGCCGCCCGCATTCCGCGCCGATGGTCCGGCCCGCGGCGGTGGATCCGGTGAACGCGACCTTGTCCACCAGCGGGTGGGACACCAGCGCGGCACCGGCTTCGCGACCGGCGACCACGATGTTGAGCACGCCCGGCGGCAGCCCGGCTTCCGCGGCGGCGTCGGCGAAAACGTACCCGTCGAGCGCGGTTTCCGGCGACGGCTTGAGCACCACGGTGCAGCCCGCGGCGAGCGCCGGCGCGATCTTCATCATCGCGAGCACCTGCGGGTAGTTCCACGGCGTGATCGCCGCGACCACGCCTACTGGCGCGCGGCGCACGACCGTCGATCCGGACGCGCTCGGCCGGATTTCCTCCAGTTGCGTCGCCTCGATCTGGTCCGCGTACATGGTCAGCAGCCCGGCCGGCGCGTCCCCGTTGAAGGCGTTCGACAGCCCGATCGGCATGCCGTTCTCCCGGCTCACCAGCGTCGCGGTGTCGGTGGCGCGGGCCGCCAAAGCCGCCGCGAACCGGCGCATCGTCGCCGCGCGTTCGGCAGCGGTCATCCGGCCCCAAGGCCCCTCGTCGAGCGCACGACGGGCGGCGCGGACGGCAGCGTCGATGTCGGCGGCGGAGCCCAGCGCGGCGCGGCCCAGCGGTTCCTCGGTGGCGGCTTCCAGGGCGAGATGGGTTTCGTCGCTCTTCGGCTCGGTCCAGACGCCGTCGATGAAGAACCGGGTGCGGTCGAGGGCGATGCTCGAATCGATGGTCAACGTACCTCCTTGTACGGGTTTTCCGGCGCGGCGATGACCCGCCGGTCGTGCAGGCCGCCGAGTTCGGCGGCGGTGAGGCCGAGCACCTCGGCCAGTACGGAATCGGTGTCCGCGCCGAGCGCCGGGCACACTCCGGCGGGACCGCGTTCGCCGGAGAAGCGCAGCGGCGACCGCGCCGTGACGGCCGGGCTGCCGCTGGGCAGCCGCAGGTCGGCGAGCACGTCGTGGGCTTGCTCGCGGTGTTCGGTCACGAGGTCGGCCATCCCGCGGTAACGGCCCCACAGGACCCGGGCGGCGTCGAGTTCCTTGCCGACCTCGCCGAGGTCGCGAGCGGCGAACCACGGCCGCAGGACTGCGGCGATGGTCTCGCGCAGGCGATACCGTTCGGCTTCGTCGCGCAGGTCCGCGTGCAGTGCCTTTTCCAGTGCGGTGAACACTTCCGCGGTCCCGGTCGCCGACTGCAACGCGCGCCATTGGCCGTCGGTGAGCGCCACCACCATCACGCGGGCCTCGTCGCGGCAGGCGAAGTCGACGCCGAAACTGCCGTAAACGTGGTTGCCGTGCCGGGGCCGTTCCCCTTGCCGGTCAGCGGCTTCCGACAGCCAGCCCAGGTTCGCGACCCCGGCGAGAGCCACATCGGACAGCGCCAGTTCCACATAGGACCCTTCGCCGGCGCGGTCGCGGCGGTGCAGCGCGGCGAGCACGCCGGTCGCGACACTCAGCCCGGTGACGAGATCCCACGCGGGCAGCACGTGGTTCACCGGGGCCGCCCAGTCGCCGCTGCCGGTGATCCCCGGCACCCCGACCTCGGCGTTCACCGTGTAGTCGACCGCGGGCCGCCCGTCCGGATATCCCTGGACACGCACGTGAATCACGTCGGCACGGCGGTTCGCCAGCCGCTCGTGAGCCAGCCATGGACGGCCAACTGCGTTGTCGATGAGGATTCCGCGATCGCGGCCGGGAGCGGTGGCCAGGGCGAGGACCAGTTCGCGGCCTTCCGGATTCCGCAGGTCGATCGCGACTGAGCGCTTGCCCTTGTTCAGGGACGCCCAGTAGTAGCTCTCCCCCGTCGGCGCGACCGGCCAGCGGAGGTAATCGCTGCCGCCGCCGATCGGGTCGATGCGGACGACGTCGGCGCCCAGTTGCGCGAGAGTCAGGCCGCCGGTCGGCCCGGCGACGAAGCTCGCGCACTCCACGACATGGGTACCGGCCAACGGTCTAGTCACGACTCTCCTCCAAAAGGAACCAGCACAGCCCGCCCGGTCACCCGGTCGGCGAAAGCGCGCGTCGCGGCTTCGAGCGGGTAAGGAGTCACCACGGGTCGCACCCGGCCCTCCGCGACCAAGGCCAGCGCGTCGGCGAAGGTGCGCATCAGCGTGGACCCCGAGCCGGTGATGACGGCTTCCTTCTCGAACACGAAAGCCGGGTGGACCCGGATCGGCTCCCCGCTGACCTGCCCGGTCAGCACGTACCGGCCCGCATGGGCGAGGGCGCGGAAAGCTTGGCGGAACACGGATTGGCGCCCCGTGTTGTCGAGCACGACGTCGACGCCCAGGCCATCGGTCGCGTCGAGGATGTCCTGCCCTGCGGTGTCTCCGGTGAGCACCACCTGAGCGGCATTCCCCAGTTGCGCGGCCTTGTCCGGGCTCCCGGTGAGCGCGAGCACTCGCGCCCCGAGCGCGGCGGCGACCTGGACGGCGTGCAACCCCAACCCGCCGCCGGCTCCGGTGACCAGGACCGTCTCGCCGGGCTTGACCCGCGCCACCCGGCGGAGAGCTTGCAGTCCGGTGCCGACTGCGCAGGCGACCACCGCGGCCTCGGTCAGCGGCACTCCCGGCGGCACCGGGAGCAGGGCGGATTCCGGCAGGACGGCGTATTCGGCGAACCCGCCGTAGAGGAACGCACGCCGCGGACAGCGCAGTTCGTCGCCGGTCACGCACGGTTCGCAGCGGCCGCAGGTGCCGAACTGCTTCGCAGCGACCCGGTCCCCTGCCGCGAACCGGGTTCCGCCGGCGACGACGGTTCCGGCGATCTCGTGGCCGAGCACCGCGGGCAGCGGAAGGGTCAGCAAACCGGCCCGGTCGGCCTGGTCGTGCCCGCACACCCCGCAGGCCGCGACTTTCACCAGGACCTCGCCGCTGCCGGGTTCCGGACAGTCCACCTCAGCGACCGCCAGTTCTCCCGGAGCGCTCAGGACGACGGCGCGCACGACGCGATCACCTTGCCCGGGTTGAGGATTCCGTGCGGATCGAGCGCGTTCTTGACCGCCGCGTGCATCGCCAGCACCGCCGGGCTGAGTTCCCGGGCGAGCCCGCCGCGTTTGAGCAGGCCGACGCCGTGTTCCCCGGTGACCGTGCCGCCCAGCGCGATCGCCTCGTCGAGGATCTCCTCGAACGCGGCCTCCGCCCGTGCCCTGTCCTCGGCCGGGACGACGAGCACCGGGTGCAGATTGCCGTCCCCGGCGTGCGCGACATTCGCGATCCGCACGGCGTGCCGGGTGCCGATGGCTTCGATCCGCCGCAGCATTTCCGGCACCGCACCGCGGGGTACGCAGACGTCCTCGGTGAGCACCGGACCCAGCCGTTCGAGCGCCGGGTATGCCAGCCGCCGTGCGGCGAACAGCGCCTCGGCTTCGTCCACATCGGACGATGCGGCCGCCCACGTGGCTCCGGCCGCGGTGAAGCAGTCGGTCAGCACCTTCGCCTCGTCCTCGCCGGGCGCGTCGGTGCGGCCGAGCAGCACCGCCTCGGCTTCGGCGGACAGGCCCATGTTCTTCCAGGCGTCCACCGCGGCGAGGGTGTGCCGGTCGATCAGCTCCAGCGCCGACGGCACGACGCCCGACTCGCTGACAGCCGCGACCGCGTCTCCCGCCGCCGACAGGCTGGGGAAATACCCGGCGACCGTGCGTTCAGCGGCCCGTGCGCCGCGCAGCCGCACGGTGACCTCCGTGACGATGCCGAGCGTGCCTTCCGAGCCGACCATCAGCCCGGTGAGGTCGTATCCGGCAACGCCTTTCGCGGTCCGGCGGCCGAGCCGGACCAGTTCCCCGGCCCCGGTGACGACTTCCATCCCGAGCACGTAATCGCGGGTGACGCCGTATTTGACGCAGCACAGCCCGCCGGCGTTGGTCGCGACGTTGCCGCCGATGGTCGACCACGGCGCACTCGCCGGGTCCGGCGGGTACCAGAGGCCGTGTTCCGCGCACGCCGACCGCAACGTTTCGTTCACGACGCCGGGTTCGACCACCGCGAGCCGCTCGGCGGAGTTGATCTCGCGGATGGCGGTCATCCGCTCGGTGGACAACACGATCCCGCCGCCGACCGCGTTCGCGCCGCCGGACAGGCCCGTGCCAGCCCCGCGCGGCACGATCGGCACGCGGTGGCGCAGGCACACCTGCACGGTCTGCTGGATCTCCTCGGCGGTGTGTGCCCGCACGACAGCCAACGGCAGCTCGTGCGGGGCCCAGACCGCCTCGTCGTGGGCGTAGGC
Source organism: Amycolatopsis circi (assembly GCF_003385235.1). Lineage (GTDB taxonomy): Bacteria > Actinomycetota > Actinomycetes > Mycobacteriales > Pseudonocardiaceae > Amycolatopsis > Amycolatopsis circi. Next base: position 75,696 of record NZ_PQIA01000024.1, on the reverse strand, counting down.
GGCGAGTACGTCCGGATCAGTGAGGACCCGGCCAGCGGGCAACGACCGGCGGAGTTCGTTCAGCACGGCGCACCGGCTTTCGCCGCACGGAACTCGTCCATCCGCCGCGCGAGCGTGCTCCGGTATGTCGCGACCGTGCCGAGCTTGACGTCCTCGTAACCGCGCACCAGATCGGGCAAGAGAGCCGTTTCCACTGCCAGGGAATGGTTTTCCGGGTCCAGCCGCTCGGCCAGCTCCCCGACGACCCGTTCGTATTCGGCGATCAGGTCACGCTCCAGCCGCCGGACCGCGGCGCGGCCGAACGGGTCCAGCGGGGTGCCCCGCAATCGCCGTCCCGCCACCAGCACCCGGAAAACCGGCTTGAACCACGGTCCCAGTTCGATCTTGCGGCGCATGCCGAGCGCCTTCAGCACCGGAGGATGCAACCGGTACGCGATGCGGGCGTCAGCGCCGAACCGCGCGCGGACCTGGCGTTCCTGCGCCGGATCCAGCGAAAGGCGCGCGACCTCGTACTCGTCCTTGTAGGCCATGAGCTTGTACAGATTCCGCGCTACCGCCTCGGTCAGCGCCGTCGAACCCGGGATCGCGCTGGACTCGGCACGGCGCACCCGTTCGACCTGCTCCACGTAGCGGCGCGCGTAGGCGACGTTCTGGTACGCGATCAGATCCGGCACCCGGACCCGCAGCAACCGCGCCAGTTCAGCACTCTCCCCGACGGTGGACAGGAGTTCGCGGGCTTCCGGGGTCAACGCGGGTTCCGGTTCGGGTTCTCCGCGCAAACTGGCGAGTACAGCCGTCAGCGCCCCCTGGTCCGCGACCCACTGCCGACCGCGGCGGAACGCCTGCACGTTGGTCTCGACCCGAACCCCGTTGCGGGAGATGGCTTCTTCGATCGCCTCGGCCGGAATCGGCAGCACACCGCGCTGGTAGGCCACCCCCGTCAGCAGGAGGTTGGCGTACTGGTCCTGGCCGAACAACACCTCGGCCATTTCCCGGGCGTCCAGCTCGGTCACGGTTCCGGTCGCTTCGCGGAGCCGGGCGAGCAACGCCGTTTCCTCCGGGAACGTGACGCTGGTATCGGCGACCATCGCCCCAGTCGGGACCTTCGACGTCGAGACCACCGCAGTGGTCCGGCGTGGATCGGCGACGGCGAGGTAGCGCGGGTCCGCAGCGACGAGCACGTCGGCGCCGAGGTAGAGGTCGCATTCGCCGTCGCTCGCCTTGTTCGCGTGCGCGGTGCCGATCTTGACGTCGGAGACCACCGCGCCGCCCTTCTGCGCGAGCCCGGTCTGGTCGAGCGACCGCACCGGCAGTCCGGCGATGTTCGCCGCGGTCGCGAGGATCTGCGACAGCGTGACCACGCCTGAGCCGCCGACCCCGGTCACCCGCACCGTGAAGCGCTCAGCCGAGACCGTTCGCTTCGGCTCCGGAAGCGGTGCCGCCAACGGTTCGGCGAGCGGCCGTTTCCCCGCGCTCTTGCCGGGAAGCACGGTGAGGAACGACGGACAATCCCCTTCCAGGCACGAGAAATCCTTGTTGCAGGACGACTGGTCGATCCGCGTCTTGCGGCCGAACTCGGTGTCGACCGGCTGCACCGAAAGGCAGTTCGACTTCTCCCCGCAGTCGCCGCAGCCCTCGCAGACGCGTTCGTTGATCACCGCGTGCTGCGGCGGTTCCGGGGCGAGCCCGCGCTTGCGCTTGCGGCGCAGTTCGGTCGCGCATTCCTGGTCGTGGATCAGCATCGTCACGCCCGGGACGCGGGCGAGCGTCTCCTGCGCTTCGGCCAGCCGGCCCCGGTGCCAGACCCGGACGCCTCGGCCCAGCCGCACCCGCCGGTACCGTGCCGGTTCCTCGGTGGTGACGATGATCCGGCGCACGCCCTCGGCCCGCATCGCCGCGATGACCTGGGGAACGGTCATGACCCCGGTCGGCTGCTGCCCGCCGGTCATCGCGACGGCCGAGTTGTACAGCAGCTTGTAGGTGATGTTGACCCCGGACGCGACCGCCGCGCGCACCGCCAGGCTGCCGGAGTGGTGGAAGGTGCCGTCGCCGAGGTTCTGCACCAGGTGGTCGTCGCGCACGAACGGGGCCATGCCGACCCATTGCGTGCCCTCGCCGCCCATCTGGGTCAGTCCGGTGATGTCGCCGTAGTCCTCGCGGCCGGTCATCAAAACCAGGCTGTGACACCCGATCCCGGCGCCGACCAGCGAACCCTCCGGCGTCTTCGTGGACGAGTTGTGCGGGCAGCCCGAGCAGAAGTACGGCGTGCGCGCGGCGAGCGGAAGCGCGATCGTCCGTCGCGGAGTCCGCCAGGATTCCACGGACGGGAAGCCGCCGTGCGCACGCAACCGGAGCGCGAGCGCCGCGGCGATGCGGTCCGGATCCAGTTCCCCGTCAGCCGGGACCAGCGCCGTGCCGTCGGGTCCGCGTTTGCCTGTGACTGCGGGAGCGTCCGCGCGGCCGTAGAGCAGGTCCTTGACCGCGGTCTCGATGAAGGAGCGCTTCTCTTCCACGACCACGATTTCGCGCAGTCCCGCCGCGAACCGGGTGACGATTTCGGGCTCGAGCGGGTGCACCATCGCGAGCCGCAGCAACCGGACTCCGCGCCGCTCCAATTCGGACTCGTCCAAGCCCAGGATCTCCAGCGCCTGGCGGAGATCGTGATAGGTCTTGCCCGCGGCGACGATCCCGATCCGGGCGTCGCGACCGCCGACGATCGTGTTCAGCCCGTTGGCCGCGGCGTAGCGACGGGCGAGTTCGAGCCGCGCGCCGTCGCGGCTGCGCTCCAGCCTGCCGAGGTCCGGTTGCAGCATCCGGGCGGTCATCTCGTGGACGAACGGCCGCCCGTCGACCACCGGATCCGGCTGAACAGAACGGAACCGGCCGGGATCGACGCGCACGGTTCCGGTCCCGTCGGCGACGTTGGCGGCGATCTTGAACCCGACCCAGAGCCCGCAGGCGCGCGACATCGCGACCGCGTGCTGCCCGAGATCGAGGACCTCCTGCGGATCGGCCGGGTACAGCGTCGGCATGCCGAGATCGGCCAGCAGCAGTTCGGAACTGCCGGGCACCGTCGAGGATTTCGCGCCCGGGTCGTCGCCGACCAGCGCCAGCGCGCCGCCGAGGCGGTGGGCGCCCATGAGGTTGTTGTGCCGCAAGGCATCCGAAGCGCGGTCGAGGCCCGGGGACTTGCCGTACCAGTAGCCGGTCACGCCGTCGACGCGCCGGTTCTCCGATTTGGCCGCCAGCTGCGCGCCCTGCACCGCGGTGGCGGCCAGTTCCTCGTTGACGCCCGGCTTGAACACGATGTCGTGCTCGGCCAGCAGATCGGCCTGTTTGCCCAGTTCGAGGTCATACCCGCCGAGCGGCGAGCCCTCGTAGCCGGACACGAACGCGGCCGTCCGCAACCCCGCCCGCTGGTCGGCGCGGCGGACCTCGAAGGGCAGCCGGGCCAGCGCCTGGACGCCGGTCAGCTGGAACTGCCCTTCGGCCGCGCGATAACGATCAGTCACGACCGGATTCCTCCCTCTGCCGCCAGTGCCCGAAGCTGGTCCAGCACCGGCTCGACACCCGGCGCGCGGGTCAACGGATGGATCGCCACGTGATCAGCCCCCGCGGCGAGATGCTCGCGAACCCGAGCCGCCACCTGGTGCGCAGCACCGCACACGACCAACTCCTCCACGAGCCGGTCGCTCCCGCCACACGCGAAGTCGTCGTCCCCGAAACCCAAAGCACGCAAGTGGTTCACGTAATTCCGCAGCGCCAGCCGGGTCGCGATGTGCTTCCGCGCCACCTCGCGCGCCCGCGCGACGTCCGCATCGACGACCACAGCCTGTTCCGGAACGAGCAACGGCTCCGGACCGAGACGTTCCCGGGCGGCCGCGGTGTGCGCGGGCGGCACGAAGAACGAGTGCATCCCGGCGGCCCGATCGCGGGCCAGTTCCTGCATCCGGGGTCGCAACGCCGCCAGCACCCGAGGCACCGCACGGTCCGGCCGCGGCCCCTGGTAACGGTCGCCGTCCAGCACATCGAGGTACTCGCGCAACGCCGTCAGCGGCCGGTCATGGCCGCTCCCGCGGCCAGCCTCCGCGTGGCTGGCGCCGAGGCCGAGCACGAACCGTCCGGGGAAAGCCTCGCCGAGAGTCTGGGCCGCGCCTTCGGTGGCGACCGCGTCCCGGGCCCAGATGGTGGCGACTCCGGTGGCCACGGTCAGCCGCGTGGTCGCCGACAGCAGCAGGGCTGCGTTGGTGAAGATTTCCTTGTGCGCCGGGGATTCCCCGATCCACAGCGCTCCGTAGCCGAGCTCCTCGACCACTTGGGCCGCCTTCGCGGCCTCGGCGGCGGGAACCTCCGCCAGGACGGACAGCCACACGCCGACCGGTCCGATCCGGGCCGCCAGTTCACGAGACAGGTTCACGCCCGCTCCCCCGGCCCGAATTCCGGCAGCCACACCCCGTCGCCTACCTCGCGGAACGACACGGCGACCGGTTCGCCGAGCACCGGATCGCCGGAGCCGGTCCACGTCGTCGTCAGGTTCGGGCCGCTGTCGAGCCGGACCTGCACCACGACGTACGGCACGTCGTCGCCCTCGAAGTACCGCTTGTGGAACCGGACCCAGCTGTGCACCCGGCCGGTCCCGGCGTCGGTCGTCCACTCGACGGCACGGCGGAAATCGCGCGGGCACACCGGCGAAGGCGGCCAAAACGCTTCGCCGCACGAGCCGCACACCGGGATGCGGAGTTCGCCGCGAGCCGCGCCGTCGAGGTGTTCGACGTCTTCGGGGTAGCGCAGCGGAAGAGGTCGCGCAGTGGTCATCGTGGTCACCGGTCCTTCGTGAAGACAGTCGAATCGCCGAACGGCGTCGCCCACTGGACGACCTCGCATCCGGCCACCTGGCGGTCCCCGGCCTGGCCGCGGATCTGACGGACCGCCTCGGCCATGTGCCCCCAGCCGCAGAGATGCGCCTCGGACAGCAAGCCGCCCGCGGTGTTGACCGGAAGCTCGCCACCGAGTTCGATGCGGCCGTCCTGCAGCCATTTGAGGGCTTGGCCTTCGCCGGTGAAGCCAAACCGCTCCAGCACAAAGACAACGTTGGGCGAGAAGGCGTCGTAGAGCTGCAGCGAGTCCACGTCGCCCGGCCCGGACAGCCCCGCCATCGCGTAGACCGGATGGTCCTCGACCCGGCGCTCGTCGCCTTGGGTGAACACGCCCAGCCCGGGCGGCGCGAAGATGAACTCGTCCCGGCCTGCGCGCAGGCCCTGCATTCCGGAAACGATCACCGCGGGCTGCCGCAGATCGCGCGCTCGCTCCACAGTGGTCACCAGCAGGCAGGCACCTCCGTCGCTGAGCAGCGCGAAGTCCGGACGGCGCAAGGGTTCCACGATGTACGGCTGCGCGTCATAATCCGCTTGTTCCAACGGCTTGGTCATCTGCGCGTTCGGGTTCAGCCGGGCATGACGACGCATCGCCATCGGCACCGCGGAGATCAGCGCGGGGTCGACGCCGTACCGCTCGCAATACCGGCGGAACGCCATAGCCGCGCCCGCACCGGGCGCGGTCATGCCGTAATGCGGCAGTTCCCCGTGCGAGCCGCCGCCTTGCCGCAGGCCTTCCGCGTCGCCCGCGCCGCCGACCACGCCCAGTCCGGAGAAAGACACTCCGGCCAGGCAAGCGGCCACTTCCGTAGTGCCGAGCGCCACGGCCTGGGCGGCGGCTTGCAGCGCGGGACCGACGAACCGGCCGTGGCTCCAGGTCTGCACGGCAGCGCGGATCCGCAGTCCGAACGCCTCCGCCATCCGGTCGTAATCGATCGACAGCGGATAGCCGACGTTCGTGAACAGCCCGTCCACGTCCCCCGCGCCAAGCCCGGCGTCGTCCAGTCCGAGCTGGAGCGCCTCGGCGGCCAGGTCGAGACCGCTGCGCGCGGATTTCCGGGACAGCTCGGTGATGCCGATCCCGACTATCGCCACCTGGCGTACCGGTCCTAGCGGCATGGTCTTTCCTTTCTCGAAGCGTCAGAGAATCGCGTGCGCGTTGGCGGGGCTGCCGACGCCGCGCGGCAGCGGCAGCACGCCGGAGACGAGGAGGAACTCGTGGCTCCCCCGCTCCGCGCACGCCCGCGCGAGCCGGTCCAGCAGCCACAGCTCGCCCAGCGGCATGCCCTGCAACGCGATCAGCCTGCGGTGCAGGAAACCCTTGGCGCGGTTCACCGGGAAGACCTCGACGCCGACGTTGTCCATCGCGACCGCGGCGAACTCCCGGTCCCAGAGGTACCCGGCCATGCCCTTCGCCGACTCCAGCCCGGGGCAGGCGAAACCCGAGCCGATCGTCCCGCGCAGCGCGGCCCGCTCCCGCGCCGGCAGCTGCCGGTACCACTCCGTCCATCCGGTGCGGACCACGAGGATGTCCCCGGATTCGAAGACGGTTCCCTGCGCGGCGGCGACCTCGTCGAGCAGCGCGGCGGTGATCTCCACCGGCTCGTCCGGGGCGAGCGGCGCGCCTTGCGCCGCCAGGTGCCCGGCGACGTCGACCAGCACCCCGCGTCCGCCGAAGCCGTGCTCCGCCCACCGGTCGACCCCCAGCACCTCGCTGCTCGTCAGGTCGGCTTCGCTCCGGCCGCCCCAATACCCGTGCCGCCCGGCGTTGATGTGCCGCAGCCCGTCCCACTGCGAGGAACCCTGCAGGTAGAACCCGTCCAGCCGGTCGTCGTGCCCGGCCGCGGTGTCATCCACGACGTGCCGGAACAGCTCGCGTTCCTCGAACAGCCCGGGATCGGGCTCGTTCAACGGCAGGGTCAACGAGATCATCCGCCCGCTGCGCACCGTCTTCGCCGCGGCGATCCGCTGCTGCGGGCCGATCAGGTTGAGCGTGCCGATTTCGTCCGCGCGCCCCCATACGTCCCACGCGTGGTGCTCGTCCCGGTCCGGCAGCGTCGGCAGGTCCGCGAACGCCGGGGTGCGCCGCCCGGTCATCCCGCCGCCTCCAGCATCTCGCGCAGCTTGAGCTTGCTGACCTTGCCGGTGTGCGTCTGCGGCACCGCGGCGGAATCCAGCACCACGACCCGGGAAGGGACCTTGTAGCTCGCGGCCCGGGACCGGACGTACTCCCGCAGCCTGCTCGCCAGTTCGGTCCCGTCGGCGCCGCTGCGCTCGTCCGCGACGACGACGCAGGCCATCTCCTGGTCACCGTCCGGAGTGGACAGTCCGAAGACGTACGCCTGATCGACCTCGGCGTGCTCGCCGAGGATGCCCTCGATCTCCACCGGCGCGACGTTGATGCCCTTGATCTTGAGCATTTCCTTCCACCGGCCGCCGAACGACAGCCGCCCGTCCGCGTCGAGCGACCCGAGGTCGCCGGTGCGGAACCAGCCGTCGGGGGAATGCGTGCCGCCGCCGACGTCGGACCCGCTGAGGTAGCCGTCGATCACGCAGCCCCGGATCTCGATCTCGCCGGTGGCGCCGGGCGGGCACTCCGCACCGGACTTGTCCACGATGCGGATCTCCTGGGTCGGCAGCCGCCTGCCCTGGGTGTGCAGCTTGACTTCCGGCAGGTCGCTCGCGTCGGTCATGGTCACGAAGCCGTAGGACTCGGTCAGCCCGTAGGCGCTGCACGCCTCGGTGATGCCGAGCCCTTCGATGGCCAGGCGTTTGTCCTCGGCGTTGAACCCGACCGGTCCGGTGCGCAGGGAGGAAATGTCCCGGCTGCCGAAGCTCGGCGCGGCCAGCAGCGCCCGGACCGCCGTCGCGAGTCCATAGGAGACAGTGCACCGTTCGCGCTCGATGAAGGCCAGCGACGCGTCGCCGTCGACCTTTACCTCGACGCACAACGTGAGGCCGTGGCTCAACGCGACCGGAAGCGCGTTGCAGGCCCCGTAGCCGAAGAACAACGGCATCGCGAACCACAGCCGGTCGCCCGGCCCGACGTGCATTCGCTCGCCCATCTCGTACCCGTTGCGCAGCAGCTTGCCGTGTTCCAGCGGCACCGCTTTCGGCAACGCCGTGCTGCCGCTGGTGTAGAGGATCATCGCGAGGTCGTCCGGTCCCGCGCTGCGCTCCGGAGCCGGGGCGGGCTCGAGCCCGGACGGGAACGGCTCGGCGGACGACCAGAACACCGCGCCCAGATAACCGTCCGTGCGGGCTCCGGGCTCGAAGGCCTCGCCGTGCCCGGCCGCGGTGAGCTCAGCGAGCATGTCCTTGCCGAACACCTGCTGTTCGGTGACCACCAGCCGCAGGTCGGCGGTGCCGACCAGATGCGCCAGCTCCGCCGACCGGTACCAGGTGTTGACCGGCACCGCGACCAGCCCGGCCCGCTGGACGCCGAGCATCGCGACCAGCCAGCGCAGCCCGTTCGGCAGCAGGATCCCCACCCGCTCCCCCGGCCGCAGCCCCACCGCGCGGAACGCGCCTGCCAGGTCGTCGCAACGCTGGGCGAACTCGGCGAAGGTCAGCCGCCCCTCGGGCGCGACCACCGCCTCCTCGTCGGGAAACAGCTTCGCCAGCGCCGCCAGCGCGTCCGGGAAAGTGTCCGGGGCAACCACGTCGTTCCGCCTTTCGTTGTGGCTCGTCATCGGGCGTCCGGGTGCACGACCACGTCCGCGCGCAGCAGCGTTCCGGTGTCCGGGTCGGCGTACTCCGCGAGTTCGACCCCCGGCCTCGGCTGGCACCACTGGCCGCGTTCGGCCAGCCGTTCGTGCGCCGGGCTTCGGCGCACCGCCAAGCCGTCTTCCCGGTGCCATTCCCGCCTGCTGGCACGGATTCGGTCCCGCTCGCGACTGGTCTCGGCAAGGTCCGGGCCGCCCGCCGCGTCGAGCACGACGCCGTAGGAAACCCGCGCCGCGTCGGCCGTCACCACGCCCGAGCGCACATCCGCCGCGACCAGGTCCGGATCGCGTTCCAGCGGATCGCCGTAGCCGCCACCGCCGCCGACCCGCAGCACCACCACGTCGCCAGCACCGACCGAAAGCCCGAACTGCTTTCCCTGCAACGGTTTCGGCGCGGCAGGGAGATCCTCGACGGCGCGCGGGACCTCGCCCCGGGCGAACGCCTCGTCTGCCTGGGCGCCGGAGACCAGCGCCGAACCGCTCGTGGATCCGGGGTAGCCGCCGAAGACCCCGCACGGCGGAACCTGCCAGCAGGCCGCCATGACGTGCTCCTGTCCGCCCGGCGTGTACCACGGCGTGAACGCGAGGTCGATGCCCGCGCCGCCCCGGGTCCGGCCCGGTCCGCCGGAGTTCGGGTTCAGCTTGCGCCACAGGTACAGCACCGGATAGGCGAGTTCGTTGATCTCGATGTCCGGAATGCTGTTCTGCGGCTGGGCGAGCACGCCGCTGACGTCCATGCCGTCCGCGATCGCCTGCGCGCCCGCTCCGCTGCCGCCGCCGTTCATGTCCGGGAACGGCACCAGCCGGCCGGATTCGTCGGGAGCGTAGAAGAAACTGGCGCTCCACGAGTCCTGCCACGGCGCCGTCACGTGCTCGCGGACGAAGGCGTTCTCGCTGCCCGCCTGGAGATCGGCGAGCAGCCTGGTGACCACCTTCCCGATCCGGAACCCGGTCTCGATGTGCCCGGCCCCCATCGGCGCGGGCTGGCGCGCGTCGCAGATCGTGCCCGGCCGGGTCACCACCTCGATCGGGCGCAGCGTGCCCTGGTTGATCGGCAGATCCGGCAGCAGGGTGATCAGCAGCGGGGACACAACCGCGCCCAGGGTGGTCGCCGCGCTGACGTTGATGAAGCCGTCGGTCTGCGGCGCGGACTCGGTCAGGTCGAACCGCAGCGCGTCCTCGCTGACGGTGAGCGTGCAGCGGATCGGGTACAGCTCGTCGGCGTGCCCGTTGTGCTCGGCGAATTCCTCGGCGGTGAACGTGCCCTTCGGCAGATCCGCGATCCTGCGCCGGACGGCCTGCTCGGCCAGGTCCTTGGCGGCCTCGACATACCGGCGGAAAGTGTCCGCGCCGTACTGCTCGACGAGCGCCCGCAGCCGCTCGTCGCAGCGGTGGCAGGCGGCGATGAAGCACCGGATGTCGTTGAGCACCAGCTCCGGCACCCGGATGTTCGTCTCGATGATCCGCCACACGTCCTCGACCGGACGCCCCTGGTCGACGATCTTGACCCCGGGCAGCCGCAGCGCTTCGCCGTAGACCTCGGTGGCCGTCGGGTCCATCCCGCCGGGCGCGGCGCCGCCGAAGTCGTTGACGTGCGCCTCGGCCCAGCACCACGCCACCAGTTGCTCGCCGAAGAAGATCGGCCGCACCACGCCGACGTCGACGGCGTGCGCGTTGCCGGTGGTGAACGGGTCGTTGCAGAGGAACATGTCCCCGGGCCGGATCTCCTGCCTCGGATAGGTGGCGAGGATGTGCCGGACCGCTTGGCGGGCCGCGCCAAGGTACATCGTGATGTAGCCGGCGTAGCTGATGATGTCGCCCTCGGCGTCGGCGATGAAGGTGGAGAAGTCCACCGCCTCCGCGATCGCGGGGCTGCCGGAGGCGCGCATCATCACCACGCCCATTTCCGCGGCGACGTTGTCCAGTTCCTTGGCCAGAATTTCGACGTCGACCGGGTCGAGCCCGGTCGCGCTGGCGGGGGTCATGCGGTTTCCTCCCCGGTGGTCCGGTCTTTGTCGGTCAGCAGGTAGTTGCCCCAGCCGTCCACGGTCAGTTCCCAGCCCTCGGGCAGCGCGACGGTGGTCAGCGAGTGCTCGATCAGCGCCGGGCCGGAAATCCTGGCCCCGGCGGTGATCCGCCGCGCGTCGTAAACGTCCGCTTCGGACTCCCCGGCACGCTGGATCCGCCTCCGGCCGACCGGCTCGACCCTGTCGTCGACCAGTTCTTGCTTCGCCGGCTCGAAGAAATCGACGCGACCGGTCGCGGTGACCCGCACCGACATCAGCACCACCGGACTGCCCACCCAAGCCGTGCCCTCGCCGTACTCCTGTTCGTAGCGCGCGGCGAACCCGTCCTGGATCGCGACCAGGTCCGCTTCGCCGAAATCGTCGCGCCGCGGGATCGGCACCCGCAGTTCCCATTGCTGGCCAAGGAACTTGAAGTCACCCTCCCAGCGGACATCGATCCGGTCGTCCGAATAACCCGCGGTGTGCAACGCCTCGACCAGTTCCGCGTCAAGCTCTTTCAGCGCGGCGTGCACCGCCTCGGCCCCGCCGCCCTGCCACATCACCGAGCGCGCGCGGGTGCGCACGTCGTCGCTGGAGAGCAGCCCGCGCGCGGAGAACACCGCGGCTTCGGCCGGAATCACGATCTGCCGGATGCCGACCGAACGAGCGATGTCCGCGGCGAACAGACCGAGCGCGCCGCCGAAAGCCACCATCGCGAACCGGCGCGGGTCGTGTCCGCGCTCCACCGTCACGGCGCGGACCGCGTTGCCCATGTCCGCGACCACCATCCGGTGCACCGCCGCCGCGGCCTGAACCGCGTCCACGCCCAGCGGTTTCCCGATCTCGCGGGCGAGGGCTTCGCTGGCGCTGTCCGTGTCGAGTGCCCGACGACCGTCCAAAAAGGACCCGGAATCCAGCAGCCCGAGCACCGCCGACGCGTCGGTCACCGTCGGACGGGTGCCGCCTTTGCCGTAGCAGATCGGACCCGGCTCGGCACCCGCGCTGTGCGGTCCGACCTGCGGGACTCCGCGCGAATCCAGCCACGCGATGCTGCCGCCGCCGGTGCCGATGGGCAGCACGTCGATCTTGGACAGCGCGGTCAGGAACCGCTCCCCCAGCATCACCCGCCGGGTCACGTTCGGGGTCGCGTCGCGCAGCACGGAAACGTCGAACGACGTGCCGCCCATGTCCGCGGTGACGATGTCCTTGAGACCGAGCCGGTCGGCCAGCGCCCGCGCCCCTATCACGCCGCCGGCCGGTCCGGAGTCGATGAGCGTGATCGGCCGCTGCCGGGCTTCCGCCGCGCTCGACGTGCCGCCGAAGCCCTGCATGAACGCGACCGGTTCGCGCAGCCCGCGCGCCGCCAGCTCGCGCTCGATCCGCTCGGTGTACTCGGCGACCCGGATCCCGGTGAACGCGTTGAGCACCGTGGTCATCGTCCGCTCGTACTCCCGGATGACCGGGTGCAGCCGTGACGCGACGCTCAAGAACAGCTCCGGATGCTCGGCTTCGACGATCGAGGCGAGCAGTTCCTCATGTTCCGGGTTCGCGAAGCCCCACAACAGGGACACGGCGATCGACTCGACGCCCTTGGCCGCCAGCGCTTCCACGGCCTCGCGCGCCCGACGCTCGGTGAGCGGAACGACGACCCGGCCCTTGCGGTCGATCCGCTCGGGCACCTCGAGCACGTTCTCGCGGGCGACGATCTGCGGAAGGCTGAGCTGCTTGTGGTGATCGCGGTGCGCGTTGCGGGCCGAACGCGCGATCAGCAGGTTGTCGCCGAAGCCCTGCGTGGTGATCAGCCCGACCTTCGCGCCGCGCAATTCGGCGACCGCGTTCGTCACCACGGTCGTGCCGTTCACGAACCGCGTAGTCGCGGCGAGCAGCTCAGTCAGCGGCAGCCCGACGCGGGCGGCGAGATTCTCCAGCGCGGCAAGCAATCCCGCGGCGAGGTCGTCCGGGACGGTGTCGGACTTGTCCGCATAGGACTGTCCGTCCGAGGCGAGCGCGACGACGTCGGTGAACGTACCGCCGATGTCGCACCCGATCTGAAACGTGACTTCGGAACGCAACGTCATTGTCCTTCCGTGGAACGGCTCCCGGCCTGCGAGCCAGATTAGACACGACATAGTGTCGAGTCAAGCAACAACTTGTCGATTCAGCGCAGATGCGCGACGAACTCCGCGGAATCGGTGCCGGAGAAGGGTTCCCGGACGGCCCGCAGGACCGTGTCGACCCCCGCGCCCAGCACCGGTTCCGCGCAGGAGCGGAACTTCCCGGTCACGGACACCGGAACCTGCGCCCGGCTTTCCGCGGACACGACGCGTCCGTCGGCGAGCCGGACTGCCACTCGCGCGTCCCGGCTCGCCGGAAAAGCCGCGTCCGCAACAGGATCCACGGCTACCGAGATCCGCGCCGCCAGCTTCGCCAGCCGCGGATCGAGCGCTCCGGCATAGCGGTCCGGACGGATCGCGCCGTCGGTCAACGCGGCCGCCACCGCGAACTGCAGGCTCATCTGCCGGGAAATCGGCGCCGCCAAGGCAGTCGCGTTGTCACAGCCCGGATAGCGTGCCGCCACGCCGGACGTGTACACCGTGGCTTCGACGACCTGCTCGGGGTCGATTCCTTGTCCGGAAAGGACGATGGCCGCGTCGATCGGTTCCTGGGTCAACGCACACGACGGGTACGCCTTGAAAAACGTCTGCGAGATCGCCATCCGGTCCAGCCGGACGTCCGGCGGCCCGGCTTCGTCCCGTGCACCGCCGAACGCCTGGCGCAGGCCGAAAATCCCGTCCACCGCCGACGCCGCGCCGGTCGCGCCTTCCTGGGCGAGCAGCGCGGCGACGACGCCTGCCCGCGACGCTCCGGCATTCTGGAAGAACACCTCGGCGGTCCCGTCGTGCGCCCACTGGCACAGGCCCGCAGCGGAGCTGGCAGCAATCCCGAACGCGTGCGCGGCGGCCGCTGGACTGAGCCCCAGCAAATGCGCCGCCGCAGCCGCGGCGCCAAAGGGACCGAAGACACTGCTGGCCCGCCATCCGCGTACGCCGAACTCCTCGGTCAGCACCGCGGCCGAAACCTGCGCGATGGCCTCGTAGCCGAGGACGATCGCCCGCAGCAGCGCGGGCAACGGCGAGCGCAGCCGTTCCCCGATCGCCAGCGCCGCCGGAAGCACCACCGTCCCGGGATGCACCCGGCTTTCGGCATGCGTGTCCTCGTGCAGCAACGCATGGCAGGCAACGGAATTCGCGAACACCGCGTCCGCGAGCCCTGTCCTTCGACCGCCGGTCGCCCAGATCGTGGCATCGTCGCCGCTGCCCGCGATCGCGCTGGCCTGCCTGGCCCACGGCAGGTCGCGTCCGCCGTAGGCGCAGGCCAGCGCGTCGAGAAGACAGGTGCCGGCTTGGTCGATCAGCTCGCCGGAGATCCTCGGGGCCGCGGTGTCGAGTTGCTCAGCGAGATCGGTGAGCAACACGGGTCACACCCCTTCGGGAGACCGCTCGCTGACCGTCGGAGCTGGCTCCGCATCCTCCACCCGCTTGGTCGCCCGCCGCACGAACAACGCCGCGATCAAGCTCAACAGCGCACCGAACATGAGGAACAGCGCGGGTGCACGGTTGTCCCCGGTGACTTGCACCAGCGTCTGGCTGACATACAGCGCCGGACCGCCCAGCAACGTCGCCGCCAACGCGAACCCGACCGCGAACACGGTTGCGCGCACCCGGGCGGGAAGAACCTCCACATAGGACGCCGGAGCCACCGACGTGTACAACGCGGGCAGGACGCCGAGCAGGACCGTCATCCCGATGGCCGCGCCCAGGCTTTTCGCCGAGGAGAGCCCGATGAACAGCGGATAGGCCAGCACGAAGGCGCCCGCGGACAGCCCGAGCAGCATCGGCCACCGGCCCCACCGATCCGACAGCGGCCCGCCCAACGCGACCAGCACCACCGCCACCGCGATGCTGATCACCGTCGCCAGAGTGGCCTGCGACTGCGAGAACCCGAGCCGGATCAGGTACGTCTGCGCGTAGGTGAAGGCGACGTAGTAGCCGACCTGCTGGAACGCGGCGATGCCGAAGATCAGCACGATCAGCCGCCAGTGCGCGGTGAACGACTCCTTGACCGGCGAGGCGGGCACTTGCGTGCGGTGCTCCAACGCCCGGAACTCCGGGGATTCGTCGAGCTGCGAACGGATGTAGAGCCCGACCAGGCCCAGCGGCAGGGCCAGCAGGAACGGGATCCGCCAGCCCCAGCTCGCCATCGCCGCGGGCGTCAGCAGGGTACTCAGCAACAGCACCGCGCCCGCGGCCAGCAGCAGACTCGCCACGCTCCCCATCTGCACCCGGCTGGTCATCGCGCCGCGCTTGCCGCGCGGGGTGAACTCGGCGGCGTAAGTCATGGCCGTGCCGTACTCGCCACCCGCGGCGAGCCCCTGCAGCAACCGGAACAGCACCAGCAGAATCGGCGCCCAGACACCGATCGACGCCACCGGCGGCAGCACGCCGATCGCCGCCGTGCTGCCCGCCATCAACGCGACCGTGGCCACCAGCGCGGGCTTGCGCCCGATCCGGTCCGCGATCGAGCCGAACAGCAGCGAACCCAGCGGCCGCACCACGAAGGCGACCCCGAACACCGCGAAGGCCGACAGCAACGCGACGCCCGGCTGTTGCGCGGGGAAGAACAGTTTCGAAAGCACGACCGTCAGAAAGCCGTAGACCGCGTAATCGTAGGTCTCGACGGTATTGCCGATGGCGGACGCGAAAACCACGCGCCGCATCAGCGCCGGAGACGGAGCGGCGACGCCAGGACTGGAGGACATAGGGGACGCTCCCGAGTCGTCGTTGACAGGTGGGCGAAGACCGGCGTCTTCCCTGTCGACGCCTCGACACCAGGCGGGCAGGCCGCACAGGGCTGCGGCCGTCCTCGCCTGACCTGCGCGTTCACTGGCGGCGCAGGTGTCCCCGGAAGAATAAGGACGACACTGTGTCGAGTCAAGCGTCAAGCTGTTGATCTAGCCTCGGTTCAGTCGCGCTCCAGCCCCAGCGCGTCGACCCACAGCCCGGTCACCACGTCGAGCAGCCGCGCCCGCTCGATGACGAACACCTTCTGCACGATCGCGCGGAAACACACCTGGTCGAGCTGCACCATCAGCAGTTCGACCCGCAGCCGCCGCTCCTCGCGCCGGGCCTCCGGGAACTGGACGAGATACTCCTCCAGCCCGCCGGCCAGCTGGTCGATCTGGTCCTTCCACCGGGCCGCGACCTCGAGATCGCTGGCCATCGCCTCGTGGATCGCGGGCAGCAGCGCCGCCTGGCTCTCCCACCAGGACAGCGCCCCGTCGAGCCAGGCGCGCACGCTCGCCGCTTTGCCCTCGGCGAGCGCCCGTCCGAGCAGCGACCAGTACTGCGCGCTCTGGTCCTCGCGGACCGCGCGGTAGACCTCGGTGAACACCTCGGCCTTGTTGGTGAAGTGCAGGTAGAACGTCGCGCGGTTGACCTTCGCCGCCTTGGCGATGTCGCCGATCGACGCCTGTCCGTAGCCCCGCTCCTCAAACACCTGCCGCGCCGCGGTGACGATCCGCTGCCGCGTCATCCTCCGCTGCTCCTCGCGCACCGAAAGCAGCTCCGTCGATTCATTCGACACGTTGTCGCCCACGCGCAGATGGTAACGCCGGGAGCTTTCCGGGAAGGTCAGCCGTCTCCGATGCGTGGCTGGCGCACAGGACCGCCGCACTCCCGGCGACGATGACCCACAGCCGGGTCAGCAGCAAGAAGGCGCGATCCAGCGGGACGGCTGTCACCTGCTCTAGAGCGCGTACTCCGACGACGAGAACAGTGGGTCCCAACGAACAGGCATTCCGTCAGCCACGTCCACATGGCTTGTCAGCCAGCCATTTTCACGGCGAACTGCGCGGTTACGGTCGCGCTGTCGGCGACTTTCCGGCCGGGCGGACACCCTCCCGGCACGGAAGTTCGCGATCAAGCCGGGCCAGCCCCGTCGACGATCCGGACACCGGCAGGTTCTCGATCCGTCGCGGGGCGACTCATCACCCACCGCACACCACGCTCAGGGACCACCGGCAGCGCCGGACCGTGCCTCCCTGTCCTGGACCTCCGACGTTTGGGCAAACGAGGCGAGACGGCCCGCAACCCGCCACTGACGCAGCACCCGCCGCCCGTAGTTGCGGTCCCGGCCACACGGTCCGGCTCCGCGCCCGACGGCCGCCGACCCGATGCCATCTCCTGCTCGTAGTGCAGCCACATCCGCTGCTCAGCCGTCAACGCAGCACCGACCGCAGAATTCTCGCGTTTCCTCAGGTCAGGGGCTTTCCGCTTCGACCGTGCATCAACCTCGGACGGCATTTCCGCAGGTCAATTGATGTGAGTTCGAATCCCCCCGGGGGCGCATTCCACCCACGGACACCCCTCCAACGACACCTGCTCAGAGACCAAACCTGCCTGTTAGGCAGTACGTCGCACCATCCCGTCCCGCCGCACAAGTCTCGCCAACCGAACAACCTGAGCTCGTTGCGCCGCGACATCCACGTCGAGCGAATCCGTCTCCAGGTCAATGTCCAGCTTTCCCTGCGGAGCACGCATTGCCGCACGCCGGAGCCGGGATGACCCGCTCACCGCAGCGCGCAGTTCGACCGCATCCAAGAATTCATCTCGGTCCTGCCTGAGCAGACCGGCGGCGTCTGCTACCAACGACGCCCTTTCGCGCACCCGTCTGCAGTTCTGTTGACGTGCGATCAGAAGCGAATCGTAAATGTCGATGATCTCTCGATCAGACACACCGCCAGTGTGAAGCCGATCAGTCATCGTCAGCCTGATCGGCGCGACGTAGCGCCACAATCGCCGGACACTCGCGTTCTGCAGCCTTCTGCGAACGTCCGCGACAAGGCCCGCGGCTTCGCCGAAGCACGAACCCGCCGCGATAAGCAGACCGCCGAGACTCTGCACGACGAGGCCCCGCCAGGGACTGCCACCGGTCAAATCCGGCCCTCCGACCACCGTGATCAGGCTCGCGACCACCCCGGCCGAACAGACCAGACAGCCGGCAACCGTCAGGTCGCCCGCGACTCGCAGTCGCCACGACGCCTGCCGCACCACCTTCCTGATTCGCATCGTAAACACTGCGAAGGCGAGCCCGGGGACCACACCGCTGACCCAAAGGACCGCACCCGACAGCTCAGCGCCTTCAGGCGTCCGCGGCCAGCCGAAGACGGTCCAAGCCAGCACACCGGTTCCGGCGGCGACGGCGGTCAGGACGTACCGCTGCCGCAACCAAGCCCACCCGCTGAGTCCAAGGAGGCCGACTGGCCCGATCACCGTTCCCAGCGAGCACGCGCCGCGCACGAAGATCGTCAGGTTCGGCACACCGGTCACTTCGCCCGCGATCGCGGTGGCCTCCGGCGCTCTGAGAGCCAACGACGCACCGAACAAGGTCAGCATCGTCCCGAGATACGCCTTGCCCCGTGCGTCACGGTGCCGGACGAACACGATCATCGTCCGGACGCCTTCAGCCCCGACCAGCACTCCCGTCGCGAGCGCGACCAATCCAAGCGGGTCACGCATGCGCGTCGCGCAGATCCGTCGCCGCTGCGAACGTCTTGCCCAGCGCCGCCACCGCGTAGTTCTCGCGACCGCGGTCCCTGTTCAGGGCATGGGCATTGATTCGTTCGGCCAGTTGATGGGCGAACTCCTCCGCCATCAGCTCGTCAACCTCGCGACAGTGCGGATCCGCACGTGGCAGACAAGGCCCGGCAGCGTGGACGTCCTCCAGGAGAATGTGCCCGAGCTCGTGGAAGTGGATGTGCCGGGCATGTCCCCGTTCGACGTCGCGGATCACGACGATGTAGTCCGCCGTCTCGGTTCTGATGAGCATGCCCGTAGGCATGGCTCCGCTCAGATCGCCGCGCATCAACCGGATCGGCTTGTCCCGGAGCCGGTTCAACCGGCTGACCAAACCGTTCATGCTGAACGGCCGCGGAACCGGAATCTCCCTGACGAGTCTCGCGATGTCGGCGACCATGCTCGGTTCCAGCCTGGACTCTTCCGCTCGCTTCGCGCGCATTCCCCACCCTTGTGAATTCGGCCCGTCCGGCCAAGCCGGACAACTCCAGGGCCGCATGTGCCTGCCCGGCGAGGCTTGGGCGGGTGCCTGCTCCTGGCCGCCGACCCAAGCCTCGCGCTTCTGTGCGGTGCCAGGCGGTCAGTCCCGGCTGCGGCATGCCTACCAGGCAATCTGCCGACTCACGCCAGTGATCTGCGTCGACTCACGCAGGGGTGTTCCGGGCGATATTCACTCAGTTGGCGTAGCTCGAACAGAATCCCCCGTTCAGCGAGACAGCGACACATAGATCGTGTTAGCTGAGAACGTGTCGAGGCAGAACATGTCGTACCAGAAGACTTTCGAGTCAGCGGTCGAGATGCTCCGAGGACGCTGGATGATCGTGGTGCTCGCCGCGCTCTCCACCGAGGACCAGCTCCAGTACCGCGACATCCGCGACCGAGTGAACGAAGGCGAAGTGCGGCCGGGCAATGGCGACGACGTCAGCCCGCTCTCGGACCAAAGCCTCACCAAGACGCTCAAACGAGCGCAAGACCACGGGCTCGTCCGTCTCCACGCCGACGAAGGCCACTTCAAGCCGACCTGGTACGAACTGACCCGGAAAGGCGCGGAAGCGTTGCGCGCCGTCCGCCCGTTGATCGAGTGGATGCACCGGTACGAGACAGCACCGAACCATTGACCGGCCAGGGTCAGGTCAGCGAGCTTGCCTGGTGTAGCCCGCGTTGATCCGGTCGCGGCCCTGGCCTTTGGCGAAGAACAGCCGGTTGTCCGCCGAGAGCAGTAGTTCACTTAGATCGACCTCGTCGCCGCCGTACCCGTTGTCACACGCCACGCCGACCGTGACGCGAACGGGAACCGCCGACGAACTGCTTCCCTCGCTGGGGACTATCTCCAATGCCGCGACGGCACAGCGGATGCGTTCAGCGACCTCAGTGGCTCCGCCGAGATTGACATCCGCCAGGAAGATGACGAATTCCTCGCCGCCGAAGCGGCCCACAAGATCCGTCCGACGAGTCTCGCTGCTGATCACCTGTGCGACCCCACGGAGTACGTCGTCGCCGAAGAGGTGGCCGTGGGTGTCGTTGATGCGTTTGAAGAAATCCAGGTCCAGCATCAGCACCGCGGTCGGCACATGGTGCCGTCGCGCCTTACGCAAACCCGCTTCGGCCAGGCACCGCCACGTCTCCATGTTGAGCAGGCCGGTCTTGCGGTCAGTACTGGCAGCGATCTCGAGATGCTTCACTGAATCGCTGCGGTGCAGCACGTAAACCAACGGCAGCAGGAAAAGCGCAAGCCACGGCCGTAGCTCGACAAACACCGCAGTGACCGCTCCGAGGAACAGCGTCACGATCTCCAGCGCGTTGGCGCTCCAGCCACCGACGATCCCGGCAATCGAACGCTGCTTCTCCGCAGTCGCGATCGCCGCACCGACTGCCAACGTATTGACCAGCCAAAACGTTGAGATCGAGGCAAGGAGCACCAAGGCGCTCACGTCGCTCGGCGCGCTCAGCACCTCCCCGGACGACATCACCCGGACCACGCCGTACGACACACACGCCGAGATGACCATCGCGCTGGTGTTGAACACCGCGCGATACGGGGCGATCCCGCTGGTCCACCTGGACGCGCGCCACCAGAGATGCAGGTAGAGCACCGCCGCGGCCGTCGACCCCGCGACCGGGCCGGAAACCAACGTGACCGCCAGAATCGCAACCGAACTCATGTTGACGTGCGGAGTGTCGGTCAGCTGCCGACGTTGCCGTTCGAGACGCCAGGTCAGCTCTGCGCTGAGAAGCCCTCCCAGGGTGACAAGCACCGACCGGCCGAGATCCGCGAACAGCGGCGGTTCGATCCACAGCCACCAGAGCACCAGCATTGCAGCCAGAAGATCGACAACCACGACGGTCACGAACACCGAGCGTGGAGCGTCTCTCAGTCTCGGCGTCCGATCAGACCTCCGCCTCCGTGCGGCTGTTCCGGTCGCACCTGGCTCCGTCGTGCCCTTACCCGCCATACTGACCCCTGTGTGTCGCCGACCGGGTCGGTGCCGCCTCTTCGCGCACGGCCCGGTCGGCCAGGCGGTCCTGGTCCCGGGGGGAGGTGCCGAACGTGCGCGGCAAGGAATGGTGATCACGCTTTCGACCTGCTGAGATCGGCTCGCTCCTGGTTGCTCCCCGGGAGCGAGCCACCCACCACCCGGCACCGACGATCAGCGCCAACACTGCTGCGCTCGCACCCGCTGCGGCTGTCGTCCGAAATGGCCCAATGCGGTCCGCGACGGCTCCGCCGGCCACGATCATGAGACCTTGCGAGCAGTACATGGCCGTTCCCATCCGGCCCATCACGCCGCCGAGTCTTCGATTCGGCACGACCTTGACCACAAGCGCCTGCGCCTTGATCACATACACCTCGGCAACCGCGCCGGTCATCGCCCACAGCACCAGCGTCACGGCAAGATTCGGCATCGCGGCGCAAGCGACCAGGGGCACTCCGGCCAACACGGCCAACGCAACAACCGTCGACACCTTGGTCGGCAGGGCCACCAACGTCGAAACCCAAGCACCGATCGCGCTGCCGACCGGGTCCGCGGCCATCAGCAATCCGACCCCGAGCGCCCCAACACCGACCTCGCGCCCGTACGGCGCGGCCAAGCCCTCGGGGACGATGTACAGGCCGAGCAGCAGCACCAGCCCGAACAACGCGACAACGACGCCACGACTGCCGTGAGGAATGCTGTCACTCGGCTCCGAGATTTCCGGCTGCTCCAACGTACGCGCGGCCGGTCGCCGCCGAACGCCGCACAGCACGAGAACTGTGCTGATCACGAACGTGCCGGCGTTGAGTCCCATCGCGACATGCGGATCAAGCCACGCCAGCAGCAGCCCTCCTCCGGCGAATCCCCCGAGCTGCGCAACCTGCGTCGTGAACTGTCGCAGCGCGAGCCCTGCCTCGTAGCGTTCGCCGCGGCCCAGGACTTCCGGCAGCAATGACATCTGCGCGGCTTTGAACGGTCCCGCAGCGAAACTTAGGAGCCCGACGCAGCTCCACAACGCAGGCAACGGCAATCCGGGCACCGCCATCGCCCCCGCGAGCAGAGCGCGTGCCCCATCCACCGCAGCCATGACTGTGCGCCGGGGAAGCCTGTCTGCCAAACCAGACAACAGCATTCCGCCCAGCAAGCTGGGCACGAGGGTCAAGCCGTATGTCAGCGCAGTGAGAAAAGCGGACGAAGTCTGGGCATATACAACCAGGGCAAGCGCGACTCGCGCGAGCTGGTCGCCGATGACGGAACTCAGCTCGGCAAGCCACAGCGCCCGGAATTCGCTGTTTCGCAATGGTTCGGCGAAGCCGGGCTTGCTTCCTGCAGACATTCATCCCCCGCGGTGGTCGTGCGTCACCGGAACCGGCGGGCAGAGGCCCGACTCAGCTGTCCGGACGTTCGGACGGGCCAGGCGTCCTCAGCCAGGCCCCGCGGAATCTGTCATAGGTCGCGATCGCGACGCCTGCTTCCGTGCAGGTGGCGACGCGAATCCATAGGCCTTCGGCGCACGACGACGAGATTCATACGGCCTCCCCTGCCGATATGACTTCTTGAAGGCGACTCCACCCATCGCCTCCAAGTGGATCAACGTATACCGCTGAGTGCGCGAGTGTATGCAGAACGCAACACTTCACTCGGATGGCTGAGTGCTTTGTTCGCATTTCCCGGTCTTCGCGCAGAGCAGACTCCCCCGCCCTTAAACGACTTCAATCAGCGCCACTCGCAAGACCGGTCGCCCGGGAGGCGGCGCCCTCCCCGACAACCGCCTCCCGGACCGGACCGCGGCATCCACTGAGGGGGGAATACAAGGAGGGAGCCGCCGACCGGAAGGTGCTGCTGCAGCCGCTCCGGTCCGGGCTGCCAGCTGATCACCTTCTGCCTCCACCTTGCCCAGGCGCCCCAGTTTTGTCAACAAGTGAATTCACTTTGCTTCGATCTGCCGAGTTGGCCATCGCGAAGTCGACGAGATTCCGTCGTGCCGAGACGGCCCCCAGCCACCCAAGCATCCGCGCGGCTGCGTGCAAGCCCGGATGAGGTGCGTTACCGCACCGTCGCTGCCCGCGGGCTTGCACGCGCGCGACGCGCGGCTGCTGCGGGGTGCGGGTCCGTCCTCCGACCCGAAGGAACCTGGCATGCATCGAGACGAGAACAGCGCAAAGACATCTCCCACCGCTTACAGCCGCAGCACCCTGACGTGTTCCGAGACTTCTCCGGCCGAGCGAGTTCTTGTGTGCTGCGCCTGCACCAACGCGGCCGAGCAGAAGCGTCTCGCCGAGGGCGAACCGCAAGACTCGCTGACGTTCGTCCAGTCGGCCGGCGATCTCAAACGGTTGCGAGACAACGGTCATGCACAGTTCGACGTCGTGATCCTCAATCAGGTATTCGAACCCGATTGGGCCGAGCCCTTGCTCATGGCGTGGTCCTTGCTCGCAGACAACGGGACTCTGCTGGCTGTCGTGCCACAGGATTGGGGCCGAACTAAAAGCCAGCATGCGCGTGCCGCCCAGGAGGTTGTCAGCCAGTACGGCCGTGTCCGACGCGCTTCTCGCCGCGCTCGCCGGGCAGGAATTCCCGCCGACTGTTCCATCCTGGCTTGCTCAAAGCGGGGCCGGCGAACCGCTACCTGGTGGCAGCGTGTACTGCGGTGTGGACGATGACCCGCCGACCGTCGCTCAGCGAACGGGAAACCCAGATGCTCGCGCACGTCGCCCGCGGACTGTCCAACCGTCGGATCGCGCAGATCGAATACGTCAGCGCAGAAACAGTGAAGACCCACCTGTACAACACATTTCGCAAGCTCCGGGCAGCCAACCGAGCGCACGCGGTCGCGATTGCTTACCACGTAGGCATTTTTGGGACCGACACCTCGTTCGGTCCTGCGATCGAGCCGTCACCGCTCACGCCCGTCCGGCCAACTCGCTGATCGTGGCCGGACGAGCGTACGCCCGACAGCAGACGTTTGTCCGGCCCCCTCGCTTGGTTCCGAGGAGGGCCAATGACTTTGCTGCGTCAGAACCGCGAGCTGAAGCGGATGGGGATTTGGAACTGGTCGCTGCCAGCATTCGCCGGAACGCTTCCCGATGGACGCAACTACAACACCTGTCCCGTCCGCCGGAGTGTGGGCGAGCGTCTGCTACGCCCGCAACGGAACCTACCGATTCCCGGCTGTGCTGCGGCGGCACCAAGAAAACCTCCGGTACGTCCTCGACGATCTTCCCGGGTGGACTGCGGAGATGACTTCCGAACTGGCGCATCCCAAGTTCGCCGACAGCTGGGTGAGAATCCACGACTCCGGCGACTTCTTCTCCCACGACTACCTGTCATCTTGGCTGCGCGTCATCACCAGCACGCCAACTACCCGCTTTTACGCCTACACCAAGGAAATATCCGCGTTCCGGACGCTCGTTGAACCAAACCCGCCCGGCAACTTCTGGTGGGTTTACTCCTACGGCGGCAGGCAAGACGACCAGCTCGACCCGTCGGCAGACCGCGTCGCGGACGTCTTTCCGGACACCGACTCGATCGACGAAGCCGGCTGGCATTCGCAAGAAGAGTCGGACTTGCTCTCCGTCCTCGGGCCCGCACCGGTCGGCATTCCCGCCAACAACATCGCACGCTACAAGGCTCTCCAAGCGGGCCGCCGGTGGAGTCACTGGCAGACCGCGGTCAACGCCGCTCGCCGCGAGCGGATCGAACGAGCCTCACGAATCAAGAGGAAACCCTTCGATGAATCCTGACCATCCTCCCGTTCCCGCATGGCTGTCCGGTCGACCGCTCGTCGGCGGACTTGTCGTGCCGTGGATAACGCCGAAACTGCCGGACGGTCGTTACGTGTTCGGCAGCATTGATCAGACTTACGCCGAGCACGCCCTGGTGCACCGACTGTGCGGAGTGTGCGGGCACCGCCTCGCGCCCCATCCTGTTGTCCTTCTGCTGCGAGCGTCCGATCTTCCTCGGCAATGCACGAGCGAGCCCGGGTTGCACCCGCAGTGCTCGGCTTACACTGCCGTCGCCTGCCCTATGGTCAACGGAACGCTCGCGACCTACCGCACCACACCCGTGCCGGGCGTGCCTGTGACAGCCAGCTCTTCGTCTCGCCGCGGTGCTCGGGCCGAACGGTGGTTCTCGGTGTGGCTAAACGATTACCACGTGGTGGTCGACCACGGCCACCTGGCGGCCTCCTACCGCGGCGAGCAACCGCTGCGGATCCGCCCGATCACACGGCCGCCGCGGTGACTGCCTGCCGCACACTTCGCCTCCTCAGTGCCCGCGCGTGCATCTTCCGCGCGGGCACTGAAGAAGCGAACCCTTCCGGACAGGAGATCCTTGATGAGCCCGCACGCCGACTACGATCCGACCGCGCCGGATCTTGCCGAGGTTGAACAGCTTCGCGCGCGAACTTCTGAGGCAGAGCGGCTCGCCGCGCTGCGTAACGCAAGCCTCGAAGAAATTACGGTCTATGCCGAGAAGTTGCGCATCTACGTCGCCGACTTCACCGATGACTCGTACACCCAGTTCAGTGCAAAGTCCTACCCGCCGGAGGGACTCCGCTACGTCACCGAACGCGTGAACCGCCTCGCTGAACTTCTGGCCCGCGCCGCCGCCGGATACGCCCACGCGCACAGCAAAGACATGGACTGCCCTCGAATCGCCGACGATCTCGCCGCGCATGGATGGATCTCCCGCCCTGACCGCACACTCGACGGCACCCTGCCTCCGCTTCCGCTTGACAAACTCCGCGACGCGCGAGGTTACCGTCGCGGATTCGCCCGAGGAGCCGAAACTCTCACGTTGTGGTTCACGTGCCCGGATTCCCTGGCGTACGCCAAATCCAGTGCTCGCGGTGCCCTCCGAACCGCCGCCGAGGTACGAGCTGTGATCAGCGGCTGAACCAATCCCCGTTTCTCTGGAGGAACCGACCATGCCGTCACGCCTCGAGCTGCACGCTCGCCTCTTCCTTCTCCACGCCGCGGAACCACCGGCACCCAACGTCCACTGCTACGTCACCGACGTCGGGCCTGTCGAAGCCGCCGAACAGATCCGGCAAGGCACCGCCCCCGCCGCTGTCCTCAACGAGATCGGCCGTCCCGACGCCGTGATCAACGACGATCTCGACGCCCTCGACTCCGGCACCGCACGCCTGGTCACGCCCGAAGACGACGACTGGCCGATCGTCCGGTTGACGGGCCTCGCCAGCCACGGCGCTCCCCTGGCCCTTTGGGTACGCGGAAAAGGCAGCCTCACCGACCTCACCCGGTCCGCAGTCACCATCACCGGTGCCCGCGCGTCAACCTCCTACGGCCACACCGTCTCCTCCGATCTCGGCTACGAACTCGCCCGCACCGGTACAACCGTCATCAGCGGCGGCAGCTACGGGATAGACGGAGCCGCACACCGCGGTGCCCTGGCTGCCGACGGCACCACAATTGCCGTGCTTGCCACCGGCGTCGACCAGAACTACCCGCTGTCTCACGCGCGTCTTTTCCAGACCGTGATCGACGAGGGCGGACTACTGGTCAGCGAATACCCCATCGGCACTCGCCCGGCGCGCGTCCGGCTTCACGCACGCTGCCGGCTCCTGGCAGCCCTTGCGCCGGCAACGGTGATCGTCGAAGCCGGGCAGCGCAGCGGTGCGCTTACCGTCGCCCGTGCCTCCCGTGAACTCGGCCGCCTCGTCTACGGGGTACCCGGTCCGATTCACTCTGCCGCGTCCGCGGGAGTGAACGAACTGCTCCGCACGCGAGCCGTCGAAGTGGCCACCTCTGCCGAACACATCACCGTTCAGAAGGCTGGCAACGGTCGTCTGTAGCGCTCGTACTTGTGACAGGTCGTGTTGAAGATCCCGTCCACTGCCGAAAATCCAAGGTTCCCAATGGAAATGAGGGTCCGGCACAGCGGTGAGCGGGTGTTGCGCCGACGCGACGCCAGCAGACGTAGGCCGCACCAACGGTAGCGAGGGTGGTGCGCGGCGGGCACCTGCCAACCGGCCACCGGTCGGCGAACAAGCCCGCCGCACACCGCCCTTGCTCTTCGGGACGCGGCCCACGCCCGTGGGCCGCCGGCACCGCCGGCCCACGCCCCCTCTGCCGCCGTTGCTCGGACAACGACGGACGAAGGGTGGCTCGCTCCCGAGGAGTCACGATTGGCTACCACAACCCAAGACGAGGACGTCTGCATCCATTGCGCTACTGAAGTAATTCCCGGTTGCACGCGTACCAACGTCGACGACGAACTCGTCTGTGACGATTGCACGCCGCTGCACTATCTCCAATGCGACAACTGCGCCCACATCTTCCGCACGCTGCTGACCGTCGAGGACGACAGCGAGTCGCTGTGCGACGACTGCGCTGCGGAAGCCGGATACCACGAGTGTCTTGACTGCACATACCTCGTGCGCGGCCGCGCCCGGTGTACCGACTGTGCCGACCGGCTGCTGGGATCTTGGGACGACCACGTCTACGGCTCCGGCTACAAGCCGTATCCGCGATTCCACGGCTCCAGCCCGCTGTTCCTCGGGATGGAACTGGAGATCAACACCCCAGACCGCGACACGCAGCTCTGCCAACTCTGCGAAGACCGGCTCGGCGGTTTGGCGTATCTGAAAGAGGACGGCTCGATCACGGTCGGGTTCGAGCTGGTGACGCACCCGATGTCGCTTGCCTGGGCACAGGACAACTTTCCCTGGACGCTGCTCGACGAACTGGCGGCCCGCGGCTGCCACACCACCGACGACGTCGGGCTCCACATCCATGTCAGTCGAGAGGCGTTCGACGGTCGCAGCCACGTGTTCCGGTGGATGAAGTTCATCTACCGCAATGCCGCTGAAGTACAGCAGCTCGCGCGCCGACACGATTCGAGCTGGGCACAGTTCTCCCCGGGTGAACGCGCAGGAATCAAGGACATCTGCAAGGGCGACCAGAACCGGCCCCGCTACTCGGCGATCAACGTGCAGAACGCTGACACGTTCGAACTGCGCATGTTCGCCAGCAGCATCAAGCCCCAGGAGGTGCAGGCCGCGCTCGCGTTCGCCGACGCCAGCGTCCGCTACGCCCAGCAGCTGACGCTCAGGGCCATCGTCCGCGACGACGGCTGGTCCTGGGAAGCGTTCCTCGGCTGGGCCGCAGAGCGGCCGGAGTACGACGCACTCTCGCGCGAATGCGAGGCACTCGCATGTGCATGCTGACCTACCTTCCAGCCGGAGTCCTGCCTCACGCGGCGGCCTTGGCCAACGGCGCCGCGCAGAATCCACACGGCCACGGCTACGCGGTCGTTACCGCCCAGGGCATCATCGTCGGCAAGTCCTTCGATTTCGCGGAATCGCTGGAGACGTTCACCCGTCTCCGGCAGGAGCACTCCGGTGGACCGGCGTTGTTCCACAGCCGGTTCCGCACTCATGGGAAGACCTCTGAGGCGAACATCCACCCGTTCAAGGTCAACCTCAACTCCAGCACCGTGTTGGCACACAACGGTATTCTTCCGGCGAGCGTCCAGCCCACCCGCCGCCAGAAGAAATCCGACACCCGGATCTTCGCCGAAGACTGCCTGGGCAAGTCGATCTCGGACCAGTTCGACGATGATGCGACGCGCTTCGTCCTCGAACGCTGGCTCGGTCCATGGAACAAGGTCGTTGTGCTCACCGTCGACCCTCGCTACTCCAAGCAGTCCTATCTGTTCAACGAGAAAGCCGGCATCTGGGACGACGGGATCTGGTACTCCAACTCCGACTTCCAGCCTCTCGTTCCGGTGGCCCGAGGCGGGTTTAACGGAGTGTGTATCGCGTGCGACAGCGTGGACTCGGCTGATCTCAGGGGGATCTGCGTAGTCTGCGGCAGCTGTGTCGAGTGCGCGTCGCTTCCCGGTTGCTGCGCACGCTGGTGCCCTCGCATCTGGGCGCTCCCCCTATGCGAAGAGTGCGAACTTCCAGCCGACGAATGCGAATGTCCCGCGAATGCAGACAAAACAGGGCGGCTCGCGCTGCCAACCTCGGCACCTGTATCCGCGGTAGCCAGCTCGCCGACGCGACTGTCCCGGCGGGACAACGCACGCTAGCGCAGCGCACCGGGCGCAAGCCGGATCGCTGATCCCCGCGCCAACCGGGTGGAACCCACCACGTCGTCGCGTCCGGAAAGGACCGTCGGCGGGGTTCCGCCCGGTTGAGCGAGGGCGATCCGCCCCACGCCTCGCGGCTGCGCTCAAGCACGTGCGTCCCGCCCGGGACACCCGCGCCGTCCGCGGAGGCGGCGCCCAATCCCTTTGCAAGGAGCATGAATGAGCACCACCACCGACCTCGCCGTCGAACCTGGTCAAACAGACACCGTCGAGGAGACGGTGCCAATGCAGCGCTCGGTCCTCGGCCCTGCCGACGAAAAGGAATTGGCGGCGTGGGAATCCCAGTGGGGACACGAAGTCGACACCATCGTGCACGCTGACCCGAACGAGATCGTGCTTGAGGACAACGTCCGGTCGCTTCAAGTGAAGACTCGGGCCGCGACGGTGCGCAACTACCAGCAGTCCGGCGTCACCACCGCCGCGAACGGATACCGGTCGATGGACGGCACGATCGTCGTCCGCTCCGGACAGCGGCGCGTCCTGCACGCGCGCAAAGCGGGCACGACCGTGCCGGTCTGGATGCACCTGCCCCCGCAGGGCGACGACCAGGCTCGTGAGATCGACCGGGTCCTGGAGCAGCTCGACGAGAACGACCACCGCGAGCCGCTCACACACCAGGAAAATACCCAGGCCTACCAGTACCTTATCGACCTGGGAGTGTCGCCGACCAGGCTCGCGCGGCGACGCGGTCAGCAGCGCAAGGTCGTGCAGGAAACTCTCGCCGTGGGAGCCAGCGAGCTGGCGACCAAGGCCGGCGACCGCTACGGACTGACCCTCCCGCAGCTCGCCGAGATCGCGTGGTTCGATCAGCAAGGCATGACCGAGCAGGCGAAGGAACTGATCGTCACGGCCAACCAGCGGCCGCGCAACTTCGAGATGCTGGCGCAGAAGTTCCGCAACGACCTGCGGGAAGCCGAGATCCGCCAGGAACTCGTCGGCGCCGCTACTGCCGAATTCGACGCCGCCGACGTGACGGTGCTGGCCGAAGACAGCGACGAAGCCGATGCCTCGCTGCCCTTGATCGATCTGCGTCCTAGCCCGGACTCGCCCCGCGGAACCGAACTCACAGCCGACGAGCACGCGTCCTGCCCGGGTCACTGCGTACGAGTGGAACGCCGGTATCTGCGAGACGATGAGGAGGACACGCACGGCATCGGCTACGTCATGGTCACTCCCTATGCGTGCCACAACTTCCGCGCGCACGGGCATGCGCTCCGCTGGGTACCGGACAACCGCGCCGACGCCCCCGCCGAGAACGATGACCGTGACGCCGAAGTGCAGTGGAATCGCGCGCAGTGGCGGTGGGTCCGGGACAACAACAAGCTGTGGGACGGTGCCAAACCCAAGCGGCTGGATTGGCTGAAGTCCTTCGCCGTGCGTCGCCAGGTCCCGACGGGCCTGCAGAACTGGATCGCGATCCAGAAGGTGAACGGGGACAAGCCTCTGGTCCGTGCGATGGAACGCGGGCACACCCTGGCGCGTGCTCTCCTCGGCGAGGAAGACCTCGCCGCCTACGCCGGGCGGCTGAGCGCCAAGCAGGCGACCGTGTTCGACGCGTTCCTGACCCTCGCCGCGCACGAAGAAGCGCTGCAGCGCGACCGCAGCCCTTGGCGTGCGCCGACACACCTGCAGCAGCAGTACATGCAGACGCTTCAAGACTTCGGCCACACGCTGTCCGACATCGAGTTGAAGGTTCTGACACCGGACGACGAGGCCGAGGCCATCACTCAGCTTCTCGAGGAACAGGACAGCAGCGAGGTGGGCGTCGACGACAACCCGGACGCGGCACTCACGCCCGCCGACGACCAGACGACCGACCACGACTGATCTCGCCGAGCAGCGCGGCGGCGGGTGCCGCATTCACATCCGCCGCCGCGCTCCGCAGCCATGCTTCCCCGCACGACGGGAGCCGACCATGCACCCTTCCCGAATTCATCTGGCACTGCCCAGCCGACCGGACCTGCCCTTCCCCGCGATCGAAGGTCCCCGTCGGCTCCTGGCCACCGCGCTCTGGTGCGCAGCGCGAGGCTGGGCGGTGTTCCCGCTCAAGGCCGGACGCAAGATCCCGGCGGTCGAAGGCTGGCAGCAGTGGGCCACCAGGGACCCCGCCGCCATCATCGGCTGGTGGCGCAGTCATCCCGCCGACAATGTCGGCATCGCCTGCGGCCCCTCCGATCTCCTTGTCCTCGACCTCGACGCACCGCGCACCGCCAGCGATCGAGAACTCCTGCACGGGCGCGACGTACTGGCAAATCTCGCGTGCCAGGCCGGTCAGCCGGACCCGGCGGGCACGTTCACGGTCAGCACCCCCGGCGATGAAGAGAGCGAGCACCGGTACTTCCGGCAACGGCCCGGCCAAAGCCTTCGCAGCTCGGTCGGAACGTCGCGGCGAGGGCTGGGGCGCCTCGTCGACACGCGCGGCAACGGCGGCCTCGTCGTTGCGCCTGGCTCGGTCCTCGATCGCCGCGGACAGCTACAGGCCTACACGGTGCTCCGCGATCTTCCGGCCGCACCGCTTCCGCAGTGGCTCGCCGACCGGTTGACGCCGCCACCACCGCCGCCTATCCCCGTGGGAGCCGTTCCCCCGGCGGCGGATCCGCGAGTCGCCGCATACGTCAAGGCCGCAGTAGCCGGGGAAAGTCGGCGAGTGCGCGAAGCGGAGGTAGGCGGACGGCACGAAGCTGTGCTGGCTGCCGCGAGGTCGCTCGGCCAGCTCGCGGCCAACGATTGGATCAGCGACGCCGCCATCACCGAGCAACTCGTCGACGCAGCACGTCGGCACCTCGACGTTGACGACTTCGACTGGGCTGAATTGACCACCACGATCAGAGACGGCATCGCCTACGGCCGCCGATGGCGACGCCAGATCCACCCGCGCTGACGACCTGTCCGGCCTGTCGCGCAGATCCCCGCACCGGAGATTCCAGCACGCCCGCCCGGGCCCGGCCGTCCTCGCATCGTTCGCCGGGTGAGGCGAAAGCCGGGCCCGGCCGCGCGCGCTCAAGCGAACTCGTCCGGCGATCGACGCCGGACGCGCAGAAATACTTCACGAAAAGCTAAGGACACCAATGGATTCCTCAAGCGCCACCGGGCGGTTTCTCTCGTCCGTCCCGGCAGTCCTCGGGTTCTACCCAGAAGAATCACTCGTTGTCATGTACTTGAAGCCTGCCGACGGCGGACGCCACCTCGTGGGACTCACGATGAGGCTGGACCTCCCCGAGTTCGCCGCAGCACCGGAAAAATGGAGCGCCCAGACGGCTGCACCACTCCGTGCTCAGCATACCGGCGACGTAATGATCTGCGTGGTCTCCGATCGCACCGAACCCTTGCAGGACAACGACCTTCCCTTCCACAACGAGATCGACATCCTTACCGCCACGACCACCGCGGCCGGGCACAACGTCCGGGGAATCTACTTTCTCCCGAAATTCACCGAGGGCGCCCGGTGGCACTGTTACTGCGGAAGGCCAGGATGCGGAGGAATCCTGCCCGATCCGCGATCTTCGATGGGTGCAGTCCTGGCCGCGGCGGACGGATTCACTGTCCAACCGTCTCGTCAGTCGGTCCAGCAGCTGTTCTCCCCTGCACCTGCCGCAGATCTGGAAACCGTTGGCGGCGCGACACGACGAGTGTTGGAACGGCGCGAGGACACCCCGTTGCCTTTTGCCGATCGACTTGCCGCTTTCGATGCAGCCGTCGCGGCAGCCGGAGAAGGACAGCTGCCCGCCGACCACAACCGGGTCGCGGATCTGATCGCTTGCTTCGCTTCGCCTCTGTTCCGTGACGCGTGCGTTCTGCCCCCGAATAATCCGCGGCCAGAACTGCAACGGCTCAACCTGCTGCTCCACCTCAATCGCCTTGCGCCTCCAGAACTTCGGCGGCAGATCGGCACCGCGTTGGCGGTCGGATACTGCTTTGCCGGGGACTATCTGCACGCATCGATGGCTGGCGAGTCCATCCAACCTCCGACCGCGCTCGCGGAACTTGTCCGGACTGTGGTCAGCAGCGGCGTCGACCCGAAAGCGCTCGACGACCGATTCACCAGCTATTTCCGCTCCGCGCGCGACAGTGCCGCCCAGGTCCATACCGTCGGCACACCAACCGACCGACGACCGTCTCTTCATTGCCTCGTGCAGGACAAGGTTCGACAGGTCGCCTCGGAGCACGATCGCCAGGACGATCGAGCGCTCCGAACACGCCTCGAACGAAGCGACCGTGCAGCCGAACGTGCCGGATTCGGGCTTCCCGAACACGACGAGGACGTCGCCGAACTCGTCGCCAGCATGACCGCGCCGCCGGTATGCATCGCGGCCCTGGTCTCACCGTCAACGGGAACCATCGACGCCGACAGGGTCGCACTATTCCGTCTCCTCCAGACGGTCGCTCCGCCCGACTACGCGGCCAACATCGCCGGAGCTATCGCTGTGGCCGAACTGACCACGGGCGACCTCGTCCGTGCACGGGCCGCGGCAAGGTCCGTCGACCTGCCATCGCTTCTCTCTGAAGCTGTCCTCCACGGGACGCTGACCTCGTCCGCGAAGGTCGTCAGCGACCTGATCGCCGACATCGCGTTGGCCGAACGTCATCGGCTCGAAAGCGCGGAACACGCGTGAATTCCGGCGGGCACGGCCGGTGCATAGGCCGTGCCCGCCTCCGCATACGCCCTCCGTTGCCTCCCAAAGGAAGTCCCATGTCAGATCCCGAAACCTCGAACCTCGACGCCGTCGGCCAGTTCCTCGCGAATATTCCGGCTATTGTCGGGTTCTACCCCGCAGAGGCAGTCATCCTGCTCCATCTCCGTCCTGGCGACGACGGCCTCGACCGCGTAGGAGTGACGATGCGGCTCGGCCTCGCCAGTCTCGCCGCCGATCCGGCGGAGTCCGGCAGGACTGTAACGGGCCCGCTCCGGACACAGCCCGCCGGAACTGTGATCGCAGTCGTGGTGTCCCAGCGAGGCAATGTCGATGCCGAACTGCCCTTGCGCGCGGAAATCGACGCCCTCGCATCCGCGATCACCGAGGCTGGCCATCGGGTCAGGGCAGTCTTCTTCGTCCCGGAGTTCCGCGAGGGTTCCTGGTGGCGCAGCTACTACGACAGGTCAATCACCGCGGGAATCATGCCCGACCCGGCCACGTCGCTGGTCGCGATCGCCTCTGCGGATTCCGGGTTCACCATCCACCCGAGCCGTCAGGCCGTCGAAGACCTGTTCCGCCTTGCATCGACCGATGAGCAGGAACGAATCGCGCGTGCGACACGGATTGCCACCACACGGCAACAGGAGGCCCCCGAGTCGCTCGCGAAACGGATCGAAACCTTCGACGCTGCAGTCGCCGCGGCCATCGACGGCGAGTTGCCCAGCGCCGACGAAGACATCGCGAATCTCATCGCCAGCTTCTCGTCACCACTGTTCCGCGATGCCTGCGTTCTACCTGCGGGCAGCCGACATCCCGAGCGCCAGCGCGTCCAACTGCTGCTGCACCTCTACCGGCTGGCCCCATCACCGGAACGTCGCGAGATCTCCGCCGTCTTGGCCGTCGGGTACTACCTGCTTGGCGAATACGTACACGCGGAAATCGCGACACAGCAGGTGACCATTCCCACCTTGCACGCGGTTGTAGTCGCCAGGAATGTCCAGCGGGCAATCAATCCCTACGCCCACCGCGGCTCCTTCGCCGAGTACTTCCGCTCCGCGCGCTCCGCTGTCGAAACGACGCGGACGGTCGGTAGCGAATCCGAACGTGATCCCCGCCTGCTGACGCTGGTGGACGAAGCAAAGCGGCAGATCCGGGCTGAACTCGACCACGATGACCTCAGGGCGCTCAATGATCGAGTCAACCAGGTCGACGCTGTGGTCAATGCATGGTCGGCCGGCTGGCGTGCTCAATCCGACGAGGAACTCGCCGCTCTCATCGCCGCGGCGGGTTCGGCACCGGTGGGTCTGGCGGTCCTGGTCCCTCCGGCCGGGCAAGCCACGGAAGGCAGCCGGGCGATGCTCTTCCGCTACCTGTTGGAGGTCAGTCCGCTCGACTACGCGAGCGACGTCGCCGCCGCGCTCGCCTTCGCCGAGTACGCCCAAGGCAACTTCGATGCGGCACGAGCGGCCACGTTGGCGATCGACCCGCCGTCGCCGTTGTCCGAGAAAATGCGAGCGCGCGCGTTGGATCCCTCCGGCGGAGACCTCACAGTCATTATCGCGAACATGGCACGTACCGAACGTCGCAGTTTATTGAACGGGGCGGCCGACTGACTCCGGTAGTGGCCTTGCAACCAGCGCCGGTGTCAACGTGCAGACGCGGTGGTTAAGACGCGCACCTCCGCCCGAACCACCGCATCTGCGATGCCAACCAGCGGCCAGTCCCGACTGCGGCGTTGGTGTCGGAAGCAATCCGGTGCGAGCGGGACTACGCTTAGGCCATGAGTGTGAAGTCTCATCCTGCGGAGATGGAGCGCGTCACAGCTGACTCAGTGCGTGCCGTGCTCGCTGCTGGACGCGTCGCTCATGGCCACGTATTCGAGCGATGTCCCGGAGTGGTGCGCATCGAATTCCATGCCGTGCCACGAGCCGCACGGCGAGACCGTCGACAGGCCATCCTGGACTCGCTGGAATCCCGGCGGCACGAAGAATTGTGGTTGGTTCGCCCGGCCGGCACGACGTACCGGTGGCGACGATGGGTCACCTGGATGACCGTGCGGGACCCCGGGTTGGACTTGATTGACCCAGCCACAGGTCTCGACTTCATCACCGTGCTCGCACAGAACAAGCGTGCTGCCGGTTGACCGCCGGGTTCAATTCGTTCTCCTAACTCCGAGACAACCATCGCGGACCTCGGCAGCACTTCGTCCGATTCCTCGGCAACCTCGCCGCTGCAGTCAGTTCAGTCGCTTAGATCCGCAAGGACAATCAGGTCACTGTCTGCTATCCACACGGAAATCCCGAGCCCAGACAGCAACGGGACAATTGCCAGCTCACAGCCGAATGCCTGCCCACCGTGCGAACTTCGCAAGCGATTCGTTCGTCTGTCGCTCGGACTTCGCAAGCGCGCGAACTGTTTCCGAGACCGACGGGTGGTGGCGGGTCATGTTCGGCGCGACCTTGCGCGCCGCGTTCAACTCGACGAGCGTCCGTCCGCGGTCGCCGTTCAGCATCCAGGCCCGGGCCATGTCGATGCAGTGGTGCCCCACCCGTTCCGGCCGTCGAGGATCATCGACCACGACGGTGGACGCGCGTCGGACCGCTTCACCGCCGTCGTAGTTCTCGACCGGCCGTGCGCACCAATGCACAACGATGTTCGTCATGCTGGCGTCAACACCGTAGTACGGGACCGGCGGTGGCTGGAACTCGTCGGCGAACGCCCGGGCCTCAGCCAGATACTCGTCAGCCTCGGCCGGGTCTCCAGCGCGGGCGGCAAGAATCGCTGCTCTCAAGTCCAATTGGATCGATACGGCGCGGTCAGCCGCGCCAGAGCCGACGTGCTTGCGAGCGCGCTCAAGCCGACGCAAACCTCCACGATAGTCGCCGTGCTGGAGGTAGCGGCTGCTGCGATGGTAGGCGCTGATGGCGATCCGCAGCGGCTCCCCAGTCCGCGGAGCGAGTTGGATATGCCGTTCGGACGAGATCGCAGCCAGGTCTGCTTGCCGGAAGTGACCAGCCACGTTCGCTGACATCCGGTAGGCATCATGCAACGCCGACCGGCCGAGTTCACCGGCGCGACCCGTCGCGTCGGCAAGCACATAGAGGTGGTGCAACAGGTTCGGCAGCTCTTCGAGCACCTCGACGTGGTCCTGACCGAGCACTTTCCCCGAGGCGGTGGCAAGTCGCGCAGTGGCGGTGTCGAGGGTGAGGAGGTCGCCTTCGGGTTGCGGGTCGTCGTAGGCATCGAGCGCGGCGCGCAAGTCAGCAATCCCGGCCGATTGGCGGCTCGGTTCGTCCAGCACCTCGTCGTCCCGGACACCGTAAAGGGTCGACACCTTGATCCCGAGCACCCGCGCCGCGCCAGCCACGAACGCGGCGCTGGGCGGTCTCGAGCCTTGCTCCACTTTTTTGACCAGCGAATGCGAAAAGTTCATCCGCTGCGCGAGCTGGAGCTGGCTGATGCCCCGCAGTATCCGCGCCTCCTTGAGCCGGCCAGCGACGCTGGTACCGCGGAGGTCAAGACCGTCCATGGGGTCTCCTGCCGTTGGCCGGGTGTCCCTTCGGTGTCCCTTCAGCGTAGCAATCACCCCTAGCTTGAGGACGGTAACTGACCGCTATGAAGCCGACGTGGAGATCGCATGCCTGCGACGAAACCAGCTGGTGGCCTGGGCGGCAACAGCGATTGCCGCTCTTGTGTCCTCGTCCGGCGCGCAGCCTTCACCCTGGGCGTGGTGATCAGGATGAGCTGGTGGATCGACGACGACGGAAACCAGGTAACCGTCGACCCCGAAACGGGCAGAGTCCTCGACGCCGACGACCGGGCACAGTCATGAGGGAGCCCGTCAAGTACGAACACCGCGTTCAACAACCGCGCGTGACTATCCTTGGTGCAGCTCTTCGCGCCGCACGGATCGGCAAACGCTTCGGCGTGCGCGAACTCGCGCGCCGTATCGGCGTCAACGCCGCGATGATCTCGAACTGGGAACTCGGCGAACGGACACCGTCGGCGGAACAGGTCGCCGCGATCCTCGGGGCGCTCGGCATCGTCGGAGAGGACAGGAACCGCATCCTCGCGCTTGCGCGCGCGATCACGCCGGGTGTGGTCATCGAAGGAGCGCAGACTGAGCCGCGCCATCTGGCCACCTTGCTCGATCTGGAGGCGGCCGTCATCTCAGCGACTATTTGGGAGCCGCTGATCGTCCCCGACTTGCTGCAGTCGCCCGAGTACGCGGCCGAAGCGCTCCTCGCCCTCGGCAACTCACCTGCTGTGGTCGAGAACCTTGTCGAGCAGCGCGAGGTCCGAAACCAGATCATCGATGGCCTGAACGCCAAGCCCGTCACCGCCTACATTGGTGAGCACGTGCTCACCAAGCTCTCCGGCTCGGCCGAAACGGTCGGTGCACAACTGCGTCACCTCGCCGATTTGAACGACGCTGCCTCCGAGACCACCGTTCGCGTCGTACCGTTCGGCCTCAGCAATCACCCCGGCCTGGCGAGCCCGTGGACCTTCTACGAGATGCCCCGCCCCTCGGAGGAGTTCACCAGGAAGTCGGTCGTCTACCTCAACCACCTGACCTGCGGCACGTTCGTCCACGACCAGGCGGACTACTACTTCCATGCGGCGAACGAACTCGAACGAATCGCCCTGCCCCCGGCGGAATCAACCGCGGCGCTGCGAAGGTTCGCCGCCGGAGAAGCCTCCGCCGCATGACTCCCGGCCGCCGCGTTTCTCCCCGAAGCTGCGCGGCGGCCGGGTTCCATCGTGTTCGGCCCATGGCCGCGAAGTAACGCATCATGCTGGTTGTCCTCAGCCGTCACGCGAAACCGCCTGCCCAGTGACGGACGTCGACGTGCCGCTGCCGCGACACCGTCACCGGCCAGTCCTCCTGCGAGGGACCGGGGGGCGGAGCGCAAACAGCCCAGCACACCCCGGACGGGGCTGTGAACACCGCGAAGCCTCGGCTTGTCCGTCCGGGTGAACCGGCCCTCCTGACGGCGAGCCCCGGCACGTTCCGCACAGCCGGTTCGCGCCGGACTGACGAGCCGATCCGCGGCGTACCGGCCCCGCCCGGGGAGCGCTCCAGGCAGATCGCGTTCCACACCACCGACCCTCACCGGAGGACACGATGGCCGGCGACACCGTCATCACCATCATCGGCAACCTCACGTCCGACCCCGAGCTGCGGTTCACCGCGAACGGCACGGCCGTCGCGAACTTCACCATCGCGTCGACGCCTCGCACATTCAACCGGTCCACCAGCCAGTTCGAGGACTGCGACCCGTTGTTCATGCGCTGCACGATGTGGAAGGAGAAGGGCGAGAACGTCGCGGAGTCGTTGAAGCGCGGCATGCGGGTGATCGCCCAGGGCCGGCTGCGCCAGCGGACGTACGAAACTCGCGACGGCGAGTCGCGGACCGTCGTCGAGTTGACCGTCGACGAGATCGGTCCGTCGCTCAGCTATGCCACCGCGAAGGTCACCAAGCCCTCGCGCAAGACCGCCGCTGACCCGTGGGCCGCCGCACCCGCCGGCGAAGGCGAACTCGTCGGTGCCGGCGCCAACACGGACTCCGAAGCCCCGCCGTTCTGATCCTGGTCGGCCTTAGGCCGGAACGAACCCGGTGGGGTGGAGCGGCGCTGCCGCTCCACCCCACCGGTCTGCCGCCTGGATCTCTAGGAGGATTCCCAATGAAGTTGTCAAGCCCTGATGGGCGGCATCGGTGAGGGAATCAGGCAGCGACGGTGGCCGGTGGTGCGGCGTGGTAGGTGCGGGCGTCGCGGAGCATGGCCCAGAGGACGTTGAGGCGTCGGCGGGCCAGAGCGAGGACGGCCTGGGTGTGTTTCTTGCCTTCGGCCCTCTTGCGGTCGTAGTAGGCCCGCGACGCGGGACAGCAGCGGATGCTGACCAGCGCGGAGAGAAAGAACACGCGCAGCAGGCGTCTGCTGTAACGACGGGGCCGGTGCAGGTTGCCGCTGATCCGGCCGGAGTCGCGTGGCGCCGGCGCGAGCCCGGCGACGCCGGCCAGCCGGTCGGCGCTGCCGAAGGCCGCCATGTCACCGCCGGTGAAGGCAAGGAACTCCGCCCCCAGCAGAGTGCCCATGCCCGGCAGGCTGGTGATCACCTCGGCGTGCCGGTGCCGACGAAACCGCTCCTCGATCAGGGCGTCGGTGTCGGTGATCTCCTGGTCGAGGACCATCACCTCCTTGGCCAGCCGAGCGACCACACGCGCGGCGAGGTCTTCCCCGGAGACGGTGGTGTGCTGGGCGTCGGCCGCCGTCGCCGCGGCCGAAGCGATCGCGGCGGCGTTGCGGGCCTTGCGTTTGCGCAGCCACTGCTCCAGCCGGCCAGCCCCGGCGCGGCGGATCGCAGCCGGGGTGGCGTATCCGGTCAGCAGGATCAACGCGGCTTTGGTGGTGCTGTAGTCGAAGGCGCGTTCCAACGCGGGAAAGTACTCCAGCATCGTCGCGCGCAGCCGGTTGATCTGACGGGTGCGGTCGGCGACCAGATCAGCGCGGCGGGCGGTGAGGATCCGCAGCTCGGTGCTGATGTCGTCGGCCAGGCGCAGTGGTTGCAGGTCACGGCGCATCCGAGCCTGATCGGCGATGATCGCCGCGTCCTTGGCGTCGGTTTTCCCCTCACCGCGGTAGGTGGCGGCGGCGTGATGCACGGTGCGGCCGGGCAGGTAGACCACCTTCTGATCGTGATTGACCAGCAACGCCAGCAGCAGCGCCACCCCACCCGCGTTGAGATCGACCGCCCAGGTCACCGCCCGGCCTTCGGCCAGTTGGGTGACATCGGCGATCAGCTCCAGCAGCGACGTCTCGTCGTTGGCGATCCGCCGCGACAGCAGACGCCTGCCCTCGGCGTCGATCACCACGCAGTGGTGATCGACTTTGCCGCCGTCCACGCCGGCCCAGACTTCGGGCACGGTCACCTCCGTTTTCCCTTGTGTCGCAGTCCTTACAGGCCCAGCAGACGACCTCGCCGGCGTGTCCTTACACAGCGATCACTCGCACATCCCAATCAGCGGTCGAGTCGTCGCAGGGTGCCGGGCGGCCAATCCTCCTGGACCATCAACGGCAAAACCATGCAAGCCATACCCAGCACCCCTGGGTGGCTCGAACCCTACGACTGGCCCGAACCGGCCCAAGAAGAAAGGTAAGGAACACCATGTGCGCGCAACGCGCCCGCACCCCTCGAGACGCGACTAGCCCTTCCAGGCGCGCGCTGAATCCGGCCCCTCCTAAGACAGTGCACGGACTGCGACCCCAGGCTGACCGACCCCGACCGGCCCGTCGTCGAGAACGACGAATCTCCCCCAAACGGGCCGGTTTTCCGATCTACGCTCGGATGATGACCCGAATCGTCGCTGGACTTTCCGCTCGCGGAATGATCGACGCCGCCTTCTACGGCGTCCTTCTCGTCGCGGCGGTCTTCGGTGCCATCGCCTTGATCGCTGCGCCTACGGCAGTCGATCTCATCCGGTTGCCGGTGTACGCAGTGCTCGGTGCAGCAGCTGGTTGGGCTGACTCGCGACGCAAACGGCACCCGATCTTCCCGCGGATCACTCACCACACACGCACAGCGGTCATCTTCGGAGCGGGCAGCGTGCCGTGCATCCTCTCCATAGAGAAAGTGCAAGATCTCGGCTGGGACCAGCCAGTACTCGGGACCACCCTGTTCGTCGGCGGGTGCTTGTCGATTGCCTGGCGCGTTGCGGCCCGACGGCGACTCGCGCGCCGGAAGGCGCACTCTCGGACCGAGCGACGCGAGGCTGAGCCGGTTCAGCCGGGGTGACCGCACACCGGTAGTTGGTGGGGTGGTGCGAGCGCTACGCGCTCGCACCACCCCACTTCTTTTCTCGTTCACCTTCCGGCGCTGCATCTGGCTCCTGCTGCTCGGCGCCAGTGGCTGCTTCCGCTCCCCGACCAAGCACAGGGGCCGACTCGGCCAGAGGCGTCTCGGGTACCCCGTCATCGGCTGATGACCAGGTGCTCGAGGCTTCACGGTCCAGTCGCTTTGCCGCAGCCGCCAGCCTGCGCGCTTCGCCCACGCTGACGCCAAGCAGTGCAGCGGTCTCCGGCATCCCGGTGCCCACTTCCCGGATCGTCTTGACCGACTCTCCCATCACAGCGCGAAACTTGCCGGTTTCATCGTCAAGCGCAGTCTTCAGCGCGCGCCGCTCGACAGCCGCCTCTTCAATGGCCTTCTCTCGTGCTCGATCGAGGTCCGCTAAGTCTCGCTCAAGCCTGGCTGTGATTCGCGCGCACCGGTCTTCGTGTCGCCGTTGTGCCGCTGCGATGGCTTCTGCCGCTTCCGCGAACGGTGCCAGTGCGTCGTCGACCCGCTGTTCGTCTCGCCGGGCGCGTTCGAGTTTCTCTGCGTGCGCTTGCCGCAGTGCCTTCAGCCGAGCAACCTCGGCACTCGATCGACGTCGACGACGGATCGACCGCTCTTCGTCTTGCGGCATGGTTGCCTCCCTGCACAGGGAGGGCTGCGGTCGCCAGTTTAGTCGCGTCGCAGCAGTTACGGGATGGGGCCGGGGCGCATGGCCCCGGCCCCATCGGACCGGCGGCGCACGGCACAGGGCCGACATCGCCGGAGCGACGGCTCGCCAAAGCAACGACGCCGGGTGCCGCGACATGCCCACGGGACAGAAGACCCATCACGTCGCGACCTGACCAGCATAGCCAGGGTCGACCTGGAGCGTTTGCGCAGGCCAGACACGGTGGCCGGCGATTGCGGATCGGTCCCGTCCGCGGTGGAGAGGTGGCCCCGAAATTGTATCGGCCGCTGCCCCGAATACAAGGGCACCCCACTATTTTTTTGACAAAAAGCGCGTCAAAAAAATAGCGAGGCCCCACCCTTGCATTCGGGTCCCCTTACGGCCTCGGTCAGGCATTAGGGGCAGGCCGGAGGCCTGCCCCGGGCGGCTTCGGGGCCACCTCTCCACCGCTCTGCACCTGGTCACCCTTACCGCAGGTCAGAGCATCCTAAGCAGTCCGCTTTTCTGGCGTTGCATTATTGAGAATAGCGACGAACTCCATTAATATGGTAATTACCGGTTGGCCGGGGCGCCAAACCCGATCCGCCGGAAACCCACACATAACAGAAACGGATTTTCGACATGACCAGCACTGATCGGCGGCACCGTTACACCCTTGACGACGTAGTGACCGCACTCAGCGCGACACCTCCGCGCACCGCATCGGCGCTCATCGCGCTCCGATGGATGTTCGAGCATCTTTCAGACGCTCCGCAGGCCGTACTCATGACCTGCGCACACCTGCTCAACTCCACCGATCCGACTGACCCAGACACCCTCGCACGCGTCCGCAAGATTTACGAACACCTCACGGACCTCACGCCGGATGCGCAACGCGCATTCACGGCGTGCGTGCACACCACCGAATCCCGCGCGTCGCTTGCTGGGCACCCGAACGACGTAACGGCGCTCCTGGCCGACCCATCGCACAACCGCAGCGTTGCGCGTCAGTCGCTGCGATGGCTCGCCGCACGCGCCGAAGGACACGAGCGCGAAGCGCTCCGCGCTTGCGCCACGTTGCTGGAAAACCCGTCCGCCGACCACCCGAC
The DNA here is from genome assembly GCF_003385235.1 of Amycolatopsis circi. Classification (GTDB taxonomy): domain Bacteria; phylum Actinomycetota; class Actinomycetes; order Mycobacteriales; family Pseudonocardiaceae; genus Amycolatopsis; species Amycolatopsis circi. The sequence continues at coordinate 32,642 of NZ_PQIA01000024.1, read as the reverse complement.
CGTGACCGACGCAATCCGCAGCGGCCACAAGGCATGGCCCTCTATCGACCAAGCCCACCGCACCCTGCTCACGACCTGTGTTTACGCCAGTCGCCAACGTGCGAATGCGATTCGCGCCAAGCGCGCGGCGGAAGAAGCACAACGTGAGACCGAGACTGGAGACATCCACCGGTGCGGGCATTGCGACGGGAACCTCAGCATGGCACCCGACATGACGTACTGCTCCGAGTTCTGCCGCCGGGAAGCCGAATCGCACACGATCCCGCAACCAGTCGACACCGTTGCACCCCGGCGAATCCCGCAGCCGATCCCGCGCCCAGCCTCCGCGCCGCGCGAGCCGTTCGAGGTCCGCGCACGCCGCTCCCGGGTCGAGTACGAACCGCAAACCAGCTACGACGAGAACCACCGCGAAATTGAGCCCGCCATCCCGCAAACCGGGCGCGCACGCAAGGACGACCGCGTTTCCGAGCAGTACGAGGACGAACGCGGCGCGCTGTTCGACGAGCGCGACGAAGTCACCTCGGAGGAGCGCGGCAGCCTGGAGAAGTTCTATGACAACCTTTGGCGACTCCCTCTCGCAGACGGCGTGCTGTGCATCGCGTGCAACCTGGAGCGCACCCCGGCAGAACACCGCTCCGAACCGATCGGGCGGTGCGCGCACTGCACTGAACTCGACCGCCCGCCGCTGCGCTCCGCCCAACCGCAACACCGCGAGCTGATAGCCGCGTAACGCCGCATCCGTCCCTAGAAAGCGGCCGCCGGTCTCACGACCGGCGGCCGCTTTCGTGTGCATGCACCGTATCCGCGCAACCAGCAGGCGCGTAGCCCCGGCCGCACCACACAGGTCGCTCCGCCGCGCACCGCCACGCGCCCTTCTCCTCACCGCCCGCGCCATATCCCCGCCGCCGACGCCGTCACCACCGCGCCCACACCCCGCGCCGCCCGCACGGCCCACCGCACACACAGGACATCTTGCAGATCCTCTGAGTCAGGTGGGCGTCGGTGATTTTGGGGCGTACGCTCGATCTCAGTGATCGGCTCGCGGAAGCTGAGCCCTGGTGATCATGAGTACCTCACCAACGCGGTCGCGTGTCACGACCGCAGGCTCGACCCCGGCGAGCTGTTGAGTGACTACTACCTCTCCCACGGTTACCCGGCAGGCGAATGGTTCGGCGCCGGTGCGCAGATTTTCGGGCTCACCGGCGAGGTCAAGCCTGCCCAGATGAAGGCGCTCTTCGGCGAAGGCCGCCATCCCAACGCCGACGCGATCGAGAACGAGATGATCGCCGATGGCAAGACCGCAGCCGAAGCTCTCGGCGCAACAAGACTCGGCCGCGGCTTTCCTGTCTACAGCGGACTGGACCTCATGCGTGTCCACAGCGCACAGGCGTACAAGGACTACAACCTCGAGCACGGCCGCCCCATCGGAGCGCCGATCGATGCTGCGACACGACACGAGATCCGCCGGAAAGTCCAGGAACAGGTCTATCGCGATGCGACCGGAGCCAGCGGACCTGTCGACCCGGCCGCGCTGGAGACGTGGCTCGCGGAGGAGCAACGCAAGCTCCGGAAAGCGGTGTCCGGCTACGAGATGGTCTTCGCCCCGGACAAATCCGTGTCGGTCGCGTGGGCTCTGGCACCTCCGGACGAACGCGAACTGATCGCGAACCTTGTCCGGCAAGCGATGCGGGACACCCTGGCCTACGTCGAGCAGAACCTCGCCTTCACCCGCGCTGGCAACCGGGGCCAGGCCCAGGTAGACGTCGACGGGATCACCGTGGCGACCTTCGAACATTGGGACAGCCGCGCGGGAGATCCGCATCTGCACTTCCACGCGTTGATCTCGACCAAAGTCCGCCGATCCGAAGATGGCAAGTGGACAGCGCTTGACGGACGACCGATGCTCGCCGGAACCGTCACCGCCTCGGAGTTTTTCGATACCCGTACTCGCGATCTGTTCCGCGAACACGGTGCACAGTGGACACAACGTCCCGCCAACGGCGTCGATCACAACCGCAAAATCTGGCAACTGGCCGCGGTGCCGCTCCCGCTGATCAAGGGATTCTCGCAACGGACCCGCCAGTTCGAAGCCGCTCGCGCCCGCCGGATCGTCGAATTCCGCGACCTCAACGGACGCGAACCGCGACCGAAGGAAATCTTCGCCATCGACCGTGCCGCCAAACTGGACGGCCGCCCCGGAAAACCGCCGCCGAAGTCACTGGCCGAACACACCGACGATTGGCACGAATTCGCCCGCGGCCTCGTAGGCCAAGAAGCGATCGACAAGCTCGGCCGGAGAATCTTCGCCCGCGGGCGCGCACCGACTGCCGGGACGCTGACGGAGCACGACCTCGACAGCTTGGCCGAAGCCGTTATCGCCACGGTCAGCGCGAAATACGCGCACTTCACCCGCTGGCACCTCGAAGCACAAGCACACCGGCAGACCGCACGCATCACCGTGCCCGCCGACGAGCGTGCCAAGCTGATCGTCCGCGTCGTCGACCGCGCAATCTCGGCACCCACCACCCTCGCCCTGGAAGGCGCGACGCTCGTCGCCGAAGCACCGTTCCTGCGGCGACGCTCAGGAGAGTCGGTGTTCCACGAACACCACTCCACGCGCTACACCACCACGCAGACGCTGGCCGAGGAAGGTGATTTCGTCGCTTGGGCCAAGCGTGGCGGCGGCTACCGCGTTCCGGACCGTGCCGTGCGCAAGGCACTCCGCTCCTCGAAGCTCAACGAGGGCCAGCGGCGGATGGTCACCGAATTCGCCGGTTCCGGCAAGCGGTTGCAGCTGGCGCTCGCTCCCGCGGGTGCGGGAAAGACCGCTGCGATGAAGGTTCTGGCGAACCTGTGGCGGTCTCGAGGGCGGCAGGTCTACGCGTTCGGTCCCTCCGCGCGGGCCGCGCTTGGGCTCGGTGTGTCGATCAGAGCCCGGCCGCACACGCTGCACCAGCTCCCGACAGCGCTGGAACACGGCGTCGCGGAACGGAAGTTCCCGATCGCCGAGGGCGACCTTGTCCTGGTCGACGAGGCCGCGATGGCTGGTACTCACACCCTGCACACCGTCGTCACCTACGCACTGAACCGCGGTGCCGACGTCCGTCTGATCGGCGACGACCGGCAACTCGCCGCCGTCGAAGCCGGCGGAGCGATCAGGCTCATCGCCCTCGACGTCGGCGCAGTCCGCTTCTCGGAAGTCGTCCGATTCAAGGGCCACGACTGCGACGAACAAGCCGCCGCATCACTCATGATCCGCGTCGGAGACGAGAGGGGAATCGACTTCTACGCCGACAGCGGGCGTATCTCCTCCGGTTCGGTCGAGACCATGCGCAACGCAGCCCTGACCAGATGGCGACGCGATCTGCATTCCGGAACCGACTCCCTGCTCATCGTGCCCACCAACGAAGACACCGTCGCGCTCAACTTGGAAGCCCGCACCATCCGCCTGCGCCGAAGCAGTGAACCCACCGGTCCCGAAGTCGACCTCCACGACGGCACCCAGGCAAGCACCGGCGACACGGTCGTCACCCGGCACAACCGCCGCCGCCTGAGTCTCTTCGGCGGCGCAGACTTCGTCAAGAACGGCGACACATGGCGCGTCGTCACCGCCCATGAAGGCGGCCAACTGACCATCCGCCACGTCGAGCACGGGGCCCGGATCACCCTGCCCCGAAACTACGTCCGCCGGTACGTCGAACTTGCCTACGCCGCCACCGTCAACCGCGTCCAGGGCATGACCAGCTCCGGCACCGCCCACTCCCTCGTTCCGCCGACCATGACCCGCGAGCAGCTCTACCCAGCGACCACCCGCGCGCAACACGAGAACTACCTCTACGTGGTCACCCATCACCACGTCATCGACCTGCACCAAAAGACCCCCGAGGTTGACCCCGACCCGGACAAAGCCGCCCGCAAAGTCCTCGCCGGCGTCCTCAACCACACCAGCATCGAACCGTCCGCGACCGAGGTGTACCGCGACAGCCTCGACCAAGTCGTCTCGCTCGCGACGCTCGTCGATCACTACAACTACGCCGCCACCTACCTCGACGAAGACACCTATCTGCACGCACTGTCCCGGCATGCCCCTGAAACCCTTGACACCAAAGCAGAAGCGGCACTTGTACAGACTCTCCGCAACGCCAGCGATCTAGGCTGGAGCCCCGAACAACTCCTCCCCCGCCTCACCGCCGGATCACCCCTCACTGGAACCGGCGACCCCGCTGCGGTCCTCGCCTCGCGCGTCACGACGTTCCTCGCCACCGACACCAATGCACCACCCGCCGGACACCCCGATCCCCGCGACGTGCACCGATGGCAAACAGCCTTCGACGCGATCGCACCCGACGCCGACGTGGAAAACCCGCGCTGGAACCGCGTCTGGCGCATCGCCACCGGCGCCATCGCACTCGGCCACGACGTCGAAGCCGCCCTCACCACGACCGCGCACCACCTTGCCGCCCGGCACATCCTCGACCGCGGCGGCTCCCCCGACCCCATGCCCGATCACGCCTACGCCGCCAACACCCTGCTCCGCGAACTCGACGCCCAGAAGGACCGCGGCCAAGTCCACACCCGCACACTCCCCTGGCAATCTCGCCCCGATCTCGCCGCAGCCCGCACCCAACCCGGACGCCGCGAATACCTCGCCGAGTTGAACGACGCCATTCACGACCGACTCGAACACCTCCGCGCCGAAGCCATCCGCAACCCTCCAGCCTGGACAACGCGCCTCGGTCCCCGTCCCGACAACCCCATCACCGCATGGGAATGGGACGAAATCGTCGGACTCACCGCCGCCTACCGCAAGACCTACCGGCTCGACAGCGGCCCCGACAGCCCACTGGGACCGCGCCCCGATACCCACGGCGCACGAGCTCACAGCTGGGACGAACTCAACCTCCGATGGGCACGCTACGTCGCCCCCGCGTCCCCCGCCAAGCCTTCTCCGACAAGCCAACCTGCCGAATTCACGGCCGACGACGTACTCGACCACCTCGACGCTGAACACGAGGACCACCTCGAAACGCTCGACGTTTTGGTCAAACGCTACGAGGAGCTCGCCCGCGCCGGAGACGAGGACCGCTACCTTGACCTGCTCGCGCGCTACGTCCCGGCCACCGTCAACAGCGGTGCCGAACAAGCGATCCTCAATGCCCTCGCCGACGCCCAGGACGAAGGATGGCAAGCCGAACGCCTCCTGCGCGCAGTCACCCGCGGAAACGACTTTGCCTGGGCCGATTCTCCCGACCTTGCGCTCCTGGCCGCGCTCCGCAACTACCGCACCAACCGCCGACCGCCTGCACGAACCGCCAACCCGACGGACGACCAAACCAGACGCTGGCAACAGATCGTCGCCAGGTATCTCCCGCACACCAACGTATCCGACCAGGACTGGGGCACCGTCTGGCACCACGCCGCCGCCGGACCCCTCAACTTCCTCGACCCCGACGGCGCCCTTGACACAGCCGCCCGCAAGGTCGCGCTCAACCCGACAGGCGACTCAGCCGATCTCCCCGGCCAAGTCGCACGAACGCTCGTCACCGAACTCGCCCGCCGCCACCGCATGAACAACGGCACAGCATTGCCGTGGCTCGCCGCCGCCGACATCCCCGCACCCGGCGAAGAACCCAGCCGCATGAGCCGCCTCGAAGTCACCAGTGCCGAAATCCGGGACCGAGTCGCCGTTCTCCGCCAGCAAGTCACCGAGAATCCGCCGCCATGGGCCGTTTCCCTCGGGCCCCGCCCGATCAACCCAGAACACGCAGCCCGGCGGGAAAAGATCATCGCGCTGGCGGCGGCCTACCGCGAAACATTCCACATATCGGCATCCGCGACGACAAGTCCGCTCGGAACACCGCAGACCGGCGAACACGCCCGCGCCCGCGCATGGACACTCCTCACCGAACAGTGGAAAGCTTGCGCCGCACCATCCGTACGGTCGAATACGACCGACACCAGCGGACCCGAACAACACACCGAGGAGCCTCTCGACCGCGAGTTCCACGACGGCGTCGAAGCAGCCCGGCTCCGCTACCGCAACGCTGAAGACACCGCATCGAAACAGCAATCGTCCCGGCCTGGCACCCGACCGCGCCCCGACGACGAGGAAGAACGCCTCTCCCACGGTGACCGTGCCAAACACGCCTACTGATCTCAACGGGCGCAACGGCGTTTCCCGTCCAGGTTCAACACCACCAGCCAGACCACGCCGGTCGTCGTCCCCACCAATCGAGGGCCCAACGATCTCCCTGGAGAGCTGCCCCCGCCTCCAAGATCAACTATCGCCTGTCAAGGCTGCAATACCGAGGGAGCACAGAGGGGCCCCCGGACCTGCCTAGGACCAAACAGAAGTGAATGAGAATACGTCGACCATGCGATAAGCGGCAGGTCAAGAAGTGTCTTCCCCGCGCGAGCGGGGGTGGTCCGCGGACAGCCGCGACTGGGCCCACCGGTAGGGCGTCTTCCCCGCGCGAGCGGGGGCGGTCCCCTCAAGTGCGGTCCCCGTAGTGGAACCGTCCGGTGCACCCCGCGCAAGCAGAGTGGACCGGAGAACCCCGAGTCCGCCTGGCGTGCGCGAAGATTGTCCCCACTCGAGCGGGGCGCGTGGTGCCAGGCCAACGTGGGGGTCGCTGGGCGCTCCCCGCCGTGACAAACCATTGAGGCGAGCGGTGCCGGGACACGTCCAGCGGGCGCGTCCCGGCACCGGCTACTGGTTCCGGTGTTCGTCGGGCCACAATCGGACAAGCCACCGCTCGACGTCGTCGAAGAACAACTCGTGCTCTTCGTTGTACAAGCGTGCAGCTTCGTCGCGGCCGGTGCAGACGACCTCCGCTCGGCACGGCCCGGTGAACGGCGTCGGGATCTCGAGTGAGAACCCCGTGGTGATGCCTACGAGCGCCACGGCTCCCGATGGGGCGATGGCGAGCGCGCCGGTGACTGTCTCGCCGCCGGAGGCGTCGGCTGGCGGTTCGCCGTCCCAGCATTCCAGGCGCACGGTCGCGGTGTGGTCGTTGGCCGCACTGAAGAAACCGATGCCGCCAGGGCCGATGGCCGCGATCTCCTGTTGGTCGGCGAGCGGATCGCCGCCGCCACCGGAGAGCATCGCGAACATGCTGTAGGCCACGAGGACTTCCGTATCCTGCGCGGCCAGCAGTTGTGCCACGGTCGCCTCCGTTCCGCCGGGGTCATCCTATCCGTCGATGTCGACGTAGTATGTGTCTCGCTCGAGGATATGGTCGGTGGCGTACCAGACGTTCAGTGCGCGGCCGGCAGCGCGGTTCTCGCCCATGTCAAGAGGCATCGACGAGAACGATATTGCAGTGCCGCCGCCGTTCCACAAGTTGTACGCCGCTCCCTCGTAGGTCGAGGCGAACGGGTACTCGTCGCAGTCCAGCTTGCCGCCCTGGGTGTAATCGACGCCCCAGTAACGGATGCAGTTGGCTTTGGCGATGAGCCGGTTGGCTTCGTACCGGTCGTCCCTCCCCACGCCGAGATCGGGGACCAGCCGGGACAGCTTGAAGCCGGAGGCCCGGGAACCCGGGATGGTCTTGCCGACGCCGCCGGGCTTGGTGTTCTCCGGGTGGCTCTGGGCCTCTGCGATGTGATCGGCAACCGCCTTGACCGGCGAGCCGGGCGCTTTCGAGTAGTGCAGGACCGCGTCAACATCGGTGAAAATGCACGCGCCTCTGTCTCGACGCTGGGTATCGAGGTTGTAGTTGTAGGTCGAGGTGTCACAGCGCAGGGCGTCGTTGGGCAACGAGACCTCCGGCGGCTCGTAACCCGGAGGCAGGGTGTTGGTGATGGTCAGCGAGGTGTTGTAGTAGGTCTTGTTGTCCGCGTCGCCAAGCGCTCCGGTGCCGGAGACGGTGAGATCAAAGCTGGTTTCGAACCCGGCGCGAAGCTCGCCGAGCGTCTTGGTCACGCCGGCGTTCTGGGAGTTCTGACAGGTCGAGCCGTCGAGCGCGGCGCAGTTGATCCGAAGCTGGATGAGCGAACTGTCGGGTGCGGGCTCCGGACCGGACTTCTGGGCCGTACTGGTCCGGATCGTGAACCGCACCTTGCGGACCGGCGGGCTGGCGTCACCTTGCGGAACGACGTTCACGTCGCCGACGCCGATCACGACCAGCCGGAACGAGTTCAACGAGTCGTCGCAGAAGATCGGGCACGAGGCAGGCTTGAGCAGGTTGTCAAACCCGGACCAGCACGTCGAGTAGTGGCTCTTGTGCCACCACACCGGAGCCCCGTCGGGGAACTTGTGGTGATCGCACTCGTCGAGCGTCACCGGATCAACGGCGATGTGCGGAATCGGCCCGGGGACAGCGAATTTGCCGGCGTCAGCGTCATAGGTCTGTTGCTTGACCGTCGGCTCCCAGCGCAGCCGCTCGGCCAGCGTGCTCGGCGGCGGATTGGTCTGCCGGACCGCGCCGACCGGCACCTGAACGGTGGCGCCCGAAGCCGTCGTCCGGTCGGTGACGAGGCCGGCTTTACCGTCGGCAGACCCGGGTTCGGCAGCCGCGGTCCCCGCGGAAACCGTCGACACGAGAACGGCCGCCAACCCTAACACCACCAGAAAGCGGACCGGTCTTCTGCCGGATCTAAGTAATCGCATTACAGAAACCCCTTCTTTTTGACACGAAGAGGCTCCCAACTCGAACAGGACGAACACATTTCCTGAGCCCCCTCGCATGCGAACGGGAGCTGCCGCACGCGCATCGGCATCAACGCCGTCGACTACGCGCAACGCTCCTCGGATCATCTTGGCAGCAGCAGGAAGATCAAAGCAGGAGCAAGGAGCATCATCACCCGAATGTTTCAACGGAAACCATGTTCCGTTTTAATAATCGGATTTTGAGCAGCTATGTTCATAGCCATGAAATATGGCCGACACGCTCGCGGAAATACCGCAATCGCATCATCGCATGCAAAAAAGAAAGAAAATCGGATGCGCGCGCAGTGCTTGAGCACGCTCGACGCTGCGCCAAACTGACACCAGGCCCCGTCGCGACGGGAGGTCGAGTCACAGGCACGCCGTCTTGCCCACTGCGGGCCCCGCCCGGATGAGCACCGAAACAAGCTCAGCTCTCCCCGCGCGAGCGCGGATACGCCTGCGGTCCCGGCGAACGACCGGCGTGGGGTGCAAGCCGTCGGCCAGCAGGTTGTCCCCGCTTGAGCGGGGTCCGGCGTGGGTCGCGGTCGGCCTGGCCCGCACGCATCGTCCCCGTCGTGATGACCAACTCTCCGCTATCGCGGCCGGTTTCCTGGGTGTCGCACGCTTCTCCGACCAGAAGTCCGCTGGTCAACGATGAGATGAGCCATTCTGATCACCCGACTGTCATCGATCGAATACAGTAACAGTCGGGGAGGTCTTGGCATGATCGCTCCACGCTAGTTACCGACGTGTCACTTGAGGGGTGTGCACTGTGGTTCAGCTTGCGCCGGAACCCAGCAACTGGCTGGATGGTTTGGGGTTCAGCATCTGGGACCCAACCATCAGCTCCGCAGGAGGCGGGGCCGATGGCGGCGGCCTGGGGCCTGGAGGGCAGGGGTTCAGCCTCAGCCATGATGAGGCGATGAGCATGCTGAACCTGGCGAAAGGCATCCGCGCCGATCTCGGGAACATGATCCCCGAGGCGGAGCAACTCACCCGCATGAAACCGCCGGCGGAAGAGCCAGCGAGCAAGACGTTCAACACACTCGCGACCGGCGCCGAGGGAAAAATCGGCGCTTTTGGCTACGGCGTAGGCCATATTCAGCGCGAGTACGCGTATGTCGACACGTTGATCGGACGCCTCGAAGACGCACTCCACATCGTCCGTTCCGGCGAACAAAACGCCGCGAGCTCGGTCAAGAATGCTGCCGCGCCGCACGACGGGTGGGCCTGATGAAGATTCGCGCACTTATCGGCGCATGCACGTTGGTTTCGCTGGCCGTCGTCTCTGGCTGCAACAACACTCCGCAGCCGCCTCCTGCAACGTCGGCACCGCAGTCGGGAAATTCCTCGTCGGCGGTGCTTCCGCATGACGGTGCGCCGAAGGTCGAGACGCCGTTGCCGGGCTCCACGCTGTCCGCCGATCCTTGCCAAACGGGGCTCACGCCGAGCCAGGTGGAGACGGTCCTCGGCTCGGGGCAAAAGCGGCAGGACAGCGGCGCGGGCAGTCAGTTGGGCCCCTCGTGCGCTTGGTCGAATCTCGACACCGGTGCCAATGTGGTCGTGGCCTACGACACGAAAAGCCAGCAAGGTTTGAGCGGCGTCTACCAGAACACCAAGCCGCAGGCAGTGGTGTGGCGGGTGCTCTCGCCGATCCAGGGGTTCCCCGCCGTGGCGCATGCGACGTCCGGCGTCGCGGCCGATCAGAACTGCCAGGTCAGCGTCGGAGTCAGCGACCAGGAAACCGTCGACGTGTCGATCGGGCTCAGCTCTGCCAAGAAGGGCACGAAAGACCCGTGCGAGGTGACGGAGCGGACCGCGGACCTCGTGATGACGAACCTGAAGCACAAAGCGGGTTCGTGATGTCGATCTTCGATGTCCTCGGCGATGCCGCGAAGGCTGTCGGGCACGCGGTCGAAGGCGCCGCGGAATGGGTCGGGGACCGAGCCGGGGACGTCGGCCACTGGTTCGGCGATCTGTTCGACGGCAACCTCGGCGACCAGGCAGCGCCGCAGTCGGACCTGGTCAAGGCGATCATGGCGGCCAACGGTGCCCAGGACTGGCACGGCGGCAGCGGTCAAGCGACGAAGCTGGCAGAACGACACTCGGACATCAGCAGCCGGGTCCAGCAGCTGAGCTCGGGCCTGGAGTCCTCGTGGACCGGCGGCGGCGCGGACGCGGCGCAGGCCAGGATCCGCCCGTTGTCGGACGTGTCGGCGGCCGCGTCGCAGACCTTCACGTCGAATTCGCAGGCGACGAGCGGCCTGGCGCACGGGTTCGACCAGATGAAAGCGTCGTTGCAGCCGATGCCGGAGACGCCGCCGCATCGGACTTTCCTGGACGAGGCACAGTTCTGGCGGACTACCGACACCGAAACGAAAATCAAGAGCTACAACGAGATCGGGCAGCAGAACCTCGCCAAGTACAACCAGTACGCAGACCAAGCGAAATCCGCAGGACAGAGCTTGAAGATCGACTACGGGCAACTGCAAGACTTCGGTGACGGCAAGGTCGACATCGACTCGAAGCCCAAGGAGCCGACAGACCACGGCAAAGACCCGAACGATCCGCACAAGCGCAGCGGCGGTTACCGACCGCCGGTGATGCCCCCGGACACGAGCGGGCGGCCGCAACCCTTCCCTCCGCCTCAACCCGTCGCTCCGCCACCGCCCCCTCCGGTGCAGCACGTGCCGGTCGGCGAAACGACCGGACCACCGCGCTATCAGCCTGGCGGCGGCCCCAGCGACGGAACGACGACGTCCGGATGGACGCCGCCGTCCTACGACCGCCCAGGCGGCCCAGGCTGGACGCCCCCGTCGCTGCCGAACAGCGGCGGGAACACCAGCGGCGGTTCCTCGCCGGGCTTCGTCGCCGGATTCGGGCCTACCGCCGGATTCGGGCCCACGGGCGGCCTGGCTGGAAACGGCTCAGGCGGTTCCAGCGGGAGCGCGGGCGGCCGGGCAGGAGGTTCCGCCGGGACAGGTTCCGGAGCCGGTGCGGCTGAAGAACCCGCAACCCGCGCAGGCGCGAACACTTCCCCGGCCCGAGGGGCGGCAGGGTCCAAGGGAGCGCCCGGCATGGGCGGCATGGCCGGAGGCAAGGGCGGCAAAGGCGAGGAAGACAAGGAACACCAGCGAAAGTACGGGCTGGAAGACGATTCCGCGTTCGACCTCGTCGACGACGAAGACGGACGGCTGCGCGACCCGCGCACCGGCCTTCCGCCCACGCCCCCGACCATCGGAGGCTGAAGCGCGCCGATGACGATCATCGACAGACCGGTCCGGATGCCGCGCCCAGCTTTTTTCGTCGCGTGGGAATACACCGGGCTGACGACGCTGCCGACAGTGGTGAGCCCGGACGACACGTACGCGACCGCCGAGTTCGCGGCGGAGCGCGAACGACGGGCGATGGCACGGTTCGCGAAGCTGGGCCTGGCCACGCCGGACGGACGGTTGACCGCGCAATTCCGGGCCACGCTGGAACTGCTCGCCGCACCCGCGCGGGAGTGCTACTCCTGGACCGCGTTCACCGGCCGTCCCGAGGACGACGGCGCATTCTTCGTCGCCGCATCCGGCGGCGACGCGGTACGGCTGATCACCGACCACCGATCGATCCAGCTCGACCCGATCCGGCCGCGCAGCCTCGCCACGGCGCTGGTCGAAGCCCTGCCGGAATATCCACCGGCGCGAATGGCGCAGCTGCGGGTCCCGACGGTCTATCTCGAAGACACCGGCGCGGACCCGCTCTCGGAGATGTCCGGGCGCGCCGACGACCTTCGCCATCTCATGCGGGCCGAACGGACCGCAGTGCACAAACTCCACACCGCCAAAAACGCTGGCGCGGAACGGGTTCACAGCACGCCGCTGACGGTCTACGACCTCACCCGAAACGGCAGAGTCCTGGCGTTCACCAGCGACACCGGCAACGGTGGTCTGGAAGCCACCGTGTGCAGCGGAAACCGCACCAACCTCATCGACGCACTGAACCTCACCCTCGACGGACTGGGGTGACCGAGCACAGACAGCGGCATCGGGCGGCCCAGTCCCTGCGTGCCGGAACGTGTCGTGCCAGGCGTTCCCAGACCGCACCGAAGGCAACGCGACGGCAAGACGAGCTAAGTCTCAAAGGAAGACGCAACCGCCTCCGGAACATAGCTGCCGTCGAGAAAAAGTGAACGAAAATCCTCCTCCATCTAAAGAAAACAGCAGGTCAAAGAGTATTGGTCCCGCGCGAGCGGGAGTGATCCGGTTCAGACCCGGAGGAGGTCGCTCGGGCCGAGGTGCTTCCCGCGCGAGCGCAGCCTGGCTCTGGTCTTCGACCCTCCGACCGGGACGCGTTCCTGCGCGGCGTCACGGACGGCAAATTCGACCTGCCGACGCCTACAAACCATCCCTCGCGGCGGAGATATCCCTGATCATCACGGTGCCGGCCAGGAGCATCCGCCTTGCTGGCAATTTCACCCCTTGCACCTTCCTCCACGCGGCGACCGATCAAGTCTGTATCCGCCCCTCCACAGGCTTCCTGCCAAGTCGCTACAAGAGCGCTCCGTCCACCAGAGTGCTCTCAGCGTCACGCCGACAGCGCGGGCAGCCCCGACACCTGCTCCGAGCGCATGCCGGACTAGCCCGGCTCAGGTGTCGCAAGCGAACAAGCTCGGCCAACCGGTAGCGTTGAAGGCCATGGAATCCGTGACGGAAGCGCGGCAGGTCAGCGAGAGGTTCGTCAAGCCGCTCGGGCGGCGGTGGGACCATGTCCAAGCCGTCGCGAGCCGTGCACAGGAGCTTGGCGACGCGGTCGCCGAGCCCGAACGGCCGACGCTTGTCGCCTCGGCCTGGCTGCACGACATTGGCTACTCGCCGGAGATCGGGCACACCCGATTTCACCCGTTGGACGGAGCGAGGTATCTCAAGGCCAGTGGCTGGGCCGACGTGGTGGTCAACCTTGTTGCGCACCACTCCGGAGCGAGGTTCGAAGCAGAGCAGCGAGGAATGGCGGATCAGCTCGCCGAGTTTCCGTTCCAGGAGACCGCGCTCCTGGACGCGCTCGTCGCTGCCGACCTGACAGTCGGCCCGGACGGAGAGCGGGTCTCCTACGACGAGAGAATTTCGGAAATCCTCTCTCGCTATCCCGCTTCGGACCCGGTTCACCAAGCTTGGCTCGTCGCCGCACCCGTCATGCGCGCTGCCGTCGAGCGCACACAACGCCGCTTGGATGCGGCTCAGCCCAAGTAAGGCTGTTTCCTGTCGGCGTCCAGGGCATGCGCGATCCGCATCCTCATCGAAGGGTGCATGGCGAGCTCTTCCAGCCGCGACGAGTCGACCCACTGAACCGCCTTAGTTTCGACTCCGTCTTCACGGGGCTCGCCCCCGATCACCCGCCCCTCGAAGCATAGTGAAAACTGCTGGCGAACCTCACCGTCGTCGTAGGCCATCACATGCCGCGGATTCGTGTACGTGCCGGTGAGCCGGATGATTTCGATGTCTACCCCGGTCTCCTCTTTCACCTCGCGCACGGCGGTTTGCGTAATGGTCTCGCCGATGTCGTGCCCACCGCCCGGCAGAGCCCACAGGTTGTTGTCGACCTTGTGGATCAGCAGGATTTCGTCTCGATCGTTGCGTATCACCACGGTGACCGACGGGACTACGCTGTTGGCCGCTGGTGCCGCTGGGTCATCGACATAATCAATCCTAGCCATGGCTACTTCTCCCCCTTCTCCGGCCTCGCGGATCGCCACACCTGCTCGAACGATTTCAGGTAATGATCCCACACAGTTCCGTTCGGATGCCGCTTGAAATGCAGGACGGGGCTTTGTCCTGCGAGCGCTCCGTACACGTGAGGATTAACCAAGAGCTGGTCATCGAAGCGATACAGCGAGTTGTAAAGAGTTGTGCCGTGCGTACGAACCTCGACACCGTCAAGTTCCGCGACCTCGGCCAGGTACCGACGCATCAGCTGGATGCGCCCCTCAAGGCCGCCAGGCGTGCCTTCGTCGATCGCGCGTTGCAGGACAGCTTCCGATTTCTCGTCTCCGACGAGCAACCGGAAACGAACGCCAGACTGCGCTTTCTTCTGAATCATCGGCACCAGGTCGTACTGTTCCACAAGAAATACCCCGGAGAACACGAGCACGTCCATCTGCTCCTCGACGCCCGCGAGGAGTTCTTGCCAGCCGGCCCCGGTGATGGCCGACCGGGACGGGTAGAGATGGACGAACTCGGTTTCGGACGGCACCGGCCGAGCACCGCCGCTGAGGGAGGGCCAGATCTCGGTTTCTCCGACCCCCAGCACGGTGAGAATCCTGTGCCTGGTCGTTCGGTGCGGCACGACCTCGTCCCGGATCCACCGTTCCGCGGTCTTCGGGTGCGCGTCGACCCGCTCAGCCAGCTGTTCGATGGTCAGGTTCGCCGCCAGCATCGCGGTGCGAAGCCGATCGTTCGCCATAGATTCCCTCCCCTGGGCTAGCACGTTTGGAAACGTCCCGAGGGACGTTTCAGCCCGCCAGGCCGTTCTCAAGCGTCCCGCAAGCGCGGTGTCGGAGTCCTCCACAGTGGAGTTTTCTGTGACCAGCACAGCAAAACCACCGCAGGTCGCATCGAGGAGGTAGCAGTGTTCCTGCTGATCTGCTCATGGACGCTCCAGGTCTGGCTGTTTCCGTTGGGCCGCAAGCGTACTTCCGGCCCGTTCTGCGCGCTGCTTCGTGATCATAACGTCGTATCACGAAATCTGAGGCCTGTTGCCCGAACGCCGGAACACGAGAGGAGCGGTCGCCAATGGCAGCTTTGATCTATATCTACCTCGAACATGTCCGCCCGGTCGTCAACGGCGTATGGCACCGCGCACGCCTTACGAGCGTCCCCGCGCCTGGGGAACACATCACCATGCTCTGCGGCCTGAAGGCTGCCGCAGCGTTCGCGCCGCACGACCAACGCCGGGCGCGTTGCATACCGACGCAGTGCCTGCCCTGCGATGCGGTGTACCGAGAACAGTTGGGCTGGAGTGTCCCGAACAGGCCTGCTGGCCGACCCGCGAAGTCGAAGCGGAGGCAGCAGCGATGAGTCGCCGGACCGACGATGACAGCTACAAGGGCTGAATCTCAATGAAACCCAGCAAAGGGCCGATGGCGGTGAGCACGCGTGTCACGCTGCTCGGAGCCGCGTTGCGTGCCGCACGGGAACGCGCGTCATGGGGTCTCAACGAGCTTGCCCGCAGGATCGGGGTCCGGCCAGCGAGACTGTCCAGTTGGGAACTGGGCCTGCGCGCCGCGCCGGTCATCGACGTCGCCTACATTCTCGGCACGCTCGGTGTCGACGGCGACGACAAGCGCCGCATTCTCGCACTGGCAAGAATGACCGCGTCCGAGGTCGTCATCATGGGGCAGCACCATGACTACGACCGTTACGCGATGCTCGCCGACTGCGGGACAACCGCCACTTCCGTGGCCGACTGGCACCCGCTGTTCATTCCCGATCTCGTACAGCACGACGACTACGCACGCGAAGCGCTGATCGCCGCGGGCAGGTCG
Organism: Amycolatopsis circi; assembly: GCF_003385235.1. GTDB lineage: Bacteria > Actinomycetota > Actinomycetes > Mycobacteriales > Pseudonocardiaceae > Amycolatopsis > Amycolatopsis circi. The sequence goes on along the minus strand of NZ_PQIA01000024.1, from coordinate 16,470 downwards.
GAAGCTGAAGTCCACTTCGTCGGCGAACTCGGCGCAGAGCACCGAGAGCTTATGCAGTCCAAGCCGTTCACGTCCTACCTCGGCGAAGCTGCATTCACCCACATGACCGGATCGTTCGAAACGGTCTCTCGGCAGTTCGACTTCCTCGCCAGTCTGGCCGCGCCGACCTCGACGGTCGGGGTCCGCGTCGTCCCGACAGGCACCGGACGGCATCCCGGGCTTATGGGAGCGTTCACGCTCTACCGCACCAACAGCGGACCCGTCGTCCACCTTCCGAGCCACGGCGCCGCAGTTTTCATGCCGGACGACGGGAACTACAACGACGTGCTCGAAGAACTGGACAACGTCGCACTGTCCAACATGGACTCACGGGTGCTCATGGACAAGTACGCGGCCGAGCACCGAACCAGCCTGCGAAGATCGGCGTAGTCCCTCCTCCTCTTCCGTGCCGTTCCTCCCTGCGGCACTGAATGTTCCGCCTACCGCGCCAGGCGGAACGGGGCCGGTGCACCGTTTGCCCCAACGGGCACCGGCCCCTCGTAAAAATGACGACGCACCGACCACCTAGCCTCCGCGTTTCTCTCAGCCGGCTGAAGACTGTGCCGAAGCCGTTGCTTCGACTGTGTATCGGTCCTTCAGATCGCCCGCGCCGACCGGCTTGTGCGTCGCGGTGAGACAGTGCGGGTGGGTCCATTCAGTCGCGAGGCGTTCGGCGAACGCGGGCCGCCACCGGTCGTGCCAGTACTGGGCATCACGGACGTTCGCGTGCCGGCCGAGATGAGCGGCGCGCCAGGTGTAGGTCAGGGTCGCGATCTCGGCCAGCAGCCCGGGGTGGTTGAGCCAGCAGTCGGGTATCGCGACGGCACGGCTGCCGGGTCGTCCGACATAAACCTCGTTGTAGTACTGCACGAAGCACGCGATCGTGAACAACGGTGATTCCCCTTCGTGCTCCGGGTCTTCCGCAGCAGGGGGCGCAGGAAAGGTGAGCCAACGGGCGGCGTGTTGCGGGTTCGACTCGTCTTCCGCTTCGAGCTTGGCCAGGCGCTCGTGGAGGTGGCCGAGGCGGGCTTCGTGCGACTGGGCCGCGGACCACAGCCGTTCTACCATCGCGGCGATCTCGGCAGCGCTCCGCTGAGGATCATCGTCTTCGTCGTCGGGAATCGGGATGTCGTCGTCGGTGTTCACGCTCGGCCTTGGATTCGATCGAGTTCGTGCTGTGCGTTGCCTGTCCGGATGGCCGCGACGTCGGCTTCGATCTGGGGCCAGTCGGGCCGCGCGGTGATGTCGACGGTGCGGCCGAGGATCGGTTTGAGGTTACCGTGCAGGATGAGGACCCGGTCGCGGTCGAGGGTGCGGATGTCGCCGGGACGGTAGGTCGGGGTGTCTTCGCTGCCGACCGAGCCGCGGCCGCTGCTGAGCAGGCCGTCAGAGTGGTGCTGGTAGGTGCGACGGCGGTGCTGCCCGCTGATCGTCGACAGCCATTCAAGGGTCTGGTCGTCTTTGATGCCGGGGAAGACCGACAGCGTCAGAGTGTTGTCAATGAGGGTTTTGCGGCCGTGTTCGCCGTAGAGTTCGTCGAGCTGGCCGCGGGATTGGGCAGACCAGTGGACGGGCCCGCCGCGGCCGGCGATGTCGGAGATGATCCCGGGCAGTCTTGGCACGGGAGTGCCTTCGTAGATTTCGTCGAGGATCGTGGTCGCTGGCGGCGTGTTGCGCCGGTGTTCCTGGTGCAGTGCGCGTTCCTGGACGCGGGTGAGGAACTCCTCGGCAAACGCGCTCAGTACCGGACGGGCCTGCACGGCTTGGTGCTGACCGGCGATGACGAAAACGCTGCCGCCGGTGTCGAGGAGGGTGTCGATGTCGAACGGATCGCTGCCCGGGGTGCAAAGCGCACGGACATCGGGGTTCATGAAGGGCTCGAGCGCGCGACGCACGCTCATCCAAACCGCGTCGGCGGTCTCGGCGACCATGCCGGTTTCCGAGCGCAGGTTGTAGGCCAGGAACGGGAATTCGCGCTGCAGCAACTCGGCGGGTTCCTGGTCGGCGGGTTTGGTTAGCGACCAGGTGATCAGGTCGTCGATCCCGCGTTGATGGCGGGCAGCAGCGAGCAAGTACGCCTGCAGCACAACCCTTGCCCGGCCGCGAAATACGGCGTCGTTCCCGCCGACATCTTCGATCCCGAGCGCCGAGGTCGCAATCAGCGTTTCAGCACGGCGCAACGCAACTGCGGGTTCGTCGCAGCCGGCGACCGGGTTCCAGCGAACGTGGCGGGGCCAGTCGGTGGTTCCGGTCATGTCCAGCAACCAGGCCGTACCGCCGCGATCTCGGCGCGATCGGGCGAGCAGGCACCATTCGGCCAGGTCGTTCTTCGTCGTGGACGCGAACAACGCGCCCGGTGCGTCGAGGGCTTTGTGGACGAGGTCGGTGCGGGACTTGCCGGACCGGGTCGGTGCGATCGTGCCAGTCGGTGTTTCCAGCGAGACGACCAGGCGTTCCCGGTACGGCCCAAGTGGCAGCGGCGCGGAAATCTGGGTGATCGGAGCGCGGCGGCGTTGCTCCCGAGTGAGATCCGGACGGGTCCAGGCAGCAGTGCGCCGGGCGGCGGCGGGCGTCAGGGTGCGGCGGACCTGCAGCCGGGTGGCGTGGCCTGGTCGGACGGGGCCGCATCGCCGCCAGACCGGAATCGAGACGCCGACGATCATGCTCGCGAGCACCATGATCACGGCTATCGCGTATGCGTAAAAGGCCAGTTCACGGCCGGATATGCCGTTGTCGAAGGGATGGGTCAGAGCTGCTGCCGGGCGGGCAGGATCCGTGACGACCTGCAAGGCGAGCTTGAGCGACCGAGGTGGCGTCGGCCAGGCCCAGGTGTCGGTGGAGAACCCGGTGGTCAGCACTGCGGACGCGGTCAGCGCGAAGGCGACTGCGCAGACGACGAGCACTGCGGCAATGAGTAGCGCCACCAACACGACGTCGCGGTCGGTGTCGGCTGGTTCGGAGCGGTGACGGGGCACAGCGGCGTCCCTCCCGTGCGGGGAAGGCACCAGCGGTCGGTCATCGGTGCTGGCTCCCTCCTGGCGGAGGGGAGGGCGAAGCTGGATCAGCGATTCGGCGGATGGCGACGATGCGGGCGGACCAGTCGGCGAGGCGCTCGACGATCACCCCGTGCTTTTCGTCGTAGGCGTCGACGATCAGCCCGGCGCCGACGTACATGCCGACGTGGCGCGGCTGGGCGGGGGTGCCCAGGGCTCCGGGGATGAACAGCAGGTCGCCCGGCTGGAGTTGCGACTGGTCGGAGACAGCGTGGCCGGCTTTGACCTGGCCGAGGGTGGACGCGGGGATGCCGATGCCTGCGGTGGCCCATGCGGCGAGCATGAGGCCGGAGCAGTCGAAGGCGTCCGGGCCTTTGCCTCCCCAGACGTACCGTTTTCCCAGTTTCGCCACGGCGTACCCGACCGCTGCTTTTTGCTGCGGATCCGCGGGCAGTGTGAATCCGGCCGGCATCCGCGTCTTCTGGTCGCTGCCGGGCGGCAGCGGGACGTCGGATTTACCGTCGTCTCCGCAGGTGGTCGTCGAAGTATCACCGGTCGTGTGCGGGACGGGGTTGTCCGGGCCGGTCCAGATGGAGGCGACGATCTGGGCCGCTTCCGGCTCGCGAGGTGCGTAACGGCCGGGAAAGCCGCTGTTCTGCACGGCTTGTTCCGCTTTGCCAGGCGGAAGCGTGTCCCATCCGGGCAGGGCGAGGAGATGGTCGAGGAAGGTGTTCGTGGCGTGTGCGGGGTTTAGGATCTCCGCGCGGCTCCCCCAGCCTTGGGACGGCCGTTGTTGAAATACGCCAAGGGAATCGCGGTCGCCGTGGTCGAGGTTGTGCAGGCGTGATTCGACCAGGCCGGTCGTGATCGCGATGACGGCTGCCCGGCGCGGAAGCTGTCGCTGCTGGATGATGCCGACGATGGTCCGGGCGATGTTGGTCGCTTCCGCGTCCCGTTCGCTGCGGACGATCCGTCCGGTCCCGGACGCGGAGTTCCCGCAACCCGCCGCGGCGATGGCCGTGGGCGGCTGCCCGGCGGCGACGATCGCGACGCCGAGCAGGAGCCCGCAGAGCACCGTCACGACGGCAGTGACGAAGCCCGTGACGACTTTGGTCGCCCGGTTCATCGGCAACTCCGAAGCATGCTCAGTACCCGAAGCCTTGGCCGAGGTCGTCGTTGGCCCGGAAGTGGTCGTCCAGCAGACGGTCTTCGTCGACCTCGCTGTTCAGCACATCCGCTAGATCGTCAAGCGAGTACTCGTTTCGTTCGGCCATACAGTCGGGCTCGTGAATCACTGCCGCGAGCGGATCGGCAAAGTAGTAGTCACGTTCCTCGAAGCCGAGAGCAGCGGACATCTCTCTGACGGTCTTTTGGTACGCCGCGTCGGCTTGGTTTTCGACTGCGGACATAGCCGATTGCAGGCCGCCCGAGTTGACGTTTTTCGGTATCACGGAGCTGTTCCACACGCGATCAGCGGCCTCGGTTGCGGCTTGGCTAATCCGTTCCGCTGTCTCTTTCTCCATGTCAGAACCTCCTTCGGGTCGCTGCTGTGCTAGGTGCCGAGTCCTGAGTGGAATCCCTCGTCGTCGGACGGCGGGTCGTCGAACCACGATTCGTCTGGCCCGGCGTCGAACCGACGATCATGGTTCTGCGCTTCGTCGTCAGTGAAGATGCCGGTAAGCAGTTCGTCGACCCGCTCCTCGCTGCCTGGCGTGAGAACCTGTGGATCCGGGCTACCTTCGGCCAGCAAGCTCGACAGTTCTTCGCGTTTGTCCACGCCGTGGCGCTGACCGTCGAGGTGGATCGGGCTCAGCATGCGTTCGGTGTCGTAGTCCTGGTCGGGCCAGGTCCAGGCGAGGGTCAGCTCCTGGTCACCGCGGCGGTAGGTCTCGGTGTGCCCGGTCTCGGTGGCTTTGATTCCGCTGGATGCCCAGCCGTGCTCGCCGAGCACGGGGGCGACGTCGTCGCGGGTGAGCGTGGTGACGAAGCCGTCCGGGCGGTACAGCCGGTTCAACCCGGACTGGGCATACTGCTCCTGTTGGTAGCGCCGGGAATCCGGTCGCAAGTCGGTATAGGTCGGCGTCGTCGAGACGCGGCTGACGTTCAGCAGTTCGCCGAGGTCGTCGGTGATTTCGGCGTAGGGCCGGAGCGCGGTGATCACGCCGCCGGGATAGGTGACGTCGCCGAGGCCATTGCCGACATCGACGGTCAGGCGGTCCTCTCCTTGCTCGTCTTGTCCGTCGAAGACCTGGGCGTAGTAGGTTTGCAGGCCCTCGTCCCAGCCGACGTAGACCTCCCGGTTCGGGTTCAGGAAAGTGGCGAGTGGTTGCAGGCGGATACGGCTGTTAGCCACGGCTTCGCCCTTCTCCCCTGCCGCGGCCTGCGGTCGGCCGCAGTTGTGCATTGGTGTCGAACAGGCGTTTTTCGAAGCTGGACAGCACGGTCTGCACCAGATGAGCCGGGTGGTTCTCCGTCTTCCACAGCGCGCGGCCGAGTCGTTCGTTCACCGGCCCGGTCAGCCGTTGATGCTCCGGTCCGGTCAGCGCGAGCGCGTCGGCGAGGTCGTCCGCGACGCGCGTGGATTGTCCGAAAAGGACTCTCGTGGAACAGAGCGCGATGAGGTCCTTGGCGATCGACACAGCCTGCGATCCGGTTGCGCCGACCGAATACAGATCGGACAGCTTGTGCAGGACCAGGATCTGGATGATCTTCTCCAAACGGGACAGCCGCAGCTCCGCGTCGATCGCGGCGACCGCGCGCGGGCCGAGCCGCAGCTGCCGCCAGCATTCGTCGCGCACGACGATGCGGATGTCGCCGTCGTCGCGAAGATCGGTGGCCAGGGACGACCAGGCTCCGAGGCATGTCAGCGCGACCGCGACGGCCGTGTCTCCGCGGGAGCGCAGCCGGGACAGATCCATGCTCTGCACCGGTGCGTCCCAGTCAATGGCCACGGTGGTGGGTGCGTCGAACATCCCGGCGAGTGCGCCGGAGATGAGATTCGCGAGCGCGTCGGTCATCGGGCGCAGCTGATGCAGGAAGTCGGGCCGCCCCTCGTATCGCAGATCGCGCCACAGCTGGGAATCCGGGGCGGCGAGTTCCCGGTGGACGTCGGGAATCGTGATCGGCCGGAGTCGGGTGTTGCCGTCGCTGGCTCCCACGAGGCGACGCAGGACCGCTGCCAGCGCGGCTTCGTCGGACACGCTCGGTGGATGCCCTTGGGATTCGGCCAGCGCGGCCAGCAGCTGCACCCACCGGCCCAACACGCTGGAAAGCTCGTCCCGTTGCCGCCGCGCAGTCCAGGTTTGCCAGCGGGCGGTCAGCGGTCCGAGGTCGAGGGCGTTGACCCGAGCGTGACTGCCCGCGCCCAGTTCGATCGGCGTCGCGCCGAGTGCTCGCACGACCGGCGTGTACTCGCCTTTGACGTCTCCGCTGATCAGGGTGCGTACGCCGAAGTTGAGCATCCTCAGCGCGAAAGCCACGACCGTGGATGACTTGCCGCGGCCGGGTTCGCCGAACAGCGCGATGTTGGGATTGGTCGCCAGGCCGCTGCGCAGCACCCATTCGACGGGGTGGCAGTAGAACGCGCCCCCGGACTGGACGTCGTAGCCGATCCGGGCACCGACCGCGGGCATCGGGCTGGCCACCAGCAGCGGAAACAGTCCGCCGATCTCGCGGGTGCTGGCTTGGTACACCGGCAGCGGTGCCAGCACCGGCGACCATCCGTGGCCTGGCCGGGCGTGCCCGCGCAACGGTGCCGTCGAGCGGTTCACCCGGTCGCGTTCCGTCTTGGCCGGTGCCGATCGCCCAGGCGTTGGGCACGGGGCTGCGCCGAATGTGGTCAGGAGATCGGCAGCGGTTCGTTCCGGCGGTCGCGCGGGCATCAGACCAGGCCTCCGCGCAGGCGAGGCAGGCCGATGCCGACGGGGAGGACTGCGGCGACGAACCCCGCGTCCTGCGCAAGGTCCAGGCGCAGCAGCTCGAAGCGCCCCGCGATGTCGTTCTCCATCCGCGCGGCGTGGTCCTCCACGCTCCACTCCCCCGGCACCGTGATCGCAGTCGCGGCAGCGAAACGCACCAGCCCGTGTCCGGCGGCGACGGCCTGCTCCTGCGCTCGCGCGCCCGCAGCCGCGCGGGACTCGGACGCCGCGGCGCTGAAACCCTTGGAGCGCTTCCAGTCCCGCACCGCTCCGGCGCGGAACCTGCCTGCCCGGACCGCGCTGCGAGCACGGCGAGGAGGAAGTGCTTCGTAGTGGATTGCCAGGGCGCGCCGTTCCCCGGCTGTGCGCACCGCCAGCAGGCCGCTCAGAGAACCGAAGGTGGTACCGGATTCTGGCATCAGCACGGCATAGGACACGGTGGCGAATCCGTCGTGCCGGTAGACCCGCGCGCTGGGCGTCGGCGTCTGGCCGGGACCGGCCGCGGCCCACGCGACGCCGGAGCGCCGAGCGTTCAGCGAGCCGGCGGAGCCAGGGTTGAAGCCGGTCCGGATCGCTTCGGCCAAGCCGGCACCGGACAGCCAGGTCACCCGCTGCGCGCCGAGCGCGCGCAACGACTCGGTGAGGCCGTCGAGAGCGCGGTACAGGACGACAGCCCGCCCGTCGGTTCCGCCGCCGGCGGCTGCGGCCGGGCGGCGCAGCGCGGCTTCCGGGCCGGTGAAGGTCACGAATACCTCGTGCCGGACCGAGACAGCTCCGACTGTGCGGTCCAACTCGCGCTCCGCGCGGCGTGCAGCAGCAGGTGCGTCCACGCGTTCATGCACCGAGCGCCACGCGTCGTACTCTGCACCGGTGTCGGGCACGGTCCGGACCAGCAGCGACATCCGGTCGACGACCTCGCGGTGCGCCAGCGTCGCGAGCAGGTTTCCCAGACGGTTGGCGAGTCGCTGGCATTGCGCGTCGGACAGCATGCCGACTCCGCGGTGCGTCAGCTTCGCAGTTGCACCCCAACGGGCTTCGCCGGTGTCGTGGATCAGGCAGATCCGGCCGAGGTCGCGCATCGGCGGACCGTCGGGGAACCGCAACCGCGCGAGGGTGCCGGGCAGATCCGGGAGAGCCGGGTCGACCGCTGCTCCGGTGGCGGCTCGGGACTGCCAGCGCGACCAGCCGAACGCGATTCCGACTTGGAACAGCACCCAGTCGAAGAGCCACCGGGCCGCCGGACGGCCGCGGACGGGAACCACGATCAATGCGATCGCGGGGACGGAGACCATGGCAGTCGCCAGGGCTCCGGCGAGATGTCCCCCGGCCAACGGGAAGATCACGGGCAGGGCGAGCAGTACGCAGGCGAGGGCCTGTGCCGGGCGGAGGCCGAGCAGCCAGCCGTCGTGTTCTCGGTGTCCGAGTCCGGTGTAGAGCCGGGTGCCGGTACTCATTCGACCACCGGTTCCTCGGCTGGGCCGTGGTCGTCGTCATCGTCGTTGTCCTGCGGATCGTCGTCCGGCACCACCTCTTCTGCTGGATCCTCGACCGCGTCGACTACAGGCGGGAGAACGTCGTCGGCAGGCGAAGCGTCGTCCTCGGCGGATTCGTCGTCCGAATCCTGCTCCTCGTCTCGCTCGTCTTCCTCGTCGTCGGGTTCGTGGTCCTCAGGTTCGAAGTCTGGTTCGGAGTCGGCAGCATCGAAGCGTTCGTCGTTCGCGTTTTCTTGCGCGTTGTCCTCGTCGCCGTCGTCGTCCCCAGAGCCTGATCTCCAGTCCTGCCAAGCTTTCTTGAGCTTGTCGAACATGTTCCCGAGCTGGTTCGCGGGCAGGCTGTCCGGCCCGTAGGTGTCCGCGCCCAGATCCGACATCTCGCCGCGGAGATCGCCGCCCGCGTTCGGGTCGATGAAGGAGAACAGCTTGAACAGCACGATCGGCATGAACAGCGCGAGCAGCAGCGTCACAATCCCGGACAGCAACCCGAACAGGCCTTGCCGGCCAGCGACCGTGGCCACGCCGATGACGATGACCAGTGCGATCGCGGGTTTGAGGAAGATTAGTGCCAGCAGGCCCCGGACGCCTTTCCAGAACCAGCGCGAGGTCGTGTTGGCGAGCAGTCCGGCAGCGAGGATCGGGATCGTCGCGACGATCACGTCGATTCCGGCCTGCCGCAGGATCATCTCGAAGGCCATGCCGAACCCGGCCGGGAAAGTTCCCAGCACGGCCGAGACGCCGAGGATCACCGCGTTCAACGCTTTGGAGACAGTGTCGGGAAAGTTCAGGACGTGCATCGCGTCGGCGAACCGGTCGCTGTGGAGGCCGTAGCCCAGCAGGAACGTGGTGAGCCCGTCCGCCGAAGCCAGCAATGCCGCAACGATCCCGACTGACACCGCGAGGGCCACGCAGTACTGCATAGGTCCAAGCACAAGGCGGGTGAACCCTCGCCCTCCGCGCAGCACCGCCGAAATGATCTGCCAGAAGAACAGTCCCAACGCGAGAACACCGCTGATCCACAGCATGAACGGCCACACGACGCCGATCGGCCCGTCCGTTTTGGACACGGTGAACCGGGAGTAAGCGTCGACGCCTTCGAGGACAAGCTGCAGCACGGTCAGCCCGGACCCCCACAGGCCCTGCATGATGGAGTCGAACACGTTCCCGGCGGCGACCGCCAGTCCCTTGCTGGCGACGCCGCCGGCCAGCTTGCCCAGGGTTCCCAGCTGGGTGAGCCAGTCGATCGGGTTCACCGCGCACCGCCCAGCGCCCGGTAGCCAGCATCGACGGATTCGTTGGTGCCCGGCCATGCCGACGGGGCGTAAGCCGCTCGGGGTCCGGGACTGATCCGCCAACTGCTTCCGGTCCACCGCAGCGCCTGGCAATCCCCGACTCCGACGCTCATGCCCTGGCCCTGGTAGTCGACGGAAAACTGTCCCAGGGTGCACGCGACCACGTAACGGCCCTGGTCGGCAGTGCCTTTGATCAGCCCGTGGGTCACCTCATAACGCACGGTCAGTCCGTCGGTTATCTCGCCCGCGGCGATCCCGGCAGCCTTGCGGAACTCCCGCAGCAGCACGTGCAACCCCGCATCGGCAACCGACGGCGCTCCTTGCAGGGCCGACTGTGCGTAGGCCCGGTCGTAGGTTTCGGGATCTCCTCCGGACAGCCCGGCTTGATTGAGGGCCGCCAGTTGCGCCAGTGCGCCTTCCGCGGTCGGCGGGAAGCCGTCGGGAATCCACCATCCAGCGCGTTGCGACGGGGACGGCAGCACGATCGGCGGTCCGGCCGTTCGCGGGCTCTGGGGGTGGGGCTGCGCCGCCTCCGCAGGCAACCAAGTCATCGGGCGCGTCGCCAGCGTCGACTCCGGATCGCCGGGCAACTGCCCCGGCCCAGGAAGCACGGCACCGGGCGGGTCTGACAGCGTCGCCTGCGAGGTCCGGGTGTGCGCGATGACCACGAACGCTGCAATGGCCGCAAGTCCGACGAACACCATTGCCAGCAAACGGATCCTGGCACGCGTGCGCGTACGGTCGTCGATGTCGCTGTTCATCGTGCCGCACCCGCGAAGCCGTTGATGACGGTCCAGCCAATGCCGTACAGCAGAGCACCGCCGACCGCGCAGAGCATCATGACCAGGCCGACCTTGCCTGCGCGGTGGTGATCGACCCACCGGCCGCCTGCCCACACCACCAACCCCATGAAAAACCCGACCAGCAAAGCGATCCCGGCTGCCCACTTCACATTGCCGACGAGCCCGAGGATCTGGTCGGCTCCCGGCGGCTTCTCCGGGTCCGGATTCGGAAGATCCGCGAGATGGACGATCCACGCCCACACGACATGGCTGAGCATCGCGACTCCCTGCTCGGCACACCGGACGAGGCCGGTGCGGGAAGCGGGAGGGCTTCAAACGACGAGGGCGAGCTACCGCGAAATCACGGGGTCTTTCGCCCTGGAGGAGGAGGCGACAGCCATCCCGCCGTCCGCCACTGGCGCAGCAGCGGAGAAAGAGCGGAGCGGATCTTGTCCGGCGTGACGTCGGCGGTAATCCCGGCGGTGGCGACGTCACGCTCGTACGGCACGAAGACCGCGCTCTCCAACAACACACTGACCCGGTACCCAGCGGTCGCCGCAACCCGCGGAGGCCATCGCCGTGCACCTACGACCACCAGTCGCCCGATCGGCGGAATCATCCGCCGCAACACCCACGGTTCGAGGCGAGCGAGAACCTGCTCCGCTTGAACCAGACCCGGCACGGTAGGCCGTAGGACCAGCAGTGGACACGTAGCGAGGCCCAGCCAGCGACCGGTGCCCAACCGCACGTCCGACGCGATTTCCCAAGCGTCTCCGGCGACGTCGACAACCGTCGCCTGCACGCGGTGGTCTCCGGGAAGCCACCACAAGGACGGCGCGACTGACCGGCTTGTGCCGGGGTCCTCGACCCGGCCCACGAGCGCTTGCGCACGCCAGGAGAACCGCACGCGCGCAGTCGGCTCCGGCACCCGGACCACCGGGCCGTCCGCTCTGGCGGCCCGCCCGAGCCCGGACCGAACCGGACCCGCGGTGTCGGCGAGCAGCACCGAGTACCCGGCCAACTGCAGCGCGTCCGAGAGCGCAGCGGCGACCACACTCGCCCCGACGCCGCCGGACGCGCCCAAGATCGGAGCCACCAAACCGAACCTGGCGCGGAGCGAGTCTGCGTTTCCCGGTGCGTGCCGGTCAGCGGCGGTGCCGCCGGACAGAGTGTCCATCTTGTATCTCCCGGACGTCGCTGACCTGCGTCGCGTTCCATTTGGAGGGCACGACGACTTCAGCTGTTGTCAAGGAGGGCTGGTCGTGAGAGATTTGACTCGCTGTGTTGTCACGACACGAGCCAGCGTATCGACACAGCAGTGCTTGTCAAGCAGCACCGAGGGGACCAGATGAACGACCGGCGCGCGCAGCAGGGCGGTAGCGCACGCGGATCAGGCGATTCGCCGATCCCTCGTCGCACCGCCGAGCAGCAGACCGCGCTGTACCGGACGCTGCTTGGGTTCGACGGTTTCTCCGGCCGCCTCACGCACCTGCTGGACCACGAGTCGTTCGTCCACTACGACGCCGATCGCACGCCGGTAACCGACCCGGAGTTCATCGCGGCGCGCGCGGCCGAACTGCGGACGAAGCGAGCGTCCGCCCAGGCGATCGCCGACTGGCTCCTGGAGCATCGCGGGATCTCGATCAGCCGTCAGCAAATCAACAACCTACGGGCCGGTCGCCGTCCGATGCCACGTGCGTCGGAGGTGAACGGCTTCGCCGATTACTGGCGCATCGACGCGCGTGCGCTCGATCCCGCCACGCCAGCCGAGCAGATCACAGGCTTTCCCGACACGGAGACCAAACTCGCCGCACCGGACTGGCGCATCCTCGAGCTGATGAACGAGATCGGCCTGCAAAGCGTGCAGGCCCGGGAGATCGGCTCCGCTCTCGACAACTCGTCCCCCGACAACAAGCAAGCGCTGATCGAGATTCTGTCCGCCATCTCGCGGGATCAGAAGGCAACCGACGAAGACTGACGGCCCACGCTAACCCATATTGAATTCACCTGTTGACAAAGTCTGGTCAGCGGGTAGGTTTACACCGAGTTGGCCGCCACGGCCGCCGCATCAGGGAGGGTGCGGCGCACTGGCCGGACGGCCGCCGACACGGGAGTTGTCGTGCCGACTGACGTCGTGCCGGCGACGCACGTTCACGCACCGAGGGATCGCACGTTCTCAATCATCCCTCCGCGCCCTGACTGCGTCGCCGAGATACCGAACCACCTGAACCGCGCCGACCGACAGGCATTCGGACGCGGCCCGCCCCGAGGGCCGCCGCGAACCGGGCTTGGTTTCGCTCTCACCCAACCCAGCGCACCACGAAAGCAGCAGTTTCAGTCCTCAATGGACTCTTACTGTGCCGTGCCTGTCGGCGAATCGCCGGGCAGCATCACTTTCTCCTCAGTTCATCGTCAGCGCCGTAACCGGCGCGACCTTGTCGTGCCACAAAACCAACCTAAGGACACTCATGCGTTTTTCTCCGCCCACCGCGGCATTGGCCGCGGCGCTGGCGCTCTCGTCGGCTGTCGCCGCACCTGCGATCGCCGACGGAACCCATGACGCGAACAACGACCGCAGCGCCCTATCCGGCAGTATTCCCGAGTGGGCAACGCCTTCGGCGAAGGTCGGCAACGCCGACACCTCAGACGTTCGCCGCGTGCAAGTCGCCTTGGCGTTGCGCGATCCCAGTGGCGCAGCACGACTTGCCGCCGACGTGTCGAGGCCAGGAAGCAGCCAGCGCGGGCATTTCCTTTCCGCTGCACAATTCACCGACCGGTTCGGGCCGACCGACGACTCTGTACGCCAGGTGCGGGACTGGCTTGCCCACGCAGGCCTGACAGTGAAGGACACAAGCACAAACCGAATGTTCGTCGACATCGAAGGCACCACCGGCGATCTCGAACGCGCCTTCGGCACGCACCTCGCTTCATACCGCACCAAAATCAGCGGACTCGCGCGAACGCTCACCGCACCCGAAAACCCGGTCACGATTCCCCGCGCGCTACGCGGCATGGTCAGCACGGTGATCGGGCTGGACGACAGCGGCCAAACAATCCGCCCGCAGCACACCGCACCGCACGCCCCGAGTGCCCAGCACTGCGCGCGCTGGTGGGGCGAGCAGAACAACACCGACGTCCCGCAAAAGTACCCGTCCGGCGCACAATCGAACTCGCTGTGCGGCTACACCGGCACCTCCCTGCGCGCCATGTACAGCCTCGGCTCCGGCGACCAGGGATCCGGCACCACCATCGGAATCGTCGGGGCCTACAACGGGAACACCGTCGCGCAAGACGCCAACCAGGCGGCGGGCCAAACCGGAATTCCCCAGTTGAAGCCCGGCCAGTACACCGCGGTTCTGCCTGATGGCGGGTTCACCGATCAACAGAAGTGCGACGCCGACGGGTGGGCTGGCGAGCAGGCGCTCGACGTCCAGTCGTCCCATGCCATCGCACCCAACGCGAAGATCCGGTACTACGCCGCGAAGACCTGCCTCGGCGGGCTGTACGACGCGGTCGTCAAGGCAGTCAACGAGAACGCCGCGGACGTGCTGTCGTTCTCCTGGGGCAACGCCGACGGTGAACGGAGCCTGGCCCCAGCGGTCCGAGACCAGTTCAACTCGATCGCGCTGCAGGCCGCCATCCAAGGGCAGTCCATCGTGGTCTCGACCGGCGACGCCGGAACGAACGCCGGCGTCACCGGAGCAGCGACCGCGAGCTTCCCGTCCTCCAGCCCGTGGGCGACCGCGGTAGGCGGCACCACCGTCGGCCTCAACCAGCAGAACAAGCCGGTTGTGGTCACAGGCTGGGAGAACGCCGGGAACACTCTCTCCGGCGGGAAGTGGATCCCTCAGCGCAACACCGACGGATCCTTCGCTGGCGGTGCAGGGGGCGGTTCCTCCGCACTCTATGGCGCTCCTGACTGGCAGGAGGGCGTCGTCCCAGCCTCGGCGAGCCACGGACACCGCGCAGTGCCGGACATCGCTGCACTGGCCGACTCCTACACCGGTTTCCTGGTCGGGCAGACACGGCAGGACCAGTTCGGCCTGTATTCCTTCGGCGGCACGTCACTCGCCGCTCCCGTTGTCGCCGGGTTGGCAGCCGACGCCCAGCAGGTACGCGGTGCGCGCGGCGGACTGCTGGCCCCGTCGCTGTACGCGCTGCGAGCCGGGATCAAGGACGTCACGCCCGTCAAGGCTGGCATATTCAGTCCGACGATGCACACGTTGCCGGGGACCGGTGTGCCGAGCCAGCAGGGCCAGTACCTGATCGACTTCGACACCCGACCCCAGACGCTCCAGAGCGGGCCGGGCTGGGACAACGTCACCGGGGTCGGCACTCCCGACCGCGGTTTCGTCGCGGCGCTCGCCGCGAAGTGAACCGGTGGTGCGGGCCCGGTCAGGGGGCTGGCCCGCACCACCTCCCTTCCCGATCCCGCCACCGGAGGCCCGATGCCCGCGCCTTTCTCCCGACACCCGTCGCCGCTGCACACCTGGACACGCCGGTTCCTGTTCGTGGCCGGAGGTTTCGCGTGCGGGCTGCTGCTGGCGATCTCCGTGAACAACGTCCTGGACGTGGCACCGTCGGCGACCGGCGAAGGCATCCCCGCACCGGCACAACACACCGCGCCACCGATCACGCCTCAACCTGTATCGCGCCCCGAGTCGCTCCCTCAGGCCACGACCTACGCCACGATCCCCGCCGCACCGCGAGACGTGAACGACCGCGATGCGCCGGACGGAACAGTCGTGCATCCGCTGCGACCGGTCCCGGTCTACCGCGCTCCCGGCGCGGCACCGCTCGCGATGCTGCCTGCGCACGAGATCAGTTCCGACACCTGGGTTCCCGTTGTAGCAAGGGAAGACGGCTGGGTCCAGGTCCTGCTGCCGTCCCGCCCGAACGGATCGGTCGGATGGCTATCCACCCAAGACTCCGCCTTGGCAATCACCCGGACTCCCTACCGGATCGAAGTAGACAGGGCGGCATTCCGGCTTACGCTCACACACGACGGCACTACGGTCGCCGCCTGGACTGTCGGAGTGGGCAAGGAATCCGCACCGACTCCAGCGGGCCGGACGTTCGTGATGGCGTCCCTCACCGACAGAAAACAGGCCTACAGTCCCGTGATCCTCCCGTTGGGGATCCACTCGACCAGTCACGAAACCTACGGCGGCGGCCCAGGGACGACCGGCATCCACACCTGGCCCGACCCCAAAGTCTTCGGCACCCGCTCCAGCGACGGCTGCGTCCGCGTCCCTCCCGACGCACTGCACCGGCTGGCCACCGAGGTGCCCCTGGGCACTCCGGTCCTCATCCGTTGATCCCACCCAAGAAGGAGAAACAATGCCCACACAACCGCGTGCAGTCCGGCTCGCACTGGCCGGGGCAGGCGTCAGCGCACTCGTCCTCGGCGTCGCCGTCGGAACCACCTCGCTGACGGCGAAACCCGCCGCACTCGCAGCCGGCTCCGGCTCGAGCGCATCCGGCATCACCGTCAGCGGTGGAGAACATTTCGGCCCTGCGCCGTCGGTTTCCAGCAGCGGCAGCGTCAAGACCGGCGGAGGATCCGTCTCCTCCCCCAGCGGCGCCGTGGTCGCCAGCGGCATCAGCCTCCGCGCCGGAGCCGGACTCGCCGAGGCAACGGTTTCCAGCGTCCGAGTCGGCACCACCAGCGTCGGCCCGTTCTCAGCAACCTGCCGCAACGGCGTCACCACCGTCAAGGCCCCGACGCGTTCCACCGGGAACCTCACCGTCACCCCAGGCAAATCCGGAGGACCACAAGCAACCGCCGGCACCATTACCGTCAAAACCCCCGGCGCACCAGCGATCACTGTGACCGTCGCTGCCGTCTCCTGCGGTACCGGCACCCCGCCCGCCGAACCGCCGCCCAGCACCCACCCCGGAAAGCCCATCCCGACCGAAGGGCCCGCACCGACGGCCGAACCGACCCGGCCGGG